>CAZJCV010000005.1:0-98115 GCA_964544535.1 uncultured Lachnospiraceae bacterium | reverse complement strand
CCCGAAAGAGATTATCTAGAAGAAGTGATTTTTAAGGCTGCTTACAAGGCAAATAAGCCAATGCTTGGAATATGCCGTGGTATACAAGCCTTTAATATATTTCTTGGTGGGACTATATATCAAGATCTAAAGGCCCAGTTTAAAGGAGACTTAATTGGACATTATCAAAAATCTGCTGATCAAGTACTTACTCATACTGTAAACATAAATGATGATAGTCTACTTGGTCAAATTTTGAACAAAGAAGAAATTAGAGTTAACAGCTTCCATCATCAAGCGATTAATATCTTGGCTCCAAGTTTAAAAACAGCTGCAACTTCAAAAGATTCCATAATCGAGGCAGTATATGACCCAAGCAAAAAGTTTCTATTAGGAGTACAGTGGCATCCAGAGCATCTGTATTCTTTTGATTTAAATAGCTTGAAAATATTTCAAGCATTTATAAAAGCCTGCATATAATTTTTATCTTAATAAGAATCATCTTAAAAATATTTATTTCTCAAAAAAAGTAGCTAATAATTATCTATTTAAAATCCTCTATCAGCTTGACTTCTGGATTAGACTTAAATTAGATTATTATTAGCTACTTGGCTTTTATTGATTCATATTGTTAAAAATTCTAAATTAATCTTCTTTACTTTCTGCTATAACTTTTTCTTGTACATCGGATGGTGCTTGCTCATAACGATTAAATTCATAACTAAAGTCACCTGCTCCTGCTGTATAAGATCTAAGATCTGCAGAATAACCATATATTTCAGCTTGTGGAACATCTGCAGCTATCTCTTGCTTGCCACCTGCAACTGGTGTCATTCCAAGAACTCTACCCCTGCGCTTATTCAAATCACCCATAACATCTCCAGTATAGCTATCAGGAACTACAACCTTTAATGATACAATAGGTTCTAAAATTACAGGTTGAGCATCCATAAAACCTTTCTTAAATGCCTGAATCGTAGCCATTTTAAAAGCCATCTCAGAAGAATCTACTGGATGATAAGAACCATCAACTAAATTCGCCTTAACTCCAACAACTGGATACCCTGCTAACGGTCCTGCTTCTACAGATTCTGCAATACCTTTTTCTACTGCTGGAAAATAGTTTCTAGGTACTGCACCACCAAATATATTCTCTTCAAATACATAAGGATTTTCTAAATCTCCTGAAGGTCCAAATTCAATATGAACATCTCCATACTGGCCATGTCCACCAGATTGTTTCTTGTGTTTACCTTGTACCTTAACAGTCTTGCGAATAGTTTCTCTGTAAGGAATCCTTGGTTCAATTAGTTTGATTTCAACCTTAAACATATTGAACAACTTACTAACTACCACGTCTAATTGTTGATCACCAATACCATATAGTAGGGTTTGTTTGTTCTCTGAATCAACAACAACCTTAAGTGTTAAGTCTTCTTCTAAAATCTTAGCTAAGGCTTGTGATACCTTATCATCATCACCTTTATTAACTGTTACAAATCTCTTATAGTTATAAGGTGTTGATACATTTACCCTATCATATTCAACTGGGTTCTTCTTGCTTGCTAATGTGTCCCCAGTATTGGTTTTATTAAGTCTACCAATAGCCCCTATATCTCCTGCATATAATTCACTAACTTCTATTTGATCCTTGCCTCGTAAAACATATAGTCTAGAAACTTTTTCATCCTCATGTGAACTTGTATTGTAAATAGTAGAATCCGCCTTTAAAACACCTGAACATACCTTTACAAATGAAAACTTGCCTATAAAAGGATCGGAAATTGATTTAAAAACTTTAGCTGTCATTGGAAGATTCTCATCATAATTAGCCTCAAAAACTTCTCCCGTATCACTATTCTTACCAGAAATACTTAATTGATCTGGTGATGGGAAGTACTTCACAATTGCTTGTAACAACATATTTGAGCCTTGTGCATTAAGCCCCGAACCCATAAGTACAGGTACAATCGTACTATCATGAACATTATTCCTAAGTGCCTGTGAAATCTCTTGTTGAGTAAATTCTTCATCAGAGAAATACTTTTCCATTAAATCTTCACTGGTTTCAGCAACTGCCTCAAGTAAAACCTCACGACTCTCACTTAGGTGCTCTTCTACATATTCAGGAATTGGATGTTCTTCATATTCGCTCTTAGTTGTGAATCTTCTACCTCCCATTTTAACAACATTTACAAAGCCTACAAACTTACCATCTTCACGAATAGGAATGTGGAAAGGCGCTATCTTTCTACCATAAATTTCAGTTAATTCTTCAACTGTTCTGCGGAAACTCGCATTATCATCATCCATATCTGTTACAAAAAACATTCTTGGAATATTATACTCTTCACAAAGGTCCCAAGCCTTTCTAGTTCCAACTTCAACTCCAGACTTTGCAGAAACTATAATTACTGCCCCATCAGCTGCATGCATTGCTTCTTGAGTTTCACCTACAAAATCAAAATATCCAGGCGTGTCTAATATGTTAATCTTTGTATCTTCCCATATTATCGGAACCACGGAAGTGTTAATTGAGAAAAGACGTTTTTGCTCTTCTTTATCATAATCACTTATTGTATTACTGTCCTCTACTCTACCTTGACGGTTAATAATACCTGTTGTATATGCCATAGCTTCAACTAGTGTTGTCTTACCACAACCACCATGACCTAAGATTACAACGTTTCGAATCTTGTCAGATTTGTAAACTTTCATACTATTTCCTCCATTATGATATTTTTATAAGTAAGTAACTAAATGCATTAATATATTCCGACCATGTGAGATATTAATTTACCCAACTAATTTATATAATCTAGGAATAACAATTAATTACTTATTATAGTTATTATTAAAAACATAAAACATTTTAAAAAAGTCCATGTTTATATTCTACTAAAATTACAGCAATTTTACAACACTATTATTGATATTTAACAATCTTAATTAAAGCTTTCCAAATAATGTTTGAATAAAATGCCTTATATGTGTGTTTTACCACGTTGTCGTATTGCAGTGTTGACAGAAATTATTTGATGATATAGAATTAAAAAATGACTATTCAATACTTTATTATAGATATGTTAGGATTAAGGTGAAAATATGGCAGTTAAAAATATGGATAATATTACCATAGGATTTATTGGTTTTGGGCTTATTGGTGGTTCCATTGCAAAATCAATTAGAGCAAAGTATTCAAATATTACTATGATAGGATATCAACACGAAGAGGGCTTAAGCGAAGATAACAAACTTGCACTTGATGAAAATATTTTATCTATGGTAAGTTCAAGACTTGCTGATTTTTCAAAGTGTGATATTATTTTTCTTTGTGCTCCAGTTAAAAAAAATATAGAATATTTACCAAAACTAAAAAGTATAATAAAGGCAGATTGTATTATTACAGATGTTGGTAGTGTAAAGGCAAACATTCATGAATCAACAATTGAATACAAGCTAGAGTCTAATTTCGTAGGTGGACATCCTATGACAGGCTCAGAAAAATCAGGCTACAAACACTCTAATGCTAAGTTATTCGAAAACACTTACTATATTCTAACTCCAACTAAAATGACTCCAGAATCCTTGACTAGTAAAATGATTAGGATAGTAGAAATTCTTAATGCAATACCTATATTACTCGACTATACTGAACACGATAAAATCGTAGCTGCAATCAGTCATTTGCCACATATTATTGCTGCAAGTCTTGTTAATTTAATCAAAAATCAAGATGGCAAGGGTGATTTAATGAAAAAACTTGCGGCAGGAGGCTTTCGAGATATTACAAGAATAGCATCTTCTTCTCCTACTGTTTGGGAAAACATAAGTATAGCAAATAGTGATTTTATTAGAGATTATTTAAACCAATATACAAATGCTTTGAATGATATAAGTAATGCCCTTGATAAGAAGGACTGCAATTTTCTTTATAATACATTTGCTTCAGCTAGGCATTATAGAAATGAACTACCTGAAAAAGGTAGGGGAGTCTTACAAAAAATACATGAGATCTATGTAGATATTGATGATGAGGCTGGTGCAATTGCTTCACTTGCAACTTTACTTGCTAATAATAATATTAATATTAAAAACATAGGAATCATTCACAACAGAGAGTTTTATGACGGTGTACTTAGAATTGAATTGTATGAAGAAGAAGCTCTTGATAATGCTGTTATATTGTTAAAAGAAAAAGATTATATTGTTTATGAAAGATAGGAGAATATCAATGCCTAAAACAAAACCACTAAAAGGTGAAATTACAGTCCCAGGAGATAAGTCTATTTCACATCGTGCAATAATGCTAGGTTCCTTATCTACAGGAACAACTATTGTTAATAACTTTCTTCAAGGTGAAGATTGTATTTCAACAATAAATGCATTTCGCCAGATGGGAGTCAGTATTGAAAACTGCCCTATAGATAAAAAAGTTACCATTCAAGGAAAAGGCCTCCACGGTCTTAGCAAGCCAAACAAAGCTATAGATGTGGGCAATAGTGGCACAACTATTAGAATATTATCGGGAATACTCTGTGGGCAAAGATATGATTCTATAATAACTGGTGATAACTCTATTCAAAGTCGCCCTATGAATCGTATTATAAATCCACTTACAAAAATGACTGCTAAAATAAAAAGTATGGGTGACAATGGTCTTCCTCCTTTGAAGATTACAGGCAGAGGAAGTTCTCCCCTAAAAGGAATTTATTATAATTCCCCCGTTGCATCAGCCCAAGTAAAATCCTCAATTTTGATGGCAGGCTTATATGCAGATGGTCTAACAAAGATAACAGAACCTACTCTTTCAAGGAACCATACAGAGTTAATGCTTAAAAACTTTGGAGCAAATATTTTTCAAGAAGGTTCAACTACTACTATTGAAGCAGAACCCAAACTTATAGGTCAAAATATCAATATACCTGGAGACATCTCTTCTGCTGCATACTTTATAGTGGCAGGACTAATTGTACCTGGCTCATCTTTACTAATAAAAAATGTTGGCATAAACCCTACTAGAGACGGAATAATTGAAGTCTGCAAAAACATGGGTGGTAAAATCACCTTAGAAAACATTCGATATTGGAATAAAGAAAAAGTTGCAGATATTCATGTTGAATATAGTGATTTAAATGGTACAGAAATTGCTGGTTCAATTATACCAAGACTAATTGACGAACTAACGGTTATTGCTGTTATGGCCTGTTTTGCCAATGGTCAAACTATTATAAAAGATGCTAGCGAATTAATGGTTAAAGAAACAAATAGAATTGAGCTTATGGTAAATAACCTTTCCAAGTTAGGAGCAAACATTACTGCAACCTTTGATGGGATGCTTATAGATGGCGGGAAAACCCTACATGCTGATACTGTAGATAGTATGGGTGATCACAGAATAGCCATGTCCTTTGCAATTGCAAATTTAATGACAAAAGATAAAATTAATATATTAGGAGAAGATTGCGTGAATATATCTTATCCAAGCTTTTTTAAGGATCTTGCTTCCCTCTAGACCCAGCCAAATAGCCTAAATACAGCGCTAGTAATAAAACAAATTATAATTGCTATGGCTGTGGGAATGATTGCTGCAAGTACTGTCCATTTTACACTAGCAGTTTCCTTTTTTATAGTCATCAATGTGGTTGCACAAGGCCAGTGAAGCAAACTAAACAACATCGTATTAAGCGCCGTTAACAAGGTCCAACCATTATCTACCAAAATATCTCGTAAAGAATTCAAGTTTTGTATTTCAATCATCTCACCAGTTGATAAATATGCCATTAGTAGAATGGGCAGGACAATTTCGTTTGCTGGAAGTCCTAAGATAAAGGCCATAAGTATAAATCCATCTAAACCAATTACCCTTGCAAAGGGCTCTAAAAACCCTGCTACATGGGCAATAACACTTGATTGGCCAATATATACATTTGCAAATATCCATGTAATAATTCCAGCTGGTGCTGCAACTACTATAGCTCTTCCAAGAACAAATATAGTTCTATCAATTAAGGAGGTGTATAAAACTCTTCCTATCTGAGGCCTCCTATATGGTGGTAACTCCAATGTAAACGACGAAGGTACTCCTTTTAAAATAGTTTTTGATAATCCATAAGATACTAATAGGGTTATTAGTATCCCCATAATCACTATAGCTGTAACTGATATAACTGCTAATATTCCACCAGCTGTACCTTCTATGGTAATAAAACACATGCTAGAAATTGCAATTAAAATTGGAAATCTTCCATTACAAGGTATAAAGTTATTTGTTAAAATAGCAATAAGTTTTTCTCTTGGTGATTCAATAATTCTACAGGCTATTACTCCTGCTGCATTACAGCCTAGTCCCATACACATGGTTAAACACTGCTTACCATGAGCACAAGCCTTCTTAAAATAATGATCTAAATTAAAGGCTACTCTCGGCAAATAACCCAAGTCTTCTAATAAAGTAAATAAAGGAAAGAAGATAGCCATAGGAGGGAGCATTACAGATATGACCCAAGCCAAAGTTCTATATAGTCCAAGAATAAGTATGCCATAAATCCAAGTTGGCACATTAGCTATTTCAAATAAATTACTAAACCTTCCCTCTATTTTGAATAAACAATTTGATAATATTTCAGATATATAATTTGCTCCTACAATTGTAATCCATAGTATTAAAGCTAAGCTTAAGATCATAAGGGGTATGCCAAACTTTCTTGATGTAACAACATCATCAATCTTACGATCCCTATCAATTCTCTCTTTATCTCTACTAATATATTTGCCTGATATTTCTTCCGCCTCTTTATATATTTGTTTAGATATATCATCTCTAATGTTTCTTAGCTCTTTAGACTTTCTTTCACCTGTATCAATCATCCTTAAAGCCAACCACCTAGAATTAATATTCTCAAAATTATTTTCTACATATGGCTGTACTTCATTTACCTTTTCTTCAATATATTCCTGATACATTACTACTTTAGGCTTTAGTTTGCTTTTATCCATAATAACATTATAAATCTCTTCTTTAAGTTGATTCATTCCTACGTTACTTCTTGCAGCACACATTACAACAGGTATTCCAAGTTGTTTTTCAATTCCTGCTCGATCAATTATTATATTTTTTTTCTTAGCTTCATCTATTAGATTTATACATAAAATCACCTTGTTTGTTAATTCCATTATCTGAAACACCAAGTTTAGGTTTCTTTCTAAGCAAGTTGCATCAGCCACAACTACCACTACATCAGGATTACCATAACAAATGAAATCTCTAGCAACTTCCTCTTCAGATGAAGAAACAAACAGAGAATATATTCCCGGCAAGTCTACAATTATAAACTCTTTGTCTAAATAATTATATTCACCCCTTGCGTTTACTACAGTTTTCCCTGGCCAATTGCCAGTATGCTGGCGAAGTCCTGTTAAAGAGTTGAAAACAGTGCTTTTACCCGTGTTTGGATTGCCAGCAAGAGCAACTATAAATTGCTCTTCTTTCTTATCTATTTTATATATATCTTTCATAGAATCAAATTGGGATGAATGATATGTTAAACCCATCTTTATAACAACACCTTTCATAATAAAATCCAGAAATTTTATTTTACTTTGTTTATATTAATATTAATGATGCTTCTTCTTTACGTAGTGCAATCATAGCACCACGGATATTATAAACTGTAGGATCGCCTGATGGGCCCTTCCTGACAACTTCTACTTTCGCTCCATTTGTAAGTCCTAAAGCAAGCATTCTCTCTCTTAAAATACCTGTTGAAGATAAATCCTTAACGGTTACAATACTGCCTATCTTTGCATTACTAAGCCTATTCATTAACTTATCCCCTAAAACAGAATACTTAATTACAATTTATGCTTAAAGCCATAAAAAGTTACAAAAAAAGAAGGTGCATATGCACCTCCTGCTTTTGTGTGTCTTATGTTTCATCTTATGCTAAATTAGATTCTTCCAATTTGTTTAATACAAAGCCTTCAATCTCATCCTTTTCTAAATCTAAGGATATGGACAATTCTCCATATAGACAATCTTCTGCTTCCTGCATAAATTTTTCATCAGAGCTTGTCATTTTTTTATCATTTGCATAACGCTCTTTCTTTCTATGGTGTAAAACTTTAAGCACCTTTATCCACTCTTCACAATCTATAGATCTTAAAGATTCTTTTATTTCCTTTTCTCTTTGCTTATCTGGCAGGTCCTTATCTACATCAATTGTGGGAATATTATCGATTAGTTCTAAAGCTTCATCTTTACTTATAACTGCTCTCATTAGTACTTTTTTATTTCCAACAGGGGTATATACTTTACTTCCTCTTTCATATACCGGTTCTAATGTGTAATATAATTTATCAGTGCTTTCTTCACTTAATTGTATGGGACCAACTTCAACAACCTTACAGACACCATTATTACCATAGATAATATAGTCTCCTATTTCAAACATATTTACCTCCGCTCCTACTTATTTTTAAATATTAACTCAACTGTCGATATACAACCCTTTATTTCCACCTTATCACCTTCGTATTCCTTTGGTACTTCTATTCTATCCTCTGAATCTATCTTTACTTGATGACTTATGGTATCCCGACCTGCTACAAAATCCAAAGACTTTTTAGAATCTGATAAATATAGTTTTTTCTTGCCTTTCCATTTGCCATATATTGTGTATCTCTTTAAGTGATATTCTCTTGGCAACGAAACTTTCCCATTAACTACAGTTTCTGTAGTCTCTCCAATCAAAAACATAAGATCCTCCTATCCATACACCCTTTATATAAAGTCACTAAGTCTATTTTATCAGATAATTGCCATAATTGTAAGTCTTTAATATAAATTCTTAACTTTAAAGTCTCTTTCTGTAGCTCTTCTTTCGTCCTTTTTTGCAATTTCTTGTCGTTTGTCATGAAGTTTTTTCCCTTTTGCTAAGGCTATCTCAACTTTTACTAAACTTCCTTTAAAATAAATAGATAAAGGGACAATAGTATAACCTTGCTGTGCCACCTTACCCATTAGTTTGTTAATTTCAGAACGGTGTAAAAGCAACTTTCTAACTCGAATAGGATCTTTGTTAAATATGTTACCTTTTTCATAAGGACTTATGTTCATATTCATAATAAAGACCTCATTATTAATAACTCTTACAAAAGACTCTTTAATGCTACATTTGCCCATTCGAAGTGACTTAACTTCTGTCCCACGAAGTTCGATACCTGCTTCAAAGGTTTCCTCTATAAAATAATCATATCTTGCTTTTTTATTTTTTGAAATGATTTTAATGTTGTCTGTTGACATATAATTCCTCCAGCTACAATTGTTCAATTATAGAAAAATCAATTGTTCTTAGTAATTTATCTGTTGCTATTACTTCGATTTTAATTTTTTCTCCCAACTTGTAAGTTTTGCCTGTGTGCTCACCTACTAACATATATTTTTCTTCATCATAGAAGTAATAATCTCCTTCTATGTCTTCTATACGCACCATACCTTCAACTGTATTTGCTAACTCTACATACATTCCCCAGCTTGTAATTCCTGATATAACGCCTTCAAACTCATCACCTATAAACTGGCTCATATATTCTGCCTTTTTCATTTTGTCTACATCACGTTCTACATCGTCAGCACGACGTTCTGTATAGCTAGATTGATTCGCAACTTCATCTAGTATCTTGTTATAGTGTTTTATTCTTTTTTCACCTAAGTTTCCATGTAGGTTTTCTTTAATAATTCTGTGGATTTGTAAGTCTGCATACCTTCTAATTGGCGCTGTAAAATGGCAATAATACTTGGCTGCCAATCCAAAGTGACCAGTAGAAAATGTTGTGTACTTTGCTCTCTTTAATGAACGAAGGGTTAGACGACTAATTAGTGCTTCTTCAGGTTTATCATCAATATTATTTAATAACTTTTGTATTTCTTTTGGATGTATACCATCTCCACTAGAACGAATTGAATAACCAAAGTTATTAATAAATATACCTAATTGTGTTATCTTTTCTTCATCTGGATTCTCGTGGGCGCGGTAAACAAAGGGAAGTTCCTGCCAATGATATTCCTCGGCTACTGTTTCATTTGCTAATAGCATAAATTCTTCTATGATTTTAGTAGCTACATTACGTTCATCAAGCCTTACGTCAATGGGAAAGCCACTGCCATTCAAAATGATTTTGCTTTCTGGAAAATCAAAGTCAAGTGAACCACGATTATGTCTTAGCTCCCTAAGAGTTTTAGCTAATTGATCCATTAACTTAAAATCAGCTACAAGATCCTTATATTTTTCAATTTCTTCCTGATCCTCATCTTCTAATATCTTTTTCACACTAGTATATGACATTCTCTTATCTACAGATATAACAGTCTCAGCTATCTTGTGGCTAATCACAGTACCCTTCTCATTAATATCTATTAGGCAACTTAAGGCTAGTCTATCACTCCCCTCATTTAATGAGCAAATTCCGTTTGAAAGTTTGTGTGGAATCATGGGTATTACCCTATCTACAAGATAAACACTATTACCTCTTTTGAGTGCTTCTTTATCTAATGGTGAGTTCTCACTAATATAGTGACTAACATCAGCAATATGAATACCTAAATGATAAATGTTACCTTCCTTTGAAATAGAAATAGCATCATCTAAGTCCTTTGCATCTTCTCCGTCAATAGTAACAGTAGTTAAATGACGTAAATCTTCTCTTGCTTCTTTTTCTTCTTCGCTTACCTCACTAGGGATATATTCTAATTGCTTCTTTGCTTCTTCGGAGAAATCTACTGGTAGATTATTGTCTCTAATAACAGACATAATGTCTACACCCGGATCATCTATATGACCTAATACTTCTACTATCTTTCCTTCTGGATTATGATTCTCATCACCATAACTTAAGATTTCCACTACCACCTTATGGCCTGTAACAGCCCCCTTATCATGGTCTTTTGCAATATATATATCTTTGTTGAACTTTTTATTATCTGTAACTACAAAACCAAACTTCTCAGACTTTTGAAAGGTGCCCACTATTGTTTTTGTGGCTCTTTCAATTATACGGATTATTTCTCCTTCTTTTCTTTTACCTGTTATCTCATCACTTATACTGACTAATACTTTGTCATTATTAAGTGCACTATTGACCTTACTTTCAGGAATAAATATATCCTCTTCTTCGCCCTCTATGATTACAAAACCAAAAGCTCTTTGAGTTGAGGAAAAAGTTCCCTGCTTAATGTTTTCATTAGAAATATTGTATTTTCCATTATTATTTAATGTTATTTTACCCTCATCAAGAAGATGGTTTAACACTTCAATAAGTTCAGCCTTTTCTTTACGTGGAATCTGCAATAAGCTACTGATTTCTTTTCGTTTCATTGGAATATAACTCTCACTAGCCATTAGATCTAACAACATCTTTTTTCTTTCTTCAAATATTATATTATCCATAGTACCTCCAATTTGGAATCTATACGCAAACATTTTTTCTATAATTATGTCACATGGATTATTATGCCCTGGAATATAAATATAAATTAAGCCATATTCTATATTATAACATATTTTGATCTTCCTATCATCAGCAAATATAATAGAACCCTTTATAATAAAAATAGTAATAGAGTGGGGCTCTAAGAATCCCACTCTAAATCTTTACAAAAAGCTCAATGTTTTTTCAATAAAAATGTTTTTATTTTAGAATATCTTTAAATCTCTCATATAGCCGCTAATATATTACTCTCTAATTTTTTCAAGCAACTCTGTATACTTTTCTGGCTCTTCCCAGTAATCTAAATTGTTTTCAACAGAAAATTCTTCTCTTAGAGTTATATCTGGTGAAACTTTTACATCCCAATACCAGTCAACAATTACAAGTTTTCCATTTATGTTTTTTATCAGAAAATATGTTATACCTTCCGCAGAACTCGAAGAATCACCCGAATATGTTGATAAAACACCTTTTATAAATACATAATTATCATTAAAATCCACTTCCATTATGAAGAACCTATGATTACTATTATCATAACCATATATATGATTATCTATCCTGTATTGCATATATTCCCTCAATATGGGGCTTTCAATAAGTGTACTAAAGTCTGCATTATCATCATGTTTAACAGCATTAATAAATGTATCAAATGCATCATTACACAGTAAAATTGCTGTATCATAATCATCAAAAAAGTTTAAACTTCCATCATCATTGCTTGCAAAATATTCTTTATAAACTTGCTTTGAACTCACATCAGAATCAAGTAAAGATGATAATTCTTTTGTATCATTATTCAAATGATTACTTGATTCTTTTGTATCATTACCCAGCTGATTGTTTGATTCTTCTATATTTCTTGAACAAGCTGTCAATGATAACATAACTAAAATCGATACAATTCCGATTATCTTACAATCATATAACATAATTAATCTTCCTTCCACTATTTGTAATAACCCGACATTTTTATTATACGCCTATTTTGACCTGCATATATCGTTGATTGTCTTTGATTTTTATTATACGAACTTCCAGAAGTTCTACCTGTAACAATAGCTTCAAGTGTAGTGCTTGAACCAGATACCGCTATATAACCTGTAAGTTTTATATGATCGCCGATATTTTCAATATTTAATAAATTAAAACTTAATCTATAGTTTTGCATATCATCTTTGCCATAGACATCCAACTTGTATCTTTTTGCTTCTATTTTTTTATTCATATATTGCAACAAACCCGCGGATGATATATTATCTGAAAAATCTTCTTCTTTGTATTGATCAATTGCTTCATAATATTCTGTTAATATCTCTGTTGCATATTGATAGGCTGAATCATAAGTTTCTGAAATATCTTTAGCATCTACATCAGAAAAAAAAAGCATGCATACAGATATGGCTGTTACTAGAACAATTTTTTCTTACTCATTTTCATATTTTTCTCCTTTTATTTTGGCCTATAATTCGATTATGTCGCAAGCACAGATGTAAAAAAATATAACAATAGTGTTTTCTTACATAAGATCTAAAATAATTGAATTATACACTTCCTATGTTTGTTAAGTCTTTGACAATCAATTCAACGCCTTTTATGAGTCCCTATATATGTAAAAGATTAGCATGTATTTGTATTATTGTCAATTCAACTATCTAAAAATATCCATTATAATTACTTCAATATTTCGCAAGAATAATCTTGCCCTACTCTAAAGATCTCTAATAGCCTTTCTTTATTGTCTTGTAAATATTTTCCTGTTTATAGCACTTTCTATAAATCAGCTAGTTTCTACTCGTTCCACTCTCTATTTATTTAGTAAACTCTTCTACTGTAAAGTTTTTATATTAAGTATAATTAAAAACGCAGAAAGTTTTGGTATAAAAAATTATGAAGATGTTGCTGCTACGTTTAGGCGCTGGTACAAGAAAATATTAAATGCTTTTAAGTACAAATATTCTAATGGCAGGTTTATTATGTGTGTCTAAAAACACTCCAAAATATATGTAACATTAAATATGACCCTACATCAAATAATGGAGCACGATTCGATGGAATCGCACTCCATTACTTGACATAGAGCCTCTCTATTTGTGTTTTATAATGCCGACCTAATTTATAGGACGTTAAGTACTACTGAAAGAACGATGAATATTGCTGCTAGAGCTCCAGTTATCTTTGGTATAGAGCCTTCTATTGAATTATCTTTATTTTTTCCCCAATAAGAATTCGATGATCCACTAATTGTACTTGATAGTCCAGCCTTACCTTCTTGCATTAATACTAACACTATTAAAACAATACATATTATTACGTATAATATAGTCACTATTGTCTTTAACATATTTTAGTTAGCACCTCCTAAAAATATTGGTAATCACATGGTGGTAATCTTAACATACTATTTCATTAATTTCAACTAGTTTATTTTTTTAAGTAAAGATTTACCTGTCATTTTTTCTGGTTGTTCCATATCCATCATCTCGATTAAAGTAGGTGCGATATCTGCTAAACAACCGCCTTCTCTAAGTGTGTAGTTTTTATCATAATTTACTAAGATAAATGGCACTGGGTTAATTGTATGGGCTGTAAATGGTTCTCCCGTTTCATAGTCAACTAATTGTTCTGCATTACCGTGGTCTGCACACACAAACATCTGTCCATCTACTGATAATAAAGCTTCGTATGCTTTACCTACAGAAAGATCTACAGCTTCTACTGCTTTTATGGCTGCCTCTTTTATACCAGTATGTCCAACCATATCTGGGTTTGCAAAATTAATTATAATCATATCATACTTGCCTGACTTAATAGCTAATACTAATTCATCCGAAACTTCATATGCACTCATCTCAGGCTTCAAATCATAAGTTGCTACTGAGGGGGAGTTAATTAGAATTCTTTCTTCTAGTTTGTTCGGTTCTTCTATGCCTCCATTAAAGAAAAAAGTAACATGTGCATACTTTTCTGTCTCTGCTAGTCTTAATTGTGTTTTATTGTTTTTGGCTAACAACTCACCAAATGTATCAGTAATTTCTACTTTGTCAAATGCAACTAACTTGTTTTCAATTGTTGGATCATAATCTGAAAAACATACATATCTTAGTGGCATTCTTGTTGATTTATCATCTTTACTAGTTTGTCTTTCAAATCTATTAAAATCATCATCACAAAATGCTCTAGTAATTTGTCTTGCTCTATCTGGTCTGAAATTATAGAATACAACAGAATCATTGTCACTTATTGTTGCAAGCGGCTTATTATTTTCCATAATCACTGTAGGTAATACAAATTCATCATACACTTCTTTGTCATAGGAATTACTGATGGCAGATACTCCGTCAGTTGCAGTTTCGCCTTCACCGTAAACCATAGCTCTATATGCTTTTTCTACTCTTTCCCATCTATTGTCACGATCCATTACATAATAACGTCCCATAACAGAAGCTACTTTTCCTACTCCTATTTCTTTCATCTTATATTCTAATTCTTTCATAAAATCAATTCCAGAATTAGGGGCAGTATCTCTTCCATCTAAAAATGCATGTATATATACTTCTTCTACTCCATTTTGCTTAGCCATTTCTAACAAGGCATATAAATGTGTATTATGACTGTGAACACCACCATCAGATAACAAACCATATATATGCAATTTGCTATTATTAATTTTACTATTTTCCATTGCAGCTAACAAAGCCTTGTTTTTGAAAAAATCCCCATCTTTAATTTCTTTTGTTATTCTTGTTAACTCTTGGTATACAATTCTGCCAGCACCTATATTTAGATGCCCTACTTCTGAGTTGCCCATTTGACCATCGGGTAAGCCTACTGATAATCCACTAGCATTACCTTTAACAAAAGGATATTCTTTCATTAATTTGTCTATGTTAGGTGTGTTTGCTTCTTTTACAGCATTATTCTCTTCTTTATCATTTAGACCAAATCCGTCTAATATCATCAAAACTGTTGTCTTTTTGTCCATTTTCTTTTTCCTTTCCTTAGTGACTGCTTGTGCCAAAATATTGGCAAAACCTCAGCTAGGTTATAAGCCATAGCTAAGGTGAAATTTTCTGATATTAATAATTAACTATACTGCCAAAATCAGCTTTAAGGCTTGCTCCACCAACTAAGCCTCCATCAATATCTTCTTGTGCAAATAATTCGGCTGCGTTAGAACCATTTACACTTCCGCCGTATTGAATCCTGATTGCATTAGCTGTTTCATTATCATAAACTTCAGCTACACATTCACGAATTGCCTTACATACCTCCTCAGCTTGGTCTGTAGTAGCAACCTTTCCTGTTCCAATTGCCCAAATAGGTTCATAAGCAATAACAGCTTCTTTAGCTTGATCTGATGTAACATCTTGGAATGCAACCTTGATTTGAGTACGCACAAAGTCAATTGTAACACCTTGTTCTCTTTGTGCTAATGTTTCACCACAGCAAACAATTGGTGTTAATCCATGTTCAAATGCCTTTAATACTTTTTTGTTTATATCTTCATTTGTTTCATTAAAATACTCTCTTCTTTCAGAATGTCCTAATATAACATATTTTACACCTAAATCAGTTAACATACTTGGTGAAATTTCTCCTGTGTATGCACCATTTTCTTCGTAATACATGTTTTGTGCACCAATTTCTATATTAGTATCTTTAACTAATTCTAAGGCTGTTGGTAAAACAACGTATGGTACGCAAAAAACAACATCCACATCTTCTGATTTCACTAATGGAATTAATTCATTAATTAAGCCAACTGCTTCACTTGGTGTCTTGTTCATCTTCCAATTTCCAGCAACTATTTTTCTTCTCATTATATACTCCTTTTTATTTTTTATTGTCAGCTGCAACTACTCCCGGTAAGTCTTTTCCTTCTAAAAATTCTAAGGATGCTCCACCACCTGTTGATATATGAGTCATCTTATCACCATAACCCAAAATGTTAACAGCAGCTGCAGAGTCTCCACCACCTATTATTGTAGTAGCATCAAGTTCAGCTAAAACTTTTGCAATTTCCTTGGTTCCTTTTGCAAAGTTCTCCATTTCAAATACGCCCATTGGACCATTCCATACTACTGTTTTAGCATCTTTTAATGCTTCAGAATATAACTTGATAGTTTCTTCTCCGATATCAAGCCCCAGCCATCCTGATTCTATTCCACCAATGCCCACAGTTTTGTATTCTGCATCATTTGAAAAACTTTTTGCAGCCACAGTATCAACAGGAATTAATAGCTTAACTCCTTTTTCTTCTGCTTTGTCTAACATTTCTTTTGCATATTCTATATAATCTTCTTCTAATAATGAATTACCTATCTCTTCACCACGTGACTTCATAAATGTATAAGCCATCCCGCCACCAATAATTAAAACATCTACTTTATCAAGTAAATTATTAATAACTGAAATCTTGCTTGATACTTTCGAACCACCTAAAATAGCTACAAAAGGTCTCTCTGGATTATTTACTGCATTACCTAAGAAATCAATTTCTTTTTTCATTAAATAACCTACAACATTTGTGTCGACAAAGTTTGTAACACCAACATTTGAACAATGCGCTCTATGAGCAGTTCCAAATGCATCATTTACAAACACATCACAAAGAGAAGCCAAATCCTTACTAAAGGCTTCTTCATTCTTTGTTTCTTCGGAGCGATATCTTGTGTTTTCTAGTAAGACAACATCTCCGTCTTTCATATTAGCCACTGCCTCTTTTGCATTTTCTCCAACAACATTGTCGTCTGCTGCAAAAACTACTTGCTGTCCTAATAGTTCAGCAAGTCTTATAGCAACTGGCTTAAGAGACATTTCTGCAACTGGACTTCCGTTTGGTTTTCCAAGATGTGAACATAATATTAGTTTTCCACCATCACTAATTAACTTCTTAATAGTTGGAAGCGCTTGAACTATACGGTTTTCATCTGTGATTTTTCCATCTTGAAGTGGTACATTAAAATCACAACGAACTAAAACTTTTTTCCCTTTTACTTTAATATCATCAACTGTTTTTTTACTTAGCATATACATTGTCCTTTCATTAAGAATCATAAATTTTAATAAAAACATAAGGGCCCAATTTTGTCAACTTAGGAGGGCTCGGTAAAGGTTCCTCCATATGTTAACGAAAACCGGACCCATACTTGGATCTATATCTCTTATCTTAAATAGACTATATTAATATTACGCTAATTCTGCAACATATTTGATAGTTTTAACCATTTGGCTTGTGTATGAGTTTTCATTGTCATACCATGAAACAACCTTAACTAATGTTTTACCATCTTCTAAGTCCATAACTGCAGTTTGAGTTGCATCAAATATAGAACCGAAATTTGAACCAATGATATCTGCAGAAACGATTTCGTCTTCTGTATATCCGTATGAATCATCAGAAGCTGCCTTCATAGCTGCATTAACTTCGTCTGCTGTAACTTTTTTGTTACAAACAGCTGTTAATATAGTAGATGAACCAGTTGCAACTGGAACTCTTTGAGCTGCACCAGCAAGTCTTCCATCTAATTCTGGAATTACTAAACCAATAGCTTTAGCTGCACCTGTTGAGTTAGGGATAATGTTAACAGCAGCTGCACGTGCTCTTCTTAAATCTCCACCTCTATGTGGTCCGTCTAGAGTCATTTGATCTCCAGTGTAAGCATGAATTGTCATCATATATCCTTGATCAATATCTGCAAGTTTGTTAAGTGCATCCGCCATTGGTGCTAAGCAGTTAGTTGTACAAGAAGCTGCTGATATTATAGTATCTTCAGCTGTTAATATGTCTTCATTAACACCAAATACTACTGTAGGAATATTTCCTGCTGGAGCTGAAATAATAACTTTCTTTGCACCTGCATCTAAATGAGCTTGTGATTTGTCCTTAGATGTGTAAAAACCTGTACACTCTAAAACAACATCAACATCAAGTTCTGCCCATGGTAAGTTTTTAGCATCTGCTTCTGAATAGATAGTGATTTCTTTACCATCAACTACGATAGATGCTTCTTTAGCTTCTACCTTGTCAAATAATTCATATCTGCCTTGTGTTGAATCATACTTTAACAAATGCGCAAGCATCTTTGGGTCTGTCAAATCATTGATTGCTACAATTTCATAACCTTCTGCACCAAACATTTGTCTGAATGCTAGACGTCCTATACGTCCAAAACCATTAATCGCTACTTTTACTGCCATTTTATTCCTCCTATAATTAGATAATATTATATTACTAATCTTTGCATAAGTTTTGCTTGATAATTTTTTCTCAAGCCTTCTTTAATTTTAACGTTATTCAAATAAAATATCAAGTACTAATTATCACTTCTTATGATTTATACTATAATTTTTTGTAAGCTTATTGTAATTTGTTGAAATTGCTCAATATATTTGTTTATGTAATTAAGATAACTGCCATAATTCTAATTTATCAAAATTGTGGCAGCTATCTTAATTATACTTGTGATTTGAAATTGTAAATACAGCTCTAATTACTTTGCACCTTTTGTTTATATTCTAATCTTATTTTATCAGCTATAAGCGCAACAAACTCCGAATTAGTTGGTTTTCCTTTTCCATTATTAACAGTATATCCAAAAAGTTCGTCAATTGTATCCATCTTTCCTCTACTCCAAGCGACTTCAATCGCATGTCTTATTGCTCTTTCAACCCTACTTGCAGTTGTCTTGTGTTTTTTTGCAATCGAAGGGTAAAGAATCTTTGTTATTGAATTTAGCATCTCACTATCTGTTACAGACATCATTATTGCATCTCTCAAATATTGATATCCTTTAATATGTGCTGGCACCCCAATTTCATGTATTATATTAGTTACATCAGTCTCTAAATTTCTGTTTATGTAGTCTTCTTTGTTTTCGTAAGCAGTTACACGATAACTGCTATCAATTAATTTGCAACTAATCTCTTTGTTAGCATGCTTTACCCTGGATAAAATAGCTCTGTTATCAAAGGGCTTCATAATATAATAGCTTGCTCCAAGTTCAAAAGCCTGTTCTGTAATCCCTTCTTGTCCTATAGCCGTGACTATAATAAATGACGGTGTGTTGTTCATGGTATTATCTCTGTTGATTTTTTCCATAACACCTAAGCCGTCTAATTTAGGCATTATCAAGTCTAGCAAAACCACATCAGGTTTTCTATCTCTTATTATCTCCACAGCATCAATACCGTTGTCGGCAATCCCGACAATTTCCACATCTTTGTCTTCGCTCAATATATCTTCGAGCAGGTCAATTATTCTTTCGTTGTCGTCTGCAATTACTACCTTCGTACTACCCATATTTCTACCTCCATTTTTTGTTTATGGCAAATAATTATTAAAAGAAATCTATATATTTTCGTGAGAATATATATCTATTACTGCTACTTTAAAATTCTGTTTATAATAAAATACTTTAGTATAAATCGTAAAACCTTATTATACTTTATTATATTCAAAAAAATTATAATAAATGACAGCAATACTATGTGTCTGTAATTTATAGTCTAAATTTACATTAATAATTTGTTTTGTACAGAATTTCCTTTGAAAAAATTGCCATATTTGAATTATATACATTTTTTGTCTCAAAAGCAATAATAACTTATCGCATTATACGACAACATTTTATTATCATTGAATTTATTATCTATAATTTGCATGATATAATGCTTCTTATGATCTTTTATTCTATATTATAAATCATATTTTCTATAAATGTGCCGTAGCCTTTAGTTGAATCCTGTATAAAAACATGAGTTACTGCACCTATGATTTTTCCATCTTGAATTATTGGACTACCACTCATTCCTTGTACTATTCCTCCTGTACTTTCAAGTAACTTACTATCTGTGATTTTTAATATAATTCCCTTGTTTCTTTTAGAACCACCTAGAGTGACCTCCTCTATCATAATCTCATACTCGCATAACTCATTGTCTACGCAACATATAATCGATGCTGGCCCTATATATATATCTTGTTTTAAACCTATTGGCAAAGCTTGACTATCATTTTTGTAGTTATCACTTATTTCCCCGTAAACTCCTTGTTCTGTGTTTTTGTTTATTTTTCCAATTCTATTTTCAGCTGTTTGATTAATGACTCCAATTAATTCACCAGGTTCACCTTCTTTTCCCTTAACAATTGTCATGACTTCTGCATTATATATGCTTCCTTGTTCTACTTCAACGATTTGGCTAGTATCAATATCTGCAATCCCATGTCCAAGAGCAGCAAATTCACCATTTGCTGTTATAAAAGTTAAAGTTCCTATTCCCTGTGTGTCATCTCTAATCCACGTCCCAATTTTATATTCTCCTGATACTGATTTTACTGGAGAAATCCTATAATTTATTTGTTCACCGTTCCTCCTCACTATAAAATCAAGTGCTTTTCCGTCTGATTTGGCTATTTCGTCAATTATTTCTTCTTTATTATTTATTTTTTTATTATTAATAGCCGTTATATAATCTCCTGTTTTTAGCTTATTTAAAGCCGGTTCATAACTTAGTCCATCTTCTGCCTTAATAACTCCTGTGCCTAATACCATTACCCCATCAGTTTTCATATAAATTCCTATAGTATTGCCTGCTGGAATTAATTCAGTACTTTCTACAACATCAACATCTATTTCTTTAAAATCTAAAAAGCCAAAGAGTTTTAAGTTAATTTTGTAATTTCCAAACTCTGTAGCTTTAAGTGTAAATGGTTCTCGTAAGTCTAACTTTATTTCACATGCAGGAACATTGTCATTATTTATATTAAGAACATCTTTTGATGCATTAAACTTTCCCTCAAAAGGTAGGTCGAAATTAAATTCTTCATCTTCATTTAAAATTAATCTTATATTGTTAGGTATTTTTTTATCTAACTGAATATAAACAAATATAAAAAAACCTATTACTCCAATTATCACGAATAAAAGTAATATTTTAAAAGATAATGATTTTTTCTTATTTGAAATTTTTTGCATACGTATACCATTCCCTTCTTGAAATCTCTTTCCTTAGTATACGTATTTTTTCAAATTTAAAACTAGTAGTTTTTAGTTTTGTTTGCCAAGTACTTCATTTCTCTAGAACTTTCAAGAACAGTATCTGTTATTTGTGCACCACCTAAAATTCTTGCTATCTCTTCAACTGATTCTTCCTCTGATAATTCTCTAATATTAGTATTTGTTGTTTTTGTATCTGAAACTTTTTCAATTATATAATGAGTGTCTGCCATTGCCGCAATCTGTGGCAAATGCGTAATACATAAAACCTGATGTTTGTTTGCAATTGTTGATAATTTTTCCGAAACCTTTTGTGCTGTTCTTCCACTTATGCCCGCATCAATTTCATCAAAAATCAGTGTATATATTTTATCTTTGTCAGATAAAACAGTTTTTATGCCTAGCATAACACGAGACAACTCACCACCTGAGGCTACATTTGCAAGTGACTTTAGTTCTTCTCCTGGGTTGGTGGAGATTAGAAACTCTACATCATCAAAGCCATTAACATGATACTCTAATAGACGAGTAAATTTAATATCAAACTTAACATGATTAAAATTTAAATCCTCAAGCGATTTAATTAGTTTTTTTGAAAGCTCTTTTGCTTTTTTTTGTCTTATAGAAGAAAGGCTTTCCGAAAATGATAATACCTTTTTTTCAGTTTCCTTAATATCCTTCTTTAAATCTTCTAGAATTTTATCATAATTTTTGTACTCTTCTAGTTTTTTCTCTTGTTTTTCAAGATAAAGAAATACTTCCTCCATAGTATTGCCATACTTCGCTTTTAAATGATTAATTATATCTAAGCGTTTTTCCACTTCTTCTAGTTCACTATCTTCATTATTTAAATCAGATAAATAACTTGATAATTCTCTGTTGAAATCATTGAGCAAGGATTCAACATCTTGTAGCTGAGTTGATAATTCTTTAATCTCAGGATCATACTCTTCTGCTTTTAATAAATATTTATTTGATCGTCCAATTTTTTCTATAGCCGACGAGCTGCTTCCATCACTTGTTAGGTCATATACCAAAGCCAAGCTTTCTACAATATTTTTTGCATTGGCCATTCTTTTATATTCTGCAGTTAATGTTTCATCTTCACCTTTTTTCAAATTCGCACTTTGGATTTCATTTATTTCATATTCTAAAAAGGAAATCTCTCTCAATCTCTTATCTTCGTCGATAGTTAAGTCTTTTAATTTATCTTTTTTTTCAGTATATTTTTTATACTCTTCTCTTAATTGTTTTTTTATATTCCCTATTTCTTCTTTGGCATATTGATCCACAATATCTAACTGCTTGTCCTTATATAATAGAGCTTGATGCTCATGTTGACCATGAATATCAATTAAAAGTGAAGTAATATCCTTTACAATCCTAAGAGTAACAGTTTCTCCGTTTATTCTACTAATACTCCTATTTTTAAGAATCTTTCTACTTATAATTATTTCACCATTATCTATAGGTATATCATAACTTTTAATCTTATCTATTATGTACTTATCTTCCGTATGAAACACAACTTCAACCAGTGCATAATCTGCATCTTTTCTAATCATATTAGTAGCAACTCTTGCTCCTATCGCTACATTAATTGAGTCAATAATTATTGACTTGCCCGCACCTGTCTCTCCAGATAAAATATTCAGCTTGTCTTTAAAATCAACTTCTACATCATCAATTATTGCAAAATCCTTTACATGTATGTTTATTAGCAATTCTTTACCTCCTATGCTATAATATCAGGATAATTTTATATATTACATTTTAACATAATTTACTCTAAGCTTCGAATAATTTTTAAAATTTACTAGTTAAAAATAATGTTTTGATATATAATATTAGTAGTTTTGTATTCAATACATATAATATAGTTGGAGGACAATATATAATGGATTTTTTTATTGAAATAATTAAAATAATCATACTAGGTATAGTTGAAGGAATTACTGAATGGTTACCCATTAGTAGTACTGGACATATGATTCTTGTTGATGAGTTTATACAAATGGGGTTTTCTAAAGACTTTAAAGAAATGTTTTTTGTTGTTATTCAACTAGGAGCTATTATGGCTGTAGTTGTCTTATATTTTCAAAAATTAAACCCTTTTTCAGGCAAAAAATCCAAGAAAGAAAAATGGGAAACCATGAATATATGGTTTAAAGTTGTAGTTGGTGTTATTCCAGCCGCAATTCTTGGTCTGCTTTTTGATGATTGGTTAAATGAACACCTTTATAATTATATAACTGTGGCTATAACACTAATTGTATATGGTATTCTCTTTATAATTGTGGAAAATAAAAACAAAGACAAAGAGCCTAAGATATCAACTTTTAAAGAACTAAGTTATTCTACTGCTTTACTAATTGGTATGTTTCAAGTCCTATCTTTAATCCCTGGAACTTCTCGCTCAGGCGCTACAATACTTGGTGCTATAATCCTTGGTGGCTCAAGATTCATAGCTACTGAGTTTTCATTTTTCTTATCAATACCTGTAATGTTTGGAGCAAGCGCCTTAAAATTATTTAAGTTTGGTTTTTCATTTACCCCAGAAGAATTCATAGCCCTATTTGTTGGCATGGTTGTAGCTTTTGCTGTTTCAATTGTTGCTATTCGTTTCTTATTAAGCTATATCAAGAAAAATGATTTCAAAGCTTTTGGCTGGTACAGAATAGTTTTAGGTATAATTGTTATTGCTTACTTTATATTTGCTGGCTGATGTTTTTTCCATTAAAAAAATAGCCTGTGTTTTGTATCAACATTTTTACAGGCTATCTTTTTTTGTTTTTGTTCTTCTTGTTACATATCCCAATTATGATAAACTTCTTGAACGTCATCGTCTTCTTCTAGTAAATCAAGAATTCTATTCATATTCTTAATGTCGTCTTCCTTATGTAATTCTACAAAAGTTTGAGGAATCTTAGTTACTTCTGATTGTACCATTGGAACGCCCATCTTTTCTAGGCCCTCACGCACATCAGCTAAGTCCTTAGGATCCGTAATTATCTCAAAGCTATCCTCTTCTTCTAGAAAATCTTCAGCCCCTAATTCTAAGGATTCCATCATCAAATCATCTGATGAACCTTTCCATTCCTTTTTGTCTATTAATATTTGTCCAACCTTATCAAACATAAAAGATACACATCCAGTTGTCCCAACATTACCTTCACCTTTTGTAAATGCATTTCTAACATTTGAGGCAGTTCTGTTTTTATTATCTGTTAAAGTATCCACTATAATAGCTGTACCATTTGGACCATATCCTTCATATGTCATATTCTCATAATTAACTGCACTATCTTCACCTGCTGCCTTCTTGATATTTCTTTCTATTGTATCATTAGGCATATTATTAGACTTTGCTTTTGCAATAGCATCCTTTAGTCTACTGTTGTTTTCTGGATCCGATCCACCTTCTTTTACAGCAACAGTAAGTTCTCTACCAATCTTGGTAAATATTTTTCCTTTTGCAGCATCATTCCTTGCTTTCTTATGTTTGATGTTGGCGAATTTTGAATGTCCAGCCATTTTTAACACTCCCTTAATTATCAATATTTGAATTTATTAGTTTGTTTAAATTATCCATAACTGATGGTGTTTCTTCTTCACTTCTTACTACACACATAATCGTATCATCACCTGCAATACAGCCTACAATACCAGGAATATCCATAGAGTCAATAGACGCAGCTACAGCCATAGCCATTCCTGAAACTGTTTTAATAACTATAATGTTTTGAGCTATATCCATGAAAATAAATCCATTTCTTAATGTCTCTATATATTTTTGACTTAAGTCATTATCAGCTTGATTTAATACCTTATATTTAGATATTCCATTCTCAGTAACCTTTGTAAGTCTAAGGTCACGAATATCCCTAGATATTGTTGCCTGAGTAACTTTGTATCCCGCTTCTTTTAACAAAGCAGATAACTCTTCTTGAGTCTCAACATTATATCTGTGTATTAACTCTATAATTTTACTTTGTCTTGATATTTTCATATTTCATCCTCACAATATCCAATCTTTGTTCTGAGTGTTTCAAAAAAATTGTTTTCATAAAACCTTATTAGTTTTGTTTCTAAACTTGATTTTTTTATATCAATTATATCATCTGCATGTAACATAATTGATTCTTTTCCATCAAAAGTTGTAATCGCTTCATTATCCTGTGTTTTTTTACTCTTTTCCACTTTTACCGTAACTTTATCATCACCACTAAGAACAATACTACGAGTATTTAAAGAATGTGGACATATAGGTGTAAGAACAATCATTTTATTATTCGGCCTAAGAACAGGGCCTCCTGCCGATAGATTATATCCGGTCGAACCTGTAGGCGTAGAAAGTAAAACCCCATCACCTCTATATTTATAGACTAGTTCATTATTAACTCTTACACTAAGGCTAATAACTCTTGAAAAACCACTTCTTGCAACAACTATTTCATTTAATACAGCACCATCATATATCTTCTTACCGTCTCTAATTATACAGCCTTGAAGCATCATTCTACTTTCTAAAGTATACTGACCGTTGAAGAGACAATCTAAAGCTTTATATATGTTTTGTATTTCTATTTCTGCCAGAAAACCTAAGGTTCCCAAATTAATACCAAAAATAGGAATGTCCCTACTTGCTATATCATGAGCTGCTTGCAAAATAGTACCATCACCACCAAGTACAATAATACAGTCTGTGTCTGGTGGAATAGTATTTACATCTGTATATAGGCCATCGCACTCACCATTGAAGCATTTAAGCAAAATACATTTCCTCTTGTGTTTTTTTATATAGTTTATTACTTTATTTGTAATTTCTAAGTTATGATCTTTATTCTTGTTTGTAATTAAGCATATTTTATTCATCTATAGCTCCTAGTCATACTGTAAGTTCTAGTTTTTTTAACATGAAAAGCCTATATTTAATACATAAAACATTCATATTTCATGTTTTTATATTAGCATATGTATAGTATGTTTACAAGCTTAATGTAGCATGTGACTCACTCACAACACCATTAATACGTTCGTAAATACCAGCTGTGATTTTTTCTTTATATGTTTGGTCAGTTTTTTTTAAATGTAATAAATATTCAATGTTTCCTTCTGGTCCTGTAATAGGTGAATAATCAATATTTAGTATATTAAAACCGATACTATCAGCATGATCTATAACCTTTTTTATTACTTGCTCATGAACCTTTGAATCTCTTACAACACCTTTTTTTCCTACTTGTTCTTTTCCTGCCTCAAATTGTGGTTTAATTAGACAAACTACTTCAGCGCCTTCTTTTAACAAATTTCTTACTGGAGAAAGAACAATTTCTAAGGATATAAACGCAACATCAATGGAAGAAAATTCAATTAATTCAGCTATGTCTTCTTTTTCAACATAACGAATGTTTGTTTTCTCCATTGTAATTACTCTTTTATCTTGCCTTAACTTCCATGCTAATTGATTTGTACCTACATCAATAGCATAAACCTTTTTGGCACCATTTTGTAACATGCAATCTGTGAATCCACCTGTTGAAGAACCAACATCCATGCATACTTTATCTTGTATGTCTATATCAAATTCTTCTATAGCTTTCTCTAGTTTAAAACCACCTCTGCTAACATACTTCAAAGGTTTTCCTTTGATTTCAATTTCAACTGTATCAGCAAATGAAGTACCTGCCTTCGTTTCTTTTTGACCATTTACAAAAACATTTCCCGCCATAATAATAGCCTTTGCTTTCTGGCGTGAGCTGACTAAGTTTCTATTAACTAATATTATATCTAATCTTTCTTTCATACTTAAACACTAAACCCTATCTTTTCATGCAATTAATCTGCAAAAAATTATTTATAATTTTTTTAAAAATTGATTTGCTATCTAATCCAAACTGTTGTTTTAATTCATCTGGACTTCCTTGTTCTACAAAGCAGTCCGGTATGGATATGTTGATTTGTTGTATGTTTTTATAGTTATACTCAGTTAAGAATGCTGAAACCTTTTCTCCAAATCCTCCCGCTTTAACGTTTTCTTCTAATGTAACCCATGTATTACACCTTTTTGCATATGAATGAAGCAATTCATTGTCTAAAGGAGACACGAAGCGAACATTAACAACTGATGATTTTATTCCACTGTTTTTTAACATACTGTGGACTTCTACTGCACCCTCAACCATACTTCCTACAGCTAATATTAAAATTGTTGAATCCTGTTCTTCATAAAGAATTTCGGACTTACCATATTCAATTACTTGATTAAACTCTTTTAAGCCTTCATAGGCATTGCCCCTTGGGTACCTTATGGCTGTTGGCCCCGTATGCTTGCTAGCAAAGTATAGCATGTCCTCTAATTCAAACTTGTTCTTTGGTGCCATAACTGCCATATTTGGCATATGTGATAAAAAGGATAAGTCAAATAAACCTTGATGAGTCTCTCCATCTTTTCCTACAATACCAGCCCTATCAATAGCAAATATTACAGGTAAGTTATCAATGCAAACATCATGTAATATTTGATCATATGCCCTTTGTAAAAATGTAGAGTAGATTGCTACCACAGGCCTCATACCACTTTTAGCTAGTCCTGCTGCAAATGTAACTCCATGTTCTTCTGCAATCCCTACATCAATAAAACGCTCCGGAAATTCTTTCTGAAAACTTTCTGACCCTGTACCATTAGGCATTGCTGCTGATATGGCTACTATCTTATTATTTTCTTCTCCTAGCTTGGTTAAGGTCTTTGAAAATACATCTGTATAAGAACTGGCACTTTTCTTACTTCTACTTTCACCAGTTTTTAAATAAAAAGGACTTACACCATGAAATTTTTCAGGATACTTTTCAGCAAGTTTGTAACCTTTGCCTTTTTTTGTTTTCACATGAACTATAACAGCTCCCTTGGCTTTGTATGCACTCTTTAGTGCTTTTAGCATCTCATAAATATCATGTCCATCAATTGGTCCAATATAAGTCAAACCAATATCTTCAAAAAACATCCCTGGTATAAAGAGTCTTTTGATGGAATCTTTTGATTTCTTTATTGTGCCTATTGCACTATCACCAGCAGGTAGTCTATTTAAAACCTTTTCAACATTCTGCTTTAAATTGTAATACTTTACATCAGTACGTAATTTACCAAGGTAATTAGCCATACCACCCACGTTCTCTGAAATTGACATGTTATTATCATTTAAAACAATAACTAAATTAGACTTAACCCTTCCTGCATTGTTTAATGCTTCAAGGGCAAGACCTCCAGTCAGCGAACCGTCTCCAATTACTGCAGTGACTTTATTCTTATCACCTTTTATATCCCTAGCTTTAGCCATTCCTAATGCTAAGGAAATAGAAGTTGAACTATGGCCAGTATTAAAAGAATCTGCCTCGCTTTCACTTGTTCTTGGAAAACCACATAAACCTTTGTACTGACGCAGTGAGTTAAATCCACTTTGTCTTCCTGTTAAGATTTTATGGGTATATGCTTGGTGACCTACATCCCAAATCAATTTATCTTCAGGAAAATTTAATGATAAATGAAGTGCCATAGTAAGTTCAACTACACCTAAGTTAGATGCTAAGTGTCCCCCAGTTTTACTTACATTTAGCAAAAGAAACTTCCTAATTTCCTTAGCTAGAAGTCTATAGTCTGCAGTTTCAATTTCTTTTATATCATTTGCTTTTTTTATTTTATCTAGTATTGTAGACAAAATATCCCCTCGTTTCTTATTACTTATTTTTCCCTATTAATTAGTGTTTTTATTAAATCATATAAAAATAAGTTCGATTTATTAATCTTGTTATATATCTCTAAACTGTTTTTTGAATAAGATGCTACTTCTTTTTTTGCCTTTTCTAGACCAAGTATAGAAACATAAGTTAGTTTATTATTTCTCTGGTCACTTTTTATTGGTTTTCCTAAAGTTTCTGATGAGGATGTGATATCTAATATATCATCTTGTATCTGAAATGCTATACCTATATTACTAGACATCTCCTCTACCAGTAATACATCCTTTTTACTTGCTCCTGCAAGAATTGCTCCAATCATCATAGATGCCTTGATTAAAGAACTTGTCTTTAAGTCATACATGTGGTTTATAGCTTGTAAAAGCTGTTTTTTATCTTGTCCATCTATTGACATGCCTTCTAATACAAAAGTGTCAATTACTTGACCACCTATCATTCCCTTAGTTCCAGCCTTACTTGCTAATACTTGTAATGCCTTTGTAAATCTATCTTTATCTTCTACATTATAATAAGATTTTAAGGCTGTTTCAAATGCATAATTTAACAATCCATCTCCCGTTAATATTCCAATGGCTTCTCCATACTTTATATGGGTAGTCTTTTTGCCCCTTCTGTACTCATCATTATCCATTGCTGGCAAATCATCATGTACTAAAGAGTAGCTATGAATAAATTCTATAGCTGCCATAAATGGTTTAATCCATTCTATGTGTTTCCCTCCAAACAAAATATATGTTTCCATCATCAACATTGGGCGAAGTCTTTTGCCCCCAGCCAATACGCTATAATTCATAGCTTCAAATATAATCTTTTGCTTTCCTTCTTCTTCTGGAAGATACTCTCTTATTATCTCTTCTATATAATTAGTTTTTTCTTTTAATACTTTGTTAAAATCTTCCGTTTTATACTTCTTCATTCGCTTCTCCTAAAACTATTAGCTGTTTTTCTACCTTGTCAATGGATTTATTACAATATTTCAATAGTTTCATTCCTTCTTGGTATAAGTCAAAGGACTCTTCCAAAGTAATATCCTCTTCTTCTAATTTTTTAAGAACTTCTTCCAATTCTTCAAATGCAGTTTCTAGAGTTTTCTCATCTTTAGACATATATGCAACCTCCTCTTATTGCCAATCCATTCTTTTGCTGGCAATCTTTTCTTCTACCGTGGCTCTTAAATCTCCATCTATAATAGATATGGATATTTTATCTCCTATCTCTACCCTATCTAAACGATTTACTACTTCGTCTTTTTCATTTGCAACTAAGGCATATCCCTTGTTTAGTTTTTTTATTGGGGAAAGTCCCTCTAGCTTTTCTATATAAATAGCTAATTTATATCTCTTGTTCTTTATTATTGCATCCATAGTTTGCTCTAATTTTTGCTCTAGATCAATCAAATGTTGCCTTTTTTGCCGTAATTGATAGATTGGATTCATATGATCTAATCTTATTTTCAATTGTCTTGCTTCGTTTCTATATAATACAATTTTATTATTCAAATTTCTATTAATATCTTTACGATATCCTTCAATCTTATCAATTATATCACCTATATCAGAAACTGCTAACTCTGCTGCGGCAGAAGGGGTCGGCGCCCTAAGGTCTGCGACAAAATCAGCAATGGTTACATCTGTCTCATGACCAATTGCTGATATAATAGGGGTTTTACAGGCAAATATTGCTCTTGCAACAATTTCCTCATTAAATGCCCACAAGTCTTCTATAGACCCTCCACCACGACCAACAATAATTGTATCCATGTTCATTTCGTCAAGGGCTTTTATACCTGCTACAATTGTCCTAGCAGCACCTTCTCCTTGAACCTGTGCTGGATAAAGTAGCAGCTGAATATATGGATTTCTTCTGTTAATAATGTTGATTATATCTTGAATTGCTGCTCCTGTCCTTGCGGTTACAACTCCTATATTTTTAGGATATGGAGGAATGTTTTTTTTAAGCTTCTCATCAAACAAACCTTCCTTAGATAAGGAATTTTTTAGTTCTTCATACCTTTGATAAAGAGCTCCTGCTCCGTCTAAAGTGATTCTATTAGCATATAATTGATAGACTCCTGTTTTTTCATAAACACCAATGCTTCCAAAAGCTATAACACTTTGTCCTTCCACCATCTGAAACTTAAGACCATTTTTCCTTTGCCCTGCAAACATAACACATGATATTTGTCCAGCTGAATCCTTTAAGGTAAAATATATATGCCCTGATGAATGATACTTACAGTTTGAGACCTCTCCTTTTATATATATACTATTGAGCCTTCCATCCTTCATAAAAAGTTCTTTAATAATAGAATTAACTTCTGATACCTTATAGGGTTCGTTTCTATTTTCATATAATATATTATCCATATGTTATCCCTTCTAGTATAAAAGGTATTTATAAATACCTTTTTCGGTAGTTTGTTTTAGACATTAACGCAATATTTTTGCTAAAACTCCATTTATAAATGAACCCGAAGACTCTTCGCCATACTTCTTCGCTATTTCAACTGCTTCGTTAATTGCCACTGCATTAGGTATTTCCTTATCAAACTTTATTTCAAAAATAGCTATTCTCATTACTGTTAAATCTACTTTTCCCATTCGGTTTAATTTCCAACCTGTAGATATTTTTGTAAGAATAGCATCTATTTCAGGCAATTTCTCAGCTATATTGCTAAAGCGTTCCTTTAACTCATTACACTCTTCTTTTGTGAGTGGCTTTTTGCTTTTCTTGGATGTTTCGTATTCTTCCTGTGTGCTTTCCATTAACTTTAAATAAAAATCTACTTGTTGATCCATTTCATCAGTTTCATAGAATTCTTTTCTAAACAGCATTTTAAATAAGTGATCTCTTGCTTGTCTTCTTGTCATATTACCTCCAGCTTTGTGCCTATGACATTACAACGTAAAAATGGCTGTTACAAAGCCAATTACACATTGCTTACTAATGGTATTCACATAATTAATATCCGTGAAATCCTCTTGGCAAATATATAAATAACATGCTTTGCAACAGTCCCACATTGTTTATTAATTGGTTCCGCTACTCTTATGCTTTTTTTTCAACATTAACACTAACTATTCTTATATTAACCATCGATACTGTTAAACCTGTCATAGTTTCAATTGCATTCTTTACTTTTTCTTGTACTAATTGTGATACACTTGGTATGCTATATCCATATTCTACTTGTAAAGCTAAATCCACTTCAACATTCTCAGTGTCTACATCTATTTTGACTCCTCTTGAAAGGTTCTTCTTGCCTAGTTTCTTAACTAGTTCATTAGTAATATTACCAGACATAGATGCAACTCCCTCAACTTCTGTTGCCGCAAGAGCTGCTATAGTTGCAATTACTTCATCTGCAATTTGCACTTCTCCAACCTTGTTTTCATTTACATGTATTTGATAAGTATTTCTACTTTCCTGTTCCCTAACCAATTCTATTACCTCCTACTAACTTATTTCAGACTATTTTGCATGTCAATACATTACTTAATTTATTATACCAAAATAAATAGCATTTGCAAACTTTTTCTTATATTGACTTGATTGACTACAAATAGTTCTTATCTATGTAAGTTAATCATTAAGTACAACTGGAGATATTACTATCTTAGAAATATCTTCTCCTGTTTTTCTTTTAACTATATCTTCAATTTGAGCAATATCTTGGTCATTTAGGCTTTCTGCATTTACAATTACTTCCACGCTTTCTTCTGACATGCTTACAACCACATCACTATAACCCTTGGCTTCAAGCAAAGACTCTGTTGAGTTTTCTTTTTCAGATATAGCTGTTAGTTTAATAACTTCTTGTGTTGCTAAAGATTTATCTTCACTTGTAACATTTGCATTATCTATTACTTCCATTAGTGTTTCTTTGTTTTTTGCTCTAAGTTGCTCTCTTGATAGTTTTGCACTAATAAAAAAGTCTGGCATAGTAGTGGTACTAACTAAAACAGCCTCTCCTGGCTTTGATTGTTCATTGTCATCATCAACTTCTCCACTTGTGGTTTCTGCTTCATTTCCATCATTATTTACAATTTCTCCTGTGTCTGAAACTTCTTGTGCCTTATCTCCATCTAATTTATCTTTAGTTTCAAGCGAATCATCTGAATTTAAATTATCCTTTATCAAACCATCTATATCAGTTCCTTCTTCTATCAAATCCACTAAATCACTATCATCTATACTATCATCAGCAGTTTCATTATGGGAATCATAATCTAGCACCTCTCCTTCTCCTGCTCCTACTTCAATGTCGTCTTTGGCATTCCTTGTTGTATAGTTTAGGTATCCAGCTACTATAATCATAATAGCTAGTGCTGTTATGATGATTTGATTCTTTTTTAAGATCTTCTTCATACTTACCTCCTATATGGTTTTTAATTCATCTTCATTACTTTAACTTTATGTGCCGGAACACCAAATAATACCTGTGAAGCTTCAATAATTTGATTAATAATTTTAGAATTATCTCCACCTGTAGAGATCACTAATATTCCTTCAACTTGAGGTTCAAGTTCCTTTATAACATAGGGTGTTGTTCTTCCATCTTCATTTTCAATCATTATGGTGTTTTCTTCGTAGTTTTCACTATTTGTGTTACGCTCTCCACCTTCTCCATCAGATTCCGTTGATTGTTCCCTTGAATATGGTTTGTCTTTTAATATAATTAATTCTTTAGAACCTTTTAATGTTATCATTACTTCTACATCATCGATTCCATCTACTTTTTTTAACACTTCCTCTAATCGCTCTTCTAAAAACTCTACATGAATTTCAGTTTGATTCTTACTTACTGAACTTTCATTGTCATCCATGTTATTAATCTCCTGACTTTCTTTTGTGGCTTTACTAATTTTCTTGTCTTTTTTGCCACTTGGAAGCGACAGTATTAACAGCAGTATACCAACCATTAATATTATAACAAAATTAGTTGGTCCTATATTTTTAATAAGGCTTTTTTTATTTTTACTATTATTTGTATCTACCTTATTTTCTAATTCAAATATTTTTTTTAGATTTCTAATAGTTCCCTCTTTTTTTTCATTCATAGTTGCTCCTCAAACTATTTAGTTGCTCCTCAAACTATTTAGTTGCTCCTCTTTGTCTTATTCATTTTCTCTTATGTCAATATTTATATTGTTTGCATCAACATTATAGAAGTCCGATAAAAGTTTATTTATATGACTCTCCTTACTTGTGAGCCTTTCATATGTTTCATTTTTGTCTATGTTTGATCCCCCCTCATAATCTTTGTTTTCCCCTATCTCAATTCTATCTATTTCTATTTTTTTAATAGGCTCTGATATGTTGCCTTCTTCATTCACAGTATAACTAGCAATCAAGTCTATTTCTTTAATTGTTCCAAACATATCAACATTCTCACTAATTAATACTTGAAAGTAAGATATATATAGGCCTTCTTTCTCTAGCAGTTGTGCTGTTTGTTTTTCTATTTCCTTTTCATATTCCTTAATAATACTTGCTTTTTGTTCATTTTCTATTTTTATTAATTTGTTGCTTATATCCTCAGTTCCTACTTCAAATGTGTTTTTTTCAAAATAGTAATCTATTTTTTCATTTATATTAAACAAATTAGTTAATGGACTAATAACTAAAATAATTAAAATCATACCTGTAATTAAGTTGATGTACTTTTTGTACCTACTATCTCCTGCTAAGTTGTTTATAATAGATATAATAAGTAGAAAGAAAACAATATTTTTTACCCAAACATATACTGAGTTCATTAGTAACCTCCATTTCTTTCTATGTTGTTGAAACAGCTATTATTGTTATTGTTAGAACAAATAATATTAAGGCTACAAAGACAGTATTTAGCATTAATCCTGATGCATGTGCTGTTGTACTTATACAATTTATTAAACGTTTATCGGATATTGGTTGAACTACTGCACTACTTGTTTTATAAACCAAGGTTATTACTCCTAGTTTTATTAAAGGAATAGCACATATAATTGCTATTACAATAACGCCCGCTACACCAATGGCGTTTTTTAATAAAACGCCAGCCCCTATTACACTCTCCGCAACACCACTTAAAATATCACCAACTCCTGGTATTGCTTCTGCTGTTTTTATTAAACCACTTTTTTTTAGTGCATCGGCTACAGGGGAAATTAAACCTTGTGTCGCATTCAAACCTATTACTATAGCTAAAAGAGTTTTTAATATCCACTTTACGCCATCAGATAGTAATTCCGACAATTTTGAAAGCATGTCCTCTTTTGAAAGGTTATTAGAGATTGTAATTATAAAATAAATATTAATCATTGGAATTACTATCTTTAACAAAACAATATCAATAAATGAAATCAAAAATAAACTTGAATGATAGTACATTTGCGCTGATGTTACTCCTGAGCTAAATGATAGCGATATAATATATGTTGGTATTAGTACCTTCATAAAATTTAGAATTGAGCTAAGAGTATCTGTAGCAATTTTTGAAGCTGTTATAAATGATGTAGCAAGAATAGTAAATAGCAAAAGATAAGTAATATAAAATCCCGTATCTGCGACTTGGTTATTTTTAAAGGCATGAGAAAGGTTTGTAAAAACTGCTGCTATAATTGCTATCGCAATTACCGCCGTCAAGTTACTTGTATTGTTTTTAAATTCTGCTAATACCCCATCTTTAATATCTATTATAATATCCGTAAATGAAAATATTTCTTTGCCAGTTACTAAATCAGTTACATATTTCTCAAAATTAAACTCATCATTACTTAATTCTTCATTAATGCTCTCTTGAATTTCAGCATATTCCTTTTCAAAACTATCTACTTCACTAGAGGAAGCATGAACAGGCCTAGCTTTTGACAATAATAAGATTGCTACTATGATAATTATTTTTTTAAGATTCCATTTTATTATCTTGAAGTTCTGCATCTTATTCTCCTAAACCTTCAAAAATGTATTGATAGTATCTAATAAGGCTAATAATATTGGCATTCCTGTCACTAGTATTGTTAGTTTACCAAATAACTCAATTTGACTTGCTACTGAATTGTAATTACAATCCTTACAAATATTTGAAGATAGTTCTGAAATACACGTAATACCAATGATTTTAATTAAAATATTAATATAGTTTTGATTAATAGATATATATTCTTGTATAGTGCCTATTGCATCAACAATTATTTGTAGCTTGGTAATTCCAAAAGAAAAAATCAAGAAACAACCTGCTATACTTATTAATATGGCAAACTCTTCTTTTGTCTTTTTGAATATTATTGCTAGCAAAACAATAACAATTCCAATTATTGCAATATTCACCATGCTGTCATATTGTCCCATAATAACTCCTTTTTATAAATAGAGTAATTCAGTAACCGTTTCGAACAAGTCGGCTATATGAGGCACCAACCAAAGAAGTACAATAACTAAGCCCGCCATTGTAACAATCCATGTTAGTTCTTCTCTTCCCCCTTGTTTTAGTACTGAATTTAGAACTGAAACCAGTATGCCAACTCCAGCAATTTTTAATATTAAAGTGATTTCCATAGTGATACCATGCCTTTCTAAGGTATAAAATAAGTTTTCCTCTTTACATTAGAATTATAGTTATAAAGATACCGCTCATTATCCCAAGTGCATTATATAAATATGTTTTATCTTTAGCACTTTTAGATAGTTCCTTTATAGTTTCTTCTATTTGCCCTAAATATAAATCCAAAGTATTAATTTGCATGCTTTTATCAAGGTAACCAATACTTTCGCCTAGCTGATTTAATAATTCAAAGTCCTCTTTAAGCAAAGAAGTATGGAGTAGATCCTTGTCCACAGCCTTCTTCCATATTGCTGCAAAAGATTCGCCATTTAACTCAAAAAGCCTTTTACTAACATTTTCCAAGAACTTTTTATATGTACCATTATGTCTTCTAGATAAGGCTTGTATAGCTTCTGGAAGTGCCGTATTGGCATACTCTATATCTCCACGAAGCAGTATTAATATTTTTTTTATTTCTTTTAGATTATCTATTCGAGATTTCAATTCATTGCTGAAATAGCACCCTAATGCACTGCAAGAAAAAATCACCAAAATAGCTCCTATTAGCTTGGTCATTTGCCTTATCATCTCCTTTTGTATATGTTAAAAAATCTTAACACCCTCTACATCGTATATTCCTTCTATATCTCCAACTTCATATTTGTTATTTAAAAGAATATATCTTTCAAATATTTTCTTTTTTACTAATTCACATAAAAGTGGTTTGCTTTTTATATCATCAATAGAATCACCATGAACAGTTGCAATTAATCTACACCCACAATTCATAACATATTCAATAGCATTAATATCGCTAGATGACCCCACTTCATCTACTGCAATAACTCTTGGTGACATGGATCTAACAAGCATCATCATCCCCTTTGCCTTAGGACAACAATCTAATACATCCGTACGAATCCCCAGATCATTTTGAGGCTCTCCCATATAGCAAGCTCCAATTTCTGAACGTTCGTCTACAACCCCTACCATCATACCCCTATGATTTTCATCGCCATTAGATAATCTCCTTATAATGTCCCTAAGTAATGTTGTCTTCCCACATCTTGGTGGGGAAATTATTAAAGTATGTAGACATTCATCTTTATTATCACTATAAAGATAAGGCATAACCTTATCAGCGCATCCTTTAACCTGATGAGATAATCTAATATTAATAAATGAAATATGCTTCATACTTCTAATTTTTTCGTTGTCTAAAATAACTTGTCCACTAATTCCAACTCTGTGTCCACCTGATATTGTAATAAAGCCTTGTCTGATTTCTTCTTCAAATGCATAAAAAGAATAATTGCTTATGTACTCCATTGTTTCATTTATTTCATTCTTGCTGATATGGAAGGCATTCTTTATATCTTTTGTGATTCTTCCTGCTTCACTTATGAACAACTCTTTATTATCATATATAATAAATAATGGAGAATTTACTCTAAGTCTAATCTCTTGAAGTAATTCATAGTCGATATCCAATATAGATAGCAGGTTGCGAATTTTTATTGAAAATATTTTCAACAACTCGTCCCTTTTTTTCATTAAATCTACCTCCTTAAAACAATATATGTTTATTACACGTAAATATAACTAAATATTTTGAATTGTACTTAGATTTTTTCTTTGATATTAACTTGACATTGAAGTACGCAAATGATAAAAAAGACATAATAAGAAAATCATAAGAAAGGAATATTTTTATGAAATACGGATTAATTGGCGAAAAACTAGGACATAGTTTCTCTAAAGAAATACACGAAAAAATGAACAACTATAAGTATGATTTAATTGAACTCGATAGAAGTGAAATAGATATTTTTTTTAAAGAAAAAAAATTTAAAGGAATCAATGTTACTATTCCCTACAAAACTACTGTGATTCCCTATCTTGATTTTTTAGATGAAAGTGCAAAAAAAATAGGTGCTGTCAACACCATCGTTAATAATAACAATATGCTAAAGGGCTATAATACAGACTATGATGGTTTTTTATATACATTAGAACATCATAATGTAAATGTTGAAGAAAAAAAGGTAATAGTACTTGGAAATGGTGGAGCATCTCGGGCAGTTATTGCTGTCCTTAAAGATTTAAAGGCCGGAGAAATTATCACAGTGGGGCGAACCCTTCGTGACGATTCAATTTCTTTTGAAGAATGCTATGAAAATCATACTGATGGGAAAATAATAATAAATACCACCCCTGTTGGTATGTATCCAGAAGTAGATGCAAGTCCTTTAGAACTTAAAACATTTAATTCATGTAGCCATGTAATTGATTTAATCTACAACCCATTGGAAACCAAGCTACTTAGACAAGCAAAAGAAAAAGATTTCTATATTATAAACGGGTTAGAAATGCTAGTCGCCCAAGCCAAAGTAGCTGCTGAATATTTCCTAGATACAAAGATTGATAATAGTAAAATTCAAGAAATCTATAAAATATTCTAATTGCCTTAATCATAATAATATTCATATAGTTTTATAAGTGCTAAGGATGACTATAAGAGTAAAACATCTACTCTTGTAGTCATCCTTAGCACTTTTATGGTATTGTCATAATAATTCACTTTTATTCTTTTATATAATTCATTAATCCTTCGGCTTTAATTATTTTTTGCATAAATTCGGGAAATTTCTGTCCTTGGTAAACTTCACCAGTGCTTAAGTTCTTTATAAGACCAGAATCAAAATCAACTTCTACTTGTTCTCCATCTTTAATATTCTTTGCTGCTTGTGGACATTCAATTATTGGAAGTCCTATATTAATTGAATTACGATAGAATATTCTTGCAAATGTTTCTGCAATTACACAAGACACTCCTGATGCCTTGATTGCTATAGGTGCGTGTTCTCTTGAAGAACCGCATCCAAAGTTTTTATTTGCAACAATAATATCTCCTTCTTTTACCTTACTTGCAAAGTCAGGATCAATATCTATCATACATTTATCTGCCAATTCTTTAGGATCTGATGTGGCTAAATATCTTGCAGGTATAATAACATCAGTATCTACATTATCACCATATTTGTGAACTTTTCCTTTTGCATTCATATTAATCCTCCTACACTTCTTCTAATTCTTCTGGACTTGATATTTTTCCTGTCACAGCACTTGCCGCTGCAACTTGTGGGCTAGCCAAATAAACTTCTGACTCTGTATGCCCCATGCGTCCAACAAAGTTACGATTAGTGGTTGAAACTGCTCTCTCGCCCTTAGCCAGTACTCCCATATGACCACCTAGGCAAGGTCCACATGTTGGCGTGCTAACTATAGCTCCTGCCTTTATAAAGGTTTCTAGATAACCTGCCTTTAAAGCATCTAAGTATATTTTTTGAGTAGCTGGAAAGATAATAACCCTTACACCATCTGCTACTTTTCTACCTTCTAAGATTTCGGCCGCTGCTTTAATATCATCAAAACGACCATTTGTACAAGAGCCGATTACTACTTGATCTATTTTAATATCTCCTACTTGGTCAATTGACTTAGTGTTTTCAGGCAAATGTGGAAATGCAACTGTAGGCCTTATCTGCGATAGATCTAAGGTAATTGTTTCTTCGTAACTTGCATCTTCACAAGCTTCATACACTTTATAAGGTCTTGTTGAGTGTTCTTTTATATAATCTATTGTTTTTTCATCTACAGGGAATATCCCATTCTTAGCTCCTGCTTCTATAGCCATATTAGCGATAGTAAATCTATCATCCATTGTTAAATCTGATATTCCTTCTCCTGTAAATTCTAAAGATTTATATAAGGCTCCATCAACACCTATTTTCCCAATAAGATAAAGAATAATATCTTTTCCACTAACCCATTTTTGTTTTTTTCCTATTATATTAACTCTAATAGCACTTGGTACCTTAAACCATGCTTGGCCTGTTATCATGCCTGCTGCCATATCAGTACTTCCAACACCAGTAGAAAATGCTCCAAGTGCTCCATAAGTACAAGTATGTGAGTCCGCGCCAATTATAACATCTCCTGCTACAACTATACCTTTCTCAGGAAGCAAGGCATGTTCTATACCCATTTCTCCAATTTCAAAATAATTAGTGATATTATGTTTCTTTGCAAATTCCCGCATATATTTAGAATTTTCAGCAGATTTTATATCTTTATTGGGTGTAAAATGATCAGGGACAAGAGCAATCTTGTCTTTATTAAATACTTTATCTGCTCCCATATTTTCCATCTCTTTTATTGCTACAGGGCCAGTTATATCATTACCTAGTACCATATCTAAATCGGCCATAATTAGATCTCCTGCTTGAACTTGTTCTAATCCAGCATGATCTGCTAATATCTTTTGCGTCATAGTCATTCCCATATTTATATCCTCCTTTAATAATCAGTGCTAATTATATTTCTGCTACAATATAATCTCCCATCTCTTTAGTGCCAACAAGCTTTGTGTCATTAGAGATTATATCTACAGTTCTATAGCCTTTCTTTAAAACCTTTTTAACTGCATCCTCTATAGCCACAGCCTCTTTTTCTAGGTCAAACGAATATCTAAGCATCAAAGCTGCTGATAAAATCATAGCAATAGGATTAGCTTTGTTTTGGCCTGCTATATCTGGGGCAGAGCCACCACTTGGTTCATATAATCCAAAATTGTCATCAGCTAAACTTGCAGATGATAGCATCCCTATAGAACCTGTAATCATACTTGCTTCATCAGATAAGATGTCACCAAAAGTGTTTTCTGTAAGAACCACATCAAATTGCTTAGGATTTCTAACTAGTTGCATAGCACAGTTATCTACAAGCATATGTTCTAAAGTCACCTCAGGGTAGTCTTCTTTTACTTCATTGACTACTTCTCTCCACAACCTAGAGGAATCTAAGACATTAGCCTTATCTACACTAGTAACTTTTTTATTTCTCTTCATGGCTATTTCAAAAGCCCATCTTGCTATTCTTTTAATTTCATCTTCATTATAAATCATTGTATCATATGCAACCCTAATTCCATCTATAACTTTATTTTCTCTCTTTCCAAAATAAAGTCCTCCTGTTAATTCACGCATTATAACAAAATCAAAGCCACCTTCTGTTATTTCATCCTTTAGGGAACTAGCCCCTCTTAATTCATTATATAAAATTGCTGGTCTTAAGTTTGCATAAAGTCCTAGTTCCTTACGTATCTTAAGTAAGCCTGCCTCTGGACGCAAATGAGAAGGAAGCTTGTACCAACTATTATTACTAACATCTCCACCAACTGCTCCAAGAAGTACCGAATCACTGTTGCTAGCCTTCTCTAATTCTTTATCCGTTAAAGGCTGGCCATACTTGTCTATTGAAACTCCCCCCATTAATACTTCTTCAAAAGAAAATTCATGGTTATACTTTTTACCTATTTTATTGAGAACCTTTTTAGCCTCTTCCATAACTTCTGGTCCAATTCCATCTCCAGGTATTACCGCTATGTTATACTTCATGTTATATTCCTCCTAGGACTTATTTTTATAAAGCAATTATCTACTTTTATTCTATAGACATTATATCAGTTGATAAGGTATAATTGAAATACATATTATGAATACTTGTTATAACCTGTGGTTATCCCGCTTTCAATAGTATCAGTATATTTAATATATCAAAAACTCTTTAATATATCTATATTTTTTAAAATGAAAGGAAAAAATATGAACCATCAAGATCTCTCTCTTTACAGAATCTTTCACATTGTTGCTAATCATGGTAACATCTCTAAGGCTGCAAAGGAATTATATATTAGCCAACCTGCTATAAGTAAATCTATCAGTAAGTTAGAAAAGCTCTTGGATGTAAAACTTTTTAAAAGAACGTCTCGTGGAGTTATTTTAAGCAATGAAGGTGAAGTTTTATATAAACACACAAAAAAAGCCTTTGAAGTATTACATATTGGCGAAAAACAAGTTACACATATGAATAAACTTGGTATTGGCAGTTTAAAAATAGGAGTAAGTACAACTTTATGCAAATATATTTTACTACCTTATCTTAATGAATTTGTTCATAACAATCCACACATTAGTATAACAATTACTTGCCAGTCTACTTATAAAACCCTAGAGCTATTAGAGAAAAATGAAATCGATATTGGGCTCGTAGGAGAACCCCATTCCCTTCGTAATTTAGATTTTTATAAAGTTCATAAAATACAAGATATCTTTGTTGCAACAAAATCATACTTAGACCATCTAAAAATACGAGAAGGTTTTCCTAATAATCAGAAAATTAATACAAAAGATATATTTAGAACTTGTAACCTTATGCTTCTAGACAAAAAAAACATTTCAAGAGAACATATAAATGATTATATAAGTAATAATAATATTGAAACCAACCAGATTCTTGAAGTAACAAGTTTAGATTTATTAATTGATTTTGCTAAAACTAGTTTGGGTGTGGCTTGTGTAATAAAGGAATTCGTTAAAGAAGAATTAAAAAAAGAGCAACTAATAGAAATCCCCCTCTCTATTACAGTTGATAGTAGAAATATAGGTTTTGTTTATAAGTTAAACTCCCCACAAAGTACTGCAACAGAAAAGTTTATAGAATATTATAAGAATAAAATACTTTAAATTGTTAAAATATCTCCTAAAAAACTAACAATATACCTTTAAATATAAAATATTCTTTTAACATATTTAATAGTTTTGTAATAAGTTCTTGATATTTTCGTATTATAGTAGTATAATTAGAAACATATTAAAGAAAAGTCTTAATTTACTAATTTGGATTTGCACACATAATAGTCGAATCACATTTATAAATTAAGATAAGATTAGGAGAATACATTGAAAGATTTAGTTTTAAAAAATAAAAAGAAACTTCTAATAATTCTTATTTCTACTCTTTCTTTATCTGGTGTAGTTGCCTTTGCCAAGGTTGCATCAACAGATCATCAAGATATAAACGATGATGAAACTAAAGTTTTAGGGGCAGCATTCCTTAAGTCACAGAAGAGCGAAGAAGAAACTGAGAATGAAGAAACTGAGAATGAAGCTGATTTCGTAGAACCATTATCAGATATAGATAGCACTATATATAATCAAGAAAGCCTAGTTTCAATTACTAAAGAAGAGAAACTAAAAGCAATTAGAAAAAAGTCCGAAGAAATTACTAATTATCAAAGTGCTAAAAAAGAAATGGCTGCTATTGAATCTGAAGAAGCGATTATAAACTTAAAGGAAAAAGCTAAAATTGTTCCTAACAAGTATAAAAACTTGAATTTTTCCAATATCGGTACTCTATCATCTAAAGACCTAGCTCTTGCAGTATCTACAGCAAGTGAATTTGTTAATATTAGAGAATCACCTACTGAAGATAGTAAAGTTGTAGGAAAACTATATAAAGACCAAGTTGCTGCTGTTATAAGTATAGAAAGTGATTGGGTACAAGTTGAGTCTGGCTCTGTGAAGGGATACATCACATCTGAATATTTGAATTTAGACTTGTCAAAAGATGACCTGGTTGAGCAACATGGTAACATTAAGGCGGCTAGCACTGTTAACGGCCTTAATGTTAGACAAGAAAATGATGAAGATTCTAAGATACTTACAGTTATTTATGAAAATGAGAAATATTCCGTAACTGAAGTTATAGATGAATGGATAAAAATATCTATTCCTAAGGAAGATCTTACAGGCTATATCTCAAGTGATTATGCTAAGCTAAGTGTTTCATTTAAGCAAGCTATATCCATAGAGGAAGAACAAGAACAAATCAGAATACAAGAAGAAAAAGAAGAAGCCGAAAGGAAAGCTGCTAAAAAGAAAGCTGAAGAAAAGGCTGCCAAAGAATCCCAAAAAAAGAAAGCCAAGAAAAAAGCAGTAAAGAAAAGCAAGACTAAGTCAACTAGTAACATAAGTGAACATCAAGCTAAGGAAAGAATTGCTATGCGTGAATCTGGTGGTAACTATAATGCACGTAATGGTATATATATTGGTCGTTATCAGCTTAGCAAAGATAAACTTAATGGTGACTACTCTCCTGAAAATCAAGAACGTACAGCCGACAATTATGTCACTGCCCGTTACGGTTCATGGAAAAAAGCTCTTGAACACTCAAACAAATATGGTTGGTATTAATAAAACATTTAGGTATAATAATTAATTAAATTTTAAACCAGATACTAAGTATTACGCTTTGTATCTGGTTTTTTTCATTCTACCCTCGAAAATTCTTCATTTATTTGTTAAAATAATATGTGTAACTGTAAATACTAATAAAAGGAGACAAAATGACATATAAACGAGCGGAAGATATTAAAGATTATCTAAAACTTACTAATGAACAAGTTGAAAGTATAAATAAGTTACTTGATGATTACCCTATGTTAATACCTGATTATTATTTTTCATTAATTGATTTTAATGACCCAAATGACCCTATTATGCAAATGAGCATTCCATCTAGTTTTGAATTTGATAGAGACGGAAGCTTTGATACAAGTGGGGAGGGGGATAATACAGTATTGCCTGGAATGCAGCATAAGTACCTTCAAACTGCTTTGATTCTTTCTACTAACAAGTGTGCCATGTACTGTCGTCATTGCTTTAGAAAACGACTAGTAGGGCTTTCAACCGAAGAAGTTGTTGACCATCTGGGTGAAATAGTCGATTATATAAAGCAACATACCGAAATAAGCAATGCCTTAATTTCTGGAGGGGACTCATTTTTAAACTCAAATAAAGTTATTGAAAAATATTTAGAAGCTTTAACCGACATTTCTCACTTAGATTTTATTCGCTTTGGCACACGCACTCCAGTAGTGCTACCTTCTAGAATATCAGGTGATTTAGAACTTCTTAATCTTTTAAAAAAATATAGCAAAAAGAAACATCTTGTTGTTGTTACTCAATTTAACCATCCTAAAGAAATAACCAAAGAAGCCAAGGAGGCTATAAACGCACTTATAGATGCTAACGTTACCGTACGTAATCAAACAGTACTTTTAAGTGGTATTAATGATGATAGCCAAGTGCTTGGAAAATTACTAAGTTCTCTAACTGCATGTGGTGTATTTCCTTACTATGTTTTTCAATGCAGGCCAGTGGTAGGTGTTAAGAACAACTTCCAAGTCCCTATTAAGGATGGAATTAAAATTGTAGAAGAAGCAAAAAGCATGCAGAATGGTTTAGGAAAAGCTTTTAGATATTGTCTTTCACATACAAGTGGCAAAATTGAAATTCTTGGAGACATGCCTAATGGTGAAATTGCATTTAAATATCATGAAACAAAAGATTTAAAAGATAACGGAAGAATATTCACTATGGCATTAGAAGACGAACAATCCTGGTTAGACGATTTAGACTAAACTATTAAGATGAATAATATATAAGCAAGTAAAAAGCTGTAGGTTGGACACATAAATCCACCCTACAGCTTTTAGACTACTTCTTGTTTTATTACTCTTCTATACCTGTATCTTTATCATTTTCTAGTTCATCTATTGAAGAAGCAGAAAGTTTTTCTTCAAATTTTGTTAAACATCTAGAAGCAAATTCTCTTCCTCCAAGACCAAAGGAAATAGCAAAAGCAATTGCAAGACCTGCTAGAATTATAATAAATGCTATGTTTACTATGCTCTTTGCAAATCCAAGTTGAGATAATGTCATAAAAGAAGCAACTACAATAATAGTAATCTTTACAATTAAAGCTAGAGCCTTTTGCTTTGGAGATTGTTTAATAATTAAACTCTCCACCCAATTTGCTATTAAGATACCTCCACCCATTATGATAAGTGCACTTAATATAGCTGGTAAATATCCAAGTATGCTTGCACCAATGTTAGTAAGAACAGAAAGGTTAAGTACATTAATTGCTTCAACAAAGAAGATCACAATGATTAACCATCTTACAACTTCACTTATTATCTTAGAAACTGAAAACTTAGATTTTTCTATACCCACAAGATTCTTCGTTAATTTGTCTGCACCAATGCTTGCTAGAAGATTTTCAACAACTGGAGCAAGAGTCTTTGCTAATTGATATCCTATTATAAATAAAATTACTGATATAAATACACTAGGTATATAATTAAATAATGAAGCAAGAACTATTGATACTGGCTGTGCAATTGCACTTATACCCAACACCTCTATAGCTGCCGATACAACAATAAGTAAAACAATCACATATATTAGACCTGTTAAAACATTAGTAAAAGTATATTTGTCATCACTAATTTCAACACCTAATTTTTCTTGAAGTTTATCTAAACCTATTTTATTAAGTAATACTTTTAAAAGTTGTCTAATAATTTTCGCAACATAAATACCAATATAAAGTATTATAATTGCTCCTATTAGCTTTGGTATATAAGCTACTATTGAAGTTGTAAATTGCGAAAATGTTATGGCAATGCCTTCTAATCCAAGCTTAATAAGTATTGTTGGTATAAATAGTATAAAAACAAGAAAAAACACCAACTTGCCTAAAAAATCAATAGTACTTCCTGTCTTTTCATCTTTTAGGCCTGATTTTTCAAGCCATGCTTCGGCTCCAGCCTTTCTGAGTGTACGAGTAACAAACTGTTTTACAAGATGAGCCACTAAAAATGCAACTAGCAAAATTATTATTGCTACAACAAAATCTCCTAGTCCGGCTACTAAAGTTGCTAATAAGTTATTAAAAAAATTAAACATATGTAACTCCCTCCTATTAATTATTTACTAGATTTTTATTATAAATTATAACATAAATTCGGAAACAACAACACAATATTTCTAATTTTTCTTGTCTGCTCTGATTTAAACAATATTAACAAAAAACGTGATAATTTTGAATTACATAATCACCACGTTTTTATCATTAGTTAGTTATTAATTAATTTATCTTCTTCGTTCCAGGTAAACATCTTACGTAATTCCTTACCAACCTTTTCAACTGGATGTTCTGCTTCATTCTTTCTCTTAGCTTTAAAGTTTGTACATCCAATTTGATTCTCAAGTAACCAATTACGAGCAAATACTCCTTCTTGAATATCCTTTAATACGCCTCTCATAGCATTCTTAGTATCTTCAGTAATAATCTTTGGACCGGTAATGTAATCACCGTATTCAGCAGTATTAGAAATTGAGTATCTCATACCAGCAAATCCACTTTCATAAATTAAATCTACAATTAATTTCATCTCATGTATACATTCAAAATATGCATTCTCTGCCGCATACCCTGCTTCAACAAGAACTTCAAAACCTGTCTTCATAAGTTCTGTAACTCCACCACAAAGAACCGCTTGTTCACCAAATAAATCAGTTTCTGTTTCTTCTTTAAATGTAGTTTCTAAAACGCCTGCTCTTGCTCCACCAATTGCTAGGGAATATGCTAAAGCAATATCCTTCGCCTTGCCTGATGCATCTTGTTCAATAGCTATTAGGCAAGGAACACCTTTTCCTTCTTTATATGTACCTCTTACTGTATGTCCAGGACCTTTTGGTGCCACCATTACAACATCTACATTAGAAGGTGGTATTATCTGTCCATAATGAATACTAAATCCATGTGCAAACATAAGAACATTACCTTCCTCTAAGTTAGGTTCAATGCTTTCATTGTAAAGTTGTGCTTGCTTTTCATCATTAGTTAAAATCATAATCATGTCTGCTTTTTTTGCTGCTTCTTCTGCAGTATATACTTCAAAGCCAGCTTCTTCAGCTTTCGCCCAAGATTTGCTTCCTTCATACAAACCAATAATAACATTAATTCCTGATTCTTTAGCGTTAAGGGCATGGGCATGACCTTGACTACCATATCCAATAACTGCTATTGTCTTTCCTTCCAATAATGATAAGTTACAATCTTCCTGATAATAAATCTTTGCCATTTTAAAAATTCCTCCTGATTTTTATAAGTTATTTATTCAAAACATAGGATTAATCATCCAAATAATCTGCCATATCTCCTGTCCCTCTCTCGAGGCCAGTAATTCCTGTACGTACAAATTCCTTTACAGTAAAACCTTCTAATAATTTAATAAAAGCATCAATTTTTGCTTGATTACCTGTTAATTCAATTACCATTGAATCCACAGAAACATCAACAATTTTTGCACGGAAAATATCTGCAAGAGCTATTGCAGACTGTCTATTCTCTTTATCCGCAGATATTTTAACTAATATCAATTCTCTTATAACAGAATCACCTGGCACTAGTTCTGTTATCTCTCTAACATCCTCTAACTTCAATACTTGCTTTTTAATTTGTTCGATAATTTGATTATCACCTTTAACAACAACTGTCATTCTAGAAATAGCAGGATCTTGTGTTTCTCCCACTGTTAAGCTTGTAATATTATATCCTCTTCTACTAAATAAGCCAGACACTCTACTAAGAACACCCGCAGTATTGTCTACTAAAACAGATAAAACCACTTGATTCAATATAATCACCTCTCAACTATATAAAAATTCACATTCTATTATGTTAGCTATTTAATGCGTTAAATTGTATTAATTGTAACAATATGATAATAGCTTGTCAACATAATTTTTATCTTATAATGAAAAGCTCAACCGTGTGTTAATTTAATTTCTTTTCGCGAAGATAATATCTAGAGTTCTTTCAACATATTCTCCCTCATCTAATGATGAAACTCTTACAGTACCTGAAGAACCTGCTTGAGTGTAGTCGAGAATCTCTTTTAAACCTTTTTTAGATTCTACTGGGATCTCGTTTACTGCTGTAATAATATCTCCTGCTTTTATTCCCGCATTGTTGGCTGGGGAACCCTCCTCTACTTCATTTACAAATACTCCAATTGGCATATTGAATCTCTTTGAATATGTCTCTGTAACATCTTGACTAGAAATTCCCAAATATGCTTCCTGACCTGCATCCACATAAGTACGATTTATTAAATGATTAATAAGCTCTAATACTTCAGAAATAGGAATTGTATATCCTATTCCTTCAACATTCTGTCCAATAAACTTCATAGTATTAATACCAATAACCTCACCTCTAGAGTTAAGCAAGGCTCCACCACTGTTTCCTGGGTTAATTGAAGCATCCGTTTGCATAAAACTCATACTTCTACCTTCTACATCAACTTCACGTTCTATAGCACTAATATGTCCTACAGTTACAGACTGTCCATAGCCAAGGGCATTGCCTATTGCAATTGCCAGATCACCTAATTGAACATTGTTAGAATTACCTATAGTAGCAATTCTAATGTGGTTTCTTGTTTTCTTAGGTAAATCATTTGTTTTAACACAAAGTATAGCTAAATCTGCTACTTCGTTACTTCCTCTTAGGACCGAAGATACACTTTCACCATCATTAAAAACAATCTCTACATTACTTGCACCTTCTACTACGTGATTATTAGTTACAATTAATAATTCCTTATTATTTTGGCCAATAATGAAGCCTGATCCACTTGCATCATGTTGTTTTGTATATCGTCTTCCAAAGAAATCTCTTACTGTTTCCTCATAAGTTGGGTTAACTGCAACAATTGATGGCATTGTATTATCTACAATAGTTGAAAAATCATTAATAAAAACTGTCTCGTCATTATCTACATAAGACATTTCTTCTTCGTTATCTATAAAGTCTACATTATCTTTTGACTTATCATTATTTACGTTTACAAAATAATTATATAGCTGATAACTCGTAGCAGCTACAACTCCCATTAAGATAGCGATTATAATAAACTTAAAGATTTTTCTCATGCTTTTCAACTCTCCTTTATCCAATAGATGTTTTTTTACTATTCTTTTGTTTTAATATATCAAAAAATTATGTCTACTTTGTGAGTTAATAAAAAAAGTTAAAATGCACCTAGTATCTTGAAATTATTGGTTTCCATTTTCATTCCTTTTATCGCATTCTGAACTCCAGAATCTTTTAAACTTCCTTCAAAATCAACAAAAAACCTATATTTAAAATTCTTATTAACAATTGGCCTTGATTCTATATTAGTCATATTTAAGTTATTATAAGATATATGTGAAAGGACGTCGTATAAACTTCCACTTTCATGAGGCAATTCAAAGCATACACTAATTTTATTAGCATTTTTAATATATTCCATCTTGTTGGAAATAATAATAAATCTAGTTTGATTAGTACTAGAATTATTTATATTTTTTTCTAACACCTTAAGATTATAGTGTTTTGCAGCATATAAACTTGCTATTGCTCCTTGGTCTATACTAGCATCTTCTAAAACTTTCTTAGCACCATAAGAAGTACTAAAGCATTGAACCTGTTTTATGTTGCTGTGTTCTTCTAAGAAACTAGATGTCTGTTGTAAGGCTTGTGGATGAGAATACACCCTTTTAATATCAGAAAGTTTTGCTTCTTGTAATCCAAGTAGGGCATGTTCTATATTAACAATATATTCTTTAATTATATAATTATCAAATTGAACCAGTAAATCAAAGATATCTGCAATTCCCCCTGTAGATGTATTCTCAATAGGCAAAACTCCATAATCAACTTCCTTATTACTTATCATTTCCATAATTTTTCTAAATGTGGACTCTTGATAAGTAATAACATCACTAGAAAAATTCTCTTCCATTGCCTGTTGAGTATAAGAACCAACTTCACCAAAATATGCTACTTTTGTACCGGAGGATATGCTTAAAGTGCTTATTTCTTTAAATACATCTTCCGTCTCTTGAGGCATCAGACTGTATTGAAGCTTTCTACTAGACGCCATTACTTGTTTAAACATTTCTTTTACGCCTTGTTTATTAACATAATTGCTAGTTAAAGACATTAATGAATCTATCTTTTCCTTTTCCCTAGGCAAATCTAAAATCTCCTTATTGTTTTTAATCTTATAATCTGCCACGTCTTCAACTAACTTCATACGTTCTTCAAATAATCTAACTATTTGTTTATCTATATTATCTATTTTATTTCTACTTACTTTGAGATCTTCCATAATGCTCATCCCCTTGTTTTAAAATAGCTCTAAGCCTTGTTTAGGAGTTTATTAGAAGATATTCTTCTTACCTCCAATACCTGGCAAAGAGCTATCATTTGTATGTATTTTTTAACTTGATGAAAATTCAATTATAAAATGTTCTACTTTTTATTAACTACTTCTTTTAGCTTATGAATATATCCTTGAATTTTGTTAACTATCTCTACCATCTCAGCAACTTTTGAGTTTTGTTCTTCCATAGTTGCATTAATCTCTTCTGTTGTTGCGGAATGTTCTTGCATTATTGATGCACTTTGTTCAAGATTAGTTTCAATATCAATAAATAATCCTGTAATTTCATTCATAGACTTATATTCTTCTTGAATATTCTTTTGCATCTTTTCAAAGGAGACAAACATGGCCTCTACACTTGCACTCATTTTTTCTAGTGCTTTACTTCCTACGGAAACCGCTTGTGTACCACCTCGAACTTCTTCAACTGCATTATTAGCTTTCTCTTGTGTTTCTTCAATAATTTGACTTATTTCTTTTACCATCTCATTACTTTCATCTGATAGTCCTCGTATCTCCGCAGCAACAACTGCAAAACCTTTACCAGCGTCTCCTGCTCGGGACGCTTCAATAGAGGCATTAAGGGCTAAAAGATTAGTTTGGGAAGCTATTCCTGTTATTACAGAAAGGAACCTAGCTATATCATCCATACTTTCTCCCAAATCTACTACTGTTTGAAGTCCTCTGTCTACTGCCACATTAATTGTATTCATATTCTCTTCCATCATTTTGATGTCTCTACGATTACCTTGGGCTATTTCACTAACTTCATAGGATATAGCTTCATTATACTCTGATTGTCGGTGAGTATTTTCTAACTTATCATGAGCTTCCTTCATCATAACTGATGTAGATGAAATTGCCCTTGCTTCTTCTTCAGTACCTTTAGACATTTCGTTCATACCTTGAACAGTAACAAAAGAACTTTGTGATAAACCATCTATATAATGCATAAATTCATCAATGCTAGAATTCAAAACATCAGATGCCTCTTCAACCACTTCAAAAGTTTCTTCTAAGTCTTTAAGTAGTTTATTTGATTCTTTTTGACTCTTTCTTGCTGAATTTAAATATTCGTTACCCCACTGCGTTAAAATAATAAGAATAAATACTCCTATATTAAGTAAAACAAACTGAGAAACAGAATCCTTAAACAAGACTTCACTACCTATTAAAGAAAAGTCTAAAGCAAATAAACTAATTAAATATATTATGTCCACAGCAACAAGAACTATCAATATTAAATTTCGATTAAAATATAGGGCTGACATACAAGCTGCAATAAAATAAATTAAAACAATTGCAATATAACCTTTATCAATTAATGCTAATAATGTAATAGCTACTGCTGGAGCTAGAGGAATTATAAGGGCAGATATTCTACCGTCAACCTTTAAAAAGACAGGCAGTGTAGATATTAATGCAGTAATTCCAGTTAAAGCAAGTATTATAAGTCCTCTTTTAGTTCCTGAAACCAAAAATGTCTGTGCCGATAAAATAATTGTAAATGCCCATGTTAATATAATATTAAATCTGTTAACCTTCTGATAATAATTTGAATCAAAACCCATATTGAATTCCTCCTTGGTATGTGTTCATTTTGTTATAAATTCAAGCATTACTATATATTTAAAACTTTTTCTGTTTTTTATGGATTCATAAAATACAAGACTACTACAATTTTATCATTATTTCTTCTATTAGTAAAGATTAAAAGCATATATATTCATTTTAAATTATAAGATGATTTTATCACTTAATTTAATAAAACAGACATTATACACTTGCTTTTGTATAATTTAATTTTAAACAGCCATAATAAAAAAGGAAATGAAATATATTATAGGAGGAGTTTTATGAAAAAGAAGTTATACTTATTACTAGCTATTTGTTCTATATGTCTATTTGCATTGGTTGCATGCACCGATAATCAAACTCCACAAGAAACTGAAGGCACAACTCAAGGACCTACTAATAGAGAAAATGATTCAAATGGAGTTGATACACCTACAAAGACAGATGGAACTAATGGTACAAATAGTACAAATAGTACAAATGGAGCTAATGAAACTAATGATACAAATACTAATGAAGAAACAAATAACACTAAAGATAATGGACTAATCGACGATATTGAAGACGACATAGAAGATGGCGTAAACAATGTTAGTGATGCCATTAACGATGCTACTGATAATAATTAGATTTTATAGAAAATTTATATTTTCTTTATATTAAAATTAAAAAGAGTGGGTTTTATCCCACTCTCTTTTTTTATTATAATAGTTATAAAATTATTCTGTTACTTCTGCATACATAAAGTATTTGTATCCAAGAGGACTTGCAAAGACTCCTTGAGTTTTAGGACTAACCATATAAATATCTGTATAATAGAAGATTGGGCAAATAGCTCCTGTGGTCATTAATAAATCTTCTGCTTCATGCATTAATTCAAAACGTGTTTCTGGATCCTTTTCTGCTTTTATAGCTGCAATAATTTGGTCATATGACTCTTGCCAAGTTAATCCATCCTGACCATCATATGAATATCCTGCATACTCAGCATGATCGCCTTTACCTAACTGTACGTCATTATTACCACTTGCTGTAACCCACATGTCAAGGAAAGAAATAGGATCATTATAGTCACCTAACCAACCATTACGTGCAACTGAGTAATTACCTTCTTTACGAGTGTTTAAGAAAGTACCCCATTCTTGTGTTGCAACAGTCATGTTAATTCCATATTGAGCAAATGCTGATTGTAAATATGTTGCAATTGCTTCATGTAAACTAGTTGGATTAGTAATATAATCAAGTGTTGGGAACTCAGCTGATACTTCACCTTCATCAGTAACTGTGAAAGCTCCTGAAGATTCTGCAACTTCTTTTAATAGTACAATTGCTTCTTCTGAGTTAGCAGCATAGTCTTCCTTAGCCACACTAAAATATCCTTTTCCATCGCGGTTTGGACCATTATTTTCAATATACTCAGAACCATCTGGCTCTGTTAAGCCCATTGCAACAAATCCATTAGCAGGGATTTCTCCAGCTTGACTAAGTTCTTCGACAATATAGTTTCTATCAATCATAAGGGAAAGAGCTTGTCTGATTTTAACTTTTTCTTCTTCATCAAAATCAGTAAACTTTTCATCATTTACATTAAATGAAACATAATAAGTTCCTAGTTGACCCATTGTTTTGAATTCATCTGGATGATTCTCTCTTAAGGCTGGAATCTCTTCAATAGGTACATCATCAATAAATAGGTATGAACCATTTTGGTAGTTAGCTAGTTTTGAAGTATCATCTTCATTGAATGCAAATACTATTTCATCTGAAACAATCTTATCTGCAAAATGATAATGTTCATTTCTTTGTACCACTAATTCACTAGTAGTAAATTCTACTACCTTATAAGGTCCATTACCGATATAAGTTTCTGCACTTGTTGCCCATGCTTCATTTCCTTCAACAACGTTTTCTTTAACCGGCATATATGTTGGGAAAGCACATAATTCCAAGAAATATGGTATATCTACTGGCAATACAACAGTAAAAGTTTTTCCATCTTCAGATGCTTCTATATTAAGTTTAGCATCGGGATTAACAATGTTCTCGTCAGCATCTAGTTCTGTCATTTCTGCATAACCATCAATAACTTCAAACATGTAACCATAATCAGCAGCAGTCAAAGGATTCGCAGCCCTATTCCATGCATATACTAGGTCATGAGCTGTTAAATCAGAACCATCACTCCACTTAAGATCATCTTTTAACTCAAATACATATTTTACCTTTCCGTCATCGGTTTCTTCTGCCTCTGGCAATTCTTTGGCAATATCTGCCACCAACTCAAGATTTCCATCTTCAGTTTGTTCATATCCAACTAAACCCGAAAAAGTGTGAATAATATAAGTAGCACCGTCTACAGAACTGTTAAGTGCTGGGTCAATTGTATCTGGCTCTGAAGCTAGTGAAACCATCATTGTAGTTACTTCTTGATTCTTAGTTCCGCCACAAGCTGTTAATAAGCCTATTGACATAACTGATACCAATAAAAACAATAATACTTTTTTCATAAGTTTTCCTCCTAAATGTCATTTGTGTTTATATTAATTTTAATTAATATTGAAATCATACATGAATACATGCAACTTTATGGCCAGGTGATACTTCCCTAAATTCCGGCCTTTGTTCTGCGCATTCTTTTGTTGCCCTTGGACACCTTGTTCTAAAAGGACATCCTGATGGCATATCTAATGGACTTGGAACATCGCCTTCAAGAACAACTCTTTGATGGCTTTTTGCATAATTTGGATCTGGAATTGGTACGGCTGAAAGTAAGGAAATAGTATATGGATGTAATGGATTGTTAAACAATTCATCAGACTCAGCTATTTCCATCATTTGTCCTAAATACATAACAGCTATTCTGTCAGATATATGCCTCACCACTAGTAAATCATGAGCAATAAAAAGATAAGTAAGTCCTAATCGCTCTTGTAAATCTTCAAATGTGTTGATAACTTGAGCTTGAATAGATACATCAAGTGCAGATACTGGCTCATCACAAACAATAAATTTAGGATCCACTGAGAGAGCTCTTGCTATTCCAATTCTTTGACGCTGCCCTCCTGAAAACTCATGAGCATAACGTGTCGCATGTTCACTTGATAGACCAACTACATCCATTAATTCTTTAATTTTCACTTCTCTATCTTTTTTTGTTTTGTACAGACCCATAACATCTAAGGGTTCACCAATAATATCTCCTACCGTCATTCTTGGATCTAACGAAGAATAAGGGTCTTGAAACACCATCTGTGCATTTCTTCTTAGATTTTCTATGGAATTCTTGCTTGCTATTTTTTCTCCGTTAAAAATTACCTCACCAGCAGTTGGTTTATATAACTGTAAAACACTTCTACCAACTGTAGTTTTTCCACAGCCAGATTCACCTACCAAACCTAATGTTTCACCATGTTTAATATTAAAGGAAATATCATCAACAGCTTTTAATGGTTTAGACTTGATTAGGCCCATTGGTATATCAAAATGCTGCTTTAAATTCTTAACTTCAAGAAGATATTGATTCTCTTTATTCATGATTATACATCTCCTCCACTTTTTTCTTAGTTAAGGTTTTGTTTTCAACGGCTTCCTTTACGTTTTGCCAGCAGTTAGATATATGTGAATCATTAATCATCATTTCCATAGGTTTGTTTTGAAGACAAACCTTCATTGCCTTATTACATCTAGGTGCAAAAGGACATCCATCAGGCATATTTAGTAAATCAACAGGATTGCCTCCTATTGGAATTAATCTTTCTCTGTCCGTAGCACTTGGTAGAGATTTTAAAAGTCCTTTTGTATATTCATGTTTTGGATTGTAGAAGATTTCATCTGCTGTTCCTCTTTCACAGATTTCTCCAGCATACATAACTACAATTTCATCACACATATCAGCAACAACTCCTAAATCATGTGTAATCATGATAATTGCCATCCCTAGTTGTTTTTGTAAGTCTTTCATCAACTCTAGGATTTGAGCTTGTATTGTAACATCTAGAGCAGTTGTTGGTTCATCTGCAATTAATATATCAGGCTCACATGCAAGTGCCATCGCAATCATAACTCTTTGTCTCATTCCTCCAGAAAATTCATGAGGATACTGTTTTAGTCGTTTTTTGGGCTCATTCACTCCAACTAACTCTAGCATTTCAATAGCTCTATCGGTTGCTTGTTTTTTATCTCTATCTGTATGAAGCATAATTGCTTCTCTTAATTGATTTCCAACTGTATATGTCGGATTTAAACTGGTCATTGGATCCTGAAAAATAATACTAATACTATTACCTCTAATTTTATTAATTACTTCAGGTTTACACCCTACTAATTCTTCACCTTTAAACTTAACACTCCCGCTTACAATTTCTCCTGGTGATGTTAAAATTTGAAGAATAGAATACGCTGTTACACTCTTACCTGAACCAGATTCCCCAACAATTCCTAAAACTTTTTCCTTGTCTAAGTCAAAAGATACTCCATTTACAGCCTTTACCTCGCCAGCGGAGGTAAAAAATGAAGTCTTTAAATTTTTAACTGATAATAAACTCATTATATTCCTCCTATTTCTTTAATCTTGGGTCAAAAGCATCTCTTAAACCATCACCTAAAAGATTAAAAGAAAGCACAATGATAAAAATAGCTAATGCTGGTATTATTAATCTATGAGGATAACTATATATTCCAGCTAAAGCATCTGAGGCTAGTGAGCCTAAACTTGGCATAGGAATTGATACACCAAGTCCTAAGAAACTCAGGTAACTTTCTGTGAAAATAGCTGATGGTATCTGCAAAGCTGTTGATATAATAATTACACTCATACTATTTGGAAGTAGATGTTTCTTTATTACATGTGATGGTTTTGCTCCAATAGATTTGGCCGCTAAAATGTATTCTTCTTGTTTAATTGAAAGGATTTGGCCACGTACTAGTCTAGCCATACTAACCCAATAAAGTATAGCAAAAACTATAAAAATACTTATCATGTCTGTTCCTATTTTCGCTAAAGCTGTTCTCTCAATTATTGGACCTACAGTTTGTTTTAATACAACTGAAAATAATATAATTAAAAGAGTATCTGGAAGAGAATAAATAATATCTACTATTCTCATCATAACCAAATCCACCTTGCCTCCAGCATATCCAGCTATGGACCCATAAATAACACCTATAATCAGTACTATAATTGCTGCAAAAAACCCAACAATTAATGATATTCTAGCACCATATACTACCCTTATTGCATAGTCTCTACCTTGGGCATCAGTACCAAATATATGTGGAAATACTCTCTCACCATTTTCTATACGTTCTTTCTCTGTTTCTCCGTATTCAAAAGGTGACAAATTATTATAAGAAGAATCTGTAGATTGACCTTTTGAAACTCCTAGTTGTTCTTCATAAGAATATGGATAAATCATTGGAACAAATATTACAATTAACGTAATAAGTATCAATGCCATTAAACATAACATTGCTAATTTATTCTTAAATAAACGTTTCATACCATCTTTTAAAAAAGTAGTACTCTCACTCATTCTTTCTTGTGTAGCTTTTTCTTCATCTGTAGCTTGCTCAAAATCATTCGTGTCAAGATGGAAGGTAAAACGTTTTTTATTAACTTCGTTTTCATTTTGTGTATTACTCATTTCTTTACCTCCGTTATTAAGATAAGTCAATTCTTGGATCAAATACCTTATAAAGAATATCTGATACTAACATCATAATTATAATTAATGTACCCAAGAAAATGGTGGTTCCCATTACCATAGGATAATCACGATTAAAGATACTTGATACAAAAGCATTACCTAGTCCCGGAACTGCAAACACCTTTTCTACAACCATGCTTCCTGTTACTATTCCTGCAATCATTGGCCCTGCATAAGTTATAACTGGTGTAACTGCATTACGTAAAGCATGTTTAAACAATACTTTTCGTGGTTTTACACCCTTTGCCCTAGCAGTACGAATATAGTCTTGACCTAATACATCAAGCATACTTGATCTAGTAAGCCTAACGATATATGACATTGGATAAATACTTAATGATATTATTGGCAGGATTAATCCTCCAGGCTCATTGCCATTAGCAGGGAAAATTCCTAGATTAACACAAAATATTAATAATAAAAATGTGGCTAAAATAAATGATGGCATTGCAACAAATGCTGTAGAGATGACCATAATAACCTTGTCTACTGTTTTGTTATGAAATACTGCTGCTATTGAACCAAAAATAAGTCCTAGTGTAATTGCAATTGCTGAAGCTATACCTCCTAATTTACCACTTACCTTAAAGCCATCCATTAATACATCTGTTACCATTTTACCTCTTTGCTTAATGGAAGGACCAAAGTCAAACTTCAATATGTCTTTTAAATATGTAACATATTGTTCGAATACTGGTTTGTCTAAACCATACTTTTCTTCTAGTGCTGTCATAACAGCTGCACTTGGCGATTTTTCAGCTAAAAAAGGGCCACCTGGGATTGCATGCATAGCAAAAAAAGTTATTGTAACTACTAGAAAAATAGTAACAATCGCTAGAAGAACTCTCTTGCCAATATACTTCACTAGTTTTGAATCCATTAAAAACTCCTCCAATTGATATTTATATATACAGTATAATTAAAATTTATCTAAAAAAATTTTGTATATGACACCTTTAAATATTATACATAGAATAATTAAGTCTAACAGTTAACAATATTCAACTCAAGGACATTGTTCCTTTTTCGGATATTGTATCGATTCTTTGCTTATTCCATGTTTTTTATTAACATTCTGTATTATAATGTAATCCAAGTCTTAATTCAAGTATAAAACAAGTGTTTCCTTATATTACCTTAACTTCTCTAGGGCATAAAGCTAAGTACCCTTGCTTGACAGTTCCATTTAAATGTATATAATAGTAATATGAATAATTTTGGATTTGATTTTTTATAGAATTTATGTTATATTTTTTTATTGAATTATATTTATTCGAGATTCTGTACTTTATTAAATTCATTGAAACATAATAAACCAAGGAGGCTGTTTAAATGGGTAACACAGCAATTTTAAATTTTTCAAAAAGACAATCTAGATCAAAAGGTGCTAACAACTCGTTAATAAATGATGGATATTTGCTAGCTAATATTGTAGAGAGAGGTAAAGAATCAATATCAATTGCTCTGAAAAAAGATGACTTTAGACGCTCACTTCATGAAAATGGAAGAAACTCCATATACACACTAGAAGATGACGATAAGAACTCTTATACTGTTATGATAAAAGATGTACAATTAAAACCAATAGTAAACGACTTTTATCATATAGATTTTCAAGTAGTCTCTCTTACTGAAGAAGTTACAGTTGATGTAATTATTAATATCATTGGACAAGCTTCGGTAGAAACAAAAGGATTCATTATTAACAGAAGCTATGATTCAATTCCTGTAACAGGATTTCCTCAAGATATTCCAGATATGATAGATGTTGATGTAACTGGATTTGATACAAATGATACCATTACTATGGGAGAGATTAACCTAGACAAAGTTAAGTCTGAGTTGGACGACGATGAACTAATTATATCAATCAGCGAACCTAAGATGGAAGTTGAAGAAGAAGATGATGAAGAAGTTAGCGTAGACGATGTAGAAGTTCCTGTAATTACTTCTGAAGAAGACGAAGACGAAGAATAGTATTTAAACAAATTATTTAAGTTAAACATACATCCTTAATAAACGGTGAGGAGCTAGGTATTCATTACCTGGCTCTTTTTCATTTACTTTTTTACAAAGTTCATCATAATACCTCTTGTTTAGCCATCCTTTTAGTAACGAAACACTCTTGTTTTCATATAATATCTTATAGAAAAACAGGAGGGATTTAGATGGGTGAACGACTTATCATTGATAACATCAATTATAGTTACCACAATCTAGAAGGAGAAACTTTAGCCATAGAGGACATCTCTTTTACAGTTAATGATTCTGAGTTTTTAGCAATTGTAGGACCAAGTGGTTGCGGAAAATCTACTCTTCTCTCCCTTATAGCCGGATTAATTGTGCCCGATTCAGGCAGTATATATATAGAAAACAAAAAAAAATCTTCTGTAAATAAAAATATTGGATATATGCTGCAAAAGGACCATTTGCTAGAATGGAGAACAACTGTAGACAATGTAACACTAGGACTAGAAATTCAAGGCAAGTTATCTAAAGAACGACAGCAAGTAATAGATAAACGATTAAATACCTATGGACTTGGCTCTTTTAGAACTGCTATGCCCCAAGAACTATCAGGTGGAATGAGACAAAGAGTTGCATTAATACGCACTTTACTCTTGGAACCAGATATTTTACTCTTAGATGAACCTTTCTCTTCTTTAGACTATCAGACTAGATTAGAGGTTGCTGATGATATATGGGACATAATAAGAAGAGAGAAAAAAACCGCCTTATTAGTTACTCATGACATTTCCGAAGCAGTCTCAATGGCCGATAGAGTTATAGTATTAACACCACGCCCTGCTAAAATCAAAAAAATAATTGATATAGATATTTTTATAGAAGATAAAACACCATTTCGTACAAGAAGCGCCCCTGAATTTAAAGATTATTTTAATCTCATTTGGAAGGAGCTCGATCACGGTGACTAAAAAGAATAATACAAAAATATACAAAGAACAAATCAAAGATCCGAACACATCCAACATGCACAAGCTTTATCTTATAACTCATTTTAAAAGGTTAAAAAGAATCCGTTTGACACAAATAATTTTAATAGTTGCCTTTGTTTTATTGTGGGAATTTGCCACTTTTTTTAATTTGTTGGATTCATTCGTATTTAGTAGCCCTTCTAGAATTGTGAAAACCTTTATATCCAAAGCTTTAGATGGCAGTATTTTCTATCATATAGGCCTTACTTTGGCAGAAACATTCCTTAGTTTTGCGATAGTTGGAGTAGTTGCTATAGCAACCGCTATACTGCTTTGGTGGAATAATAGCATTGCAAAAATACTAGAGCCCTATCTCGTCGTCTTAAATAGTTTACCAAAATCAGCCTTAGCTCCAGTCTTTATAGTTTGGTTAGGTAATAACATGAAAACAATTATTGTTTGTGCTGTATCAGTTGCTGTGTTTGGTAGTATTATAACCCTATATACTGCTTTTAATTCTGTTGAAAAAGATAAGATAAAACTAATTAAGACATTTGGTGGCACAAAAAAAGATGTATTATTCAAAATAATAATTCCTAGTAATATTCCAATTATTATAAGCAATATGAAAGTAAATATTGGAGCTTCCCTTGTGGGGGTGATAATAGGTGAATTCCTTGCTGCTAATGCAGGTCTAGGATATTTAATAATATACGGAAGTCAGGTTTTTCAATTAGATCTTGTTATTATGAGCATTACCATACTCTGTATCATAGCCACAGGCCTATACTATTTATTATCATTCCTTGAGAAAAGATATGGATAAAACAAACACGAGTGGGCACTTTTTCTGTACCCACTCGTGTTTGATAGCAACTAAATAAACTGTAAAATTTTTACTCACCAATAATTTTAACTAAGACTCTCTTTGATCTTTTACCATCAAATTCACCATAGAAAATTTGCTCCCACGGACCAAAATCTAATTTGCCATCAGTTACAGCAACAACAACTTCACGTCCCATAATAGTTCTTTTAAGATGTGCATCAGCATTATCTTCATAACCATTATGAGCATATTGACTATATGGTTTCTCTGGAGCTAACTTTTCTAAAAATTTCTCAAAATCACTATGAAGGCCTGATTCATCATCGTTAATAAAAACACTCGCAGTAATATGCATCGCATTACATAGTAATAAACCTTCTTTTATTCCACTCTCCCTCAAACAAGCTTCAACTTCAGGCGTAATATTAATAAATTCTCTTCTGTTTTTAGTAGTAAAGTGCATTTCTTTCCTATAAGACTTCATTCTAAAACCATCTCCTTACTTGTATGTTATTATTTTTTGTGCTTTTCAAGATTATCTTTTGAGCTTGAAAACAACTTAACTATAAATATAATAAGCCATAGAATAAAAGCAATTATCCCATAAATTACATCTATAAAAGCCGATAAGAAAACTCCTATCAGCAAAATTCCTGCCCAGACCACAAATTCATCTCTTATTTCAATACTCATCTGTTTCTTGTCGTATTTTTCTAGCTCATTTTGAGGAATCTTCTTATATCCAGGATAAAATTTTGCTCCTTTTTCTTTAATGACTGCAAAAAACACCGCTAATAATCCAAAAATAATGGATCCAGTCAAACAAATAATTGTCCAAATGCTCATTAAATCTCTCCTTGCTATAATTTATAATTTTTTTATCTTGGGTCCTATAATCTTTTGAATAGGCTTCATAATTTTTCCTACTAATAATGCACAAATAATAGTACCTTCTCGAATTCCAACTAATTTACCTAGAAAAATTAATGATAGTATAATTCCAATAGCTACAACAGTAGTATCCATAACCACTTTTACATCGGCAAAAGAAAGCTTCTTTAGTATCTTTTGATTAACAGCTGCAACCATACCTTCCATAGGCATGTTTAGCATATTGGCACTTATATATAATGTCACACCAATTGCAACTAGTATTATACTAATTCCTAACATCGTTAGCTGGCCTCCATAAGTAGGAATGGAAAAATCACCTAAAATAAATTGTGCAAAGGTCACAAAGTATCCAAATATCGTGGCAAACAATATTTGTGCCAAGTTAAACCATTTGAATTCCTTTCTTAATATCAAAATTTGGACTATCACAAAAAGCGAGTAAATAAGAATAACACACTTCCCCATCTCTATACCTGATATTTGACTAATTACATATGGCAATGAACTAACTGGTGAAACCCCTAATTTGGAATTAATTGAAAATGCAACGCCAAGGGCTAAAATCAATAAGCCCAAAATATAAATTAATAATCTCATTAAAAAACCTTTTATTTTTGAGTTCATCTAATTTCCTTCTTTTTAAATTTTTAATAGGACAAGACCTTTAAAGAGATTATAAACCTTATTATACAATTCATCAACCTATATCACATCATCACCGTACAAATATAAATTTAAATCTTCTAAGCTTGGTTCCACCTGCCTATTATCATAAGCAGTTAAACTTTCCTCTGATATAATCCTTACTCTTACGTTTCCTTTTTCCTTTTTTAATGATACAACCTTATGGGATTTCGAAAATTCTTCCACTTCCTCCATTTTTACAAGACATTCAAATACCTTGCCATCCATTATGCTTACTAATTCATGATAGGGCTCTTTATACAATAAATAACCATCTTTTAAAAGAATGAATTCATCTGCTATAAATTCAATATCTGAAACTACGTGAGTAGCTACAATAACTATTTTTTGAAAGCTTATGGATGAAATAAGATTTCGTATTCTAATTCTTTCATTTGGATCCACACCAGCTGTAGGTTCGTCCAAGATAAGAATTTCTGGATCATTCAAAATTGCTTGGGCTATAAGTAATCGTTGTTTCATACCTCCTGATAGAGATCCAATTTTTTTATCTTTCTCCTTTGTTAAATTTACTAAATTTAATACTTCTTTTATTCGCTTTTTGATAGCCTTTCCAGACATGCCTTTCAAAGCTCCCATATAAGCTAAAAATTGCGTGCAGGACATATTCTCGTACATCCATTGTTGCTGGGGCATATATCCTATAAGTTCCCTATATTTTGAACCCATGCTTTTTATATCCTGTCCATCTAAGTATATTGAGCCTGTGTCTGAATTAAGATTTCCTACAATAATATTCATCAATGTGGTTTTCCCTGCACCATTTGGACCCATTAGACCATAAATACCTTTATTTAAAGTTAAACTACATTCTTTAAGTGCCTTTTTTTCTTCATTCTTATTTTCTCCCTTGCCAAATAAAGATATGTTTTTTTCATAAGTTTTACTTATCTCTTTAATACTTAATTCCATAACTACCCCTCCATTTACGTCTTGATTTAATATACATAAAAATTATACACAAACTAACTACTAGTAAGTTAATATATACACCTATACTTTTATCTATAAAAATTGCATCTGTTACGAAGAATGGTGTAATCCAATATCTTGTAGCCGGCCTAAAACCTATAAGGCCTAAAACCACTGGACATACACAGGAAATTATTCCATATAAAAGAGATTGAACAACTTCCTTTCCTCTCATGGATAAAGCAATTAAAAACAAGGCAACCATTAGTATAAGTATAACTTCAACTACAGATTGAAGTATAATAAAACCTCCTATCGTAATTTTAAATGGAAATGTTTCAAACCAAGAAAGGCTTTGTAGGGAGCTAGACAAACCACTTATTCCATGTCTAGAATCTAATGATATAATCCAAATTATCTTCATAAGAACTACAAGAAAGGCACCTAATACAAATGATATAAATATTCTGCTTTTTACTAACTGATTTGTACCCTTCTTTGTTACTAAAAGTAGCCTGTCCATATTATATTGATTATCATAAGCAAATGATGGAATAATCAAACATACTGCAAAAAGAGCAATTATGATTCCACTCATATATCTATCAGCTCTACCACTTTCTCCAAAAACATCCTCATACAAGGGGGTATAATAATAGTCACAAGCTATATCCTTTTCTTCCCATACCTTATTTATGTATTCTGACTGTTCTTTTAATAGTGTAATTGTTGGCCTTATCCTAAGCTGTTCTTGAATGAAGTCTAAACCTTGTTCATGGGCAAACTTTGATATTTTACCTTCTAGATAAAGTTCATCTAGCCCACTAGTTTCCATTTCCAACTCATCTAGTTCTGTTAACTTATTATCAATCCATAAATTTGCCTCTTCTTTTTCCATATCATTAAGTATCTCTACATAGTTTCTAAGATGTTGGTTTTCTTCACTCTTTACTTCATTAAAATCATGGGAGTATATTGTTGTTACTACATATATTACAAGTAAAATAAAGCCTCCTTGAAAGAAGAAAAAACGGATAAATTCATTTGATAATACATTCTTACTAAATAAGGTAATTCTCTTCTTCCTATCAATTTTAATAACCTTTGTTCTTTTATAGGCCAAATATGCTAGCAGCCCTAATAAAACAGCAATAATAAAATACATAAGCATAACAAAAATGTTGAATCCAAATAAAGCAATCTCATGATTAGCAAAGGGGAAATAATTAAGGCTATCTGTATAGTTTTTCACATCTAGTGCGGAAAATAAGTTTGAATACTTAAATATTACATATTTTGAACTTCTAGGAATCCCTAAATACATACCTGCAGAAATTACCAAAGTAAGAGCATTTAGTAAATATACTATTGGTGCCTTTAAAGGTAATAAACAAATAAACATAACAATTATAGTAATAGTTATAAAAGCTAGGATTTTTAATAATACAAATAACATTAAACCCTGAGCAATATTTATCTTATAAGGACTCAATAAATAACCTGGAACTGATTGAATAGGTTGAAGTAGGCTATCACAACCATATATAGTAACATGTAGTATAAAAGAAAAAAGATAAAGTAGTATGACACTTATTAAAGTAACTGCAATTAAGGATCCCATTTTCCAAAAATGATAAGATACTCTACCTTTTTTTGTGGTTTTAATAAGCTGATACATGCCTTTTTCCCTCTCCTCAATCAGAAGGAAACTGCAAGCAGCAATAATTATGATGAAAAGAATACCATCGGTAACACCTAATGCCATAAATTTCCCTATAGCAAAATAATTTCCCTCCACCGGTCTAACATCAGAAAGTTCCCCGTAAACTTCTTTTGTTACTTTGGCACTTTCCCCACTACTATTTGTTTGATTTAAGAAAGAAAACTGAGATCTATTATCTATATCTTCTATTAGTTTTTTTATAGTATTTTTATAATTGTTAACACTCTCCACATACTCTCCAACTTCACTCGTAAAGATAAATTCATCATAAGAAGAGTCTGTAAATTTCAAATGGTCAATGTTTTCAAATATTTCTTCTTGATAATCATTAATAGCCTTCACAGAATCATCCTGCATATCCAACCATTTCATAACCTCTTCATATATATAAACATTATTATATTCATCAACTGCTGATTTATATATATATACACCGTTTAAGAAAAACAATAGAAAAACTATCAAAATAAACACTTTGTTTTTTAATAACATAACTATATTTCTTCGGCACAATGGCTTATCCTCCTATAACTAGAATATTTAATAACTTATTCTTCTGCAGATATATACCTCTGCTTAATCTCGTCAAATAAAGATTGAAAATCTGCATCTTCCAACCTACTATTAAGCTCTTGGATAGCATCTTCCACGTTGGGAATTTCCCCATCAAACAAACCTTCATATTCAGAAATAATAGAATTAATTTCATCAATGTCATCTGTAATATCATCTAGTTCTATATAAGTACCTACAGTATCAGTAATAAACATTTGGTTGATTTTTTCAGAAATAACTTCTTTTTTATTTTTGGGCTCTTCATTAAAAGCTGTTGATATAAATGAATTGCCAAAATATAAACTACGAAACCAAACATCAAAACCTTTTTCTTCATCTATATCTATAGCTACCTTTTCATCAATTAATTCATAATCCACTCCTTCTACACCATATAAGAGAATATTGGATAAATCTTCTTGGGAATATACTGCAGATAAAGCCTTAAATGCCACTTCTTTGTTGTTAGAATAATTACAAACTCCTGCAATTCCATTTACTTGCGGAAATAAATTTCCAGGGGCAAATGGTACAACTGTTATTTCAGAAACCTTTGGGAAATCCATTTCTATATATTCTTGCTCGCTTTTTGCTTTATCTCCAAACATATCGTCATAACCTTTAAGAATAAAAAAGTTTGTTGGATTAATTTCTTCATCTGAATCAAGTTGATCTTTATCAACAGTTAAATATCCATTTTCTCTATACTGAGCTAAAGAAACAAAATAGTTGATTTGGTCTTCCTGAGTATAAAGATTAACAGGTTCTGGTTTCTTAATTCGATTATCAACAACTATTGCATTACAAGCGTTATTAAGATGATCTCTTACTTGAGAATAATAGCCTTGAAAATCCTCATCCTCATCATATACATAGGCTATAAAGTCTTTTGCCTTTTCTCCTTGATATACTACATCAAGAACAGGACCTAACTCTGATGGTTTTAAATTGGCTAATTCTTCTGTGGAAACATTATATTTATCAGCAAGTTCTTGGTTCACAAAGTATACTAAATCCGTATAAAACGGAAATATACCATTTACCCCGTATATGCTTCCATTAACCTCAAATGTCTTCCATATTTTTTCAGGAAAAGCATCTTTTAAGGCCTTTCCTTCTTCTGTATCTAAATATGAATCAAGTTCTAAAAGCCATTCCTTTTTAACTGATCGATATGTTCCTTGTAGAGTTCCAGCATCTCCCAACCCTCCACATATAATGTCAGGAGGGGTTTCACCCTTAACCATATTATCAATATATTCTTCAAAGGATAAATTATCTACCTCCTCAAAGAAAATTACAAATTCGTAACCCTTATCTGCTAAGGTGGAATTTAAGGCACGATTTTGACCTGGAGTAATTTCCATTTCGTTGTCATAAGCCCATACTAATATTTCTTTATCTGGATAAGTTTCTTTTATTTCTTCCATAGTAAGGCTTGGCTCTTCACTTTGTTCTTCTGGTTTTTCTGATTCTTCTGGATCTGTCACTTCAACTCCTTCTAAATCTGAAGTTTCATATATATTATTTGTCTCTATATAAACAAGTTCTCCTTGAAAAAAGCTTTCTTTATCTGCTAATATATAATCCCATTCATCAGATTCACTAAATGCTTTTAACGGCGCTCTTGCTATTAGCAACTTGTTTTCACTGCTTGCTAGAATTCCTAGATCATAATCCAAATTATATTCTAGATTTCGAAATTCATTTTGCTCATCTTCCCATATATAATACTCTCCAGGTTTTTCAAAAGATTCATATACTGATATTATTATTTGGCCGTCTACAAATTCACATGTATACCCACTAGCATTTTCCATCATCTTGGTAGGATATAATATAGTCTTGTTTTCCCAGTTCTTGTCATAACAAATTAACTCCTCTTCATTTTCTGTAACAAGAAATATCTTTTCCTCTGTAACTCCAATAATATTATCATAAGCTGAAGAATTCACAGGACCTTGTTCTAGCTCACCAGAATCTATATTTATCCTTCCTATCATTCCTTTTATATCAAGCATTTTCATATACTCATCTATTGATAGCTCATCAAACACCGCTAACCTATTTTGGGGATCAGCGTAAGGTGTGTCCTTCCAGCTTGTCTGCTGGATGGAATGTGTAAAGTATATATAACCATCTGAATAAAACAGGTCTAATGCACTACTATCATAATGGGTTCCAAAAGAGCTTAATTGCCTTATATCTCCTGTTTCTATATCCGCTTCATATATTTCACTTTCCACAGAAAGAGTATCTATATTTATACCTTCATTTGTAATTTCTTTTTCCTCTACCTTACCCCAATAATAGAGTTTACTACCTACCCTTAATACATCGACACCTGCAAGTTCAATCTCTTGTTCTGCTATAACTTCTTTTTCACTCCCATCTGGAAGCGAAGTTGTTAATAAAATTTCTTCGCATCTCTCATCAAAATAATATAGTTTATCATTATATAGAAAAGGATATACGAAAGAACTTTCTCCCTTTTCTTCATCACCGAAAGCTAAACAATCACTATCCACTTGATGAGTGCAATCTAATTGATTACAGGCATAAACCTTAGTTCCATTTTCAAAATTCATGTAACTAATTCCACCATCTAAAGTGCTTACAAACGCTGTATCTGTAATTGAACCAGTATTCTCTATATACTGTATATCATTCGTGTTACTACCATCGGTCTCTTTGTTTGGTGAACATCCTATTAAAAGACAGGTTAATATCATTATAACTTTTATAGTTTTTCCTTTCTTCATCCTTAATCTCCCTTTGTTCCTTTTTATTTGTTTCTGGTATTTGCAGAAATATACCTCTGCTTAATCTCATCAAGTAAAGATTGAAAATCCGCATCTTCTAACCTACTATTAAGCTCTTGGATAGCATCTTCCACGTTGGAAATTTCTCCATCAAACAAACCATTATATTCAGAAATAATAGAATTAATTTCATCAATATCATCTGTAATATCATCTAGTTCTATATAAGTACCTACAGTATCAGTAACAAACATTTGATTGGTCTTTTCAGAAATAACTTCTTTTTTATTTTTGGGCTCTTCATCATAAGCTGTTGATATAAATGGATTACCAAAATACAAACTGCGAAAACTACCACCAATACCTTTATCTTCATCTGTAACTACCTTTTCATCAATAAGTTCATAATTCACTCCTTCTACACCATAAAAAAGAATATTGGACAAATCTTCTTGGGAATATACTGCAGATAAAGCCTTAAATGCCACTTCTTTGTTGTTAGAATAATTACAAACTCCTGCAATTCCATTTACTTGCGGAAATAAATTTCCAGGGGCAAATGGTACAACTGTTATTTCAGAAACCTTTGGGAAATCCATTTCTATATATTCTTGCTCGCTTTTTGCTTTATCTCCAAACATATCGTCATAACCTTTAAGAATAAAAAAGTTTGTTGGATTAATTTCTTCATCTGAATCAAGTTGATCTTTATCAACAGTTAAATATCCATTTTCTCTATACTGAGCTAAAGAAACAAAATAGTTGATTTGGTCTTCCTGAGTATAAAGATTAACAGGTTCTGGTTTCTTAATTCGATTATCAACAACTATTGCATTACAAGCGTTATTAAGATGATCTCTTACTTGAGAATAATAGCCTTGAAAATCCTCATCCTCATCATATACATAGGCTATAAAGTCTTTTGCCTTTTCTCCTTGATATACTACATCAAGAACAGGACCTAACTCTGATGGTTTTAAATTGGCTAATTCTTCTGTGGAAACATTATATTTATCAGCAAGTTCTTGGTTCACAAAGTATACTAAATCCGTATAAAACGGAAATATACCATTTACCCCGTATATGCTTCCATTAACCTCAAATGTCTTCCATATTTTTTCAGGAAAAGCATCTTTTAAGGCCTTTCCTTCTTCTGTATCTAAATATGAATCAAGTTCTAAAAGCCATTCCTTTTTAACTGATCGATATGTTCCTTGTAGAGTTCCAGCATCTCCCAACCCTCCACATATAATGTCAGGAGGGGTTTCACCCTTAACCATATTATCAATATATTCTTCAAAGGATAAATTATCTACCTCCTCAAAGAAAATTACAAATTCGTAACCCTTATCTGCTAAGGTGGAATTTAAGGCACGATTTTGACCTGGAGTAATTTCCATTTCGTTGTCATAAGCCCATACTAATATTTCTTTATCTGGATAAGTTTCTTTTATTTCTTCCATAGTAAGGCTTGGCTCTTCTGGTTCTTCTAGTTCTTCTAGTTCTTCTAGTTCTTCTAGTTCTTCTAGTTCTTCTGGTTCTTCTAGTTCTTCTTGTTCTTCTTGTTCTTCTTGTTCTTCTTGTTCTTCTTGTTTTTCCGTGTTACTTACATCGTTCTCTTTGTTTGGTGAACATCCTATTAAAAGACATGTTAATATCATTATGACTTTTATAATTTTTGCTTTCTTCATCCTTAATCTCCCTTTACTTTTTTTACTTTATTTCTGGCAGCTTCACCATTAATACGATTGTAAGTAGTGATATATCACATTTTTAATATTTAAGAAGTGTAATTGTCTCTCTATCAAATACTATAATCCCCTCTTTTCTCATTTTATCTAACTCTCTAGAAAGAGATGTTCGTGCAACACCCATCCTTTCAGCCAAAGCTTTCTTTGTTCTTTTGAAGTATTACAAAAAGTATTTGGCAGATTTGCCATCTTTTCTGAAAGGGTAGATAAAAGTGAATGTATTGGTTGCAAGAAATGTGAAGAGGTATGTCCTTCTTCTGCAATTCTAGTAGAAGAGTCAGATAAAAAGGCCATCAGTTAAGAGTTCAATACTCTCTTAACTGATGGCCAACACCATTTAATTATTCAACTCGACATTAGACATATATCCTTTTAGTAACTTACAATAATTCCACCGTCATTTGCATAAGTAGTGCTGATTCCAGCTGTATCTACTATTAAAAAATCCTTAAACTTTATTTTTTCTAATATCATATTCTTTAATTCTACTGCACTTTCAAAATTATTACAATGAGCAATTCCCAATATTTTTTCTTTAGCATTGTTAACATCTTCTTCAATCATTTTAATCATATTCTCTAATGCTCTTTTAAACCCTCTCGCTTGACCAAGCTTGCAAATATGTCCATCTTCTGTTCCTGCCATTATAGGTTTTATGTTTAAAACTGAGACTAAAATTGCTTGAACCCTATTCAGTCTTCCATTCTTAGCTAAAGTATTCATATCTTTTAAGACAAACTTGGTTTTAAGTCCATCCCTAAACTTGTTGATAGAATCTACAATTTCAGCAAAACTCAAATCTGTCTTGGCTAGTTCAGTTAACTTCATAGCTATTAATGTCTGTGCAACTGAAGCGCTACATGAATTAATAACTTCAATGTTTTTTTCACCATATTCTTCAATATAAAGTTGTTTTGCAAGCATAGCACTATTATAAGAACCACTTAGGTTGGCGGATAATGTTACTACAAATACATCTTCATCACCCTTCATTTCTTCCATATAAGCCTCTGGAGATGGGCAAGATGTTTTTGCTATGGTATGACTTGACTTTATTAATTTTAATAGTTTCTTTTGTTCAAAGGTTTCATCGTCAACAATCGTTGTGTCTCCAACTTCTATTGACAGTGGAACAACTCTTATTCTTTCATCATTTTTCATATCTTCGGTTAAATCTGTACAACTGTCTACAATTATTTTGTATTTCATGGGGTAAGATATCCTCCTTAAATTTTAATGTTTACTATATAATAAGAGTTTTATTTAGCAATCAACTCTAATATTTTATTACTTCTTTTGAGGAAATTTGTCATTGAGTTTGAATCAAGTTGTTTGTGGCTTAGCATTGCTAAATCGTATAATTGTTCACAAATTATTTGTACATTATCTCCATCAGTATCTTTTAAAAGATATTGAACTAAATTGTTCTTAGCATTAAGTACTAGGGTTTCATCTTTTGGTAACATGTTTGGATCCATGCCACTTGCACCATATGCCTTCATCATGTCTTGCATTCTCCTACTTTCCTCTGATAAAGTTATAAGAGATGCAATTTCATCATTTTTCAAGTTGACAACTTCGACCTTTAAGTCTTCATTCTTTAATACTTCTTTAAATAAGGCATTTAACTTTTCATTCTCTTCCTTAAGTTCTTCTTGGTTAGTTTCTTGGAATTCATTGTTAATGTCTGAATCAATTCTCTTGAATTGATATTCATTTTCCATTTGTTCTAAATGATTAATGAATGGTTGGTCAATATTATGAGATAATATTATTGCATCTTTTCCAGCTTCCTTAAACATATTTATATATTGACTCTGTTGTTGCTCATCAGTCACATAATAAATCACTGTCTTTTCCTCTTCATCAATAGTCGAATCATCATTAGATGGTGCTTCCTCATCTGTAGATGTTTCTTTATCTTTATTTTCATCTGCTTCTACTTTACTATAGTCAGCCAGTGAAATATATTCATAATCTAAATTCTTAAATATTATATAGTCCTTCATTCTATCTCTAAACTTATCATCTGATAAACACCCATATTTAATAAATGGATTAATATCATCCCAGAATTTTTCGTATTCTTCTTTTTCCGTCTTATACATTCCAGATAGCTTGTCTGCAACTTTCTTAGTAATATAATCCGATATCTTTTTTACAGTTCCGTCATTTTGAAGAGCACTTCTTGAAACATTTAGAGGGAAATCTGGACAATCAATAACACCTTTTAATAGTAATAGAAATTCAGGTATTACCTCTTTAATATTCTCAGCAACAAAAACCTGATTGCTATATAACTTTATTGTTCCCTCTATACTTTCGTACTCTGTGTTTATTTTAGGGAAATAAAGTATCCCCTTTAAGTTATATGGATAATCCATATTTAAGTGTATCCAAAATAAAGGTTCTTTATAATCATGAAAGGCATCACGATAAAACTCTTTATATTCATCTTCCGTACATTCGCTTGGATTCTTTCTCCATAGCGGATCTGTATTATTTATTGGCTCTGGTTTCTTTAATACTTTTTTTGTTTTCTTTTCTTTGGCCTTGCCCTTTTCATCAACCTCTACATCTATAATGTCATCATCAACTTCTTCTATCTCTTCATATTCAGGCTCTGCATTTGGATTAGTAAAATAAATCTCAGTAGGCATAAAAGCACAATACTTCATAAGAACTTCTCTTACCCTATATTCATTACAAAACTCATAACTATCTTCTGACAAGTATAATGTTATTTCAGTTCCACGTGTATCTCTTTCACCATCTGACATAGAATAAGTTAATCCACCTTCAGATTCCCAATAGACAGCTTTAGCATCTTCTTGCCAGGATAAGGTGTCAATTGTAACCTTGTCAGCAACCATAAATACAGAATAAAAACCCAGACCAAAGTGTCCAATTATTTCATCATCACTAGCTTTATCTTTGTACTTATCAACAAAATCTTTTGCACCCGAAAATGCAATATCGTTAATATACTTTTTCACTTCATCAGCTGTCATGCCAATTCCATTATCTTTAAATGTAAGTGTTTTTTTATTAGCATCTGCTATTACATCAATTCTATATTTGTTATCTTCAGGTAATTCTAATTCACCCATTATTTCTAACTTCTTACATTTTGTAATTGCATCATTAGCATTTGATACGACTTCCCTAATAAATATATCATGGTCTTCATATAACCATTTTTTTATAATAGGAAATATATTTTCCGAACTTATAGTTAGTTTACCTTGTTCTGTAGTCATAAAATCTCTCCTTCTATAATTATATATGTCAATAACAAATTAATCTTAATACTAATGGTTTTATTTGTCAAGCTATAACTAGCACTCTTTTGTGCTGAGTGCTAATTGTTTATGGCTTGTTTATACCTTCTTTATATTTCTTTTATAAAAGCTCGGTAGCAATACCTTTATTGTTTAAAAAATCACGTGCCATCTCTCCCCATAAACTATCAAGGCTCTTATCTAGAGTAAAAATATTCAAAGAACTACCTGTTGTACATATTAATTCATCATTTTCAAATTTAAAATTTAAAAACAAGCCATTTATATTAGATGGTTTTATGTTAAGCTTGGATTTCTCAACTATACTTTCAACAGATGCTTTAGGTAACATTAATATAATTTTCATTGTTAGTGGCAAATTATTACCTTTTATTATGTTGAAAGCAATTGCTTTGATTTCTTTCCAAAAAGAATGTTCTCTTCCCTCTAATAATTCAATTTTATCACTTGAGTAAAACTCCTTGTACAATTTGCCAGATATCTTGAATTTATTTGAAGTTACAATCTCTAGTTCTGATAATAAAAACGAGTCAAACATATCATGTACAAGCAAATTTGACATAAAAGTTTTTAAGTCTAAGATCTTTAAAGAAAACAATAGAATTCCTCCTTATATGTATTCATTAAACTTATAAAAATGACTTAACTAAATATAAAAACAATAAATGAGTTGGATAAAACCCATAATAAATAAACTTATTAATTTGGGGACCTCTTTTCCCATTATATGTTTTAATAAGAAACAAGGAAAGTACTGCTAACATCTGCGTAAAACCATAGAGACTGTTGAGCAAAATCAAAGATATCAATAGTTTTGTTGAATCATATTTAAAGTTATAAAAAGCCCAAATCATTAAAACACCAACAAATGAATAATCCGTATTTATAAAATATGCCAAAAGGCATCCAATAAATAAAACAAGTAAATTAAAAACAACTTGAATTAAGTTTCCTTGTAATGTTTTCTCTTTAAAATACTTATCTAAATTATGTATTATAGCTATAACTAATAAACCTATAAATAGAGTAAAATATATATTCTGATGGTAGATATGGTCATTATTTAAGCTTGGTTCATAAAAAGCAAGGTCAAATGGGATTTCAGAAATAAAAGCGAATATAAGTAATCTCAACAAATATTTTTTAATATTTTTCGTATGGTATAGGCCCTCAACAATTAAAAAACAGAATATAGGAAATGCTAATCTACCAATAATCCTACCAATCAAATAAAAAGGATGATCCATTGGCACTAATACTGCTGTCATATGATCTATTAACATCGAAAATATTGCAATTAGTTTCAGCGTATATCCACTCATTATCTTTCCTCTTTCATAAGCAATTTACTCTTATACATGCATTCTCTTCTTAAGTTCATCCAGAATGCTATGTCCCTCAAACAACAACAAAGCAGAGAAGCTTATAATACTAACTGCAATACAAATTATAGAAGGATATAATACGTCAACCCAATCAAAAACAATAAAAATAATAGGTAAAAATCCATAGATTATATCCAATAAAAGATAAAACAAATAATTAGCTGGACTAATATGCATTATGTTCGCTGTAATAATTAAAACCACCATAGTTGCTACACACACAAGAGGAATTAAATAATTAATAGACCAACCATTAAATCCTGTTAACCAGTCCCAAAATATTGAAATCGAAGAAATAATTGCAACCTGCCACAATAGATTCTTAGGTATATTGTGTCTTTTTCTAATTGCAACAGCTAAAATAATCCACATGCTTGCAACGGTAGAAAGCACATATCTTGGCCAATTAACACTTACTGGATATACTATATATACGGCAAAACTTGCTACAATAATTGTAATTGATATAAATATCAGTATCTTAAGGGCTAAGTGTCTCTTGTATCTTATAGGTATGTTCGGAAAAACTCTTTGACAATCTTCATTCATTGGCAAAGGATTTTGACATAAAGGACAGTTCTTTTTGTTGTCCCTTATATTTATTTTACAATTTTCACATTGTTGCATAATAAATTCCTTTCATTTAATTAGTAATCTTCCAGCTCTTCAATATTTGAGGCAATATTTACATCGATTCCTGCCTTTAATAAAAAATTAAACAAATTGTGTTGAATAGCTGTTTCTATAAATGGGGAAGTCAGACCAAGAGTTAAATTATCATTATATGAGCAAATTGATAATTGGGGCCTTCTTGCTGCGGTACAAATACTAACTTGATAAATATATGGATGGAGTTCTTCTGGAAATGAAATCCTTCCGAGATTAGAAATTCCTGCAGTTATTCCCCTTTCATTTATAATATCTGCTATACGTAATATAATGTTCTTAATTGGTAAAGGCACAATTTTTACTAATTTATTGTTTTCTAGAGCCATAAATCTATTAAGTTGATTGTTCAGACTTTCCTCTGTTAACCTTTCTTTCAAGGACTGATTTATAGTATTTACTAGGTTTTCAAAGGAATCTTCTTCTTCACTAAAATTATACTCTATTCGGATTGTCCCAAAAAAATTCCTCGCTGAAGCAGAGTCAAAATATCGCCTTAAATTAACTGGCACTGATAATACAATTGGCTCTTTTTGTTGCCTAATAGACATGTCCTTATACATAGAATATATAAAAACTGATGCCAAGTAGCCCGTTAAAGTAGTGTTATATTTGTGAGCTTCCTTTAGAACAGCCTTAACTGACATACTTCCTTCTATATAAATGTTTCTGTTGTCTTCTACTCTCGTACCATTTATACGATAAGCTTTTGTTTGCTTTTGGTACTTAATCTTTTTATTGCCTGTATAATACTTTTGAAAACTATCATCAGTTTTCGCACTAATTGTCTGATTGTATGGCATCTGTGGCTTATTATGCTCAAATTCTTCCTTATGCTTTATAGTTAAATAGTGATAAGTCAACGTATTTAACAACCAAATTGCTCCTGTTCCATCTGTCAGAGAATGATGAATTTCTAAATTAATCCTTTTTTTATAGTAAAAAACCCGGAATAACAATTCTTTTTCATCTGGAAAATATATTGGAGCACAAATAGTATTATTCTCTTTTTCTACAATTACTTTTTTATCAGTCTTTTCGAAATAATACCAAAACATTCCTCTTCGTAAAATGGTCCTATAAAAAGGGAAACTTTTCATAGTTATATCTAGGGCTTCTTGCAAAATATCCACTTCTATATATTCATACAATTCTAAAGCAAACCTAAATACTTTTGTATCCTTATCTGTACTTGTAGGTGGAAATATTTTGGCTGCATTATCAAGCCTTTTCCAATTTGTTCTCTTATGTTTCTTCAACTCGATCACCTTTATCTTCTAGAAATTCATTAACCTTATCATAAAATTCTTCTATTATTCTCGATTCTTTTGGGAGAGACAAAAATCCATGTAATGCATCCTCCATTCTATAGACAGCCACAGAATTTCCTGCTTCTTTTAGTTTTAATCCGTATTCTTCCGCCTCATCTCTTAAGGGGTCAAATTCAGCAGTAATAATTAAGGTATCTGGCTGCTTACTTAAGTCTTTAGCTAAAAGTGGTGCTACCAAAGGAGAATTTAAATCTTTTTTATCTTGCACATAAAGTTCCATATACTCTCTTATTCTCTTACTTGTTAAGACATAGTCTTCCCCATAAAGCCTAACTGATTCAAAGGGGGAATTTTCACTATAGTCATTATAGCATGAAGGATAAAATAACATTTGAATATCGGGAGTAAAGTCCGAAGTTTTCCTTGCTAATAACGAAACCACTGCTGCTAAATTACCACCTGCACTATCTCCCGCTAGAATAAGTCTTCTTTTCTTGGATTTCTTGTTTGCCTTTCTAATACTTGCTGCTATTCTCTTTGTAACATTATAACAGTCTTCTAAACCTTCCGGAAATGGATATTCTGGAGCCAGTCTATATTCCACTGAAACCACTACACAATTTGTTTGCTTGGCCATATTCCCACAAATACTAGTATAATTATCAACATTACCAGTAACCCAGCCTCCACCATGAAAAAACATCATTATATCTAATGGCTTATTATTTGATTTAACTTTGGGCTTAAAAATACGAATTACTACATCTCCATTATCTGTCTTCACCTTACGATCTATCATATTATAAAATGGTTTAAAATAAGGCCTTGAAGCAGTTATAATTTTTCTATGTAATTTATAATTTTCTTTTATTTTATAATTAGGATTCGATAAAGCTTTAAATATCAACTTCCATGGTTTTATAATAGACATGTTTTATCTTGTATAATGCTTATAAATAATCAAACACATACTTTCCTCCATTTTCTTTGAAATTGCTACTTACAAAAGGGTATATACATACCCATATCTTCCAAAGTATACATACACCCTTATATTATATCATTTTTTATTCTATTTTAACACAGTTAATGAAGCAGATATCTCCATAATTATTAAATTAGCCTAAGCCACCTTAACCTGTCGTGGGCTCTCTGATATCATATTAATTCCTAAAATCTGTAATATAGACTCAACAACTTTTACACATAATTGAACAATATAATAACAGTCCATAGGTACTTCTTTTATCACCTTAATATATTCATCATGTTTATTTTTTATAAAGTCACATATTTTCTCAACAGAATTAAATTGATTTCCATTTAATAAAAATCTATCCGCTTCCTCTCTACTTAAATATTCTTTTAAATAATCCATTAATTTGAATTCGTAACCTATATGTTCTTTCATACTTCCTTTAAATATAGAGTTATGAGGGAAAGTAAAGTAGTCAGCTATGTAATGGGTAATAACGCCTAAATGTCTACAAAATTCACTGTTTATTCCTTGTGATGAATCGTAGTTATCCGTAATCTCTAATATTCTTTCTTTTAAAGTTTCAAATGTTCCTGTAATTGTATGTCTTTTTGTAAAAAAAGACGGTGTGCAGTCTGGTAAAATACTTCCAAATAAGAATGATTTTCTATACCTGTGTAATTCCTCGACTTGCATACTGTCAATCAGATATCGTGCTAGAGATATGTGTGATTTTTTCTTCATTGCTACCTCCTAATGTAGCTTTAATTATGTCAACGCTTGTATTGTACTCTAGTTATAATTAATAATCAAGAAAAACTTTGTAAATTTTTAAGATTTTATTCTTTTCTCAAGTTTTCTTTACAAAGTTCTATCTTTTTAATATATTACTTTACTTATTCTTTTTTGTATATCTCTTTTTTATTGACAATCACTTCTAAAACATATAAAATTATATTAACTGTTTATTTTTAGAAATTATATTATATTAGGAGTTGATTAATTGGATACTATTGGGGTCACGCAGCTAATTGCATTTATAATTTTATTATTACTTGCTGCGTTTTTTTCCTCTGCAGAATCGGCATATTTGTCAGTTAATAAACTGCGCATAAAAAGTTTGGCAGATGAAGGTAACAAACGCGCTATAAAAGTTTATGATTTATTAGAACAACCTTCAAAAATGCTCAGTTCTATACTTATTGCAAATATTATTGTTATAGTAGTTGCTACCACAATAACAACAATGTTTACCATTGATAATTTTGGTCGTTCTTATGTAATACCAGCAATAATTATCATTACATTTTTAATTATTATTTTTAGTGAAGTCACACCAAAATTCATAGCTACCACTTATTCAGAGCAGCTATCCATGGCTTATATTAACGTAATTTCTGTTTTTATAAAAATCATGCTACCACTTTCCTTTGTTTTTAGTGGAATAGCTTATAGTATATTAAAGTTGTTTAATGTCAAACCTCATGAGTCAACATATAAAATTACTGAGGATGAGTTATTAACAATAGTTGATGCAAGCCATAAAGAAGGTGTTATTGAAAGCGAAGAACGTAATATGATTGCTAATGTTGTAGATTTTGGCGATTCTGTTTCTAAGGATATTATGGTACCAAGAACAGATATAAAGTTTGGTTCTATTGATATGTCCTATGAGGAATTAGTAGAAATCTTTTCATTATATAAGTTTACAAGAATACCAATCTATAGCGATTCTAGAGACAATGTTGTTGGAATTCTTAATCTAAAAGACTTGTTTTTTAATGTTAAAGATCCAAATGATTTTTCAATAGAAGACATTATGCGTGAACCTTTTTTTACTTACGAATATAAACGTACCTTTGAATTGTTCCACGAAATGAAAACTGACTCTATTGCCATTGCTATAGTACTTGATGAATACGGTGAAACTGCTGGCTTAGTTACGTTAGAGGACTTAATAGAAGAAATAGTAGGTGAGATTCGAGATGAATATGATGAGGATGAGGAAGATGAAATCCAAATTATTAGTGAAACCGAATTTCTAATAAATGGTAATACTAACGTTGATGATATTAACGATGCTTTAGGAACAGATCTTGAACCTGTTGAGTATGAAAATATTGCTGGCCACATGATATATTTATTTGACCACTTACCTGAAGAAGGCGAAACTGTCACCGAACAAAATATAGTTTTAACAGTAGATTCTATTGAAAAAAACCGTATAAGCAAAGTTCGTTTGGAAATTCTTCCTGAGGAAGAACAAGACGAAGAAGATGATTCAAATAATAAGAACAATAATGATATAGATGATAGCTCAACTGATAACCTAGTCAATAATGATTAAATAAAAACAATTTTACTTATATTAATAATACTAAGAGAGTAGCTAGACCACTAAAAGGGACTTACTACTCTCTTTATCTGGTCATTTTCATCCGGGACTTCTTGTTAGTGAAGTTATAATATTATATATTTTTTCTGTTGCCTTAATTGTTTCACTCATAAAGTAATAATTTTGATCGCACTTATTACATTGAAAATTATTAATTAAAAAGCCAATTAATTTTCCACATCTTAATGCTTCTTTATAATTTGCGTTGTATGGAATTGTTGCAACATTTGATTGATCTAATAAATAAGTCTGGGTTATTTTTTTTAGATTATAATAAGATTTTTCGTCATAGTTACTAATCAGAATTAAAGATCTTGATAATATAGAAGGATAGTTTTTAAAGAAATCATGAAGTTCATTTGGGTCTTGCGAAAGGTTTACAACAATGAGATCAGCCTCATCCAAGACTTCTTTTGTAGCTAAAACATTGCTATTACCAGTATCTATAAAAGTTAAATCTGCAAATAATTCACTAGCTTTTAAAATTGTTCTAATATGTTTATTAATACCTAATTCAAATAACATTTTATTTGTTCTATTATCTGTAGGAATATAAAACAGACACTCACATAGAATCTCTTCAGTAACATTCTCTAATATTTTTACTACATCCTCAACACAAGGCTCCCTACTAGGATATGTATTATGCATTAGTGACAAGTCATACAAAATGGAGTTCATTCCTATGTATCTTTCATAATAATTCCTGTTTTCACAAACATAATTATAGTTACTTTTAAAACTAAATAAATCTTTTATCTTATTACTTTGAAGATGATTTTCAATAATAAGAGATTTAAATGGATACATATTTGAAAGCATTATACTGATACACGCTAGATTACTTGTGACCGCGCAATCATTGAAGGATGGACTCCAGAATGATACTTTCATACTCTCCTCTCCTCTTTTTTAAGTTTTATTCTTATATAAATGTTGGATTCTAATCCCTCCTTGTTCTTTTATTGCTTGCATTCATTAAAATAAAGTAAATATGACTGTCCTATCTCCATAATATTGTAAAGGAATTTTTTGTCAAGGCTTATTGGGAACTTAAGGTCATGCGCTACATATTGTAGCGCATTAAGACATTTTATTCCCTTACACCATACTTCTCATAATAATCATCAATTGCCGCCTTTAATTTATCATCGATAATTACTTCTCCCTTATATGGCTTATTATATAAATGTTCTACCACTTCTTCCATTGTTACTATAGCTTTAGTTTTCATCTTGTATTTGTCTTGGATTTCGGATAAGGCACTTTTTTCTCCTTGACCACGTTCACAACGATCTACTGATACTATTAAGCCTAACACAGTAACATCCCCTTGGGCTTTTAAGATTGGCATTGTTTCTTCTATAGATGTTCCTGCTGTTGTGACATCTTCTATAATAATTATTCGATCGCCATCATTTATTGGACTCCCTAAAAGAATTCCTTTATCTCCATGATCTTTTACCTCTTTTCTATTTGAACAATAGCGAACTTCATCTCCATGTTGTTCATTTAATGCTATTGCTGTCGCTACACTAAGAGGTATTCCTTTATAAGCTGGCCCAAATAATAAATCAAACTCTTCATTAAACTGTTCCTTAATTGATTTAGCATAATATTCTCCTAATTTCTTTAGTTGTGCCCCAGTTCTATAAAAACCTGTATTAACGAAAAACGGAGTGTTTCTCCCACTTTTAGTTACAAAGTCTCCAAATTTTAAAACTCCACAATCCACCATAAACTCAATAAATTCCTTTTTATAAGCTTGCATATAATATTCCTCCTAATGTACGCATTTAATTAATTCATTAATATCTTTAATTTTATATTCTTCCAAATATTTATAAACACCTTTTACTACATCTGTTGTAGCTGTTTGATTAATAAAATTAGCTGTTCCTACGGCTACTGCAGTAGCGCCAGCCATTATAAATTCTAAGGCGTCAAAAGCATTCATAATACCTCCCATGCCTATTATTGGAATATCCACTACAGATGCTGCCTCATAAACCATACGAACTGCAATAGGCTTAATAGCTGGACCTGAAAGCCCTCCAGTTTTATTTGCTAATACAAACTTCCTATTATGAACATCAATCTTAGTTCCAGTTAGTGTATTAATAAGGGATATAGCATCAGCACCAGCAGCCTCAGCAGCCTTTGCCATCGATTTAATATCAGTAACATTGGGACTAAGCTTCATTATAATTGGTTGTTTTGCATATCTCTTAACTTCTTTAGTTATATCCTCTATGGAACAAGAATTTTGCCCAAAAGCAATTCCACCTTCTTTAACGTTCGGACAGGAAATATTGATTTCTAACATATCAACATCATAATCTCCCAACCTTTCCACAACTTCAATGTAATCTCTAGTGGTTTTTCCACATACATTTACAATAATATTAGTGTCAAATCCTTGTAGAAAAGGTAAATCCCTTTCTAAAAAAACATCCATTCCCGGATTTTGAAGTCCTATAGCATTTAGCATTCCGCTGGCTGTTTCTTCTATCCTTGGAGTTGGATTTCCTTCCCAAGGAACATTTGAAACTCCTTTTGTCGTAACTGCACCCAAATCATTTAAATCCACAAAAGAGTTATACTCAATTCCTGATCCAAAAGTGCCAGAGGCTGTAGTTATAGGGTTTTTCCATTCAACTCCTGCTATATTAATCTTTGTATTAATAACATTATTCACTGCGGCCTTCCCCTTTCATTTATAAGCTTTAAAATTTAAACTGCATATTATAAACTCCATCTTAAATCTCTATATCGCTACCATAAAACACAGGACCTTCTTTACATATTCTTGTATTATGAACATTAGTATTAATATCTTTTTCTTTAGTTTTGCATGTACAAGATAAACACGCTCCAACACCACATGCCATTCTTTCTTCTAAAGAAATTTGTATCTTTATATTGTTCTCTTTAGCAATTTCTTTTAAGCCTCTTAACATAGCTAGTGGACCACATGTAAATATCACATCAACCTTCAAATCACTAGATTCATCGTCAAGTAATTTGTAATAATTTATGGCATTAGTAACATTACCTTTTACACCATTAGAACCATCTTCTGTAGATATATAAACCTTGCCATATTTCTCAAATTCTTCTTTTAGAAACATCTCATTCCTAAAGCCTAAAACAATATGCTTATTCCCGTCTAAATTCTTCGTTAACTCTAATAAAGGCGGAATGCCTATTCCACCACCAACAATCAAAACATTTTTACCTTCTAGTGTGAAACCATTCCCTAAAGGTCCTAAAATTGAAATCTTGTCAGTTGCTTTTAGTTTTGAAAATTCCCTTGTCCCTTCTCCTACAACGCGATAAACAAATCGAACAAGACCTTCTTCTTTATTCAGCTCACAAATACTTATAGGCCTCGGTAGTAGGCGAGATTCGTTATTACAGTAAAGTGAAACAAACTGCCCAGCTTTACTAGAGCTAGCAATTTCCACATCCTTAATCCACATATCATACACATCGCTTGCTAAACGTTGAACACTAACAACTTCAGCATCTCTTTTTTTCTTCAATATATCCTCAACTCCTTATCATTTTTAAAGCTTATCTTATATAAATAAATTATTTAACTTATTTTCGTGTCAAGTAATTCAATTAAGTATATCAAATAACTATCACGATTTGAAGTATTTAAAAATATATTGCATCTGTTTCTATTCTTGTGTTATCATTAGATAGAAAATCGTTCAAATTATTAAATTATAATTATATATAGAGGAAGGAAAATACTATGGCACAAAAAAACCCAGTTGTAACAATTAAAATGGAAAATGAAAAAATAATTAAAATTGAGTTATATCCAGAAATTGCTCCAAACACTGTTAATAATTTTATTTCTTTAATTCAAAAGAATTACTATGACGGACTAATGTTTCATCGAGTAATTCCAGGTTTTATGATTCAAGGAGGATGCCCTGATGGGACTGGAGTTTCTGGACCTGGTTATTCTATTAAAGGTGAATTTTCTCAAAATAATTTCCCTAACGACCTTCGTCACACAGCTGGAGTTATCTCAATGGCAAGAACTAATATGCCAAACTCTGCAGGTTCTCAATTCTTTATTATGCACGAAGACTCAACCCATTTAGATGGTGCCTATGCTGCTTTTGGCAAGGTTCTAGAAGGCATGGATGTTGTAGATGAAATTGCTCTAGTTAAAACAGACTATTCTGACAAACCATTAGAAGCACAAGTAATGAAAACAGTTACTGTTGAATTATTTGGCGAGACTTATGCAGAACCAGAAACTTTTTAGAAAGGCATGAACATTCTTATGATTAAAGAAAGACTAGAAAAACTAAGAGACTTAATGAGACAAAATCAAATAGATGCTTATATTATTCCAACACAAGATTTTCACGAATCTGAGTATGTTGGTGAATATTTTATGAGCAGAAAATATATATCAGGTTTTACGGGTTCAGCCGGTACTCTTATTGTTACAAGAGACGAAGCTGGACTTTGGACTGATGGCAGATATTTTATACAAGCAGCAAAACAATTAGAAGGAAGTACAATAACTTTATATAAAATTGGTGAAGAAGATGTTCCAAGCACTTTTGAGTTTCTAAAGACTAAATTAAAAGATAAAGCTACAATCGGTTTTGATGGCCGAGTAATTAGTACAGACTACGGATTAAAATTAAAAGACAAGCTAAAAGAAAAAGACGTTTCAATAGTTTATGATAAGGATTTGGTTGATCTTATCTGGGAAGACAGACCAGCCTTACCTAATGAGCCTGCTTTTCTATTAGACATTGAATATAGCGGCAAAACTTGTGCTGACAAATTAGAAGCTCTAAGAAAAATAATGAAAGAAAAAGGAGCAACTAGTCATATACTAACTACTCTTGACGATATTGCATGGCTATTTAACTTAAGAGGTGGAGATATCCCTTATAACCCTGTTGTTTTGGCTTATTCCATAATAACTTTAGAACAAGCCTTTTTATTTGTTGATCAAGAAAAACTTAGCAAAGAAATTATTGAGCGATTTGATTCTGACAATGTAATTCTAAAAGATTATAATGAAATTTATAATTTTATCAAAAAGTTATTATCAAGTGAAGTTGTATTATTAGACAAGACAAAAGTTAATTATTCTATTTATAGTAATTTAAATTCTGTTATTAAAATAATCAATGAAGATAACCCAACTCTATTAATGAAATCAATTAAAAATTCTACAGAGATAGATAATATAAAAAATGCTCACATTAAGGATGGACTTGCCTTCACTAAGTTTATGTATTGGTTGAAAAATAATATTGGTAAAGAAGAAATTACTGAAATTAGTGCTGCTAATTATTTAGAGGAATGTAGAAAACAGCAGGAAGGATTTATTGAACTAAGTTTTGATACTATATCTGCCTATAAAGAAAATGCTGCAATGATGCACTACTTTGCTACTGATAAGACTAATAAAACTCTAGAAGCAGAGGGCCTGTATTTAGTGGATTCTGGCGGCCAATATTATGAAGGTACAACAGATATAACAAGAACTATAGCTCTAGGACCTGTAGAAGAAGAGCAAAAGAAACACTTTACAGCAGTTCTTAGAAGCATGTTAAACCTCTCAAATGCAAAATTCCTACATGGTTGTATTGGTCTAAACCTAGATATCCTTGCTAGGGGACCAATATGGGATATGGATTTAGACTATAGAAGTGGTACAGGCCACGGAGTTGGTTATCTGCTAAATGTCCACGAAGGTCCTAATTCATTCCGTTGGAAATACAGTCATAAGAACACTAAACATAGCATTATAGAAGCTGGCATGGTTACAACAAATGAACCTGGCATCTACATAGAAGGAAGCCATGGTATTAGAATAGAAAATGAACTACTTGCTTGTGATAATGTCAAAAATGAATATGGTCAATTTATGCACTTCCAAACAATAACTTTTGCACCTATCGATATAGATGCAATTGACATTGACTATTTAACAGAACTTGATAAAGAAAGACTAAACAAGTACCATAAAGAAGTTTTTGAAAAATTATCACCTTATCTAAATAAGGAAGAACAAAATTGGCTAGCCCATTATACAAGAGAAATCTAATATATTAAAAAACGGTTTGTATCTACAAACCGTTTTTTAATATATTGATTTATAATTTATAAGGAACTTTTTATATCTTCTCTCATATCAATAACAGCCTGCCTTGCAGCATCTGCAAAATTAACTGCCCCAAACTTTTCATACGCCTCTTGCTTATAAGCTGCAATAATACCTCTTGAAGAGTTAACTATTGCACCAAGACCATCCTTGTTGAAATAATGAACTAGATCTGCACCTTTTCCACCTTGAGCTCCATATCCAGGAACTAATATATATGTTTTTGGCATAATCTTTCTAAGTTCTTTTCCTATCTCAGGATATGTAGCGCCTACCACTGCCCCTACATAACTATATTCATCTCCCATATGGGTTTCTCCCCAATTAGCAACCTTTTCACCAACCAATTCATATAAAGGTCTTCCATCTATTAATTTATCTTGAAACTCACCACTAGATGGGTTTGAAGTTTTTACAAGGATAAATAATCCTTTACTTTCTTCTTTACAAACATCGATAAATGGATTCACACCATCTGAACCTAAGTAAGGATTAACTGTTGAAAAATCTTCATCAAAGGGATAGTATGACTTACTTCCTACCTGTACTTTACCCAAATGCCCCTTTGCATAAGCTGCTGAAGTAGAACCAATATCTCCACGCTTTACATCCCCTATAATAACCAAATTCTTTTCCTTACAATAATCAATAGTCTTTTTATAGGCAATAAGTCCTTCTATACCATATTGCTCATACATTGCTATTTGTGGTTTTACTGCAGGAATCAAATCATAAGTTGAATCTACAATAGCTTTATTAAACTCCCAAATAGCTTGGGCTGCACCACTTAGAGTTTCGCCTTTTTCTTCAAATGCCTTTTTCTTGATATGCTCAGGTATAAAAGTTAATTGTGGATCTAATCCAACACATATTGGAGCTTTAGTCTCAGTAATTTTCCTAACTAATTCATTTATCATTATAATAACCTATCCTTTCAAATAATATTTTTATTTAAATACTAGCTATTTAATAAACTGATTTTTTTCAAACACTACTTCTCCTGCTAGCAGGGTAATTTTAATCTTGCCAACTACCTTAGCACCATGAAAAGGAGTGTTTTTACCTTTTGAATAAAATCTCTTAGCGTCAATTTCATATTCTTCATCTGGATCAGCTATCACAATATCTGCTATTGCACCAACTTGCAAACTTCCCCTATCAATCCCTAAAATTTTTGCTGGATTATAACTCATCTTCTCTACCATTTGCATTGCTGTTAAATGCCCCGGCTTAACTAAATGGGTCATAGTAAGGGCAAATGCTGTTTCTAGGCCAACTATACCAAATGGTGCTTCTGTAAATGACTTTGCCTTTTCCTCCAAAGAATGGGGAGCATGATCCGTTGCTATTACATCTATAATATTATCTTTTAATCCTTCAATTAAGGCTTTTACATCTTCTTTGCTTCTAAGAGGTGGATTCATCTTATAATTAGCATCGTCTGATGGAATATCTGAATCTGTCAATATAAAATGATGTGGACAAACTTCAGCCGTAACATTTAATCCGTCCGCTTTAGCCTGCTTTGTAATAATCACACTGTCCCTTGTAGAACAATGACATAGGTGAAGTTTAGCGCCTGTATCCTTGGCTAATAAAACATCCCTTGCTACAATTATATCTTCTACAGCATTACTTATTCCTACTAAGCCAAGTTCTTTAGCCTTATCCCCTTCATTAATAACACCATCTGCAACTAAATCCTTATCCTCACAGTGAGCAAAGACCAGAATTCCTGCCTCCTTTGCCGCAAGCATCCCCTCTTTATATGTTGCTGTGTTCATAACAGACTTACCATCTTCACTTATTGCCACAATCCCTGCTTCTACCATGCCTTCAATATCTGCTAGTTCCTCACCTTTTTGCCCTATTGTAACTGAGCCAACAGGAAGCACGTTAACAAAAGAGACCTCTTCCACTTTTTTATTAAATTCATCTACAATTTCTTTATTATCAATAACTGGATTAGTATTTGGCATAGGACAAACGGTGGTGAATCCACCACTTGCAGCTGCCTTTGAACCCGTTTCAATAGTTTCTTTATATTCAAAACCAGGTTCCCTCAAATGAACATGCAAATCTACAAAACCAGGCATTACATACATGCCTGTAGCATCAATTACTTTATCTGCACTTACGTCTATATCTCTTTCAACCTTTAATACTCTATCTTCCTTAATTAATATATCATAATTACCTTCTATTTGATTTGCTGGATCCAAAACATATCCATTCTTAATCAAAGTTAGCAAAGTATTCCCCTCCTTAAATTTCATCCATTGACATTAAAACCAATTACTAAGTTGTTTGTATTTCTCTTTAAATATTATAGCTTAGTTGTGAATTTAAAACAATAAAATTATCAGGAAACACTTTTTATCTATTAAATCAAAAAACTCTTTTTATATTAAGACTTTTATATTTAAACTTATTATAAGCTTAAATAACGTCTTATTAAAAAGAGTTTTTTGAAAGAGTTTATTGGTTAATATTATTTGGGAAAATCAAAGCTAATAGGTTTAGTACCTGTCAATTCAACGCTGTAATCATCTGGTTGACTACAAGCTACATAAATCCTGAAGGAATTACCATCTTTAAAACGATTACCTTCTTCATCAACAACAGTAAATGCTCTTTCATTAATTTCAATTTCAACTTCTATTGTTTCATTACTCTTAACAAAGATTTTTTTAATGCCAGCTAATGATGGATGAGTAGTAGCATGTTTAGATTCTAAGTCTTTAATATATACTTGAACTACCTCTCCTGTATCAACTTTACCTGTGTTTTTAAGAGTTGCTTTTACTATCACTTTATTATCTACATTAGTTGCTGATGCTTCTGTTACTTCTACCTTACTGTAAGTAAGTCCAAATCCAAATGGATACTGAGGTGTCTTATTTATATAACGATAAGTTCTTCCTTCCATGGAGTAATCTGTAAATTCTGGCAGTTCAGTAACTCCGTCATAAAAAGTAATCGGAAGTTTTCCTGATGGTGAATCCTCGCCAAATAAGATTTCTGCTACAGCTTTACCTCCACGAGCACCTGGATACCAAAGTTGTAATATACCAGGAAAATTCTCTTTTGCAAAGCTTAAATCCATTGCACTACCACTCATCATGCAAAGAATAACTGGAGTATCTGTTTCTGCTAATGCTTCCATCAAGACTCTTTGTCCCTCAGGTAATTTTAAATCAAACTTGTCTCCAGAAGCATATGCATTACCAGTATCACCCTCTTCTCCTTCAAGGGTTTCATCTAGTCCAACACATAATACAACTACATCACTGTGTTTAGCAACAATTTTAGCTTCTGAAATTCTATCATTTTTATAGGCAAGAGGTTCTACTCTGTCTTCACTAAGTTGACTTCCTTCTGAATAAAGCACTCTTACCTTATCACCTACATAATCTTGTATACCTTCTAAAACAGTTATATATCTAGAAGAAGTTCCATGATAATTACCAATTAATGAAGCTCGGCTATTAGCATTTGGGCCAATAACTCCTATAGTCTTTATAGTATTTATATCTAATGGTAATATATCATCATTTTTAAGTAAAACTATACTTTCCTTACTAACCTTATTGGCTAAATCAAGATGCTCCTTGCTTTCTACTACTTCATAAGGTATTTTGTCATATTCAGTCTCGTCAAACATACCTAAAAGATATCTCGTTGTAAATAATCTAATTGCTGATTCTGTAATCGTCTCTTCTGATACAAGACCATCTTTGTATGCTTTAAGTATATGCAAATAAGTATTTCCACAATTTAAGTCACAACCTGCATTAATTGCCATGGCTGCTGATTCTTTTGCATTTGAAGTTACTCCATGTTTTTCATGAAAGTCTTTTATTGCCCAGCAGTCTGAAACATAATGACCTTCAAAGCCCCATTTATCTCTAAGAAGTTCTTGCATTAACGTAACGCTACCACAACATGGCTCACCATTCGTTCTATTATAAGCTCCCATAACTGCTTCTACATCAGCTTCCTTAACGAGAGCTTCAAATGCTGGAAAATAAGTTTCTTCCATGTCCTTAGCATTAGATATGGCATCAAATTCATGACGTAATTCTTCTGGTCCTGAGTGTACTACGAAATGTTTTGCACAAGCTGCGGCCTTCATAACATCTCCATCACCTTGCAAGCCATTAACAAAGGCCACTCCTAAGACAGATGCTAGAAATGGATCTTCTCCGTATGTTTCTTGACCTCTACCCCATCTAGGATCTCTAAAAATGTTTACATTAGGAGACCAAAATGTCAAACCTTTATAAATGTCCCTATCTTCATGAGCTGAATATTCGTTATACTTTGCTCGACCTTCCGTCGCTACACATTCAGCCACCTTATATATTAGATCTTCATCAAAAGTTGCAGCTAGTCCTATAGCCTGTGGAAAACTAGTAGCTGTACCTGCTCTAGCCACTCCATGCAATCCTTCATTCCACCAGTTATATGCAGGAACTCCAAGCCTATTAATTGCTGGAGCATCATACTTTAATTGACTAGCCTTTTCTTCTAAAGTCATTTGAGACACTAGTTCTTCTGCTCTTTTTCTTGCTTCTATTCTATCCATACTATTTTTTCCTCCATCCTATTATTTTTATTAGTAATTGTGATTATTAGTTCAAGTATATATATAATAGCATTAAGTTTATTATAGCCTAAATTTCTACTTTTAATTATAATAACATATTAAAAGCACCTTTTCATTTGAATAATTGCTATACTATGACTAAATATTGCTTTTATAGCTAATATTTTATTTCTTTTTTTATACATTACAATTAGTTTTTTTGATAAATTGGTTTTATCTATTAAAATTATTGATTTTTTCTTAATTTTATTCTATTATAATTATAATATGTTTAGCAATATTTTTGTGTTAATTGTTAACATTTGATAGTTTAATAAACTTATTCACTTATCTTTTTTTAAATATCTTATATATTGTTGGTTTTATAGGAGGCATAACTATGATTGAAACTCTTAATGGAATACATGAAACTGTTAACTATAAGGCAGATACTAACATAAGACTCTACGATAATAACCAATACGAAGACTACCCAACCCACTGGCACTCACCTATAGAGATTATCTTGCCTACAGAAAACGATTATTTGGTTGTTTGCGGAAACCATGAGTTTAATTTAAGACAAGGAGATGTTCTTGTTATATCTCCAGGAGTTATCCATTCCTTATACGCTCCCGAAGAAGGAAGTCGAATAATTTTTCAGGCTGACTGCTCAGTAATAAGTGAAATAAAAGAATTAGAAACTGTTCTTTCTTTAATTTCACCTGCAGCATTATTTACGCCAGAAGAATTCCCATACGTGCACGAAGAATTATGCAACCTTATTCTTTCAATTAGAGAGGAGTATTTTTCAAATGAATTTTTATTTGAAGCTTCTATATATTCTCAATTAATTGAAATCTTTATTATAATTGGTAGAAACCATGTCGAAAAACAGAAAAAATATGATATGGGCGACTTAAAACACATTGAATACATAGAGAAGTTTTTTTCCATATGCGATTATATCGGAAAAAATTGCACTAAAGATTTAACATTAGAAGAAATTGCAGATTTTGCGGGATTTAGCAAATACCACTTTTCACGCTTATTTAAACAATTTACCGGACAAACTTTTTATAAGTTCTTATCTGAAAAAAGAATAAATCATGCAGAAAAACTTCTAATCTCCCCTAATATGTCTATAACTGAAGTTGCATTACAATCAGGATTTACAAGTCTTTCTGCATTTAATAGGATGTTTAAAATTATTAAGTCCTGTACACCTACAGAATATAGATGTATGTATTCCAAGGATGATTTCTAATACTATTGACCATAGTATGCATTAGAACCGTGCTTTCTATAATAATGTTTATCAAGTAGATCTTGTGATACCTTTGGGGTATTTGGATTAAGTGTCATCGTCTTGTAAGCCATTTCTGACACTTTTTCTAATACAACAGCATTATAAACTGAGTCTGCTGGAGTCTTGCCCCAAGCAAATGGGCCATGGTTTTTCACAACAATAGCAGGAACTTCCATTGGGTCTTTGTCTGCTATAGTCTCGATAATTACCCTGCCTGTATTTAATTCGTAATTATTATCAATCTCTTCTTTGCTAAGCTCTCTTGTACATGGAATATCTCCATAAAAATAATCTGCATGAGTTGTTCCAAAAGCTGGTATATGAAGTCCGGCTTGGGCAAAGCTTACTGCCCAGGTAGAGTGAGTATGAACAACACCACCAATTTCAGGATATTGCTTATATAATTCAAGATGGGTTGCCGTATCTGATGAAGGATTGTAGTGGCCTTCTACAACATTTCCGTCCAAATCAACCACTACCATATCTTCCGACTTCATTGTATCGTAATCCACCCCGCTTGGCTTTATTACAATTAATTCGCTTTCCTTATCTATCCCACTGACATTACCCCAAGTATAAATAATAAGACCCTTTTCTTTTAACTGCATGTTTGCATCATAAACTTCTCGCTTTAAATTTTCTAGCATAAATCCTCCTTTAAATTACTAGAGTGTATCACAGATTCTTTCAATAGCTGCTCTTTCAATAGCTAATCCTTCTATATAGTGTTCTGTAAATATTTCATAATCCTTTATATCTTCTTTATCTGCTTCCATAATTGTAGCAGTTTTATCTATAAAAACACGATCATTAAGGTAATCAACTAAGGTTTCATTTTTATCCTTATTAAGCATATAACTTGCAAGCAAGGCAATGCCCCAAGCTCCACCTTCACCTGCCGTGTCCATGACCGCAACCTTAGAGTTAGTTGCCGCTGCCATAATTCTTTGACCTACACCTTTAGTCTTGAAAAAACCTCCATGACCGGTAATTTGATCTATCTTTACGTTTTCTTCTTTTGCCAAAATGTCTAACCCAATCTTTAAAGCTCCTAGAGATGAATATAAATGTGTTTTCATAAGGTTTGCTAAATTAAACTTTGCATTAGGAGTCCTTACAAATAGTGGCCTTCCTTCTTCAAAGTTTGTAATATGCTCACCGGAGTAATAACCGTATGATAAGAGTCCTCCACAAGCAGGGTCACCTTCTAAAGCTTTATTGAAAAGCAAGGAAAACAATTTGTCCATATCTATCTCTACCCCTATTAACTCAGAGAATTCTTTGAAAATATTAACCCAAGCATTAATATCTGATGTACAGTTGTTGCAATGTACCATGGCAACAGGATCACCACTAGGAGTGGTTACTATATCTATCTCTTTATGAACATTTTTAAGTTCTTCTTCCATTACTAGCATAGCAAAGACACTAGTTCCTGCTGAAACGTTACCAGTTCTTTTTGCTACACTATTAGTTGCTACCATTCCAGTTCCTGCGTCTCCCTCAGGAGGACAAAAAGGAATACCTGCTTGTAAATTTCCACTAGGATCTAGGAGTTTTGCACCCTCTTTTGTCAACTCACCTGCAAATTCTCCTGCAAGTAAGCACTTAGGAAATACATCTCTAAGCTTCCACGAAAAACCTTCCTTTTCAACAAGTTTATCAAATTGATTAATCATTTTTTGATTAAAGTCTTTTGTTTTCGAATCTACCGGGAACATCCCAGCACAATCACCTATACCTAAAACTTTTTTTCCAGTAAGCTTCCAATGTACATAACCTTCTAAGGTGATTAGATAATTTATGTCTTTTACATGGCTTTCTTTGTTTAAAATAGCTTGATACAAATGTGCAATACTCCATCTTTGAGGAATATTATAATCAAAAAGATCGGTTAGCACATCAGAAGCCTCTTCTGTAATAGTATTTCTCCAAGTACGAAAAGGTACTAGTATCTCTCCCTCTTTATCAAATACCATATATCCGTGCATCATTGCACTAAAGCCAATAGCTCCAATTGTTGTGATTGTAACATCATACTTGCTTTTTGCATCATCAGCTAAGCTTTTATAGCTTGCTCTAACACCTTTCCAAATGTCCTCTATACTATAAGTCCAAATATCATCAACTAATTGATTCTCCCAATCATGATTACCTACTGCAATCACATCATAATTCTCATCCATTAAAACAGCTTTTATTCTTGTTGAACCAAGTTCAATACCAAGTGTTGTTCTTCCATCTACTATTGCTTTCTTTTTTTTAATAACACTATTATTTATCAAGAAAAATCCCTCCTTTAAAAAGAATATAATTAAAATGAAACACTGTTCCATCTTAGTTCATTTTTTAGTTCTCTGATATTTGTATTTTTATCAATATAAATAGCTTCAATATCCATAGCTGCTGCCCAATCGCCCATTTGTTCAGCTGTAAGATCATAACTAAAAACAGTATGGTGAGCTCTCCCTGCAAGTATCCATGCTTCTGCTCCAGTTTGTAAATTAGGTTCTGGTCTCCAAAAAGCAGATGCTACAGGAAGATTTGGCATTTCAACATTCTGTGGCAAGCACTCAACTATTAGTTACTAAGTTCTATCATATTTTCTTAACCGAATCTCTAATACTGATTGTTGGTGAAAACTTATAATTCCCATTAAAATCATAATTTTGAATTGTCTTCAACAAGTTTTCTGCTGCCTTTTCACCTAACTCTTTAACAGGATTGGCCACAGAGGTAAGTGGAAGTTCAGATAAAGTTGCTAAATGTGAATCATCAATACTTACCAAAGATAGTTGCTCTGGAATGTTTATATTATTACTTTTACAAATATCAATCATGGATATAGCTAGCTCGTCGTTGTAACATACACATGCAGTACAATCTTTTATTCTATTTAATACCCTCGTTTCATTATCTTTCATATGATTAATATCTTCCGTGTCAATCCATATAATATTATCATCATATACTGTTAACTTAGCTTCTTGCATCCCCTCCATATATCCAGAGTATCGAAGATGTCCTTGCAAATCATCAAACTTAAATATAGCTGCTATCTTAGTGTGACCTGCTTCAATTAAATGATTAACTGCAAGTAAACCTGCTTTTTTGTCATCCATTGCAACATAAGGCAAGTCTAACTGTGGATAATAACTATTTATAAAAATTAAAGGTAGTTTTTCTTCGATAATTTCATGATATAATTTAATATTGGGATTTGGTAAGGCACTTTTAGTTGGCTCAATAATAATTCCATCAACAACATTGTTGTCTAAAAATTTTTTAAGAATAAAGTATTCTCCTTCTTGTGTGTTATTAGTAAATGCAATTTGTGTAAAAAATCCTGCCTCTGAAATAACTCTTTCTATCTCCTTAATAACACTAGGAAAGATATATCTATCAACATAAGTAGTAACTACAGCTATATTTAATGTTTTTTCTTTCTTTTTCTTTTTATTGTTAGTAATGTATGTTCCACTTCCCTGGACACTTTCAACAATTCCTGCTTGTTCTAGCTTGCTTATGCCATGGCGAATTGTCTGCCTACTCATTGATAACATAGAACTTAGCTGGTTCTCGGAATATAATTTGTCTCCTGCATTTAACTCTTTTGATTCTATTCTTTCTTTAACCCATTTAACCACTTCCATGTATTTAGGTAGTTTTTCAGCCATTATTTGTATCTCCCCTTACATATTCATCTTTATTATTCTAACCTTAAAATACCAGTAATATGGAAACTTGTCAATATATCTTTTTGTTTTTAATGTGTATTTTGCAAAGTTGTATGTACAATTTTAACACTACACATAACGCGTGAGTCTGCATCCTATTAAATAACCATGCCCCTTAAATCTTATTAGACAATAAAATCTAATAAGATTTAAGGGGCATGATTGAAAAAATGGGTTATATTCTAATTTTCAATAATTTCTTATATTGATTACATAATCTTATCTTGTCACTCCATATACTTCTATCTGGTATAAGGAATATCCATA
>CAZJCV010000004.1:0-102836 GCA_964544535.1 uncultured Lachnospiraceae bacterium | reverse complement strand
AATAAATGCTAGATATTATATAGATGCTGAAGGCAGAATTATATGCATTTATAAACATTATAATAAATTATATTGTGCTAGATTAAATTAATAAAATAGCCCAAAGCTACTATGCTCTGGGCCACTTTAGTAGGTTGATGTGCGCCTGTCGGTCCCATCTCAAAGAATATCATATCTTTCGAAACTACTTCCCTAGTATTATCTGGAGTCCTCAACATTACTCTACCACTAATTATTATAAATACTACTTCTGAGTTCCTATAAAAATAATATGGATATGAATACTTCTCTACTTTAATATTTCCTTAACTCTACCAACTATTCCGTCCTCAAGCATAACCTTAATTCCATGCGGATGAGTTGTTGAGTTTGTAAGTATTCTAGAAACTATCCCTTCTGTTAATTTTCCAGAACGTTGATCTTGTTTTTGTACTACTCTAACTTTTATACCACTTTTTATATCTTTTCTCTTTGTTCCATCCATATATAATTTTTCTCCTTTTTAATATGGGACAAGAAATCAATCTAAATGGGACAAGAAATCTATCTAAACAGATCCCTTGTCCCACTTTTACTACTTTATATTTAATCAGCCAAAAAACCAGCCATTAGATAAATTAATGGAGAATTCCAGTAGATAGTTATTTCGTTACATGAGTAACTTTGTGCATTATCAACATAACATTTAGCAGCAGGCTTTCCAGCTAGAACATTCTGTGCATAAGGATCTTCTAGATTAGAATTGGCTCCACCAACTAACATACCATTCATAGTAATTCCAAGAGCCTCAGATGGCCTATGATGTGGTTTTTCTGGTGTAAGGCTACCATAACCAGTTACAAAACAGTAGGAAGTAGAGTTAGCTCCTAGCAGATAATCTAACTGTTTTTTTGCCAAATCTTTATAATCAACATCATTATCATAAATTTCATCTGCCATTAAAAGAGTCATTCCATTGTTAGCAAATGTCATATTACTTCCCCATGGGTACTCTTCTCCCATTGAAGAATAATAACCATCCTCTTCAATATTCTTCTTTATCTCCTCAAAGTGTGTAGTGAAATTATCTTTTACCTTCTTTTTAATATCATCATTCTGTGTCTCAGAAGATAAATATGCATAATATCCATACAAATTAACCGCTTGCCAGCCCATTCCATTATCAAGAGAGGCTAAATCGATTTTGTCTAATTTATTCTCGTATGTAGAACTGCCAGTTGTCCTATAAAGTTCACTCAATGCCCAGAAATATTCATCAGTGTCCTCTGTATCAGGATATTCTCCTGTTAATACATCGCTAGGATTGATAAAACCACCTTCATCATCATTGCTTTCTAAATAACTTAAAGCCTTCTTTGATGATTCAAGACATTTCTTAGCAAAGACATCATCAAAAGGTTCATATATTCTAGCCGCCATAGCCATAACTGCTGAAAAACCTCCAGTTGCAGTATTAGATATTGGCATAATATATAATTCATCTGTTAGTGTCTCTGGCATTACCATTCCTGAAAAATTCAAAGTAGTAACTTTATGATACACACCACCTGTTTTTTCATCCTGCATCTTTAACATCCACTCTAACTCGTATCTAGCTTCATCTAGAATATCCGGAATATTATTTCCGCTTTCGGGAATACCAGCATCATCACTAAATATGTCGCTATAATTTTCATATGCAAGTAATATATCAGCTACAGCTTTAGCTCCAGGAACAACATAGCGACCATAATCTCCTGCATCATGCCAGCCACCTGATACATCCTTCTTCTCTAAAGTTCCATAAATTGTTGCTTCTTTCATATGGCAAGCATCATGAGCAAAATCTCCAGCATGTTCTAAGTCCAGTTCACTTCCACAACGTTGTAGATATAGCATTTTTACTATATCATTAAAGATATCATCATATACATCATCAGCAATTTTAAACTCATAGGATTCACCACTATTTGCTGCCATTATTTTATAAGAACCTGCTTCATTTACACTTGAAAAATCAGCGTAAGCTACAGTCTCTCCTGCTGATACAGTTTCCGCTGAGCCAATCACATCTCCAGTATAAACTACCTTACCTGTATCTATATTAAATACTTCAAACTCACTATCGAGGCTACTATCACGGAAAATTGCTATCTTAGAATCCTCAGTACGATAACCTACCTGGTTAATGTTAATAGATGGTCCAATATCTCCAGTAGCAGAAGTTTCCGCATTAGAATCATCTATTAAAAATAATTCCACATTATCAATATTCACAGTATGAGCATCAAGTTGTCCATCTGGCTCATGAAAACCCAAGTTAAAACAGAACCTTGGTGCTGGGTCAGACTCCTCTTCCATAGTAAATGTATATGTAAAATGTTTCATTTCATTTGAAAGTTCAACCTCCTCATCAGAAACGTATGGACGATAATCTTCTCCATTAATTTGAATACGCCACTCCATATTTCTATCTACTGAAGAACTAATATCAAACGAAATCTCATACTCTGCATTCTTAAGTAATTCAAAGCCATCACAATATATCTGCACGGCGTGACCAACACTTCCAGTTTTTTCAATCTTTACTTCTAACTGTTCGTCTGAATTAATCGAAAAACTACCTTCACCACCAGATTCTGTATAGATATCCCACTTGTCACTTTCTTCTTCAAAATAACCTCCGGGTATCAGATTCTCATTTCCTTCTCCTGAACCTGATTCACCTTCATCAGTCTGGGTTTCTATCAGTTGATCTTCAGACCCATCCTCCCCTGTTACTGGTGTCTCTTGCATAGTATCTTTCTTCCCCTTAGTGCAAGCACTAACAGATAAGATAATTGTTCCCATCAATAATAATGCCAAAAATTTTTTCATAAATTTGTCCTCTCCTTAAAAGTGTTTGATTTATAAACATTATACAATAATTATGCCCTTTCACTTCTCCTTTACCAACGTAATCTTCAACAGTTTTAACCTGTAGCTATCTTAATACTTTTTGAAGTTTATCTATAAAGTGCCAACTTGCAACTACAATAACAAAATCTTTATCAACATGTACTGTAATTGGTTGAATTAAGTGATCTAATACTTTATTACCTGTAGAATAAGTTATCACATCATCATCATACTCATGTATGTTTTGTTTTTTTACATTAACCTTATAGGATGAATCAATAACTTCATCAATTTTTTCAAGAATATAATCTTTTTCCATCTTAGAATTAAAGACAAAAGTTTCTTTTGGTGTTTCTTCATAGTTGGGCAATATAGTGATACCTACTATAAACATCAAAATTAAAAGTATTAGAGATGTAAAACTCACAATTTTAATAGTATTATTTATAGTTTTTATTTTTGAATTATTTTCTTTCATTTAAATAATTCCCCCTTTGTTTATACTATATATAATAATGAATATTAATGGAAAAGTCTAGTATAAAATTGGAAGTATCGTTATTTCATATTAAGATGTCTTTTACAGTCTTTTTATAATTGATTTTGTCATTTATACATGCTAATATATTGTCACCTTTGTCTTATGTTTTTATTTTAGGAGGAACAAATGAAGAAAAGAACAACAATAATTATTGCCCTTTTTTCTTGTTTATTATGGGGGCTTGTATTTCCAATATTAAAATTACTTTATTTAGAAATAAATGTTATAGATGATTTTGCAAAGTTAACCTTAGCAGGTATGAGATTTTTTGCGGCTGGAATCTTGGTTTTAATTTATTATACAATTTCCAATAAACAATTCCCTAAAATATCATCGATAAGTGATTTTTCTAAACTGTCTATTCTAGGTGTTTTTCAAACTACTTTAGTTTATGCCTTATTCTTTGTAGGCACATCTAATACAAGTGGTATTAAATCAGCAGTACTTTCACAAAGTAGTATATTTTTTGTAGTTATCTTAGCTCATTTTCTTTTAAAAGATGAAAAAATCAATTCAAAGAAAAACATTGCTCTAATACTTGGAATTATTGGAATGTCTGTAATCAATATTAATAATCTTGGATCCAAAGAGGGATTTTTTGATTTCAAACTTATAGGAGAAGGCTACCTCATTATAAGTGGTCTATTTGGAGCAATTGGTACTATTCAAGCAAAAAAACTTGGTAAGGATTTCAATGCTGTACTTATGAATGGTTGGCAATTAACCATTGGTGGTGCTTTATTATTAATTATAGGAATACTTACTTATGGCAAGTTAATAAGCTTCCCAAACACCTATTCATTTATCTTATTTTTATTATTAGTACTTATTTCGGCTATTGCATTTACTCTTTGGTATATAATATTAAAATATGTTAAAGCTAGTGAGATTACAATTTATAAATTCACTATTCCTATTATTGGTGCAATTTCTTCAGCAATTCTTTTACCTAGTGAAAAATTCTCATTCTATAGTTTAACTGGATTAATGCTTGTATCAATCGGAATATACTATAGTAATAAAAGTAACATAAAAATTAAAGAGACTAATCTCTAGCAGTTTATTAAAGTAAACATAAACAAATTATTATATTCATATTATATACAAATAGATCAATTTAATAATGAGGTGTAAAATTGGATTTTCAACAATCTCAAACATACCAAAATGTCCAATTCGTATTATCTGAATTATTTGAAACTCATTCATTTCTTAACATATTTGAAACAATTGCCTATGAAGAAGTTCTTATTCAAATCAGCTTTTTATTTAATACATCTGCTAGAAACATACGGTATATTACTAATGCCCTATATAATATCTTGTATGGCAAAACTTCAACTTTAGAAAACTTAGAATTTGCTAGAGCACGTGAAGATGATGAGCTTCGTAAATATCGTGATTATTCAGTAATAGCATTAGAAGAAGGGTTTGATGATATTGCTTCTATACTTAATGGTATATCAAATATAATGTTAACTCACATAGTAGCTTATGATGAAGCAATATCATCTATACTTAACGGGGAATTGTTTTGCTCCCAAGAGGAATCTTTATGGATATGCCTTGGTTGTGGAAATATTTTAGCTGGTGAATGTGCCCCCGAAATTTGTCCAGTATGTTTTCTTCCAGGAGGTTATTATCAAAAGCTTCCTCAAAGCTATTAGTAAAGTCTTTAATAGCAATGCTTTAGTAAGTATGTTATACTTAAATTTGACTAAACCGAAGCATAATAAAGCTTAATAATATTTATTTTTTTATTACTTAGGAGGATTTAAATGTCAGAATATAATTACCATGAGAAGCTTAATATCAAAAATACTAAAAGATTGCGTAATTTAATATCTGAACTACCACGTTTTGCTAGTGACTTTTTTAGAGGAATTGAACCCAATACTTCATCAAAAACAAGGATAGCTTATGCCTATGATTTAAAGGTCTTTTTTGAATTTTTGCTTAGTACAAATCCTGCTTTGAAAAATATTTCAATTGAAAGTTTAAAAGTTTCTATTCTTGATAGTATTAAACCAATTGATATTGAAGAGTTTTTAGAATATTTATCATATTATGAATCAGATGGAAAAGAATATATTAACTCTGCTACTGGTAAGAAGAGAAAGCTTACAACCTTACGTAGTTTTTATAATTATTTCTTTAAAAAAGAGATTATTAATACAAATCCAGCAAGTTTAGTTAATATACCAAAAATACATCAAAAGGAAATAATAAGATTAGATATAGATGAAGTTGCAAAATTACTTGATGAGGTTGAATCAGGTAAAAGCTTAACACAGTCTCAACAGAAATATCATAAGAAAACAAAAACAAGAGATTTGGCTATTATCACTCTTCTACTTGGTACAGGTATACGTGTATCTGAATGTGTTGGTTTAGATATTGATGATGTTGATTTTAATAATGATGGCATTAAAATCACCAGAAAAGGTGGCAATGAAGCTGTAATTTACTTTGGTGATGAAGTTAGATCTGCTTTAGAAAATTATATAATTGAAAGAGAAGATATTATTACTTTAGATGGCCATGAAGATGCACTATTTCTCTCTATGCAAAGACGCCGTATTAGCGTTAGATCAGTTGAAAATCTAGTTAAAAAGTATTCAGGGCTAGTTACTAGTCTTAAAAAAATAACTCCACATAAATTACGTAGTACATATGGTACAAGTTTATATCAAGCAACTGGAGATATCTATTTAGTTGCTGATGTTTTAGGTCACAACGATGTAAACACCACAAAGAAGCATTATGCTGCAATTGAAGAAGACAGAAGACGACGTGCAGCAAATATGGTTAAACTAAGAGAATAATATAGGTTAATAATCATTTTAGACTGCTTTATCTATATTATTTTTTTCCTCTTGACAGTTGAGCAACTTTTCAATTATAATAAGTATAGTTGAGAAATTACTCAACTGTTTTATATTATTACATATTAGGAGGTGTTTATATGTTAAATAAAAAAATAATATGTGACTGCGAGGTTATTCATGAAGATATAGTTAACAAAGTAAAAAAGAATTTGCTTTTAACTGAAGAACTTGATAAATTAGCAAGATTTTTTAAAATCTTTGGGAATGATACTAGACTTAATATAATAAGCGCATTAGATCAACACGAAATGTGTGTATGTGACTTAGCAGTATTATTAAATATGACAAAGTCAGCTATCTCCCATCAACTTCGTGAACTAAGAGACGCTCACTTAGTAAAGTCACGTAGAGACGGTAAAGTCATATATTATTCTCTAGATGATAAACATATAGAAGATATATTTGAAATAGGTTTAGAGCATATCAGACATATAGATGATAAATCAAAATAAAATATATTAGGAGGATATCTATTATGAAGAAAACATTTAGATTACAAAACTTAGGGTGTGCAAATTGTGCAGCAAAAATGGAAAAGAAAATTAGTAAAATAGATGGAGTTTATGATGTTACTATTAACTTTATGACTACAAAGATGATTCTCGAGGCTGATGAAAATAAGATGCCAGAAATCATCAATAAGTCGGAAAAGATTATTAAAAAACTTGAACCAGAAACAATACTAAAGAAAGCATAGAGGTTTTAAACACAATGAAAAAAAGATTAACTAGAATTATTATAGCTTTTATTATATTTATACTTGCAACTATACTTGGAATATATGAACCTATAATAGATCTTCTAATAGTTTTTATATTGTTTTTTATTAGTTATATAATAGTTGGCTATGATGTCATCATAAGAGCTACTAGAAATATAATTAGTGGAAATGTTTTTGATGAAAACTTTTTGATGAGTATAGCAACAATAGGGGCCTTTGTTATTGGAGAATATCCAGAAGGTGTTGCTATTATGCTTTTTTATCAAGTAGGTGAGTTGTTTCAAGATTACGCTGTTAACAAATCAAGACGTTCAATTGCAGATCTTATGGACATAAGACCAGATTATGCCAATGTATTGGTTGATGAAAAAATTATAAAAAAAGTTCCTGAAGAAGTACAAATTGCTGACACTATAATAATTAAACCAGGCGAAAAAGTACCTTTAGACTCTATAATAATAGATGGATATTCAACTATGGATGTTTCAGCTCTAACTGGTGAATCGTATCCTTTAGATGTAAAGACAGGGGATAATATTCTAAGTGGTAGTATTAATATAAATGGCTTACTTACAGCAAAAGTTGTAACAAAGTATAGTGAATCTACTGTTAGTAAAATATTAGATCTAGTTGAAAATGCTAGTAACAAAAAATCAAAATCAGAGAAGTTTATTACAAGGTTTGCAAGATTCTATACCCCAATTGTTGTTGTTCTAGCAATTGTTTTAGCTATTATCCCACCTCTACTTATAAGGGATGCTTCTTTTAATGATTGGGTCTATCGTGCTGTCTCATTTCTTGTAGTCTCCTGCCCTTGTGCTCTTGTTGTATCTGTACCACTTAGTTTCTTTGGTGGTATTGGTGGAGCATCAAAGAAAGGAATTCTTATCAAAGGTAGCAATTACTTAGAAACATTAGCACAAATTGAGACTATAGTATTTGACAAAACTGGAACTTTGACAAAAGGAGTTTTTGAAGTACAAGAAATAAATCCAACAGGGATATCTAGTGATGAATTGCTTGATATTACTGCCCACGTGGAATATTATTCTAATCACCCAATAGCTGAGTCTATTAAAAAATACTATGGTAAGGCAATTGATAAAAACCGAATAACTGACAGCAAAGAAATTTCTGGCCAGGGTGTCATCGCTACTATAGACAATAAAGAAATATATGCTGGAAATGCAAAACTTATGGAGCAAATAGGGATTAGTTATCCTTCTACAGATGTAGTGGGGACAATAATACACATAGCCCTAGACAAAAAATATGCTGGATATATATTAATTGCTGATGAAATCAAAGAGGATTCTAAGTTAACTATTAGAAATCTTAAAAATCATAATATAAATAATATCGCCATGCTAACCGGTGATAATGAACTTGTTGCAGATAAAGTTGCAAATGATTTGGATATTGAGGAAGTATATTCCAAACTCTTGCCAGTAGATAAAGTAGATAAAATTGAAGAGATGATAAATAATAGAGGACTTTATGGTAAAGTGGCCTTTGTAGGGGACGGTATAAATGATGCCCCTGTTTTAACAAGATCTGATATTGGAATTGCTATGGGAGGTTTAGGGTCAGATGCTGCTATTGAAGCTGCTGATATTGTAATAATGACTGATGAGCCATCTAAGATTATAACTGCTCTTAAAATATCTAAAAAGACTTTAAACATTGCAAATCAAAATACTTTCTTCGCAATTGGAATTAAAGTTCTAGTTTTACTCTTAAGTGCTTTAGGATTATCTTCCCTATGGGCTGCAGTATTTGCTGATGTTGGAGTGACAATAATTGCAGTACTTAACTCCTTAAGAGCCCTTAAGGTGAAAAACTTATAAATTATATTGAAAATCAACGAAGTGCTATAATATATCATTCTATGGATAGTATACAATAGCACTTCATTCTATTAACTATAATTAATCAACTAGCATCCACTGTTTTATAATATGGTACTATAATATAGTTCCCTTCGTGTATGGTATCCGTAAACAAACCATTACTGGATTTAATTTCATCTATATATTCATTAAGATCATCATATTCTTCTGTTCTATATTCTTGAGCTATACTCCATAGTGTATCACCCTTTTCAATTCTTAAACTGATGACTTGCTTCTTTCTAGTAACAGGATTATCTGCAGATACATTAATTGAATTAAAGTAAAAAGCTAATAATACAATAATTGATATAGTTAAAGCAACTAATAAAATTTTTGTTAAATTAAGTTTATCCAATTTTTTTATTTTCCTTACTCTCTTATTCATATCTATTCCTCCAATAAAAAACATATAATTAATATTTATTAATTTTCAAGTCTTAATATTCGAACATATGGTTCAAACGTTTGTTCGTTAAATATATTATATTAAGCAAACGTGTGTTTGTCAATAGTAAAAACGAACATATTTTCGGAATGTATGTTTTGCGAACATAAGTTTTGCATTGTTGTAAAAAATATGTTATAATTAATAAAAATAAAAGGGAGGGCATTATGAGCAAAGGTAAGATAAGTAAGAAACAAAGTGAAATATTAAAATTTATGAAAGATTATATACAAGACAAAGGTTATCCCCCTTCTGTTCGAGAAATGTGTATCGGAGTTAACCTAAAGTCAACATCTTCCGTACATTCACACCTAGAAACCTTGGAAAAGAATGGCTACATAAGAAGAGACCCTTCAAAGCCTCGTGCAATTGAGATAGTTGATGACGAATTTAACTTAGGAAGAAGAGAAGTTATTAATGTACCAATGGTAGGAACTATTACTGCTGGGGAACCAATCTTAGCAGTTGAAAACATAGAAGGCTATTTTCCTTTATTACCTGAATACATGCCTAACAATGATACTTTTATGCTAAAAGTTAAAGGTGAAAGCATGATTAATGCAGGAATTTATGATGGTGATCAGATATTAGTTCAAAAACAAAACGTGGCTAATAATGGCGACATAGTTGCTGCCATGATTGAAGACGAGGTTACAGTTAAAACTTTTTATATTGAAGATGGATACTATCGTCTTCAGCCAGAGAATGATAATATGGACCCTATTTACTCGGACAACATATCCATACTCGGCAAGGTAATTGGATTGTTTCGTATGTTTTAATACAAATTTAATACTTTAAAAAAGACTTAATTAGATACTTATTATCTAATTAAGTCTTACTTTTTTTATAAACAAATATTATACTTAATCTCTTAAAGGTACTCCATTAACATCTTCATTAATACTTCCCGTTAATATTAAGATACCTTCTATAAGTCCCCAGATAGCTGCTGCAGGAGGTCCCAAACCACATAAAAGCACTCCAACAGTACCTAAAAGAACTTGAATAATTGCCTTTGATGTGTATCCTAAATAAAAGTTGTGGACTCCTAAAGCCCCTAAGAATATGCCGAACAACCCAGCTGCAACTTTTGATTTTTGATTACTCGTATCTACATAAGTTTTTCTAAGTGATGCCCCGCAATGGCCACACACATCTGCATCAAAATTAACAGTGTTACCACAACTAGAACAAAATGATGTTCCTACTCCTTTGGATACACCACAGTTAACACATACAGATGCTAAATTATCCATATCATTACCACAATTTGTACAATACATATCTTTCCTCCCTAAGTATAAGTGTATTCTATCAATATATATAGTTCACAATAAACATTACTAAAAGTATAGCTAACAACATTATATCCCCAAAATGCCTTTTAAACAATAATTTTCCTTTGAAAACATAGATGAAAATAATAGGTACCGTCCAAAATGCCTTATGATATTCATATGCCTGCTTCAAACTACCTTCTAGTAATGCTTTCCATGCTCTTGTCATGCCGCATCCTAAACAGGGGCTGTTAAAAAACTTTATAAATATACATTCCATATCTAGTAAAACATACACAATAATTACAAATACTAATAATAAGACTCGTAATATGCCTTCTTTATTTGTATTTATAATGTTCTTCATATTTTTTTTAGAAAGTTTTTTTTTATTTTATTGTTTAATTTATTTGTATTTGAATTATTCATCCCAAGATAAAACATCTTCTTTAGATATAAATCTCCCATCTTGCCAAATTCTTTCTATATTATAAAACGAACGATCTTCCCTAGTAAATATATGAACAATAACATCAAGATAATCAATTAATATCCATGTTGAATCTCTAGCACCTTCAACTCTTTTTGCTTCATATCCTTCTTTTCCAAGTTCACTAATAACTGAATTAACTAAAGACTGAACATGAAGTAAGTTACTTCCATTAGCAATAATAAAAAAATCTGAAATTGTAGAAATGTTCGATATATCAATTACTGTAATATCTTCTGCTTTTTTATCGTCTAAAGCTTTATAAATGTATTTAATAAACTTCTTAGTATCTGTCATTTATTACCTTCCTATCTTTTTATTCTTGTATTTTATAATAATTATAAGCCTTAATACTATTAGAATCAATCTTCTTTTTGTTATCCTCGTTATTATCAGTATTTAAATAATTTAATGTAGCCTTAAGTGTTTCGAAAACAGCCTTATCTATATCTCTAAAAGCCAACTGTCTTATATTTGCCAATGATGGATTGTCTTTTTCGCTTCTATTTGGTTCAATATAATCAGCTACAAATACAATCTTTTCAAGCAAAGACATATTTGGCCTACCTGTAGTATGGTAAGCAATAGCATTCAAAACATCCTTATCCTTAATATTAAACTCTTCTTTGGCATAATATGCTCCAAGTTTTCCATGAAGCAAATGAGGATTTTTCTTTTCTGTTTTTGATATAGGTAATTTGTGTTTTTTACATTCATTTAATAATTTACTATTAGACATGTACTTTGCTAAATCATGAAATAATCCTGCATATATGGCCTTATTATAATCCTCACCATATAAAATCGCTAGGGAAAAACAAGTTGTTTGTACGCCTAATGTATGAGTAAATTTTTTTATTGGAAGTCTTTTAGAAACTTTCTTTTGTATTTTATATAAATCCATAAACTTCTCCATCTGTATATAGATTTTCTTTTTTTATATATTGTTCAACACTTTTAGGAACATAATATCTTATTGATTCTCCTTTTTTTCTTTTATCCCTAACAAGATTAGAAGATATATTAAATGTTGGGGAATCAAGAACAGATATCTTACATTTTTTAAATTGTTCTTTTAAATACATTATATGTTTATATATATCATCTTGACTATGATTTCCACGTCTTGCAACAATTATATGAGCTTGTTCAAATATAAGTTCAGGCGTTTTCCAACCTTCAATATTAAACAAGGAGTCTTCGCCTAATATAAAGAAGAAACTAGTTTCTTTATTCTCTTGCTTTAAATAAGTTAAAGTCTCAGCAGTGTAAGTAATTCCTTGTCTAGATAATTCAAAGTCTGAGAATTCAAAGTTAGGATTATCCTCAATTGCCCTAATAATCATATTTGAACGATGTTTTTGGCTAGCTATATTTTTATTAATCTTATGTGGTGGGTTCTTAGAAGGCATAAACCAAACTTTATCTAAATCAAATTGTTCATATGAACATTCTCCTAAGACAAGATGTGCATTGTGAATTGGATTAAATGTTCCACCCATTATTCCTATTTTCTTCAATATACATTCACCAACCATTCTTTTTTATCATTATAATATTATTTTGGTAATTCTATATTTTTAATATTCTTTTTCTTAGATTTTCTATATAAAATAATTTTATTACCAATTACTTGTACCACTTGTGATCTTGTTCTCTCTGCAAGAACATTTGCAATATCACGAGGGTCAGTTGCACAGTTATTTAACACATTTATCTTAATTAACTCTCTTGCTTCTAGTGCTTCACTAATACCTTCTGTTATTTCTGGTGAAATACTAGCCTTACCAATTCTATATACTGGGTCCATAGTTGATGCTAGACCTCTTAAATAAGCTCTTTGTTTACTTGTCATATATTATATACACACTCCTTTTTTATTTAAAATATTCAAATTCCCAGCCATATAAACGAACAGTATCACCGTCAATAATTCCCTGTTTTTCTAGTTCATCAAGGATATGATTGTCTTTTAGAAAGTTCTGGAAGAAATTAAATCCTTTTTCTGATTCCAAGTTTGTGTTGTTTAACATTCGCTCAATCTTAGGTCCTTCCACAACAAATAGTCCTTCACCACGTTTTACTACTGTATAAGTTTCGTCACTTACTTTATAATCAATAGAATGAACATATTCTGGCTCATAAACTATGGGTTCTAAATCTATTTTGTCTAGTTGTTTCTTTATATAATAAAAAAGTTCTTTAATTCCTTCTCCTGTAACAGCTGAGACAGGAAACACATTTACTCCCTGAGATTCAAACACATTCTTTAATCTTATAATAACTTCATCTTTATCGTCACCATATAAAGTATCAACTTTGTTTGCAGCAATTACTTGAGGTTTATTTGCAAGTTCTTCGCTATAGACCTCTAATTCATTATTAATAACTTGAATATCTTCTATAGGGTCTCTACCTTCTGTTGAAGCAGCATCTACCATGTGAACAATCATTCTTGTTCTTTCAATATGTTTTAAAAATTCATGTCCCAATCCAGTTCCAGAAGATGCACCTTCAATTAAACCAGGAATATCTGCAATTACAAAACCATCTGTATCAGGCAAGTCAACAACACCTAAGTTTGGAGAAAGTGTTGTAAAGTGATAGTTGGCAATCTTAGGCTTTGCATTAGATACTCGTGAAAGTAAAGTGGACTTTCCTACATTAGGAAAACCAACTAAACCAACGTCGGCAATAACCTTAAGTTCAAGCGTAATATTAAGTTCTAATGCTTCCTGACCAGCTTGTGCATACTTAGGTGCTTGGTTTGTAGAGGTTGCAAAATGTTGATTTCCTTTTCCACCTCTACCACCTTTTAATATTACAAATCTTTTATTATTTTTAGACATATCTACAATTATTTTACCTGAATCTGTATCTTTAATAACTGTTCCTTCTGGAACTTTTAATATTAAATCTTTTCCATCTTTTCCAAAGCAACGTTTTGCGCCACCATTCTCACCATTTTCGGCAAGGTATTTTCTTTTGTAACGGTAGTCATTTAAAGTGTTTATCCCCTTATCTATTTCAAAGATAACACTGCCTCCCTTACCACCATCTCCACCGTCTGGACCACCAGCTGGTACATATTTTTCTCTACGAAAACTAACACTTCCATCTCCGCCTTTTCCTGATCTAATATAAATATCAGAACTATCTATAAACATACTCTCACCTCATTAATTTGAAAATAAAAACCCCAAATCCATTTAAGAAAAAAGGATCTGGGGCTAATTTGTTTTCTAAGAGTTAGATTCTACAGGATAAATAGATGCCTGTTTTCTCTTTTTACCTTTTCTTTCAAAACGTAAAACGCCACTAACTAAAGCAAATAATGTATCATCTTTACCACGTCCAACATTTTCACCTGGATGAATTTTAGTTCCACGCTGTCTATAAAGAATGTTTCCTGCTTTAACAAATTGTCCGTCTGCTCTCTTAGCTCCTAAATAGCTAGGATTAGAATCTCTACCATTCCTTGAAGAACCAACACCCTTTTTTGATGCGAAAAATTGAAGGTTCATTTTTAACATTGTAAACACCTCCTGATCTTATATTAAAATCAACGAATCTTTTTTTTATTTATACTAATATATTGCTTTCCATATGCATCTATTATTCCCTGCAAACCAAGGAATAAAGACTTTAGTAATAATTCTGATTCATTACTTATAGCTGAATGAATTACGAAATCTATTAGTCCAAATTCTTCATCTTCTTTAAAATCAAAGCTGTCAGAAGTATACTCTTCAATAGAATTCACAGTATTAATAACTAAACTGGATACTGCTGAACAAATTATATCTTGTCCTTCTTCGGCATAATCTGCATGCCCACTACATTCAAAACCAACTATTTTATTTTCTTCATTAACGTACTTAATAACTTTTATCATATTATCTGTACCATTAATTATAGATTGATTTTATCAATTTTAACTTTTGTATATGGTTGTCTATGTCCGGATTTCTTATTATATCCTTTTTTAGCCTTGTATCTGTAAACAATAATTTTCTTGTTCTTGCCTTCATCAACAACTGTTGCAGTAACGGATGCATCATTAACTTTATCACCAACTAATAAATTACCGTCATTAACTGCTATTACTTGGTCAAAAGTAACTACTTCTCCAGCATCTTTACCAAGTTTTTCAACTTTAATGATATCGCCTTCGGAAACTTTATACTGTTTACCACCTGTTGCAATAATTGCGTACATATGGCACCTCCTATTATCATTACTCGCTAACTACGGTGTATAAAAACTCAAGTAAAACTTGGCTTCTATAACTTATAAACCTCGCTAAGCGGCACACTCAGTTATAATATCATATTTATCATTAACTGTCAAATGTTTTTGGGCTTCATATCACACATTTGTTCATGTAAGGGTTTTCTAATTTTTTTCCTTGTTACCTCTACAAGATTCAAGGCCGTCATGCCTATTAAGACGGTCTTTATTGGATCCTTACTAAAAAACTTTCTAAGCTCATCTAAAAGCATATCCTTATGTTTTTGTTCTTTCATATCTATAAAATCTATTATAATTATTCCAGACAAATTCCTTAGTCTAATTTGTCTGGAAATTTCTTTTGCAGCTTCCATGTTGATTTTAAAATAGTTATTCTCTGGATTTCTTTTGTTAGATTTTATAGCTTTTGATGTATTTACATCAATTGCTGTTAAGGCTTCCGTTACTTGTATAATGATGGACCCACCTGACTTCAACCAAACCTTTTCTTTTATTAAATCATGTAGCTTTGATTTTATTCCATATAAATTACTTAATGATAGTTGTTTATCATCATAAAACCTAAGTTTATTATAATCTTCAGGCTGAAATTCCTTAATATAGTTTTCTATTTTATTGTAAATTGTTCTATCATCTGTTATTATTTCGTCTAATTTTTTATCATTACCATTTCTAATATCACAAATATAGCCTGCTGGCGCCTCATATACTAAGGAAAATCTATTCTTATATACACCAAACCGCCTTACTTTTTCATATTGATTTTTAAGAATCTCTAATTCTTCTAAAATACGTTCTTCTTCAACTAGCGCTGAATTTGTCCTAACAATAAAACCATAATCTTCAGTAAGATGAGGTTTTAGCAATGCTTTTAGTTCATTCCTCTTATTATAGTCTTTAATTTTAGATGAAATGCCTACAAAACTATTACCATGCACTAATACAATATACTTTCCAGCAAAATTAAGTTCTGAACTTACTGCAGGTGCTTTATTTTTTATACGCTCTTTAGTTACTTGAATTAAAAGCTCATCACCAATAGTAATGCTTGTCTTTTTTAATCTGTTACTTGTATAAATAGGATTTTTAACTTTAGCTAAAGACATATAGCAAGACATTCCCTCTTCTATTTCAACAAATGCAGCATTAACATTTTTAATAATATTTTGCACTTTTCCAACATAAATATTACCTAAAATAGTTTCTTCTTCGTCAGATGGATATATATCTATTTCAACTATTTCATTATCCTGGAACATGGAAGATATAATATATTCCTTTTCTTTTATAATGATCAGTTTGTTTTTATATTTGTTTTCCATGTTATCAAATCCTTAATTTGTATTTTTACATTTTATCTAGAGCAACAAACTCTACTATATCCTTTTTCCCTTTATTAGCATAAATCTCAAGTCTATGTATGCCAAAAGCAAAAGTATTATAAGAAACACCTATATAATCACAAAATGTTTCCATAACTAATTCTGCTTTTATATTATTTACACTTCCTGTTGCAAGTCGTAAATAAACACACAAATCTTCTTTGGGAAATCCGTACTCATATATAAGCGGTTTTAAATCTATTTCCATTTCAGATTTTTTAGTCTTTTTAATTATCTTTATATCCTCTTGTTTATAAAAGGCCTCAAATTTTTCTTGAAACTCTTTATTACTAATAAAATCATAACCATCTTTCAATGAAACAATATAATCTGCAGCCGCGACTACTGACATAGCATTCTTGCTATCATCCGGAAGAATTGTATAGCCTACGACTTGTATATTGTCTGCCATAACTTTATTAATTCTTTCAATCATTTGCTCTGGACTATCACTACTATTTAAGGTTAAATCCAAATACTCGCCTTCACTTGTTAAACCAACTCCTAAAGGAGAGGCGAAAGTGGTTATTTGACGTGGATTATATCCTTGTGAATAAGCAAGATCTAATTTTGCACGTTTGAAGGCTTTTTGAAAATATCTAAGTAAATCTAAATGTCCTATAAATTTGGCCGAACCTAATTTAGTGAATTTTATTCTAGCTACCATTCCTTAAGCCTCCCCTGTTATCATGTCAAAACATATGCCACCTTCAAATACTTTAGCGCCACAATTTACACAAGCATCGGCACAATTTGTTGTTATCTTTTCTTCTAAGCTTCTATTATATTCTCTCCATAAAAAATCTTTTCTTACGCCAATATCAATAAAGTCCCATGGTAATATCTCATCATAATCACGTTGCCTATTTGCATAAAATTCAATATCTATATCATTCTCTATAAAAGCTCTTATCCATTTATCATAGTCAAAGTGTTCTGACCAAGAATCATATATACAGCCAGACTTATATGCAGAGTAGATTGCCTTAGCAACTCTCCTATCGCCTCTTGCAAATACTCCTTCAATCACACTTGTTTCTGCGTCATGCCAGTTAAACTTTATACTTTTTTTATTAAGCTGTTGGTTAAACTTAGCCCTTAATAATCTTTGCTTTTCTAAATAATTTTCTTTAGTCTCCATTGCTACCCATTGAAATGGTGTAAATGGTTTTGGTACAAAATATGAGGTGCTAGATGTAATATTAATCCTACCTTGCCTTTGGTCTTTTGGAATTTCATAGTATACTCTTGCAATTTTATCAGAAAGATCTGCTATTCCCTCTACATCTTCAGCTGTTTCGGTAGGTAAGCCAAGCATGAAATAAAGCTTTACTCGATTCCAACCAGCCTTAAAGGCCGAACTAGCCCCTGTTAATATCTCTTCTTCAGTTAAGCCCTTATTAACAACATCCCTAAGTCTTTGCGTTCCTGCTTCTGGAGCAAAGGTTAGGCTACTCTTTTTAACATCTTGAACCTTGCTCATTACATCTAAGGCAAATGAATCTATACGGAGGGAAGGTAGGGATATATTGACATTGTTATTTCCAAACTCATCAATCAAATAATATACTAACTCTTTAAGTTGTGAATAATCACTTGAACTAAGAGAACTTAAAGAAATCTCTTCGTAACCTGTATTATCTAACATTTGCTTAGCAACATTTTTTAAAAAGGAAAAACTTCTTTCGCGAAGAGGTCTGTAAACCATACCTGCTTGACAGAAACGACATCCCCTTATACAACCTCTTTGAATTTCTAGGACAACACGGTCTTGAGTTGCTTGAATATATGGAACTAAGGGTTTTAATGGATAATGAGTTTCGCTTAAGTCCATTTCAACCTGTCTTTTGATTTTTTCTTTAGCAAGGTGATTATTTTTAGTAAATGCTTTTATGGTCTTGTCCTCATTATAATCAACATCATAAAAGCCTGGTACATAAACTCCAGGAACACTTGCTACTTTTTCAAGAAATTCTTGTCTAGAACCACTCTTCTTCTTGTTGTCCTTATAAATATCTAGGATCTTATTATAATTAGTTTCAGCCTCACCTATATAAAACATGTCAAAAAAAGCGGCAACTGGCTCCGGATTATATGTGCATGGTCCTCCACCTATTACTATAGGGTCATCTTCACCACGGTCTTTTGCAAAAATAGGAATGCCAGAAAGATCGATTACTTGTAAAATGTTTGTATAAACCATCTCATATTGAATGGTAAAACCAAGAAAATCAAAATCTTTAACAGGTTCTTGTGATTCAAGTGCAAATAGAGGAATGTTTTGTTCTCTCATTATTTTGTCTAAGTCTACCCATGGCGAATAAACTCTTTCGCAATAAGTATCATCCCTTTTATTAAACATATCATAGAGTATTTGAATACCTAAATGTGACATACCTATCTCATATACATCAGGAAAACACATTGCAAAACGAATATCTATTTTATCTAAGTCTTTTTTCCTTATATTTATTTCATTTCCTATATATCTAGCAGGCTTATCTATTGATAATAAAATCTCATCTGAAAGTGCTAATTTAGTCATTATCCGTCTCCAGTCTAAGTAAAAAACAAACATTAAATATTTGTTATATAAATAAAATTATCAGGTCATATTATACCTTATTAAATAGCTAATTACAAACCCGGCTTAGTCTATTTAAATGCTTATTTGAAATAATTATTATTTACTTTCTCAATTATTGATACGAAAAAATCTTCCGCCTTTTCAAGCCTCACATTATCTATAACCCATCCTTCTATCTTTGCCCCATAATTAGTATTATATTTACTATCTAGTGTACTAATAGTTATTATAGTTAGAAATATTGCAAGTGCACACACAAATCTAATTGCAAAGTTCTTAATAGAGATTATTTGCATAAATCCAATAGGACTTTCCTTACTTGCATGATTATGAACTTTATAATGTTTTTCTATGCGTCTAGAAGTGGGTGTTAAGTTTTTTGTACAGCTTTCTCTAGCTAATCTTATAACTTCTGATCTTGATTTGGGAATATTTTGTTGTTCAAGCTTATCCATAATATCTTTATTAGACCTCCTTATTCTAGAGTATTTAAAACAAACCTTGGCTAATTATATTCAGTGTGACATTGCAATATGAAAAGTTTTCATTTATAATATTCTTAATTTTACAATAGAAAACTTAAGGAGGCATGAAATGTCTGGAAATGTATATGACCTTTTACAAGAACGTGGATTTATTGAGCAAACCACCCATGAAGAAATTAGAGAATTATTAGGTAAAGAGAAAGTTACCTTTTATATAGGTTTTGATGCTACTGCTGATAGTTTAACCGCAGGACATTTTTTAACTATTATGGCTATGAAGCATATGCAAAAAGCTGGCCATAAACCTATCGCACTACTTGGTGGGGGTACTACTTTAATAGGTGATCCTTCAGGAAGAACTGATATGAGATCCCTTATGACAGTAGAAACAATTAACCATAATGTAGAATGCTTTAAAAAACAAATATCTAAATTTATCGATTTTGAAGATGATAAAGCAATTGTTGCAAACAATGCAGACTGGTTGCTAGACTTAAACTATGTTGATTTTATGAGGGAAATAGGAGTACATTTTTCTGTTAATAAGATGTTAACTGTTGAAGCATATAAGCAAAGAATGGAAAAAGGCCTTACTATGTTTGAATTCAACTATATGCTAATGCAAGCCTATGACTTTTTGAAACTTAATCAAGATTATGGTTGTTGTTTACAATTAGGCGGAAATGATCAGTGGTCAAATATTATAGCAGGAGTTGACCTTATTCGTAGAAAAGAACAAAAACCTGCCTTTGGACTAACTTTCAAGCTTCTTACAACAAGTGATGGAACTAAAATGGGCAAAACTATGAAGGGTGCTCTCTGGCTTGACCCTAACAAAACTAGCCCTTATGAATTCTATCAATACTGGAGAAATATTGAAGATGTCAAGGTTGAAGAATGTCTTGGTTTACTAACTCTCCTTCCAATGGATGAAGTAAGAAGACTAGGTTCTCTTGAAGGAGCTAAAATTAACGAAGCAAAAGAAGTTCTTGCTTACGAAATAACCAAAACAATTCATGGCGAAGAAGAAGCTATAAAAGCTCAAAAAGCCGCAAGGTCACTATTTAACGGAGAACAAGATGCTGATGCTATTCCAAGTACTTCATATCCCTTAGATAATTTTAGTGCTGGTATTGATATTCTTACATTACTAGTTGATTCAAAGCTTGCCTCTTCACGTTCAGATGCTAGAAGAAACGTACAGCAAGGTGGAGTATCAATTGATGATATTAAAATTCAAGAAATCGACAAGATCTTCACTCCTGATGATTTTAACACAGATAATGGATTACTAATTCGTAAAGGCAAAAAGAACTATCATTTATTTAAAACAGAATAATAAATAATAAAAGAAAAGAGTTAATTTATATGACAAACAATTCGGATAGTAATATTGATAAAAATGCAAAAGACAATCTTATAAATAAAGATGATAATTTAGCTGAATATCTAGATGACGAATTTGAAGCTAATAGTATTTTAAGACCCTCAGACTCGCCAAGTTATATTAGCAAAGAAAATCAGTATCAGGAATTAAAATCTACAAGCTACTCTTTTCTTGTAATTTCAATAATTGGGTTAATATTGTTAGCTTTAAATATAATGAAGGTTATATCTATTTTTAATGGCACCTTTTCCTACATTATACTAGGAGGAGTATTTATATTCTTTTTAGGTGTAGGTATAACATCCTTTAAAAAGGCATGTAGGGTATCATTGGAGATTGATGCGGAAAATGCCCAAACTAAAGCCGTAAATGATTGGCTTTATGAGAATGTTAGAAAATATAACTTGAATAAAATATTAGACCGTGAAGCTTTTGAACATGATGAAGCATATTATTTGAAATTAATAGAAAAAATCAAAGAACTGCTTAAAGATGAATTTGAAGAATTAGATGATAATTACATGGAAAGTATCATAGAAGATTATTACGATGAACATCTAGACTAATTAGACGGGGGACAAATTTATTATTGTCCCCCCTTCTATTATGAAAAAATATCCTTGATTTCTTCACTTGTAAGTTTATTTATGAAAATCTCCTTAGACTGAACGACAGAATCCGATAAGTCTTTTTTTCTCTCTTGTAATTTATATATTTTTTCCTCAATAGTACCTTTTACTATCATTTTCATAACATGAACAGTTTTATCTTGACCAATCCTATGTGCCCTGTCTGTTGCTTGGTCTTCAACTGCAGGATTCCACCATGGGTCATAATGAATTACTGTATCAGCTCCAGTAAGGTTTAGACCTGTGCCACCTGCCTTTAAAGAAATTAGGAACACTTCTCTTTCACCATCGTTAAATCTTTTTACACTTTCGTTACGTTCCTTAGCCTTGGTACTTCCATCCATATAAAAATATGAAATTTTTTCTTCATCTAAATTATCACGAATAATAGAAAGCATTGATGTGAATTGTGAAAACACCAATATTCTACGCTTATTTGCAATTGCCTCCAATATTACGTCCATAAATAAAATCATCTTTCCACTTCCACCTTCATAATCCTCTAAGAAAGTGGATGGATGGCAGCAGATTTGACGTAATCTAGTTAGAGCTGCAAGTATCTTAATCCTAGTTTTTTCAAAGCCTTTATCTTGTATTTCAGAATCAATATCACTTTTAACATTTGCAAGATATGATAAATATAATTTTTTTTGCTCTTCCGTCATATCAGCGACTTTCTTCTCTTCTATTTTATCAGGCAGTTCTTTTAAAACATCTTTTTTAAGTCGCCTTAAAACAAATGGTTGAATTTTGCTATTTAACTGAGCAAGTACACTTTTATCACCTCTTAAAACTGGTTTTTCAAACTCTTTTGAAAACCTGCTATGCTTAGATAAATAGTTCGGCATAATAAAATCAAATATTGACCATAACTCAGTTAGTGAATTTTCAATTGGAGTACCTGTAAGAGCAAAGCGATACTTACTATTTAACATTTTTACAGATTTTGAATTTAATGAATTAGGGTTTTTAATATATTGAGCTTCATCTATGAAAACTGTGTTGAAAAAAACTTCTTTGTACAAATCAATATCTCTGCGAATCAATGGATATGAAGTGATCCAAATATTTGAATCTTTATCTGATTGTATAATATCTTTTCTTTCCTCGGGGCTACCAATTATAATCTTAGACACTAATTTAGGTGCGAATGTTTCCACTTCATCTTGCCAGTTAAAAACAAGAGATGATGGACATACCACTAAGAATTTTTCATCCTTATTTATATCAATTTGTGATTGAATATATACTAGAGATTGTATGGTTTTTCCAAGCCCCATATCATCAGCCAAAATACCACCAAGATTGTAATTTGCAAGCGTTCTAAGCCATTTATATCCTGTAATTTGATAATTTCGAAGCTCTGCATTAATATTGCTAGGAAGTTTGTAATCTTTTTCCTCAGGATTTAAAACACTTTCAATCAAGTCAATAAATTCTTGGTTTTTTTCTACTTTTATTCCTTTGTTATTAAATAGATTTTCTAAATAGATTGCGTGGCTATTTTCAATTTGAATTACTGGCTTGTCCAATTCCTTATGTGAAATTTCAAGACCCGACAATATATTCCATACATCTTTAATTTGGGAATTGTCCATATCTATAAAATTACCATCTTTTAAGCGGTAATATTTTTTCTTTATTTTATATGCATTCAACAATTCTTTTAATTCTTCTTGTGAAACATAATCAAAGCTAAGATCTAATTCAAGTAAGTTTAAATCACTACTTATACTTATCCCTGCTTTAATACTACCTGGAGAAGTTATCTTTAATGTTTTAAAAGATTCAGAATAGTAAACCTCACATTCTTCTGTTAAGGCTTGTAAGTTGCTAGATAAAAGTTTATATATTTTATTGTTATTTTCCATAATATATCTTGACTTGTCCGGTTGAAATCCATAGCTTTCTAATAGTTCAATATAATAATCCTCATCTAAAGCTTGTCTTAAAATTATATAATCTTTTTTACTTGGAGACTCAAATGAATTAAACTCAACATTTCCATAACGAAAATTAAGTGATGCTATAACTTTTGATCCTTCTATATCTAAATAAACTATAGCTTCTAAATCATCAGTTATGAACCTATCTTTAATCTCATCTGGTATTGTTATTTTAAAAGTTTCATTAATAACTGGTAAAATAACTTCTAAGAACTTATCTTTATTTGATTCTTTGAAATATAAGGGCTCCCTACTTGCTCCTAAATTATTATAAAATGGTGCATAGTTTTTTATAAACCTTTTATTAGGACGATAGATATGATGATTCATATATAGCAATTCACCTGTTTGCATTAGGGGAATCACACTATGTTCTCCACTATAATCCATTTTTATTCCATTATCTATAGTAGATATATTATATATGATATCAGGGTTAGATTTAGAATAAGTAACTTCACCATAAGTTTCATCATACAACTCCAAAGTAAACTGTAAGTCATCAAGGATATCTAAAAATCTAAAAAGCAAGTTGGGAGAAAGAATTAAATTTCCTCTATCAAATATATCATTGTGGTATTTGACATTACTTACTTTTTGAGTTTCATATAGTTCAAGTAAAAAATTAATTATTCTTTGAGATTCCTTATCAAACTTACTAATACCATAAATAAACTGAAAGTCCTTACCTAAACTTATTGTTTTTTCATCATAATAATCATTGATAAATTTTTTGATTGACTGGATTTTATATAGTTTATGACTGCCTGAATGGAAAGAGGCGTATGCTCTTTTAGAACTATCATCTATTAATTTAGGAATGGATAATGTTACACTAATACTGAATGTTTCACCTTTAGGTATTGATAAGTCTCTATTAGAGAAATATTCAATTATTTGAAATATTGTCCTATCTTCCGGATTATCAGGTTCTTCTAACAAGGTCTTTTCTTCATAACTGAGCACAAAAAACAAGGCTGTAACCACATGTTTGCATGCTCCCTCCTCATCTATATAATCCGGACAATTACAGTAATGAGAAAACCTTCCATCTTCCAAGGCCTGAATCACAACCTGATACTTAAATCTATCTTTAATTGTAACTCGATATTGTTTTTTCCCTTTTGACCATGTAGCACTAACAATTTTGTTGTCTTTATAGTCTTTTAAGCCTTTAGAATATACTAAATCATCTGTAGCTAAATTCCTAATGCCTAATCTTGATAGTTGTAACATATATATCTCCTTCAAATCAATATATTTATCACTATCAGTATATTATAGCACATGTGCATGAGTATTTCATTATGTATGCATATGAAAACACAATTAAATGTCAAACTATTTCCCTATCTACTTCTACTATTTCACCTTCTGTATTTGATTCTATATAGTTTAACATTTTGTCTATTATACTTTCTATGTGTTTTTTATCATTTGAAACTACAGCTATACCAATACTAATAGTTTGATGAAGTTCCAAATTGTCGACTTCAGCAATTGATACATTGAAATTATTCTTAACTTTTGCACAAATGCTTTTTACTACCTTTCTTTTTTCTTTTAGGGAGTGGGAAAATGGAATATATATTTTTACACAAACTAAGCCTACTAGCATTTTCTTTAGTCCTTTCAATTAATTTTATTTAACCATAACGAAGTTATCTCATCCATACAATATTCAAAATCAATTTTGTAAATTTTATCTGATGTAAATATGGGCACCTCCTTTATGAATTCATCATTTACATAATATTTAGCTTTACCTATTGCAGTATCTTTTTCAACTGTTGCCACTAACTTTTTAGGCATATAAAATTTAATTTTTATATGGTCATCACTACACATTAATAAGGAGATTTCATCCTCATAATATAGATCAACAACTTTTTCCTTCCCACCCTCAACGTAAATTGGTACAAATGTTTGAGGATAAAAAATATCTATTTTTTTAAAGTTCTCTCTTCCATAATCCATCAAGCTACATGTATCCTTCCATTTATAGTTTTTATGGGGAGGCCATCCTGACCCTAAAACAGAAGAGACAAATATATTATCGTTTTGACTAACAGCACCGACAAAACAATATCCTGCATTATTAGTAAAACCTGTTTTTACTCCTATTGCACCATCGTACATATATAAAAACTTATCTTTATTACTTACCATAAAGGAACGACCTTTAGTTATTTCACTAAATGTCCAGTTTGCTGCATTAGTAATGAATAAAAATTCTTCATTTTGAATTGCATAACTAGCTATTATTGCTATCTCTACAGCTGTCGTATAGTGTCCGTCTGCATCTAATCCATTTGGCGTAACAAAGTTCGTGTTTTCACAGCCAAGTTCCTTTGCCTTTTGATTCATCATTGAGGCAAAACCTTCTACACTTCCTCCAACATGTTCTGCTATTGCCACTGCAACATCATTATGAGATTCAAGCATTAGTGAATACAACATATCTCGCATATAATACTGCTCATCTTTTTTTATTTTTAATTTAACATCAGGCATGGTTGAAGCATATTGTGAAACAGTAACAATTTCATCTAAGCTACAGTTTTCTAAGGCAACAATACATGTCATGATTTTTGTTGTGCTTGCCATAGCTTTTTGGACTTGGCCATCCTTATCATATAAAACTCTTCCACTATTACCATCTATCAAAGCGGCCGAAAGGGCATTTAGCTGAACCTTATTATTTTCCTTTTCAGGAGCTTTAGCTATGAGTTTTTTATTATTATCTAATATCAAGGTATATTCATTTTCTCTTATATCTGGATCTGCAATACTATACAGTTCTTCTTCTTTAATTAACATTTCAATAGATTTATTATAGTAATTTAACAATGAAATAATTAAAAGAGATAATGTGATAAACACTGGTAATATTTTGTTTTTCATTTAAATATCCAATAATTTTCCTTATTAAAGTTTATTGGATTTTTAATTATTTATACATTCTTTTTATTATCCATAGCAACTGAAAGCATTAATTTTATACGGTTTTGCTGATTTACATTTGAAACTCCTGGATCATAATCAATGGCCGCAATATTTACATTGTTATACTTTTCTTTTATTGATTTAAACATACCTCTTCCTGTAATGTGGTTTGGTAAGCAAGCAAGAGGCTGAACACATAGGATATTATTAATTCCCTGTTCTAGATAGTCTACCATTTCAGCTGTTATAAGCCAACCTTCACCTGTGTGATTACCTAAGGATAATATGCTTGATCCCATTTTGGCAAGCTCATTTATATGTGTGGGCGGAGTAAAGTTTTTGCTCATTTTTAAACCCTCTACCATTGAAAGTCTATAGTAGTCCAAATAATTAATTGCAATTTTAGAAGCTTCTTTCTTAAGAAGACTTCCGCCTAAATACCTATATTTAAAATTTGCATTATATAAAGAGTAATAAAAGAAATCAAGAAGATCTGGCATTACAACTTCTGCATTACTATCTTCTATAGTTTTTATAATATTATCATTAGCCTTTGGATGATATTTAGCAAGTATTTCGCCTACAATTGCTACTTTAGGTTTTTGAATATTATATATTTCTACATTGTCAAACTCTCTAATAATATCCCTTATAGACTTATCAAAACTTTGTTTGTTTCCTCTTTCTAATATTTCTTTTGCTCTTTTGTTCCACTTTACATATAGTTTTTGGCTTATTCCTTTTCTTTTTTCATAGGGCTTTGTTTTATATAAAACTCTCATGAATAAATCACCATATATAAGAGCCATAATCAGTTTGTTAACTAACTTTGGTGTATATACAAAACCAGGTTGCTTACCTAGTCCAACTAAGTTTAGGGAAATAATAGATATGTTTTCAAAACCCGCCTCCTTAAGGGCTAGTTGAAGGAAAGGAACATAGTTAGTTGCCCTACAACCACCGCCTGTTTGAGTTAATGCTACTGAAGTCCTGCTTATGTCATATCTGCCTGATTTTAAAGCTTTAATAATTTGACCTATGATTAGTATGCCTGGATAACAAACATCATTATTAACATACTTTAAACCCATATCTATATCACTTTTATCCACATTAGGTAAAACCTCAAAATTATAACCACATGCCTTCCCTGCTGCTTCTACTAATTCAAAATGTATAGGTGACATTTGGGGCGCTAATATTGTATCTGTCTTTTTTCTTTTTTTATCAAATATGGGATTCTTATATTCTATATTGATTCGATTCACCTTATATCTATTCTTCTCCCTATCCCTTATAGCAGCTTTTAGTGATCTAATTCTTATTTTGGCAGCGCCTAAGTTTTTTCCTTCATCTATTTTAATAAGAGTAAATATTTTTCCAGCACTTGCAAGCATTTCTTCAAGTTGGTCTGAAGTTATAGCATCAAGCCCACATCCAAAAGAATTTAATTGTAATAACTCTAAATTATTTTCCTCTACTACTGCTTGTGCCGCCCTATAAATTCTTGAGTTAAACGTCCATTGGTCTACAATTCTAAGTTCTTTTTTTAGTGGATATAAATGTGATACACTATCTTCTGTTAAAACTGCAAAACCCAAGGAATTAATTAAATCTGCTATACCATGATTTATTTCTGGGTCTAAATGATAAGGTTTACCACATATAACAATTCCTTTTTGATTTCTCAAATTTAAATGCTTTATAACTTTCTCTCCATATTTTTCAACATCATTTTTAAAGGACTCTTGCTCTTTTAAAGCGTATTTTACTGCTTGCTTTACTTCTTTTTTGGAAATATGAAAACAAATAAATTCTTCTAATATTCTCTTGACAAGCAATTCTTTATTGTCCATAGAAATAAATGGAGTTAAAAATAAAATATTTTTCTCTTTTATTTCAGTTATATTGTTTTTTAGTACTTGACCATAAGAAATAACAATTGGACAATTATAGTGATTATTAGCATCTGAATACTCACATTTCTCATAAAATACAGATGGTAAAAATATAGTTCTTGCACCTCTATCAATTAAATCTAATATGTGACCATGAGCTAATTTCGCTGGATAGCAAACAGATTCTGAGGGTAATGTATCTAGACCGTTTTCATATAGACTTTTAGAAGACTGACTTGATATTTCAACACGAAAACCTAGATTGGTAAAAAGCGTAAACCAAAACGGATAATTTTCATACATACCAAGCACTCTTGGTATTCCAATTACTCCTCTTTTTGCATTTTCTATTGCTAAAGGTTGATATGCAAATAGTCTCTTATATTTATATTTATATAAGTTGGGAAGTTTATCCTCATGTCTTTTTTTATTTCCCAATCCCTTTTCACAACGATTTCCAGAAATGAATTTATCCCTATTAGAAAACAAATTAATTGTTAACAAACAGTTGTTGCCGCATCCCTTACATCTACTAAAAGTTTTCTTAACACTAAGGTTTTCTAATTCATTAAGATTAAGTAAACTTGATTTAATTTTTTGTTTTTTTGCTAGATTTTCATAATAAGCTTCCTTTGCAAGTAATGCTGCACCAAAAGCACCCATAATTTCTGATATTTCAGGTCTCACAACTTGTCTATTAGAGATAAGTTCAAAGCACCTTAGTATTCCATCATTTAGGAAGGTTCCTCCTTGTACTACAATTTTTTCACCTAGTTCTTCCTCATTGCGTAGTTTTATAACTTTAAACAAGGCGTTTTTAACTACAGAATAACATAAACCAGCAGAGATATCATCAGTATGCGCACCTTCTTTTTGGGCTTGCTTTACCCTCGAATTCATAAAAACTGTGCATTTTGATCCCAAATCAACAGGTTCTTTTGATTTAAGTGCGGCGGCAGAGAATTCTTTAAGGGACATATTAAGTGATGATGCAAATCCTTCTATAAATGAGCCACATCCCGAAGAACAAGCTTCATTGAGCAAAATATTGTCAATAGCTCCATTTTTAATTCGTATGCACTTCATATCTTGACCACCAATGTCAATTATAAAATCAACTCCTGGTAAGAAATAATCTGCTGCCCTATAGTGAGAAACAGTTTCAATTTCACCAAGGTCAATGCGAAGTGCTGCTTTTATAAATGACTCACCATAACCTGTAACTGTACTATAAGCAATTTCTACATCCTTAGGAATTTTCCTATAAATATCTTTTAATACTGAAATTAATTTACTTAAAGGGTCACCATGATTATTAGCATAATAAGAATAAAGAACTTCTCCCTCTGTATTGATTAAAACTAACTTTACAGTTGTAGAACCCGAATCTATTCCTAAAAATACCTTACCCTTATAATCTTCTAGTTTTTTTCTTCGAGCAAAGGACATTTTATGTCTATTATAAAATTTTTCATATTCTTCTTTGTTTTGAAACAGTGGTGTAAGACGGCCAACATCATCATCTTTAATGTTAGATATTTCTTTTATCTTAATTTGAATGTCATCTAAATTAGTCTTTTCGCCTTTATCAGAAAGAATACCAGCTCCAATTGCTGGAAATAGCTGAGAATTGCCAGGAAAAATAACTTCTTCATTGCTTAATTTTAAAGTTTCTGTAAATCTTTTTCTAAGCTCAGACAAATAATATAGTGGTCCACCTAAAAGAGCTACATTTCCCTTGATAGGCATACCACATGCAAGACCACCTATTGTTTGATTAACAACAGCTTGAAATATAGAAGCTGCAACATCTTCTTTCCTTGCTCCATCATTTAACAGTGGTTGAATATCTGTTTTTGCAAACACTCCACATCTAGATGCTATAGGATAGATGACTTCATAAGCTTTGGCTAGTTCATTTAAACCACTTGCATCTGTGTCAAGTAAAGCAGCCATTTGATCTATAAATGCTCCTGTTCCACCCGCACAGCTGCCATTCATTCTTTGATCCATAGAACCTCTAAAATAGGTGATTTTAGCGTCTTCTCCACCTAGCTCTATAGCAACGTCTGTCTCTGGACAGAATAATCTAATCGCTTTACTACAAGCTATTACTTCTTGTTCAAACGGAATGCTTAGCCATTTAGAAATAGACAGACCCCCTGAACCTGTAATACAAACTTTACAAGATATATTTCCAAGACCTTCATAGCAATTCTCGATTGACTCTATTATTGTACTTTTAATATCCGAAAAATGTCTTTTATATTCCTGGTATATAATTTTATCTTTATCATCTATTACAACAAGCTTTATTGTTGTGGACCCAATATCAAGACCGATTCTATAATACATACATTTACTCCTATTTTAGTAATAAGAAATTCACACCTATTTATTATTACCAAAAATCAGAATAATAACCATTGGGACATAGGGACAGGTCCTACTGTCCCGAACGCATATAGTAAAACATATATTGCTGCACTACTCCTGCAAACTCTTTATATTTATTCCAATCAAATTTGTTATCATATATATCTTCTAAAGTTCTCTTAATCCAAAGATCAACCGGAACCATGTCTAAATGATGCAGACCAAAAAGCGAAATACAATTAGCGACTTTTGGCCCCACACCAAAAATATTGTTTAATTTTTTAAATGCTTCTTCATGATTCATAGCTTTTAGTTTATATAAATCTAAATCACCACTTTTAACTAGATTAGCTGCATTATGTACATATTTGTCTCGATAACCAAGTTTGGCTTTTTTTAATTCTTCTAGACTTGCACGGCTTAATTCCTGGGCTGTTGGAAATGTGTAGTATGTAACTGTGCCTTTTGTTTTTTCTTGGCCAAACATCCTTGATATTGATTCAACACTAGATTTTATAGCTGGAATGTTCTTGTTTTGAGATATTATAAAACTAATTAAAACTTCAAATGGCTCTTGCTGTAATATTCTTATACCACTTCCAAACTTGGCAGCATCTGCTAAGAATTTATCATCTCCATTTGCAAGCATTTCATAAATACTTTCATAATCATATTCCATATCGAAATAGTCATGCCAAATTTCCTTATACTCTTTTTCATCACAATCCAACTTTATAGTGTTATTATCTATTTGTTCAAGTTCAATATACCTTTTATAGGCTATTAAACTATATTTATTTTCATTAACTTTATTCATTCTAAAGCATTGACCAGAATCTGCAATTTGTTGCAAGTTAAAATTCTTAGATTGTATAATCATATATAATCCTTTCTTTTTGTATATAAATAGTATATAGTGTTGTTATAAATTTTACTTCATAATTATAAAAAATTCAATTAATTACAGTAGGAGGTTGCCTATATGAAAAAGAAAGTTCGTATACCAACATATCAAAAAATCGCTTTAGATATTGCCTCAAGAATTGTAGAGCACAAATATATAATTGGTGATAAAATATATACAAGATCTACATTGGCAAGCCAGTATAATGTATCTTCAGAAACTGCTAGACGTGCAGTAAGTATTTTATCAGATTTGGATATAGTTGAAACAATAAAAGGTAGTGGAGTTACAATAAAATCATATGAAAAGGCTTTGAAGTTTGTAAGAGAGTTTAAAGACATGCAGACTCTTAATAGTTTAATAGTTGATATAAATGATAGTATTTCCCAACAAAAAGAAGACAACATTAATTTAGAAAATAAAATCAATAGATTAGTTAAAAACATTTCACGTTTTCAATCTATTAATCCCTTTATTCCTTTTGAAGTAAAAATAAAAAACACCACTCCCTATCTTAATAAAAATATATCTGACATCAATTTTTGGCACCATACAACAGCAACAGTAATTGCAATAAAACGCAATAATAATACTATTCTCTCTCCTGGCCCATATGCAGTTTTTCTGGAAAATGATATTTTTTATTTGATTGGTGATGAAAATAGTTATAGGCGTGTTATAGATTTCTTATATCCAAAAGAATAAAAAACTTTAGTCAAGTTGAATTTTATATTCCTATATTTACTTCAACCTCATACTCTAGATCCTCTAAAAACTCTTCACCCTTATCCCTGTATTTTAACCATAATTTCTTGTTCCTGTAAGTATAGCGATATAGATTTAAAAAATCCACCTTCTCTTCTTTTGATATTTTCTCTATAAGTCCAACTATTTGTTCATGAATATATTGATTACACTCCAACTTTATATCAATTCTATCTTTATTATCACTTAATCCCTTCTCTAAGTCTGCCTTCCCCTCTATTCTTAAAATCATAAAAGGTTTATTGTTTTTCTCCTCAAACTCTATAGACTTTTGTATTTCTTTTATTTTTAAAACATATTTCACATTTTCTAATTCATCTTCTATAAATAAACGACTATTGTTGGCAAAACCTCTTACCAAATTTATATAATCATTCTCTTTTATATCAACTTCATATGCTGCTAATCCATTTTGTATATAAGCTGCACCTTTTACCAAAACACTATCATCTTCTATTGTAATAATAGGCAACTTAGCTACTAGATTACCTTCATTTTTGCTAAGCAATAAATTTTGAAGTTTAATCTCTTCTCTTCCATTGTTTATAACATTTATACGATAAAGTTGCTTTAGATAACCACCTATACCCTCGTCTAGTTTTGAATTAGTTTTTAATATATTATAAGCTGAAGATTCAGACATGAAAATCAAAGTATTTCTACTAATTTCATATCTTTTTTCAATATATTCTAGAAATTCAAAATAAATATCTTTATTTTCTAATAAGTCTCTTCCAAAAACAATTACTTCTAAGTGACTAAAGTCAATTCTTTTATTTCCTTCATTTAAATATTTCTCTTCAATTTGAAAAAAATCATTAGCAGTTATTACTGTAAGTAGTTTTTCCTTAGCATCTTCATCACTGCTTCCTTGTTCTGTATATGATGCTAAATCAGGGGATGCAAGACTAAGGCTTATTTGACCATCCTTATAATCCACACCTATGGATTGAATAAAATTCCTATCTTCTATTTCTGTCATATCACTACAAGCAGTTGATATAAGTAGAGTTGGCAGAAACAAAAGCAAGATAATGTTTTTTAAGACCTTATAATCTTTCTGGTTCTTAATACCCTGAGAATAATCTCTAACTTTTCCTATTATAAGTACAAGTAAAGGCAAAATAATTGAACCTGGTATTCCTATTATCATCATATATCTTTCAAAATACAAAAAATACACTTCTGTATCTATAGGTATAATACAAGCTGCAAATATTAGTATTATATATGGTAAAATCATATAGTTTTGTGAACGTAACCTTAATATTTGTTTACTTATTATAAGAAGATAATAAAAAAATCCACTAGTAAGAGTGAAAATACTTAGCATCCAAATCGAAATAATTAATGCATCATGTCTCTGTAAAAATCCACCTGGTATATCAACAATTTGAATCATATTTATAGTTGACCATAATTTTTGTTTTGTATCATTTATTCCAAGAATCCCAACAGTCACAAGATAAAGCAGTATGTCAATAATTCCTGCTATGACTAAAGCATTTAATATATAATTTAAGTTTCTATTTTTGAAAATTTTAAGTGTTTTTTCTTGCTTGTCATTGTACTTATGCTCTGGCTTACTTTTTACTGCTTCATTTTTAATAAAATTCATAGAAAAAATCATAAATTCCAAAGTGGAAAATGTAATGAAGATTGCATAACCTCCATAAATAATGCTAGTATTAGCTTCTGTAAATAATGGTAGTATGTTTGATATATCCACACTTTTTAATCCTATTAATAAAAATAAAGCTATAGGAATTAATACAATAAAGTAAAGTAGTTCTGTTATTCTTGCCCTAACTTCAAATCCTTTAGATGCCGAATAGGCCGATATGAGTATTAACATTATTATTATAAATCTAACATTAGAATCTTCAAGAAGTGTTTCATTAATAACTTCAGCAAATAATCTTCCGCAAAAAACTAAAGAGGCAAAATATTTAACAATATAAAATGCTCCTATTATAAAAGTTATTAAACTTCCAGCTTTTTCTTTTGAGTGTTTTATAAGATTTCCAGTCGTGTTTTTACTTATATATCCGATAAAAAAAATATACAGTAAGGCAAAAAATAATCCTAAGATTATTGCTATTAAACCATCCCTAGCTGCAGCTCTTACTGCAATTCTTGGTAATATAATTACTGACATACTAAATATATTAAAAACAATCAATCTTTTCATTTGTCTACGTGAAATTTTTTCATTATCCAAGTACATAGTTTACCATCCAATATAATTTATTTTCTTCATCTATTAATTGATTTCATTATTTTCATTCTTATTTTTCTTAACTAAACGTACTCTTTCTTCTTCTTTAGCAAATGATGGCCTGGTAATCATCTTGCGAATTGGAAAGCGAATTAAGGCATCTTTACCGTCATTAGAACCATCTAAACCTGAGGCAACAAAAGGAACAAGATAGGGCACACCAAAACTTCTTAGGCCAGCTAAATGGATTAATAAAAACATAAAACTCAAAACAAATCCATATAGACCTAAAAATGCTGATAATATTATGCTATAAAATCTAATCAATCTAAAAGATGATGCAAAGGCTTCATTAGGTATTGTAAAGGCGGAAATTGCTGTTAAAGCAACTATTATAACCACCATTGGACTTACTAAGTTAGCACTAACTGCTGCATCTCCTATAACTAATCCACCTACTATTCCTAACATACTGCCCATAGGTCCTGGAAGACGTACACCTGCTTCTAATAACATCTCAAATGCCACTTCCATTATTACAACCTCAATTAAAACTGAAAATGGCACTCCTTCTCTTGCTGCTGCAAAGGACAAAGCAAGTGCAGGTGAGATAAGTTCAGGTTGATAATTTACAACTGCTATATATAAACCTGGTAAAAACATAGTTAGAAATGAGCCTATATATCTTAGGATTCTCATAAGGGTTGCTATCTCCCACCTATTATAAGAATCATCTGAGGCTTGATAAAATGAATTAAGTGTAGCAGGCACTATTAGTACAGTTGGTGAGTTATCTACTATAATTACAACTCTTCCCTCAACAATAGCAGAAGCTGCTTTGTCTGGTCTTTCCGTTGCTTGAATCTCAGGAAATGGAGAGTTTTGATTGTTTTCAATTAATTGTTCTAACATTCCACTATCAAATATCCCATCAATTATATATTCATTAATCTTTTTCTCAACATCTGCTATAATCTTAGGTTGAGTAACTCCATCTAAGTAGACTATTGCTACATCAGTAAGAGTTCTAGCTCCTACTACAAATTGTTTTATTTTCATATTGGCATCTTTAACTCGTCTCCGAAGTAAAACCCGGTTCAGATATAAAGCCTCTGTAAAACTTTCCTTAGATCCACGAATAGCAACTTCATTTTCACTTTTTTGAATTCCTCTACTTGCCATTCCCCTTACTGATACTCTGATTGCCTTGTTATATCCATCTACAAAAATCATAGTATCTCCGCCAAATATGAAATTCATAGCAGCATCCATTGTTTTAGCCTCAGAAACATCTGCGGTTCTAAGTCCTTTATCTCTTATATATTCAAACTTGTTAGATACAGGCATTTGATTCATTCCATGTAATAAATATCTAAGAGTGTCCTCTTCTAACAATGTTTTATCAACCATATTATCTATATAAACAAAATAAATATCGACTCTATAAGCCCCACCAATAGTAAACCGTCTTTTAACAAAATCATCACAGTCCTTTGTTAAATCATCTACAGTTTTAATAGTTTCATTTAAATCTTTTGAAATAGGAGCAATTATTTTATTATATTTATCATGTAAGGAATTCATAAAAACCTCTTTCATATTGAAGATTATATATTGGCATACTTTCATATTATGCCCATATTTTTATTTTTTATTTAAAGTAGATAACTTCTTATTTAACAAAAAAACTCTATGCTATATATTGGAGCATGATTTATAAATCATACACTAATATATGGCACAGAGCCTATAATCTGCTTGCTACATAGTTTCTTATTCTTCCTCTATTGTAATGGCAGCTTCTTCTTTTACTTGTCCTTTAAAGTTATCTATCTTATCTTGTCTTACTGACGGCAATTCTTCTAATGACTCAAGGCCAAAACACCTTAAAAACTCTTGAGTTGTTCCAAATAAAATAGGTCTACCTGGTGCATCCATTCTTCCTAGCTCACAAACTAAATTATACTCAATTAATTTATTTACACTATGGTCACTGTTTACCCCTCTTATAGCTTCGATTTCTACTTTAGTAACAGGTTGTTTATAAGCAATTATAGACAGTGTTTCTAGTACAACTTCTGTTAATACATGCTTTTGGGGGACGTTAATTAAATTAATTATAGATTCGTACATATCAGGCTTTGTACACATTTGAAAGGAGTCACCTAATTGGGTAATTTGTATACCCCTATCTTCATTATTATAAGTATCCATCATATCATAAATAATTTTCTTAGTTGTCTCTTTATCATGGTTAATAGTTTTTGCTATTCTATTTAAATCAACTGCTTCACCCATGGCAAAGAGTATGGCTTCAATACTGGCCTTAATTCTGTTAATTTCCATGTAGAACTGCCTCCGTTGGTTCTTTAATTCTAAACTTATTATTCACTCTTGTAATTATAAAATCATCAAATAAGTTGTTTTGTCTAATTACAACTTGTCCACTTTTAGTAAGTTCCAAAATCCCTAAAAAAACAACTATTAATTCAGGCTTAGATATGTGCTCTGATAATAAATCGGTAAACAAAAACTTTTTATGATTAGATGCATATTTTATTATCTCTTTTAACTTATCTTCAACGCTTATCTTTTCTTGCTTTATTTCACCAAACTTGCTTCTAATAGGGTCTATTTTATCCCCTTGCTTTTTTAAAAGAGATGTAAAAACTTTTTGTATGTTACTTAATGTTATGTCACCTAGAACATCAGATGGGTCAATTTCTTCTTTATAATAATTAACTTCATCTGGAATTGTAGGTTCTTTGTATATAGTTTTTGATGCATCTAGCTCTTTATCTTTTAATAAATCCGATATATATTTAAACATCTTATATTCCAATAGTCTCTCAACTAATTCATGCCTTGGGTCTTCATCTGATTCGTCTTCTTCATCCTTAGGTAATAGCATCTTAGATTTTATGCTAATTAATTCACTAGCCAATACTAAAAATTCACTCATACTATCTAAAGCGTTATACTCTACTTTTTGAATATAATCTATGTATTGTTCTGTTATTTCATTGATTGGAATATCATAAATATTTACTTTATTTTTATCTATTAAATGAAGTAATAAGTCTAGTGGTCCTTCAAATACTTCTAACTTAACTGATATACTCATCTTAACTTCTATCCCTTTCTAAAGTAACAACCATTAATTCCGGCCTATTAAAAGCCCTTAGCTTTATTGTATGAGTTCCAAGGCCTCTAGAAATAAGCATGGTTTGCTCACCTTCTTCAAATCTTCCCGCATCATATTTGGGAAACAGCTCATACTGTGGAGAAATGACTCCTCCTAATATAGGCAGTCTTACTATTCCACCATGCATATGACCAGATAAAATTAGGTCCGAGCCAAAACTTATATATTCTTTAAAAAACAATGGATTATGTGCAATCACTATATTATAGCATTTATCATCTAATTTTCCTAGTTTTTCTTCAAGGTAATCTCTTGTCATTTTTTTAAATCTTCTTTTTTGGAAGTAGTCCAAATCAATAGCTAGTCCATTTATAATAATGCTTTCATCTTCTTTTATAATTTTTGCCGAATTATTGTTAAGTATATGGACATCTAATTGTTTAAGTCTTTCTATATATCTTTCCCATCTGTCATTGTAATACCTTCCTTTTGAAATCATTCTCTGCTCATGATTACCCATACCATAGAAAATTGTATATTTTGAGGCTAATTCAGTTAGTAGGGAAAGTGCAACTTGAAAATCTTCTGTTTTTTTCCCAACAATCATGTCTCCAGCTATAATAATAAAGCTCGGATTGATCTTGTTAATTTCCCCTATTAAAATTTTATTGTTCTTAGCATACAAGTTGTTATGTAAATCAGCTAAAACTATAAAGGTTGTCTGAGAAAATAAATTGGGAATTTTCTTAGACTTAATTGTATAATGGGTAACTTCAAGATTTGTATTTTCAAATTTTACATATAATAAAAACAATATAACTACTATAACAAATATAGAAAAATAAATCATCTTCTCTGCTACCTTTCTTTTCAATCATTACAACTTGTAATACATAAAAATATAACATATTAAAAATTATCTTACAATATATGAAGTGATTTGTTCTCCCTTAAGCAACAAATCACTTCTTAAATATGAATGCTTAAATCACAAATTTTTTAAATGCCTTATTTAAGCAATCTTTTAAAGTAGCCTTCTCTATGCTCTCTCCTGCAACAATATCAACTTTTCCTATGCTCTTATTATTAATTAAATATTCGAGTTCTCCAACCTTATCGTTTTCTTTAATTGGAGCTTCAACTTTTTCTTCTAAAGATATTTTTTTTGTTATATCTTCAGGGTTTGTTTCTCTGTTACACAAGTAAGAAAACTTGTTATTTACTTTATAATTCAATTCGTCTTTTACTCCTCTAGAGATAGGAATTGGAATTACTTCTAAGTTATCATTATTATCCACATATAATTTACAATTAGCAAATCCATAGTCTAATAGCTTTGTAGCTTCATTAAAACGTTCTTTGGTAGTAGGTGATGCCATAACTACCGCAATTAAGTCCATACCGTCACGTCTTGCTGTCGCAGATAGGCAGTACTTAGCAAGTCCTGTTGAGCCTGTTTTTAGACCTGTAATACCTTCATAAAATCGTACTAGCCTATTAGTATTACTTAAACCAAATTCACTTTCTCCTTTTTTAGTTTTATGTATTATTGTATCCATCCATATTGTTGAATAGTTGCTTATTTCAGGAAATTTAGTTATTAATTCTCTTGACATCAAGGCAACATCATAAGCAGTTGAGTAATGATTATCATCATCTAATCCATAACTATTGACAAAGTTTGTATTGTTCATCCCTAATTCTTTGGCTCTAGCATTCATTCTTGCTATAAATTCTTCTTCTGTTCCTGCAACATATTCAGCCATGGCTACAGATGCATCATTAGCACTTACTATTGCAATACATTTTATCATAGTTTCAACAGTTTGCACTTCATTTGGTTCAAGATAAACTTGTGAACCACCAAGGGATGCCGCATGTTCACTAACTGTAACTTCATCATCAAGAGTAAACTTAGCCTCATCTAATGCTTCGTATATTAATAATAAGGTCATAATCTTTGTAATACTAGCTGGATGAAGCTGCTCATCCTTATTTTTTTCATAGATCACTTGGCCTGTTGAACCTTCCATTAAGATTGCAGAAGTTGATTCTAAGTGAAATGAATCATTTTCACTCTCAGCTGCCTCATTTTGAGATAAATCTTCAGGACTTGCTTGTATACTCATAGGTCGAAACACATTAACTAATAGTATAAAAAACAGTAAACTTATGCTTAATTTTTTTTTCATGAACTCCTCACGTCCAATTTTCATTATTACTATTTTAATCTATAAAAGTGGTTTTTATACCAAATCCAACTGTAAAAGGTAATTTATTCTACAATTACAAGACAATTTATTTTTTTATCATTTATTTTGCCTGTTATTACTGCTTTACCTTTAGAAACTCCCTTAACTGTTCCAAATCTATTTACTTTAGCTATATTAGGTTTATTACTAGACCATTTAACTGATTTAATAATTCCAGGTCCCTTTATATTTAAATTTATTTTTTCCTTTGTTTTTAATTTAATCTTTTTCTTGTTAATTTTGTAAACTCTTACTCTGCATTTAAGCTCCTTATTTTCATATTTAACAGTTATATATGTCTTTCCTGGTCTTAAAGCAATAACCGTTCCTAATGGGGTCACAGGAGCAACTTTAATATCCATAGATGAAAACTTAACTCTTTTATTTAATTTTTGTAATTCAAGTTTAAAGGTCTCCCCTTGAATCATGATTAAATCTTTTTCATTTAGTCTATTTGAAAAAGCTTGATAATCTTTTTTATAATTAATCGATGTGTTAGGAATAATTAAATACCAAATCAAAGCAAATAAAGTAACTAAAAATAATATTCGTAATAAAAAAGCAAATATAAAACTATGTTTTTTTTTCAACTTATTTACTAGCCTTTTATTAAAATAGTATTGTTCTTTTTATATGTTTATTCTTTTTTTGTATAATAAGCATATATACATTTATTATTGTGACAGTTTGACGCGTTGTTGCTTTAAAGTGTTTTTGCTTGACTTACTATAAAAACAAGTATAAAATTATAGGCACAAATTAACAACATTAAAGAAAGGCAAGGTAATTATATGAGTTTTATTTTTAAAAAGAAAGTTATATCTCCTGCAGAACTAAGGCAGGTTTATCCTTTATCATTAAAAGAACAGGAAATAAAACAAAACAGAGACGAGGAAGTTAAGAAAGTTATAAGTGGTGAATCTGATAAGTTTTTAGTTATAGTTGGACCATGTTCTGCTGATAATGAAGATTCCTTATGCGACTACGTATCTAGACTTGCTAAAGTACAAGAAAAAGTTAAAGATAAATTGTTGCTTATACCTAGAATATATACTAATAAACCAAGAACTACTGGTGAGGGTTATAAAGGTATAGCCCATCAACCAGATCCTTATAAGAAACCTGATTTAAATGAAGGCCTTAAAGCAATGAGAAAAATGCATGTTCGTGTAATTAGGGAAACTGGACTAACAGGGGCAGACGAGATGTTATATCCTGAGAATACAGCCTATATTGAAGATCTTCTTTCCTATGTTGCAATTGGAGCCCGCTCTGTTGAAGATCAACAACATCGTCTAGTAACAAGTGGCATGGAATGTGCTGCTGGAATGAAAAATCCTACCAGTGGTGATTTCACTGTTATGTTAAATTCTATAGAAGCTGCTCAAAGAGGATATACTTTTTTATATCGTACTTATGAAGTTGAAACTACAGGTAATCCATATGCCCACGCGATACTTCGCGGTGCTGTAAATAAGCACGGAAGTTCAATTCCTAATTATCATTATGAAGATCTAATATTACTATACAACATGTATAAAGAAAGAGATGTTAAAAATCCTGCTTTAATTATAGATGTTAACCATGCTAATTCTAACAAGGATTATTCACAACAACCAAGGATTGTTCATGAAATTATGCATAATAGAAAAATCAATATTGACTTAACTCAGTTGATTAAAGGCGTTATGATTGAAAGTTATATTGAGTCAGGTAGGCAAGATCTACATAACCATACATATGGTAAGTCTATCACTGATCCATGCTTAGGTTGGGATGAATCAGAAGAATTAATATATTCAATTGCAGATATATTATAAGCCTTTTCATTTGCAAATCATATAAATGATTTTAAGATTCCTCTTAAAACAAGTGAACCTAAGTAGGTTTCCATTAGAGAGCCAATAAATAGAAATATTCCTAATACAAATATAAATATTAGATATTTTCCAACAGTTTCAAGCCTGTTTTTCTTATAAACACCGTTAAAATACAAGTTCTTACAAAGCCAATAAGCCCCTTGTAAGCTTACAAATATAAGAGGTATGTATATTATAAACTGTGGAAATGTATATCCAAATAAGAGTGAAATTCCTTTAAGTTTATATCCCATAAATAAAACTGTAATTAGAAATCCTACTTTAAATCCATAAATAATCAAAATAAACCCAATACTAGTGATTCCTATTTTGGTAAAACTAAGCCCCCATATTATAAAGTAATTTCTAAAATTTTTCCAAAACACATAATTCCTAAGCACTCTGTAATCTATTTCCATATTCACTATCAGATTAAAGTAACTTAAATTTAGCAAGTCTAATTCATTCCAATAAAAACCTTTGAATATTCTTGCTATTAAAACACCTATTACCATTCCAACTATAAAAATAATTAGGCCTGTCTTTCTTTCACCATACTTTTTCATAAGGACATTAATATATTTCATTATTAAATCATACCTTTCTTCCTTTTATACATGCTTTTCTATAAATAGGCATGTATATCTTATAGTATGAATTATAAATAGAATTAATACCGATAATTATGCATGATAAAGGGTGCTAGATAGTAATAATATCTGCACCCCTTTTAAAATCTTATTCTACTATTATTGTAATTCTGTTAAGAATTTTTCTATCCTATCCATTCCTTTTTTTATTTCTTCAATGGAAGTTGAATAAGAGAGTCGAATGTGATCTGCAGTTCCAAAATCCATACACGGAACAACCGCTACATTATAATCATTAATTAGTATATCCGCTAATCTGTTAGTTGTAGCAACCTTTTCTTCTTTATATTTTTTTTCTAAAGCCTCACTAGAGTCAACAAATACATAAAAGGCACCCTGAGGTTCAGTAGCATTTACATAAGGCATATCTTTAATTCTATTCACAATATATTTTCTTCTTTTATCAAATTCTTTACACATCTTAACTACTGCATCTTGAGGACCACTAATGGCCTCTGTAGCCGCAACTTGAGCAATTGAATTGGGATTGGATGTTTGATGGGACTGTACACTAGACATAACTTTTGCTAATTCGACACTTGAGCCTGTATAACCAATTCTCCACCCTGTCATGGAGTAACTTTTTGATACTCCACTGCAAGTAATTGTTCTTTTATATATTTCATCATTCAATGAAGCAATACTAACATGTTCCATTCCATTATAGACAAGATATTCATACATTTCATCAGCTACAACATATATATCTTTTTCAACTACTACATTGGCAATAGCTTCTAATTCTTCTCTTGTATAAATTTCTCCGGTAGGATTGTTTGGAGAATTAAGAATAAGTGCTTTTGTTTTACTTGTACAAGCATCTGATAATTGCTGAGCAGTTATTTTAAAATTATTATCCTTTTTAGTTTCAACAATTACTGGCTTTCCATCTGATAATTTAACAATTTCAGGATAACTCAACCAAAATGGGGATGGTATTATTACTTCATCATCGGGATTAATAATTGCTTGAAATATATTTGTTAATGAATGCTTTCCACCATTACTTACAACAATCTGATTTTGATTATATGAAATTTTATTAAACTCCTTAAACTTTTTACAAATAGCCTTTTTTAAACTAACAGTCCCTGAAGCTGGTGTATACTTTGTAAGACCAGAATTTATTGCTTCTATTGCTGCTTGGTTGATATTATCTGGTGTATTAAAATCTGGTTCTCCTGCACCAAATCCAACAACATCAATACCCTTAAGTTTTAACTCTTTAGCCCTAGCAGTAATAGCTAGTGTTGAAGACGGTTGTACATTTTGTACTTTTCTTGATAAGTCTAACGGCATTAGATTCCTCCTATAATAAACAAAGTTTTTATGTTATATTATGTGTTACATTAGATTTCTTTAGCATACTAAAGTCATGTGAACATTTCTCATATTCTATTACATAACGCACTATATTGCAAGTAAAAAAAAAGCTAAAATCTAATAAGCTTAGATTTTAGCTTTTAAAATCATAATTATTCTTATTTTGCGTAATCTGAATATCTGGATTCTCTAATCAAATTAACTTTAATTTGTCCTGGATATTCCAATTCTGTTTCAATCATCTTTGCAACATCTCTTGCAAGTAAAATCATTTCCTCATCAGTGATTTGTTCTGGTATAACCATAACTCGGACTTCTCTACCCGCTTGAATAGCGAAAGACTTCTCCACTCCCTTAAAGCTGTTAGTAATATCTTCCAACTGTTTTAACCTGTTAGTATATGTTTCTAATGTTTCTCTTCTTGCACCTGGTCTAGCAGCTGATATAGTATCTGCAGCCTGAACCAAACATGCAATTAGTGTTTCTGGCTCTACGTCACCATGATGTGATTCCACAGTATTAACTACAATTGCTGATTCTTTATATCTTCTACATAAATCAGCACCTATTTGAATATGTGAACCTTCAATCTCATGATCAACTGATTTACCAATGTCATGTAATAATCCTGCCCTTTTTGCAATTCTTACATCGACACCTATTTCTCCTGCTAATAAACCTGATAAATGTGCCACTTCGATAGAGTGTTTAAGTGCATTTTGTCCATAACTTGTCCTATATTTCATTTTACCTAGTAGACGTACTAATTCATTATGAATTCCATGTACTCCAATCTCTAAAGTTGCTTCTTCTCCAGCTTCTTTAATAATAGTTTCAACTTCTTTTTGAGCTTTTTCAACCATTTCTTCAATTCTTGCTGGATGTATTCTTCCGTCAATTATTAGTTTTTCTAGTGCAATTCTAGCGACCTCTCTTCTTATCGGGTCAAAGCTAGACAAAATTACAGCCTCAGGAGTATCATCAATAATTAAATCAACTCCTGTTAGTGTTTCTAAAGTTCGGATGTTTCGGCCTTCACGACCTATAATCCTACCCTTCATTTCATCATTTGGAAGCTGTACAACAGAAATTGTAGTTTCAGACACATGGTCTGCTGCACATCTTTGAATTGCTGTTACAACATATTCTTTGGCCTTTTTATCGGCTTCTTCCTTTGCTTTATTGTCTAATTCCTTGATTAATAAGGCAGTTTCATGTTTTAAATCATTTTCAACAGTTTTTAATAGATATTCTTTTGCTTGCTCGGAGGTTAATCCGGAAATTTTCTCTAGTTGGCTTGTTTGCTTGTCATAAAGTTCCTTTGTTTCTTTGCTCTTACGATCTAATTCAGCATCTTTCTCAGCAACTTTTGATTCTTTCCTTTCAAGTGCTTCCGCTTTTCTGTCCAAAGATTCTTCTTTCGCTAGAACTCTCTTTTCGTAGCGTTGTAGTTCGGTACGTCTTTCTTTAGTTTCCTTTTCGAGCTCATTTTTTCTCTTTAATGCTTCTTCTTTTGCTTCTAGTAATGCTTCTCTCTTCTTAGTTTCAGCTGTTTTTAAAGCTTCATCTATGATTTCTCTTGCTTTTTCCTCTGCTGTTCCTACCTTCTCTTCATAAATCCTTTTTCGATAGGCCATAGCAATCTTCCAAACAAGAGGAGCAACTATTACCAAGGTAACTAAAATAGCAACTACTATTTTAAAGAAATCTTGCACAGTAGCACCTCCTTATTAAATTTTTATTATTTAAACATATAAATCATAACATTTAAATTTTATACTTTAATTAAGTAAATGTCAAGCAAAGAGATTTTAAGCTAATTAGTTTGCACAACTATTTTACCTAAAACCTCTCTCTTTGATTACTATTAACTAAAGTAAAGGTTTACCAAAGTAATAAAAACCTTTACTTTCTATTAGCTTTACAGGTATTACTTTTCCAATAAAGCTTGCATCTCCAGGAAAATGAACCAAAGTATTATTGCTAAGTCTTCCTGTTACTAGAGATGAATCTTGTTCATTAATCTCTTCCACTAGGACCTTACCTATAGTCCCTAATAGTCTTGACGACTTATTAGAAGAAACCTCTTTCATTGTAGCAAGCAATCTATCAAATCTTTCTTGTACTATTTTTTGTTCAACTTGATTTTCCATTGTAGCTGCTGGTGTTCCCGTTCTTTTGGAATATTGAAAGGTAAAGGAGCTGTCAAACTTCACCTTTTTAACAACATCTAAAGTTTCTAAAAAATCCTCTTCTGTTTCGCCTGGAAAACCAACAATAATGTCAGTTGTTAATGAAATATCTGGTACTGCTTCTTTGATTTTATTTATTAATTCCAAATACTTTTCTTTTGTATACTTACGATTCATTATTTTAAGCAGTCTAGTACTTCCTGACTGTAGTGGCAAGTGCAAATGTTCACATATCTTATTAGAATTTTTCATAACTAAAATAAGCTCATCAGATAAATCCTTAGGATGAGAAGTCATAAAACGAATTCTTTCTAAATTATCAATTTTTTCTATATCAATGAGTAAATCTGCAAAACTTATAGGCTCATCTAACGACTTGCCATATGAATTAACATTTTGTCCAAGAAGCGTTATCTCTACTACTCCATCAGCTACTAGCCTTTTAATTTCCGATATAATATCTTCGGGATTCCTGCTTCTTTCCCTACCTCTAACATAAGGTACAATACAATAACTACAAAAATTATTGCATCCATACATTATATTTACACCAGCTTTGAATTTATATTTTCTCTCACTAGGTAATTCCTCAACTATTTCATTTGTACCTTCCCATATATCAATAATCATTCTATTAGCTTCTTTTTCCAAATATAATAGCTCGGCTAGTTTGTAAATATTATGTGTACCAAACACAATATCAACAAAGGGATAACTTTTTTTAATTTTTTCTACAACTGTAGGTTCTTGCATCATACACCCACAAATTGCAATAATCATATTTGGATTTTTTTCTTTTAATTTTCCTAAATATCCCAGCCTTCCATAGACCTTTAAATTTGCATTTTCTCTAACAGTACAAGTGTTATAAATTACAAAGTCTGCCTCTTGTGAATCAGAAGGTACATATCCGATCTCTTCTAATATTCCAGCTAGTTTCTCTGAATCTTTTGCATTCATTTGACAACCAAAGGTTTGAATACTATATGTAAATGATCTAGCTGTTTTTTTTGTTATCTTTTTTAGTTGTTTGTTTAAAGCTGCCATAAAGTAGTACTGTCTATAAGGCTCCTTATCGGGAGCCTGATTAAAAATCTCATTATTTAATGTCAATTGTGATTCCATAAATCCTCCAAAGTCTGTATTTCTTATCTGATATGTCCATTACCTAAAATAATATATTTTGTTGTTGTAAGGGCATTTAATCCCATTGGACCTCTAGCATGTAGTTTTTGTGTACTAATGCCTATTTCAGCTCCAAGTCCGAATTCAGCACCATCAGTAAATCTTGTTGATGCATTAACATAAACTGCTGCCGCATCTACTTCATTAAGAAACTTCATAGAATTATTATAATTATCAGTAATTATAGCTTCAGAGTGCTTAGTATTATAATAATTAATATGGGCTATAGCCTCATCTATAGAATCTACAATCTTAAGCGAAATAATTCTATCTAAATATTCTCTTGCATAATCTTCTTCTTTGGCTGGAATGATATCTGCAACAATTTGTCTAGAAAGTTCATCACCACGTAGCTCTATTTTGTTAGCTCTTAGTTCTTTATATAAGACTGGTATAAAATCTTTTGCTATATGCTTATCAATTACTAGTGATTCACAAGCATTACAAACTCCAAGCCTCTGTGTTTTTGCATTTATAATTATATCCAAGGCCATTTTCAAATCTGCATATCTATCTACATATGTATGACAATTTCCTGTTCCTGTTTCAATAACTGGAATTGTAGAGTTTTCTATAACCGATTTGATCAGTCCAGCACCACCTCTTGGTATTAAAACATCAATATATTCATTTAGCTTCATCATTTGGCTAGCAACTTCCCTGCTTGTATCTTCTATTAATTGAATAGCATACTTAGGTAAGCCTGCTACTTCTAAAGCTCCTTGTATAACTTCTACTATTGCTTTATTAGAATTAATAGCGTCGCTTCCACCACGTAAGATAACAGCATTATTTGTCTTAAAACATAAACCGAAAGCATCTGCAGTTACATTAGGTCTTGATTCATATATAATACCAATTACACCCATAGGAACTCTCATTTGACCAATCTTTAATCCATTTGGACGTTCCTTTATAGATGATATCTCTCCAATTGGATCCTCAAGCTTTGCAACATCCAACAAGCCTGAAGACATTCCATTTAGTCTATCATGGTCTAAAGATAATCTGTCTATTAGCGATTCCTTCATAGCATTTTTTTTAGCATTTTCAATGTCAACTTTATTTGCAGACAAAATATAATCTTCATTTTCAGCAATTGCTTTACTTACTTCATAAAGTCCTTTATTTTTTTCTTTTTGACTTAATTTATTCAATATTGTAGCCGAATCTTTTGCTTTTTTACCTAAATCTAATAAATAATCCATATAATCTTCCTTCCTTCTAAATCTTAATAAATAGTTTTCTTTGGACTTATAATACTGTCTAATTTAACATCATACTCATCAATTGCTATATCTCTTATAATTTGAAAATCAAAGGCTAATGCAATTTTATGAAAATTCACATGTTTATACTTCCAAAAATACTTGTCATAATAACCTCCACCATATCCAATTCTGTTTTTGTTTTTATCAAAAGCCAGCCCTGGAACAATAAATAAGTCACCTTCCTTGGGAATTGCTAATTCCTTAGTAACTGGTTCTAGTATACCCATTGTGCCCGCTCTTAAGTTGTCTAATGAATTAATATAATAAAAACACATTTTATTATCTGCTATCTTTGGAACTGCAATTTTTTTCTGTCCTAAATTACCTTTTATTAGATTTCTAGTATTTACTTCCTGATTAAAGGAGACATATGTAAAAATCGTGTGGCAATCTTTGTATTCTTTGGTATTTAAAAGTTTGTTAATAATAATATTACTCTTACTTTTAATTTCTTCTATAGGATAATTAAGTTTTTTTTCACTAATTTGTTTTCTAATTTCCTTTTTACTTATCAAAATTGTCTGACCCTTTCTTAGACAATGAAGTGATTGAACCATCCTTCTCAACTATAGATACATTTTCTAACTGACCTCTTAGATTTCTTCTAACTGATTGAATATATATTTCCCTAAGTTCCTTTTGCTCTTTTTTCTCCTCAGGAGTAAGACCAGATTCCTTAGATTTTCTGTAAAGTTCATTAATTCTATCCAAATTAAGTCCGTTATTGTTCATTTTGTCACCTTCTTTTTTACTTTTCTTCGCCTTATATTAAACTTACTAACACCTATTATACTGGGGTGTTTTTATATAATCTAATAAAACAAAATTATTATTTTTATGTGCCGTAAATAATGTGCCCACTTTTTCGCCATTTATAATATCTTCTACGATGTAAAAGTCTTGTCCATTAGCTATAACCATATCAGCCCCTGAATCAGTAGCAATTCTAGCTGCAGATATCTTAGTAGCCATTCCGCCTGTACCTAGTGAACCATTACTTCCTTTGCACATTTCTTCTAATTCTTTATCTATGTACTCTACATATTCAATAAATTTTGCTTCTTTATTTACATTTGGATCATCTGTAAATAATCCATCTATATCAGAAAGTAGTATTAATAAATCCGCATTTATTAATGCCGTAACTATGGCTGATAAAGTATCATTATCACCAAATTCAATTTCATCTGTAGACACAGTATCATTTTCATTAACAATTGGAATTACTCCCAATTGAAAAAGTTCTTCAAATGTATTATAAGCGTTATCTCTACTGATAGGATTAATCATAGTATCCTTGGTCATTAAAATTTGAGCTGGAATCTGGTTGTACTCTGCAAAAAGCTTTTGGTATACCATCATTAATCTTGTTTGACCTATAGCTGCACAAGCTTGATTTAATGATTTTTTCTTTGGTTTTTCAGAAATATTAAGGGCTTGTCTACCTACGGCAATTGCACCTGATGATACAAGAACTACGTCTTTACCCATATTTTTTAAGTCTGTAAGAATTCTAACTAGCTTCTCCAACTTTATTAAATTAATTGAACCTGTCTCGGGATGAGTTAGAGAGCTAGAACCAATCTTTATTACAATTCTTTTTTTATCTTTAAAAGTTTTCCTGTGATTTTTCATATCTTCCCTTTCTATATATGTTTGCATTTATATTATACTTCTTAAAGTCTATCTAAACATAATTGCCTGCAAGAAATCCACTTGACCAAGCCCATTGGAGATTATATCCACCACAAATCCCATCAACATCAAGTATTTCACCCGAAAAATAAAGACCAGGTATAAGCTTAGACTCCATTGTTCTTTTACTCACCTGTGTGGTATCAATACCACCACAGGTAGCTTGTGCACTATCAAAAGAATTGGTTTCAACAATATCAACTTCAAAATTCTTAATTATGTTCACAAGGCTTATTAATTGCCCTTTACTAATCTTCTTAGCTTCTAACTTAGAAAAAATGCCAGTTCTCTTTAATATGTATAAAATCAATTTATTATTAAATAAACCATAAAAGATTTCTTCTATATTCTTATAAGGATTAATAATAATTCTTTTTTCAAGTAAATCCATAGTAGCTTTCCAGTCTAAATCATATAGTAAATCAATCTTTAAGCTAACTTTTTGAGATTTATCTAAAGCTTTTGATGCATATCTGCTAATTTGAAATATAGGGATGCCAGAGACTCCATATTTGGTAAATTGTAATTCTCCAATTTCAGTAGATGCTAACTTATCATCAATATAAAGTTCAATATAAGCTTGACTTCTAACGCCTGCTATCATTTTAAAATTACTATCGTCAGTTTTCAACTGTACTAAGGCTGGTAAGGGCTTAATAATCTTATGTCCTAGTTCTTTTGCAAGTTTAAATCCACTACCATCAGATCCTAAATTCTTCGAAGCAGATCCTCCTGTTGCAAGGACTATTTTTTTAGCCTTGTAATCACTATGATTAGTTTTTAAAATAAAGTGTTCACCATTCTTTTTTATATGTTCAACCTTAATATCACAAATAATATCAACGCCTAAATAAAGTGCTTCTAATTCCAAAACTTCCCTAACAGCCAATGCTTGCTGTGAATTAGGATATATATAACCATTAATGTCCTTGGGATATATACCTAGGTTCATAAAGAAATCAATCGTATCATAATATGAAAAATCCTCTAAAACAGAGCTTACAAAGTTTATATTGTCACTGCGAAAACAAGAAATGTCCATATTGGAGTTCGTATAATTACATCTCCCATTACCTGTAGCAAGAATTTTCTTTCCAACTCTTTCTTTATATTCGATTATGCTAACACTTCTGCCTCTTCTAGCTGCTACAATAGCCACCATTAGGCCTGAAGCTCCACCACCTACTACAACTATATCCTTCAAACAAAACACCTCTCACAGAGCTAAATATAATAAGTCCATTTTAGCAGAACCTATCAATAATTCAAGTCTAAAAAGATGGGACACAGTGACAATGAACTTGTCCTGTATCCCAATAGCTTAACTAGTATAATTTTCTAGTATATCATATAGTTCAGTAAGGTCTTTAATAAAGTAACCTTCCTCTAATTCTTGTTTTTCTTCTTCAGTCAAATTAATAATTGACATATTTGTGTATTCATACACAGTTTTTTGATCACTGTAGTAAACAACAATATTATCATCTACCGCCTTTATATAATATTCATACTCTATCAAATCAGAATTATATGTTTTACGAATAAGTATTTCCTTATCAGAAAATAAAAGCAGTTCATATGCAGTCAGGCCTTGCTTAAACTCATTCCAAGGTAAGTCTTCCATATAATTGTCTAAATATTCAATAACCTCTTCTCTATTCAATCCCACTAGAAAACTAGGTGGCTTAAGAACTTCATCAGTTTTTTCTGCTGTAGAAGCATTATATGTTTGTAATATATATTTAGTAGTTGGAAGCACTATTGTCTCCTCTATATTGTCGACTTCTCTTCCATCATCTGATCTATCTTCCTCTTGAGTTGTTGTATCTGAATTCGCTTCTAAGACTACATCCTTCTCTTGTGATAATTGACTTTTATCCTGATTGTTTATAGATGCATAATTATCATCTTGAATTATTAACAAACCTTTCTCTTCTAACGAAGTGAAAAGTTCATTATTTCTTTTATCTGCATTTCTATTAAAATCTTCTAAAGCTTTTTTATAACTAAAATAATAACCTGCCGTAAATATAAGGGATAATGATAAAAAACCAAGAAAATATACTAATATCTTTTTGCCATTCACGCTAATCACTCCTTTGATATTAGTCTTTACCATTATTTCTATTTTATACAATGGAGACAGCGTGACAGATTTATTATCTAATTAAAAAAAGTCTTCTTGCTATTTTAATTACCATTTTACCTTTTGGTAGCTTATAAAGTTCATCTTCTGTAATTCCTTTTAAAGTTATCAGTAATACAAAGTAAACAAATACAGCTAATATAATTGCCACAATACAACTAATAGCATTAGACAAAACTAGAGCATAAAGACCTCTATATGCAAGAAAGGCAACAATACCCATTATAAGAGAACTTATAAAAGGAACAATAAATGTCTTCCTTATTTCTTGTTGATAATCCAAAAGCCTTCTAATATATAACCAATTTAATATACAAACAACTAAAGGAAATGAAATATTACCAATTACCAGAGCATATATTCCTATTTTCCCATAAGTCAATAATAAATACATAAAAACAATATGTATGGCAAGAGATATAGCTGAATGAATTATTGGTATATGCATTTTATCTAAGCCTTGTAGTATACCATTAGTTATTGTTGAAAATACGAAAAAGATAATAGCTATAGAACCAATTTGCAACATTTTTGCTGGTAATTCAACTTCAACACGTCTAAATATTAACTGTATAATAGGTGATGCTAAAACAGTCAATCCTGCAGCAGACGGAAAAGCTACCATCATAGTACTCTTTATTCCTAAGCCTATTTTATTTTTTACTTCCATCATCATTCCATTAGTAATAGATATAACAATACTAGGCACAATAGCTGTAGCTAGAGCAGAAGCAATAGAAACTGGCACATTAGTTAGTAAAAGAAATATCGTACTATAAAGTCCAATTAAAGCACCTCTAACTTCTTCTACATGTCCTTGACTAGCCATAATCTTATTAAAAATAGATGAATCTATAATACCAGTCAACTGATATACAGTCTGGCTTAAGATAACTGGTATCACTGTAATAGCAAGCATTTTACTTATCATTACATAAGAATCAACATAATTAGAAGTATCTGAAACAATTTTCCTTTTAATAAATTTTCGATTTAGTAAAAAAACAAAAATTAAAAACATTAAAGATGCAATAGCCCCTAATAAGGTTCCAAGTGTTGCCCCTGCCGCTCCATAAGCTGATGCATCTTCTGATAAGCTAAAACGCTCAATGAGATAATAAGCGGCTACAATAGAAACTATAGCATTAACTATTTGTTCAATTACCTGTGAAGCTGAGGTTTGAACCATGGAGTTATTGCCTTGAAAAAAACCTCTTAGCACACCCATAATTGCAAATACAAATATTGTTGGCGCTAATACTTTAAGTGGTATTGCAGATCTTGGTGATTCTAAAATTTTTACTGCCAAATAATCTGCACCAAAAAAAACTGATAATGATGCTATCAAGCCAACAGTAGCGCCAATAACTAATGCTGTCATAAAAATACGAAAAGAATTGCGATGCTGCTTCTTAATAGTTCTAGATGCAACCAACTTTGATACTGCCAAAGGTAGACTATAGGAAGATATCAACAAAGCAATATTATATATATAATAGGCATTTGAATAGTATCCCATTCCTTCTTTACCTATCAAATTAATTAATGGAGCCCTATATAATAACCCTATAAAACGTACAAGAATTGCTGCGGTTGCTAGTATCCCACCTTGTACTAAAAAATTATTATTCATTTTTTTACTTGCCATAAAATCCTCCAAAGTACCTGCCAATGTTTTATCTTATGTATTATAATCTAGTTAATCAATTTATTCAAATACTACATCTGAAGTTCTACTAGCTGGAAAAATTGCAATATATGTTTTCCCTGGATTAATTTCTAACATGTTCTTATTTGAATCGTAATATATCATGCTTCGGTCACTTTCTTTTTTGTCCCATGTAATTGGAACTGCCTTGCCATTAGATATATAATATCCTTCTCCTTCTGCTTGCTTAAATGAAAAACTTTTGGTCTCATCTATTGAAAACCCATCTACAAATTGAACTATAATGTTTTTAAATTCTAATTGCTTAGATGAGTTAGCATCAATATGAGCACCACCATGTTGAAATCTTAAATAAGTTTTGTTTTCAGCATCATATGTAAAATACGGAGATGTATAAGAAGAAAACTTTAAAGTAAGCTTATTAACATTTTGATCACTCAAAAGATCTGTATCTGTATTATAAAATGAAAAATGATTGTTTAATTTTTCATCATAAGCCGTTCTAAATTCTTTTTTTGCTATTCCTTTTGCTAAGCCTTCTTTACTTGTAAATGCATTATGAGGTGCTTTAATACTATTATCACGATAAAAAACCGTTGATCCCTCACCACGTAATCCACTAAGTTGATTTAGATTAAGTTCCTTAATTTTTTCAGTGCAATAAGAAGATTCCCCAAAACTAACTAAGATAGCATCATATTCATCAGCAATACTTGCAAAATATTGTCTACCACTTCTAACTGAACCTATTCTCTCTGGATGAAACTCTTCAAAAACTCCCATATGTCTGGTTATTCCACCTTCAACTAAAGATTCATATAAGATTGAAGCCTCCTCTATTCCACTTTGAGGATTAACTACTTTAATATTGCTAATCATAATTGCATATGGTCTACTTGATGCAGCATCTTTTGGCACGTATAGCCCTGTTAATCTACTTTTAGCATATCCATCTGGAATTATTTCCATGTTTTCCTCAGTTACTTCTTCTGAGGGCTCTATAGTCTGATTTGCATCATCAGTTTCTTCCTCCTTTGAATCTATAGGATCTTCTTTTTTATTACACCCCATAACAAATATAAAACAAAATAATAGTAGTATAATTCCTGCCTTCTTTTTCATCAGATGCTCTTACCTCCCAATTTGTAGTGTTTGCAAAATATATTCCTGCTTTTTCTCCATAGCTAAATTTTCAATATTAATATTATCATTATGATCATATCCGAACAAATGAAGCATACTATGAGCCATTAAAAAGGCCAATTCCCGTTTTAGAGAATGACCAAACTCTTCTGCCTGTTCCATAACTTTTTCAACTGATATTATAATATCACCTAATAATAATTCACCTGTTTCTGGGTTAAAATACTCATTTAAGCATTCTTCTAAGGCAGAAAAATCACCAGCTTTATTAAATTCAATCATGGGAAAAGACAAAACATCCGTCGGTTCATCTATATTCCTGTATGTTTTATTAATTTCTTTGATATCTTCATTATCAGTTAGTATAATGCTTAGCTCTACTTCATAAGGACATTCTTCAATGTCTAATGCTTTAAGGACTATACTTTCTATTATAGCCTTATAGTCTAAGTCTAATGATATCTTACTTTCATATTCTATGTTAATTGTCATATGTTTTCTCCATATTAAAAGCATCGTATGCCTTAACTATCTTTTGAACTAATGGATGTCTTACAACATCCTTATCAGTAAGATAGGAAAAGCCTAGATCATCTATTTTGCTTAAAATCTTGATTGCATTTTCCAATCCTGACTCAGTATTGGAAGGTAAATCTTTTTGAGTTAAGTCTCCATTTACAACGGCTTTTGAACCATAACCAATTCTTGTTAAGAACATCTTCATCTGTGTAGGTGTTGTATTTTGTGACTCATCAAGAATAATAAATGAATTATCTAACGTTCTTCCTCTCATATATGCTAAAGGTGCTACTTCAATTATCCCTTTTTCAACATTCCTTTCAAATGATTCTTGTCCCATTATTTGATTTAATGCATCGTACAAAGGTCTTAAATAAGGATCAACTTTACTTTGCAAATCACCTGGTAAAAATCCTAGTTTCTCACCAGCCTCTATAGCGGGCCTAGTTAATATAATCCTATTTACATCATCATTTTTAAAAGCCTTAACAGCCATAGCTATGGCAAGGTATGTTTTTCCTGTCCCTGCTGGTCCAATTCCAAAAGTGATCATTTTACTTCGAATCTTATCAACATATTCTTTTTGGCCTAAGGTTTTAGGTTTGATAGGCTTTCCATTTATAGTGTGACTAATAATATCTTTATCTATCTCAATTAAAGAACCAGTTTTGTCATCCATAGCTAATGATAAAGCATAGTTGACATTCTGGTCTGTAATTTCATTCCCATTCTTTGAAAGCTCGAATAGTTCCTTAAATACCTTTTTTGCCTTATCAACATTATCACTTTCACCAACTAATTTTATTTCATCATCTCGAATAATTAAGCTAACATTTAAATTTTTCTCAATGGTTTTAATATAGGAATCCAACTGTCCAAATACATTTTTTTGATGTTTTACTGGTAGATCAATCACTGTTTCCATTAAGCTCATCCTTTTCTTCCATCCTCCATTCACTTTCCTGTACTTTTTTATAATCAACAAGAGATTCTTCTACAATTATATCACCCATACTAATAGAATAATCATTATTTATGTCTGTATTAACATTATGTTCAAGTACTAAGATGTCTTTTTCTTCTAATTTATTTAAAACACGATTAAGCTTTGATTTTGCAAGATTTCGTGCGTCTTCTTTTTGATATTTTTTATCAACTTCTTTATATTCTTCAAAAACAACTTTAGTATAAGAAAAAGGTAAGTAAAAATTCTTTATAGGTTGAAAAATATATTCATCGGTTATTATATCACATTTATCATATGTATTTCTATATTTGTATAAATATATTTCTTTTGAGAAAATTCTTAAGCTATGATTTGTTTTATTTTTATTAGTATATTCTTTTTTCTTATAAGTAAGCGAAAATGAGTCTTTATATTTATAATATGTTTTTCCAAGTATATCAGCATCTGCAACTACTGCCTTTTTATTTACTATAATGTCATTATCTCCAATAACATCAACTACTCCCATTACAAGTATATCTCCCTTTTTTACAGTATCTCCAACTTTAACAAGGGGAGTTCCTCTTCGCGTTACAATCTTAGTAATTATACCATTCTTACTAGCAATTATATGACTCGGACTTGTGTTTGACATTACTTTTTCTGGTATTTTGGTTTCTCGTATATCAATTATTAAATTTGTTCCTTTAATTTCTGCTGAAACCCAACCAATATCCACATAATTTTCTCTTATATTCTCTTCGATTTTCCTGCAATCAATATCTCTTGCTTTTTTACCAACATAAACATCCTGACTATACAAAAAATCCATAAGAGTTTCTTTTGTATAACTTCGTTGGCCATTAATACTAATATTCCATATATTAAGTGATAATATATAAATTATTATAAAAAAAATAATAAAACCAGTTATAAAGGCTTTCTTTTTTTTGTATTTTTGCATAATAAAAGGAAAACCACATTTTTTCTTTATATATGGTAAGGTGTGTGTTTTCCTCGCAATAGGCTTAAGTCTTTTATAATCTTTCAATAACAACTCAAATTGATAATTTCCACTTATGTTTTGAAGATTCCATATGTAAATATTATTATGATTACACATGTTTATGAAACGTTCAGGTGAATTATGCATATTTGTATTTATGTTTATAAGCAGATATCCTCTAATCCATCTTATTAATTTTAAAAACATATTAACCTCCTTTTACGCATCAACTCCATTATGTTTTATTAATTCAAACTTTCCAGCAATTTTCATTTCATCTTTTCCAAAATAGGAGATTTTCATATCTCTTCCTTGTATTGATATGCTGCCAATATTAGTTAGAATTTTTACATTGTTGTTTGTATACTCAATTATTCTCCTATAATTTTCTATGCTAATTTCACTTCTACCTATTATAGTTATAATTGGATCCCCAGTTAATATGTCAGAAGGTATATTAAGAGTACTAGATAAAATATTTAAATATGTTTCTCTCTCCTTTTCTGCTCGTTTTTCTTTCTTTTTTATTTTATTATAAAATGAATTAAAATATTTTTTTTTATATTTTTCATGTTTTGATTTGAACATTTTATTCATCAATACCTCTTTAAAATCAATAGAGTAGTACTATAAAATATATGGCATAAAAAAATGTCCTATGATTAAATTTGAGAAATCTATCTATATTTAATTAATGCCTATTAATTTAGGCTCTATATATTTGATGTCGAAAAAAAACCCTTGAATATTCAAGGGTTTTATCATATGATTTTCCTACTATTATTTTTTGCGTTTACGTGCTGCTTCAGACTTCTTTTTACGTCTTACGCTTGGTTTCTCATAATGTTCTCTTTTACGAATCTCTTGCTGAATTCCCGCTTTAGCGCAGTTCTTTTTAAAACGACGCAGAGCACTATCTAGAGTTTCGTTATCTTTAACTGTAACATTTGACATAGTCTCACACCTAACCTCCCTCCAGTTGTGTATTGTGCTTATACAACTGTTTGGGTTTAATATTTTTAGCACTATTAGAATTATAACATATAATAACTATTCGTCAACTATTTTTAAGCTTTTTTCAAGGACCAATGGTGCTTGCCTAATAACTTTATCCATTCCGTCTGGGTTTTTCCCTCCAGCTTGAGCCATATTTGGACGGCCACCACCACCTCCACCAATTAAAGCAGATAAGTCTTTTATAATATTTCCTGCATTGACACCTTTTTCAACTACACTATCGGAAACCATAACAATAAGATTAACTTTCTTATTATCTATACTAGAAGTTAATACAATAACTCCGTCTTGCAATTTATCTTTAAGTTGATCACCCAAACTACGTAAGCCATTCATATCAACATCTGCTACCTTTGTAGCAATAAGCTTAACACCTTTTACATCTATTACTTGGTCAAAAACATCTCCTATTGACTCTTTAGCAAGTTTTGATTTTAGTTTCTTGTTTTCACTATTTAAGCTTTTAACTTCTTCAAGTAAGTGTTCAATTCTATTAGATAGTTTTGATGGCTCAGTTTTTGCAAGGCTAGCAACTTCATTTAAAGTCTTTTCAACATTACTATAATAGTCATAAACATTTCTACCTGTTAAAGCTTCTATTCTCCTAACGCCTGCTGCTATACTTGTTTCTGCAACAATCTTAAACACAGAAATGTTTGATGTATTAATAACATGAGTTCCACCACATAGCTCCATGCTATAATCACCCATAGAAACCACCCTTACATTGTCATCATACTTTTCACCAAATAAGGCCATTGCACCACTTTTTTTGGCATCTTCTATTGACATTACTTCTGTATTAACTATCAATGATTCTTGAATTTTCTCATTAACTATATCTTCTACCTTTTTAATTTCTTCCTGTGTTAATGCTTTAAAATGTGTAAAATCAAAACGAAGTCTCTTATTGTCAACATAAGAACCCGCTTGTTCTATATGATTGCCTAGTACTTTTCTTAATGCTTTTTGTAAAAGATGAGTAGCACTATGATTTCTTGCAGTATCTTGTCTTTGTCTTTCATTTATTGATAACTTGACAGTTTCATGAACTTTAAAACTTCCACTACTTACATAGCCAACATGACCAATCTTGTTTCCTGGAAGATTAATAGTGTCAGTAACTTCAAAATATCCCGTGTCTGTGGATATACAGCCTTTATCAGCAACTTGTCCACCACTTGTGGCATAAAATGGCGTTTCTTCCACAATAATCGTTCCTTTATTAGCTTCATTTAATTCTTCTACTACTTCATCTTCTGTCGTCAAGGCAATAATCGTAGAGAAGGCTGAATTAAGATTATGTCCAATAAATTCAGAGTGGAGCTTTGGATCTAATTGCAAGTAAACAGTCTCTTTTGATCCCATATAATTAGTAACACCACGAGCTTCTCTTGCTGTTTGCCTTTGAACCTCCATAGCAGCCTTGAAACCTTCTTCATCAACAGACATACCTTTTTCTTCAAGTATCTCTTTGGTTAAATCTATTGGAAATCCATAAGTATCATATAATTTAAAAGCATCTTCTCCTGCTAATATTGTATTATCTTCTGCTAATAACTTACTTTCAAATTCCTCTAATATGCCAAGTCCCTGATCAATTGTTTTGTTGAAATTATCCTCTTCAATAGATATTAGTTTTAGAATATATTCTTTTCTATCCTCTAGGTCTGGATAAGCATTTTTTGATTCTTCAATAACAATAGTACTAAGACTTGTTAAAAACTTATCTTCTATATTAAGTAAACGTCCATGCCTTGCTGCACGTCTTAGAAGCCTTCTTAACACATAGCCTCTTCCTTCATTAGAAGGTATAATTCCATCACCTGTCATAAATGTAACAGAACGAATATGATCTGTAATAAGACGGATCGAAGTATCATTTTTAAAATCTTTTCCATACTCCACATTAGCCATATCACATACTTTATCTCTTATTACTTTAATAGCATCAATGTCAAATATAGAGCCTACGTCTTGTACTATAGTAGCAAGCCTTTCAAGTCCCATACCTGTATCTATGTTCTTATTAGTCAATTCTTCATAATTACCATTTCCATCACTATTAAATTGTGTAAAAACGTTATTCCATACTTCTATATACCTATCACATTCACAACCTACTGTGCAAGTTTCTTCTCCACATCCATACTTTTCTCCACGATCATAAAATATTTCTGAACATGGACCACATGGACCTGCGCCATGTTCCCAGAAGTTGTCCTCTTTGCCAAAACGAAAGATCTTTTCTTCTGGAAGTTTAATCACATTCTTCCATATATCATAAGCTGACGTATCGTCTAAATATATTGATGCATATAATCTTTCTGGTTCAAGGCCAATATGCTCAGTTAAGAATTCCCAAGACCACTCTAGTGACTCCTTCTTGAAATAATCTCCAAAAGAAAAATTACCTAACATTTCAAAAAATGTACCATGCCTATCTGTCTTACCTACATTTTCGATATCGCCTGTTCTAATGCACTTTTGACATGTTGCTATCCTATTACTAGGTGGTGTCTCTTGTCCAGTAAAATAAGGCTTTAAAGGCGCCATACCTGCATTAATTAACAATAAGCTTTTATCATTTACTGGTACCAAGGAAAAGCTATCTAATATTAAATGTTCTTTGCTTTTAAAAAAGTCCAAAAACATTTTTCTTAGTTCATTCATTCCATATGCTTTCACAATTCTTCCTCCTACTGTATTATATATATAATAATTTAAAATATTATAGATTTATTTCTTACAATTATACTGCTAATAATTAATTATATTGACTATTCAATTATTTGTCAATTCTCAAAAACTAATAATCTCCAAGTGCTCAAATAGTATTTTAAATGCCATGAAAATTAGTATTATACCACCAAGAAGCTCTGCACTAGATTTATATTTTATACCAAATTTACTACCTATTTTAACACCAACATAAGATAAGATGAAAGTTACAATACCTATTATTATAATAGAAGGTAGAATCTTAACTCTTAAAAAAGCAAAAGTTACTCCAACTGCCAATGCATCAATACTTGTTGCCAAGGCAAGAATACTCATAGTTTTAAAGCCAAGTGATAAGTCAATCTCATTATTTTTTGAATCAAGACAAACACTAGTTGATTTATCCTCTTTAACCTTATACCCCTTAGATTCCCATGCCTCTTTAAACATATTTAAACCGATTACTCCTAATAAAATAAAAGCTATCCAATGGTCTATACTACGAATACTCTTTTGGAAGGAAACACCTAACAAATACCCTATTAGTGGCATGAGTGCTTGAAAAATTCCAAAATATAAGGCAATAATTAACATACTTTTAATGTTGTTTTTTTTCATGGACAACCCCTTACATATTGCCACCGCAAAAGCATCCATGGAAACTCCTATAGATATTACAAGTAGTTCAAAAATTGTTAGTGAATTCATCTGTATACTCCTTAAATACCCAAAGGACTTATCTACACGATTTGCAGATAAGTCCCAATTAAACAATGTTATTTTATCCTTATTCTTCCCAGCTTACCATATCATCAAAACTATTTCTTTTCTTATTTGGAATCTCTTTATTTTCAGGATATCCAATGGGGATTAATGCTACTACTTCCATATGTTCTGGAAGATCAAGATTTTTATCTAACTTCTCAGAATCAAAATTACAAACTATACAAGTTCCAAGTCCTAAGTCTGTAGCTGCCAATGCTATATGTTCGATTGCAATTCCTGCATCAATATCACCATGATCCTTACCATCACTACGCTTCCATGATAAGGAATGATCTACACAAACAACTATAATTGTAGGAGCATTCATAATCCATTTTCTTGGATAAGTATCTATTATTTCTCTCTTTTTTGTTTCATTAGATACTACTTTATAACGAAGAGGCTGTTTGTTAACTGCTGAGGGTGATAATATTGCTGCTTCAAGTACAGCACGTATTTTATCTTTTTCAATTTCTTTGTCTTTAAAATTTCTCAATGAATATCTGTTTTGAGCAAGTTGTAAAAACATTTATACCTCCTAACTATGTGTTTATAATCACATTCTTACCATTAGTTTCAAATATTTTCTTCACTTCTTCCATTAATTCTTTCTCTGGTTCTTTAGTATTTTTAAGCTTATATTCTTCTCCTAATTCTTCCCACTTATACTCACCCATCTTATGAAATGCTAAGGGCTCAATTTTGCTTACATTAGGGAAATCATCTAAATAATTTGATAAAGCTTTTATACTTTCTAAATCATCTGTTAATTCAGGTACTACAACATATCTTACCCAAACTTCAATGTTCTTTTCTTTTAAATAATCTAATGTTTCAAGTGTTGGTGAAAGCTTGCCTCCAGTTATAAGTTGATAGGTGTTTTTATCAAAACTTTTTATATCAAGTAAAACCAAATCTGTATATTCATAAAGCTCTTTTACCTTGTCATTAAATATAAAGCCTGACGTATCTACTACTACAGAGATGCCTTCTTCTTTGCATTTTTTTGCAAGTTCTGTTAAAAACCCTGCTTGTACAAGAGGATCTCCACCAGTGAAAGTAACACCACCGGATGAAGCCTCCATATAATTTTTATATTTTTTTATTTCAAACATCAAATCATTGACTGTGTATTCTTTACCTTCATTGATCTTCCAGGTATCCGGATTATGACAATACTGACAACGCAGGGCACATCCTTGTAAAAAGATCACAAAACGAATTCCCGGTCCATCAACCGTACCCATAGTTTCAAAAGAATGTACTCTTCCAGTATTTTTCATTTCCATCACACCTCTTATCTTTCATGGAAAGTTCTGTTAATAACATCTAGTTGCTGTTCACGATTTAATTTTACAAAGTTTACTGCATAGCCAGAAACACGAATAGTAAGTTGTGGATATCTTTCTGGATGTTCCATAGCATCTAGCAAGGTTTCCCTGTCAAAAACATTAACATTTATATGATGCCCAGTATCCTTAAAATAACCATCTAATAATCCGACTAAATTATCTTTTCTTTCGCCTTCTGTCTTTCCTAGTGCTTTTGGTACAATTGAAAATGTATAAGATATACCATCTTCTGCATGACGATAAGGAAGTTTTGCAACAGAGGCCATAGATGCAATAGCACCATTCTTATCTCTACCATGCATAGGATTTGCTCCTGGTGCAAATGGTTCACCTTTTTTTCTTCCATCTGGAGTACTCCCAGTTTTCTTACCATAAACTACATTAGAGGTTATTGTTAAGATTGACAAAGTATGTTTTGCTTCTCTATAAGGCTTAACTTTACGAAGTTTATTCATAAAAACCTCTGTAATACCAACAGCAATTTTATCTACCCTTGAATCATTGTTACCAAAAGCTGGGTATTCACCTTCTACTTCAAAGTCTACAGCAAGTCCTTTTTCATCTCTAATTACTTTAACTTTTGCATATTTAATAGCAGATAGTGAATCCGCCACAACAGATAAACCTGCAATACCACAAGCCTCTGTACGGTCTACATTTATATCATGTAAGGCCATTTGTAATTTTTCATAATTATACTTATCATGCATAAAATGAATTACATTTAGTGTATTAATATATAATTCGGAAAGCCAATCTAGTGTTTGGTCAAATTTACCTATAACTTCATCATAATCTAAATATTCACTTGTAATAGGCTCAAACATCGGACCTATCTGCTCACCTGAAATCTCATCTTTACCGCCATTAATTGCATATAACAAGGCTTTTGCAAGATTTGCTCTAGCTCCAAAGAATTGCATCTGCTTACCAATCTTCATTGCTGAAACACAGCAAGCAATACCATAATCATCGCCCCATAGATTTCTCATTATATCATCATTTTCATATTGAATGGAGCTTGTATCAATAGAAATCTTTGCACAATACTCTTTAAATGCTCTAGGTAAGTTATTAGACCATAAAATTGTTAAGTTTGGTTCTGGTGCTGGTCCTAAATTATAAAGAGTATGAAGTATACGAAAACTACTCTTAGTTACTAAAGTTCTTCCATCTAGACCCATACCTCCAATAGCTTCAGTTACCCAAGTTGGGTCTCCCGAAAACAAATCATTGTATTCAGGAGTTCTCAAAAATCTAACCATTCTAAGTTTCATTACGAATTGATCCATTATTTCTTGAATTTCTTCTTCAGTAATTAGCTTGTTCTTTAAGTCTCTTTCATAATAAATATCTAAAAATGTAGCAACTCGTCCTATACTCATTGCTGCACCATCTTGCTCTTTTATAGCCCCTAAGTATGCAAAATATGTCCATTGAGTTGCTTCAATAGAGTTTTTAGCAGGCAAACCTATATCGTATCCATAGGAAGCTGCCATTTCCTTCAATTCCTTAAGAGCAGTTATTTGTTCAGAGATTTCTTCCCTTAATGTGATATCAGATGATTCAAACACGGAGAGTTCTAACAATCTCTTTTGTTCTTCTCTTTCTTCTATTAAGAAATCTAATCCATATAAGGCAACCCTTCTATAATCACCTATAATACGTCCTCTTCCATATGCATCAGGTAACCCTGTAATAATACCAGAATGTCTTGCCTTACGCATTGCTGTTGTATATGCGTCAAAGACTCCATCGTTATGAGTCTTTCTGTTTTTATAAATCTCTTCTATATTGTCGTCAAGTTCATAACCATATGACTTTAATGCATTCCTAACAACGCGAATACCACCATTTGGCATAATCCCTCTTTTTAATGGTTTATCAGTTTGAAATCCTACAATTATTTCATTTTCCTTATCTAAATAACCTGGTCCAAATGTTGTAATTGTAGAAGGTTTTTTTGTTTCAGCATCAATAATTCCTTTTTCATTTTCTATCTGCATCAATTCCAATACTTCATTCCAAAGATATTTGGTTTTATCTGTTGCACCTACTAAAAAAGATTCATCTCCTTCATATGGCGTATAATTATTTTGAATAAAACTTCTAACATTAACTTCTCTTGTCCAGCTTCCTGGTTTAAAATCAAACCATTCTTGCCTTTTAACATCTTCTTTCATATAAAAACCTCCATAAAATATATTTTATATTAATCTACCTTAAATACAATAATTCAACATATAAAAGCTAGTTATAAACTTAGCAAAGTTATAATAACATGAAGAAATAAAAACATCAATATTATATAAAGCTTTTTTTATCCTTCTAAAAAATCTATAAATGACATTTGGTCAGAATCAGGTAAATCTCCTAATAATTTTAATTCATCCATTGTTTCCACTACAGTACTACTTACCTTACTTCTATTTCTAAAATCCTCTAAAGAAGTAAAGGGACCCTCTTTTACTGCTTCTACAACAGCATCAGCCGCCTTCTCTCCTAAACCATCTATTGAATTAAAAGATGCCATAATATGTCCATCTATTATTTGAAATTCCCTTGCTTTTGCTTTATATATATCAAGAGGCTCAAATTCAAATCCTCTAGCATACATCTCCTGAACCACTTTCATATCTTTAAGAGTATCTTGCTCTTTTTTTGTTAGTTCATTATATCTTTTTTTATATTCTTTGATTTTCACTTCAAGATAATCTTTTCCTTGGCACATAAGCTCATAATTAAATGCTGTAGCACGAATAGTGAAATAAGCTGCATAATAAGCCAAAGGATAGTAAACTTTAAAATAAGCAATTCTAAAGGCCATCATAACATAAGCTACTGCATGTGCTTTTGGGAACATATATTTAATTTGCTTACAGGACCAAATATACCAATCAGGTACATCTGCTTCAATCATTGCATCTTCCATATCAGGGGTAAGCCCTCTACCCTTTCGTACAAATTCCATAATTTTAAAGGCCATACTACTTTTGACACCTTTATTAATTAGATATGTCATAATATCATCTCTAGTACAAATAGCTGTTGATAAGGTACACTTTCCTTCGGCTATAAGAATTTGGGCATTATTTAACCATACATCTGTACCATGAGAAAGTCCAGAAATTCTAACTAACTCGGAAAAAGTTGTTGGCTTTGTATCACTAAGCATTTGCATTACAAAATCTGTTCCAAACTCAGGAACACCTAGGGAGCCAAGTTTACATCCATCTAGTTGCTTAGAATTAACACCAAGGGCAGATGTGCCTGTGAATAATGATAAGACTTTCTCATCATCAAATCTTATAGTTTTTGCATCTACTCCTGTTAAGTCTTCAAGAGTCTTTATCATTGTTGGGTCATCATGTCCAAGTAAGTCAAGTTTTAATAAGTTATGATCAATAGAATGATAGTCAAAGTGTGTGGTAACTATATTGGTCTTCATATCATTAGCAGGTCTTTGTACTGGAGTAAATGAATTAATATCTTCCCCATGGGGCAAAACAATTATTCCACCAGGATGTTGGCCAGTTGTTCTTCTTACACCAACACAGCCAGATACTATACGCTCAATCTCTGCCCTTCTTTTATGAATTTCCTTTTCTTCAAAGTAATTCAACACATACCCAAAAGCTGTCTTTTCAGCCATAGTACCTATTGTTCCTGCACGAAATGTATGGCCTTTTCCAAAAAGGGTTTCTGTATATTCATGGGATCTACTTTGATATTCTCCAGAAAAGTTTAAATCAATATCTGGTTCCTTATCTCCTTCGAAACCAAGAAATGTTTCAAAGGGAATATCATGACCATCTTTACTTAAAAGTTGTCCGCAAGTTGGGCATTCTTTATCTGGCATATCATAACCTGAGTATCCTGAATATTTTTTTACTTCTTCAGAGTCAAAATCATTATAAAAGCAACTTGTGCAATAATAGTGAGCTGGTAAAGGGTTCACTTCCGTTATGTCTGCCATTGTAGCAGCAAAAGAAGAGCCAACCGATCCTCTTGAACCTACCAAATAACCATCTTCATTGGATTTTTTAACTAGTTTTTGGGCTATGATATACATAACTGCATATCCATTACTAATAATAGAATCCAACTCCTTTTCCAATCTTTCTTCAACAACCTTTGGCAAGTTAGAACCGTACATTGAGTGTGCTTTTTCATAACACGACTCTCTTAGCATCTTGTCAGAATTTTCAATAACGGGTGGATACTTATCAGGTCTAACTGGAGATATGTACTCTATTTGTTCAGCAATTTTATTAGTGTTTCTTATAACAACCTCACTTGCTTTTTCCTTCCCTAGATAAGCAAATTCATCTAACATTTCACTAGTTGTTCTGAAATATAGTGGTGGTTGGCTATCTGCGTCCTTAAATCCTTTACCAGTCATAATAATTCTTCTATAAAGTTCATCTTCTGCATCTAAAAAATGAACATCACAAGTAGCTACAACTGGCTTATTATATTCTTCCCCTAATTGTACTATTTTACGATTAATATTTATTAAATCTTCTTTAGAACTAATATCATACTTATCATTATCTATCATAAACTCATTATTGCCTAAGGGTTGTATTTCAAAATAATCATAAAACCTTGCTAGTCTATCAACTTCATCAGCTGTTTGCTTTCTTAATATTGCTTGATAAATTTCTCCTGCTTCACAAGCTGAGCCTATTATTAATCCTTCCCTATGTTTTAAAAATACACTTTTAGGGATACGGGGTCTTCTATTATAATATTCTATATGGGACAAGGATATAAGCTTATATAAATTAACCCTACCAATTTCATTCTTTGCCAAGATAATGCCATGATATGTAGGCATTTTCTTAATAACATCATTTGACGTAATATTTAGATTGTCTATATCATTTAAGTTGCTAACTTCCCTTTCTTTAAGCATATCAATAAATTTTAAGAAAATCTTTGCAGTAGCATCTGCATCATCAACTGCCCTATGATGATTTTCTAAAGATATGTTAAAATGCTTAGCAATGTTATTAAGTTTATAATTTTTCAAATTTGGAAGCAATAATCTAGCTAGTCCAACAGTATCAACCACTGTATTATCAATGGGAATTTCCAAATCATCGGCATTGTTTTTAATAAAACTCATATCAAATGAAGCGTTATGTGCTACTAAAACACTATCATTACAAAACTCCAAAAAATTAGGAAGTATAATATCAATAGTCGGTTCATTGATAACCATGTCGTCACTAATACCCGTTAGTTTTTCAATTTTAAAGGGTATTGGAGTTTTAGGGTTCACAAAGGAACTAAATTTATCAATTATATTACCATCTTTAAGTTTAACTGCTCCTATTTCAATAATTCTATCTTTAGAAGGTGCAAATCCTGTTGTTTCAAGATCAAATATTACATAGGTATCCTTAAGACTTTGGTTTTTAGAGTTTCTTGTAACTGACTTTACATCGTCAACTATATATGCTTCTACTCCATATATAATTTTAAATTCTTCTAACCTCTTCCACTCTGATTCTGGATAATCCTTCTTGTTTAAGGCATATGATGCTTCTGGAAAAGCTTGAACCACACCATGATCAGTTATAGCCACTGCCGGGTGCCCCCATTCAAATGCCCTTTTAATTAAGTCTTTTACATTAACTACTGCATCCATATCACTCATCATGGTATGTGCATGAAGTTCTACTCGTTTTTCTACATTATTATCAAGCTTCTTCACTGAAAAATCAGGAATTGTCTTCATTCCATTTATTGAACTTATGCTAATTTCTCTTTCAAACTTATCATAAAGTGCCAAACCTTTTAGTTTTATATAATTGCCTTTCTTTAAAAAAGAAAGAAGCACAGGAACTTCATCTGTTTTTATAAATACTTTACAACGAATTGAGTCAGTAAAATCTGTAATGGAAAACATAACAATTGTTTTATTATTTCTAATATCTCTAGTGTCAGTATTAAGAATTTTTCCCCTAATTATTACTTCACCTATCTCACCTTGAATATCTTTAATATCCATCGATTCACCATCAAATCCTTTACCATAAAAGATGTCAGGATCTTTTGAGTTTCTAAGATATGAAGGTTTACTAGAAATTCTTGACCTTTTTGTTTGTTTGTTCCTTTCGCTATTATCCTTTTTGTCTACAGTTGTAGAAGTGCTAACAGAGAAATTATTATTAATATTAGTAGATTTCCTTGGCTTTAGATCATCTAAGTTTACTATTTCTGTGTCTTGTTTTTCATCTTTAGGTTTATAAAACTTATATTTAATGTTAATATCACAGCCAAATTTGTTGCTAAATACATCAGTAATGTAATTTGAAAATTCACCACATACATTTTTATAAATAAAATTATCCTCAACATTAAAGCAAAACTGATTATCTTTACAATCAATCTTTGAATTGTTTAATATATTATATCCTAATATATTATTTTGTCTTAGTTCTTCTAATAAACTATCCTTATACATGTCCATTAATTTGTTTGGTGTATATTGCTCGGATAAATTATAACGTTCATATATATTGACACTATAGCAGGAAAATAGTTGCTTATGTAGTTGATATTCCATAGTCCTTATTTTTTTTACTGATATTATATGATTGCTTTTAATATAAATCTTCAAAATTGCCTTAGCTTTTGAAAGCACAACTTTTTCAACCAAAACTTCCTGAAAAATATCAGATATACCCTTTGGTATATTTCTAAGTCCTTCAAATACTTCAAAAAACAAAACTGTAGATTTATTACTCATTATTCTTCCTCTTTCATACTAAGTAACTCTTGCCTTAGGGTACTAAGTAATTCATCTTCTGCAAGCTTCTTTACTACTTTTCCTTTCTTGATTAGAAGACCCTCACCCTTACCACCGGCAATTCCTATGTCAGCTTCTTTAGCTTCACCTGGTCCATTTACAGAACAACCCATAACTGCTACTTTTACATCAAGGTCAATATCTTGGATCATATCTTCAACTGCACTTGTAAGACCTATCAAGTCTATTTGCGTTCTACCGCAAGTCGGACAGGAAATTAAGTCTACCCCGCCTTTTCTTAAACCAAGGTTTTTAAGTATTAATTTGGCTGATTTTATTTCTTCCTTAGGGTCTCCAGACAAGGATACACGAATTGTATTACCTATTCCTTGATACAATATAATTCCTAATCCAAGAGCAGACTTTATGTTACCTGCATAGGGAGTTCCTGATTCCGTAATTCCAACATGAAGTGGATAATTGGTTTTTCTTGCAATTATCTCATGAGCTTTTGCACTCATTAATACATCAGAAGATTTAATGCTTATAACCAAATTATCATATCCCATATCTTCAATAAGTTTAATTTTTCCCAATGCACTTTCAACAAGTCCTTCAGCCGTTATACCTTTATACTTATCCCTAATATTTTTTTCGAGTGATCCACTATTAACACCAACTCTAATGGGTATATTCCTTTCTTTGGCTTGGTCTACTAGAACTTGAACTTTTTCATTGCTTCCAATATTGCCAGGATTAATTCGGATTTTGTCTGCACCATTTTCAATAGCAGCAAGGGCAAGATAATAATCAAAATGAATATCAGCAACTAAGGGTATGTGAATGTTTTTTTTAATTTCTTTTAGAGCCTTAGCTGCTTCCATATTAGGAACAGCACACCTAATAATATCACAACCAAGCTCTTCAAGTTCTAATATTTGATTAATTGTTTCTTCTATATTTTCAGTTTTTGTGTTTGTCATAGATTGAATAAGTATTGGATTGTCTCCACCTATAACCTTATCTGCAATCCAAACTTCTTTTGTTGTTTTTCTTAAGTTTTCCACAATAATACACTTGCCTCTCTTTAACACTTATAAATTTCCCATTAGATAAATCATATTAATCTTATTATATCATTAAATAATATAAAAACTGCTAGTATCATTATAGCAATGAGCCCAATAGTATGAACCAAACCTTCTTTCTCTGCTGGTACTGGCTTGCCTCGAATCAATTCAATTATAAGAAACACTAACCTTCCACCATCAAAGGCTGGTAGGGGTAACAAGTTTATCACTCCTACATTAGCACTTATTAAGATAGTTAGACTTGCCAGATTGATAAATACTACAAGAGCACCATCAACTTTACTAACTTCATAGGTATCACCAATCATATTGACAATTCCAACAGGACCTGCAAGATTATCAAGTCCAAGGTTCCCTGTAAATAACATCTTAAAACTGCTCAGAGTTGTAGCTATATTATACTTCACTTCTATAACTCCATATTTTAATGCTTCTATAAAGTTTACTTTTTCGTATATACGATCAGCAAAAAAACCTAATTCATATCCCTTACCAGCAAACTCTGGAGTAATTTGTTCTGTATATTCATTATCATCTCTAGTATAGGTTATTTCAACTTTCTCTTCTGTTAGCGGGTTTTCATCTAATAATTCAGCTAATGCTTCACCAGAATCAACAATATTTCCATTATAATTTGTAATAACATCTCCCTCTTTAATACCAGCATTATCAAGAGGAGAGTCCTCAGTAATTTCTTTTATTATCGCTTGATTTGTGTCTGGATAATAAGTAAAACCTAATCTATAATATTCCCTATGTTTTGGACTCAGTCTTGTATCAAACCTTTTCCCATCTCGTTCATACTCAACTTCAATGGGTTTTTCAGATATAGGATTAAGTAGAAATTCTACTGCCATTTCTTTATTTATAGATATATTCTTACCATTAATTTTAGTAATAAGATCTCCTTCTTTTAAACCAGCTTCATCTGCTGCAGATCCAGTTGAGACCTTAGTAATAAAAGCTGGATCGTAGCCAATTATTGCAACAATAATTGTAGACAAAATAAAAGCTAATATAAAATTGAAAATAGCACCAGCGGCAACTACTGAAAAACGTGCCAAAGGACCTTTGTTATTAAAGGCTCTTTCATCTTCATTGTTCTCATCTTCCCCTAACATTGCACAAGAACCACCAAAAGGAAATAGCTTTAGAGAATAAACTGTGTTTTCTTTCCACTCTTTAGTAGCTTCTATTTCTTCTTGTTTTATTAATAACTTCAACCTATAACCTTTGCTAGTAGGTACAAAACTAACTAGTCTTTTTCCAAATCCTAAAGAAAACTCTGTAACAAATATTTTGTTAAACTTAGCTAGAATAAAATGACCAAATTCATGGACAGCAATTATAACTCCAAATATTAATAATGCTATAACGATATTCATATATTCCTCCTAATGATTATTATTAAACATAATTTACTTTACTAAATAATTAATGTATTGATGCGTTTTTTCTTCTATATCAAGAATTTGAGAAACAGTTGGATTGTTAATTATACTATGTGCCTCTATTGCACTAGTAATTAATTCAACTATATCTAAATATCTAATTTTCCTATTTAAAAATTTTTCTACTGCTGTTTCATTTGCTGCGTTAAAAACTGTAGGCAGACTTCCACCAGCTTTACCCACTTTGTATGCCAATTCTAAAGCAGGAAATGTTTCATTATCAGGCTTTTCAAAATCTAATTTAGTCAACTTAAAAAAATCAATCCTTTCACCAGATAGAGCTTTTCTTTTTGGATAATAAAGAGCATATTGAATTGGTAAACGCATATCTGGCGTTCCCATTTGTGCCATTATACTCCCATCAATAAATTCTACCGCAGAATGAATAATACTTTGTGGTTGAATAACTACTTCTATTTGATCAAAGTCTATATCAAAGAGCCACTTTGCTTCAATAACTTCTAGCCCTTTATTAACTAAAGTTGATGAGTCTACTGTTATTTTCTTACCCATTGACCAGTTTGGGTGATTAAGTGCATCTTCTAAAACTACATTCTTTAATTCTTCTTTTGTTTTACCTAGAAAAGGACCTCCTGAAGCAGTTAATATAATCCTAGAAAGCTCATTACCATTCTCTCCATTTATTGCTTGGAATATTGCAGAATGTTCACTATCTACAGGATACAAAGAAGTATTGTGTTTCTTAACTAAGGGCATAATAATATGACCAGCACAAACTAAAGTTTCTTTATTAGCTAAAGCAATATCTTTACCTGCCTTAATAGCTTCTATAGTAGGTATAATGCCAATCATTCCAACTACTGCAGTAACAAGTGTATGGGTAGATTTATATGTAGCACATTCTATTAATCCATCCATTCCTGTTAGTACTTTTACATCCATATCTTTTATATTATTCTTTAGTTCTTTTGCATATGACTCATCCATAAGGCAAACTATTGCAGGATGGAATTCTCTAATTTGCTTTTCTAATAGTTCTATATTTGAATTTGCACTAAGGGCTGTTATTTTTAAATCTTTGTTATTTCTAACCACATCTAAAGTCTGTGTACCAATTGAACCTGTTGAACCTAGTACAGCAATATTTCTCATAAAAACCTCCACTACAGCAAATCTATTTCTATCTTATGTAAATAATAAAATAATAAACTACAGGTGCCACAAAAATTATACTATCAAAACGATCTAAGACGCCACCATGACCAGGTATTAGCTTGCCATAATCTTTTATATTATGATTTCTCTTTATTGCAGAGGCAGCTAAGTCTCCTAATTGAGATATAACACTTGCGCATGCACAAATAATTGCAAAAAGAACCTTTGGATTGTTAAAGTATGTGAAATTATTTTTAAAAATCAAACCAAAACAAAATCCAATAAGGGATGCTCCAACTATACCACCTATACAACCTTCTAAAGATTTCTTGGGACTTAATTTAGGTAAAAACTTGCGCTTTCCTATTAGACTTCCAACACAGTAAGCACTAGTATCACTGCCCCAAGCACTTATAAAAATAAGCCATACTAAGTAGGCACCTCCATCTAATATACGCACTTTATATATGAAACTCAACATAACGGCTACATAAAACAAACCTATAAACACAAAAGATATCTGTTCTATATTATACTTTGGAAAAGTTATTACATATGAAAACATAGTAAGTAATAAAAAAATTATTAATAAAAACAAATGGTTATTTATGTTAAAATATATGAATGAATAGTATGTAATACAGGCTACATACCCTAATATTCCAAAAGAAGTTTTATTAAGCTTTAATGTACGATAAAGTTCCATCATACCAATTAAGGATATGATTAACAATCCAAAAAATAAAAATTCACCACCAATTACCACAAATGTAATTGTAAATAGTAATACAAAGATACTCCCAATCAATCTTTCTTTAAACATTTTTTATTCATACCTTCCTAGTTTTATAAACTTATTATTTATAAAGCACCAAATCTTCTGTCTCTAGTATTATAATATTCAATAGCTTTTTGTAATTCATTTTTATTGAAATCTGGCCAATATACATCCGTAAAATAAAATTCAGTATATGCCAACTGCCATAATAAGAAATTAGAAAGCCTTTGTTCTCCACTTGTTCTAATTAATAAATCAGGATCAGGAATACCCACTGTGTCTAAATAGTCACTAAACATTTCTTCATTTATATTATCAACACTTACTTTATCCTCTTTTAGATCCGTTGCTAGTCTTTCAATGCCTCTAATCATTTCGTCTCGGCTACCGTAATTAATCGCAACCTGAAGATTTAAACCAGTATTATTTCTAGATGCCTCTTCTAATTTAACAATACTATCTTGCATTTCATTAGATAAGACTGATATATCTCCAATTATACGTACTCTCATATTGTTTTTTTTGCTTTCTTTTATTGATTGTTTTAGGTAGTCCTTTAGTAACTTCATTAGTTCATTTACTTCTTCTTTTGGTCTTTTCCAGTTTTCTGTTGAAAATGCATATATAGTTATATACTCAATTCCAAGATTGTAAGCTTCCTTACAGATTTTTTTTACATTTTTACTACCCTCGGAGTGTCCAAAATTTCTAGGCATCCTGTTCTTTTTTGCCCATCTTCCATTACCGTCTAAAATTATCGCTACATGCTTAGGTATATTTATACTAAATGGTTTTTCCTTGTTCTTCATTAATACCTCCGTTATTCGTATAAATAGGACGTATTTTGATATTACAAAATACGTCCCCCAAATATCAAGTTCACTTATTAAATAGTAAGAATTTCTTTTTCTTTATCAGATGTAAGTTCATCTATTTTATCTGTATATTTGTCTGTAAGTTTTTGTATATCATCCTCATATACTTTTGCTTGATCTTCTGAAATATCAGAATCTTTTTTCATTTTTTTAACTTCATCATTAGCATCTCTTCTTATATTACGAACAGAAACTTTTGAATTTTCTGCTATCTTCTTTATTTCTTTAACTAAGTCTTTTCTTCTTTCTTCTGTTAATTCAGGAAATACTAATCTTATAATCTTTCCATCATTGTTTGGAGTGATTCCAACATTAGAAGCCAAGATAGCTTTTTCTATATCCTTTATTAAATTAGCTTCCCATGGCTGTATTTGTATCAATCTTGGTTCTGGTACAGAAATATTTGCTACAGCTTGTATTGGAGAAGGGGTTCCATAATAATCTACTCTAACACCATCCAAAATTCGTGGATTGGCTCTTCCTGCTCTAATTACCGAAAACTCATCTCCTAAAGCTTCTAAAGTTCTTTCCATCATTGTTTCGTATTGCTTTAAATTAAATTGCATATCAATTACCACCCTTTCTAAATCACATAAAACACAATATATTATTTCTTGCTATATTGTGATTGTAGTTCCATTAAAGTTTTTTGTTACAGCATTGATTATACTTTTTTCTTCTTCTAATGCAAATATTAACATAGGCATTTTATTTTCAAGTGCCAAAACAGTTGCGGATAAGTCAACCACCCTTAATTGTTTGTCAAGTGTTTCTTGAAGACTTATTTGTTCATATTTCTTTGCTTGTGGATTATCACTTGGATCACTATCATATACTCCATCTATAGCTTTTGCCATTAATATTATTTCTGCTTCTAGCTCTATTGCTCTAAGTACAACACAAGTATCCGTCGAAAAGTAGGGATGTCCTGTGCCTCCAGCTAAGAATACTACCTTACCATCTTCTAAGTTTGAGACTGCTTCGTCTTTTGAAAAAAGTTTAGACATACTTCCACATGTAAATGGGGTTAAAATATTAGTTTTTATTTCTAAGGAACGAAAGATTTCTGATACATAAATACAGTTCATAACTGTTGCAAGCATTCCTATTTGATCTGCCTTGCTACGATCTATATTGTCGCTTGATCTTCCTCTCCAAAAATTACCACCACCAATAACTATAGCAACTTGAACGTTTTGTTCAAGCAATTGCTTTACCTGCTTAGCAACCTCTGTACAAACGCCCTCATCAAATCCTGTTTTTTTGTCTCCCGCTAAAGCTTCTCCGCTTAATTTAAGTAAAACTCTTTTATACTTACTACTCATTTTAGGCTCCTTGTATTTATTCAAATATACTCTCAATATCAGATTTTGCATAAACTAGACTGCAATGTCCATCTATTACAGCTCCATCACTAATTTGAATGGATGAAGCTTTTATATTACCTTTAACTACTGCAGAAGAATCAATAGTGACTGGTCCATTAACATCAATTTCTCCTTTAATTGCACCAGCAATAGATAAAGATGAAGCATTCACATTGCCTATAACTACAGAGTCGATTCCTATTTTTACATTGTTAACTGCTTCTACACTACCTTCTAATCTTTTTGCGGAAACATACACTTCTGAACCTTGACAGTTTCCATTTATTTTTCCTAAAACAGATAGCTTTCCTTCACATAATATATCACCTGTGACACTTCCTAAAACCTCTAAAGAACAACTAGAATCGATGTCACCAGTAATTGTTGTTCCTTCTTGTATAACAGTAACTTCATCTGTGCTTGCTTTTGTATCCATATTATTATCCTCATCTTTGATATCTTCATCGATAGTATTAATTATTATATCATCGTCTTCATCGTCATTATCATCTTCTTCTTTGACAATATCTGTTTCACCTTGAGTGTCTTTTTCATCTTCTGTATTATTAGCATCTTCAATTTCACTCTCTATTATCTTGTTCTCTTCAAGATCATTATCCTTAAGTTCTTCTTCATCATCTTGCATATCAGTGACAACATCTAAAGATATATCTGTTTTTTCAGCTTTTTCAATAGTATCAACAAAATAATCGTTATTGTTTTTAACACCTTCTAAATCATCGTCTAATAACTCATTTACTGCTTGATAAAAATCTTCTTTAAAGCCTTTTATAAAACCCATATGATTCTTCTCCTTGCGTGTATTATTCATAAATTTTATTAGCTTCAATTTGCTGTATTGGTTTTACATGATTAGATAAAGGTAATATTTCAAAATCATCTTCTAAAAGTGTTTCAATTATAAGAGGAAGTGACTCTACTGTACTGACCTTATTATTAGTATCATGCATTAATACAACTGAATTTCTATATATTTTCACACCATTTATAACATTATTATATGATTCTTCTACAGTTACTCCCTCACTAGAAGCATCTCCATTCATTACGTTCCAATCGAAATATGTAATATTGTTTTCATTTAAAAATTCTATAAATACTTTAATATCTTCTTTACTAACTTCATTACCACTACCACCAGGAAAACGGTATATATTAGTTTTATAATCAGTTACATCATATAAGAAATCTTGTAACTTATATAGATCATATTTGAAGTTGTCCAAGGAGTCATATATTAAATCATATCTATGTGAGTAGGAATGTAATCCCAAGCTATGACCTTCATCTACAATTCTCCTATAAATATCCTTGGAATAATTATCTGTTTTACCAACTACAAAAAAAGTAGCTTTAATATCATACTCGTCTAAAATATCCAGGATTTGGGCTGTATTTTTACTTGGCCCATCATCAAAGGTTAAATAAACTTTTTTCTTTTTTGATTCTTGGATGTCTTCATCTGCTTTAACTTCTATATCTTCTTGTGTGCCTTGTGAAGCTGTTTCTGCCTTTATGTCAACCATAGAATTAGAGTTATCATTCCTTTGGGAAGAAGTTCGCTTCTTATAACTATGTTCTTTCCTGATAGTTAAGCTATTAGTTCCTTTACTTAAACTTTCATTGCTATTATCACTCGGTCCTGATGCATGAACCACACCTTTGTTGATATTATTCATTTCTGCATAGGTCATGTCATACTTATCAATCATAAGCATATCTATTTGTTTTTGTAAATAATTAACTTTTAAGAATAGCACAATGCTTAAAATGATAGGTATAATAATTAGCATAAAAACTATTATAATTATAGCCTTCTTAATTCTTCTAATTCTTTTTGCTTTATCTAAAGGAGTTTCTTTTTGATTTAGTGATTTATATTCATCCAATCATACGTCCTCCCTATAATATTCTTTCATATATTCTATCATATATTAGCAATAAATCATATCAAATATAATAAAATTATATTTAAATATCATTCTAATTTTAACATAAAACAGTTAAATAAACAAAAAAATTAAAACTACCCTTAATGATATTCATCAAGTCTAGTTTTAATTATAATAATTAACTGTATATTATGATAAAATGATTTTTTCTAATTCAATAGGATCAAGCTTTTTTCCATCTTTATAAGCTCTCATATTGCCTCCAGAAACCTCGTCAATTAAAGCAATGTGATTATCTTCTCCAACTCTACCAAATTCAAGTTTAAGATCATATAATTCTATGCCCTTCTTCTCAAGCTCATCTTTTATTATTTGACTTATATCTTTTGTTAGCCTCACCAATATCATATATTCTTCTTTAGTCATAATTCCAAGCATTTCTAATGCTTCATCTGTAATTAAAGGGTCTTCTCTTTCATCGTCCTTTAATGTCACTTCAACATAAGAATCTAAAACTTGTCCTTCTTTCGCATACAAACCATATCTTCTTATAAAACTTCCAACTGCCCTATATCTGCATATAACTTCTACACCCTTACCAAACATTTTGGCTGGTAAAACAGTCATGGTAGCATCTTTAACGTCTGCATTAATATAATGAGTTGGAATACCTCTGCGATTAAACAATTCATAGAAATACTTTGTTATGCTTATCCCAGCTTTTCCAACGCCTTCTATTGTTAACCCTACAGTATTAGCTCCTGGATCAAAAACACCATCTTTTCCAGTTACATCATCTTTAAACTTTAGAAGATATCTACCATCTTTTAAATCATATACGTCTTTTGTTTTTCCCTTATATAGTAATTCCATTTAATTTCTCCTTTATATATTTTATAAAACCCACTAATACAGAATTAATGTAATTAGCGGGTTTTAAGTTATAATAATTATAAAGATTAATTTTTCATTTGTTTTGCTACTTCATCTGCAAAGTTTTCTTCTTTTTTCTCAAGCCCTTCACCTGTTTCAAATCTAACAAATCTCTTAATTGCAAAATTTGATCCAACTTCTTTAGCTACTTTGTCAATATATTTTTGCACTGTTAAATCAGAATCTTTAACATATTCCTGATCTACTAGGCATACAGCTTTTAGTTCTTTGTTAAGGCGACCTATAATAATTTTTTCTATAATATTTTCTGGCTTATTAGGGTCTTCATTCATTGCTTGAGATTTTAATATTTCTTGTTCATGTTCTATATATTCTTGTGGAATTGCATCTCTATTAAGATACTTTGGTGCAATTGCAGCAATTTGCATTGCAATATTCTTAGCTGCTTCCCTAACAGTATCGTTATCAACATCACATTCCATCTCTACTAACACAGCAATTCTTCCACCACCATGAACATAAGCTTCCACAAATCCATTGTCGGCAGTAATTTTATCAAATCTTCTAATCTTCATATTCTCACCGATAATAGAAATCTGTGTTGATAATTCTTCGGCAACAGTCTTAGAATTGTCAAGTTCCCAAGGTTCTGCTAAAAAATCATCTATATCAGTAGCTGTAGTTTTACTTACTTGTTCAACTACTTCATTAACGTAATCTAAAAACTTTTCATTTTTAGCAACAAAATCAGTTTCTGTATTGATTTCAACTATAGCTCCAGCCTTGCCATCTTCTGATACTTTAACAGCGGCAACACCTTCTACAGCAATCCTTCCTGCTTTTTTCTCAGCCGCTCCTAGGCCTTTTTCCCTAAGATAATCAACTGCTTTATCCATATCTCCATCAGTTGCAGCAAGAGCCTTTTTACAATCCATCATACCTGCACCTGTTTTTTCACGTAATTCTTTTACCATTTTAGCTGTAATTTTCATTGTATACCTCCATTAATATGATTTACTAATTACATTTATAATTCGAAGTATCTGCTTCCTCTTAATTATGCTTTAACTTCTTCTGGCTTTGTTTCTGCCTTTGTTTCTGCTTCTGCTTCTGCATTTAATTGAGCTCCTTGATTTGCTTCAATAACTGCATCAGCTATCGTAGAAGTAATTAACTTAAGTGCTCTTATAGCATCATCATTACCCGGAATAACATAATCTAATTCTTCAGGATCACAGTTTGTATCAGCAATACCTATTAATGGTATCTTTAATGTGTGAGCTTCTTGAATACATATTCTTTCTTTCTTAGTATCTACAACATAAATTATATCAGGTAAGCCATTCATGTCTTTGATTCCACCTAAGTTTCTCTCAAGTTTATCCCATTCTTTCTTAAGTTGTATAACTTCCTTCTTAGGTAAGGCATCAAAAGTTCCATCTTCAGACATAGTTTCAATGTCTCTTAATCTACGAATTCTGCTTTTAATCGTATTATAGTTAGTTAGCATTCCACCTAACCATCTTTCATTTACATAAAACATTCCACATCGAAGTGCTTCAGCTTTAATTGAATCTTGTGCTTGCTTTTTTGTTCCAACAAATAGAACCTTTCCACCATCAGCCACAATATCTTTTACTGCTTTGTATGCATTTTCAATCAATCCTACTGTTTTTTGAAGATCAATGATATATATACCATTTCTCTCTGTGTAGATGTACTCAGCCATCTTTGGATTCCATCTTCTAGTTTGGTGACCAAAATGTACACCTGCCTCCAATAATTGTTTCATTGTTATAACACTCATTTTAATTCCTCCATTTGGTTTTTCTTCCGTATATATCACTACTTAACAGACCACTTAAGGCACCAAGTTAATAATCAATATACGTGTTTTTTTTAACATGAGAATTATACCATAGTTTTTTTTTAATAGCAAGCCTATTATATCACGCTAGTAAAAACGGCTTTTAAATTTACCACATATTATCTCTTTTTAATTCAACATATTCTTTATATGCCTTTTCCAATATTTGCTTTTCATTACTAAACTTCAACAAGTGATATGCTTCATTATATTTATAGTAGCCTGAATCCATGAAGAATTCTTCTTTTTGTGGTTTACTATAATAACTCCCAGCTTTCATTAAATACCAGTGTACATCTTTTACAACCTTGTTATACGGCGTGTTGAATGAATACTGACTTTTACCAATATATTTAATTATTGAAGCTCTTGCTTTAGTCTCTTCTTCTACTTCTCTTATAGCTGTTTCCTTGTGCTCTTCCCCTTCTTCCACTGTGCCTTTTGGTAAAACCCAACCTTCATATCTGTTTTTATAGTTTTTATACAGTAGCAAAATCTTTCCTCTGAATATAACTACACCGCCACAGCTCGTTGCTTCAACCATTGCAATTCCTCCTGTTCTTGGTGTTTATTATCTTACAATCTCAATTTCTATAATTATAGAACATTAATAATTATTATTCAAGATAATAAAGACATCACTACTTAGTATAATATGCATCAAATATATCTTTTGCAATTGGAACTGCATTCTTTGAACCACTGCCAGCATTTTCAACAATTATAACTAAAGCTATTTCTGGTTTGTCTGTATTTGCAAAGCCTACAAACCATGAATGTGCCTTGTTGTCAATTTTATTCTCTGCTGTTCCAGTTTTTCCTGCCACTGAGTATAAGTCGTTTTTTAAGGATTTGGCAGTTCCTGAATTTATAACCTCAGACATAAGCTTTGTTAAAACCTCTGCTTCCCCTGTTTCTAGCATTCTTCCACTAATCTCGGGTGTAAATTTTTTAACATTTAAGCCATCTGCATTTTCAATATGATCCACTACATAAGGAGTCATTAATACTCCACCATTTGCAATAGCCGAAATCAACTCAGCCATTTGCATAGGAGTAACCTTTATATCCCCTTGTCCTATAGCTGTGTAAGGATGATTAAAATCTAAATCATCCGGTAAAAATGTGTCAAGTTTTAATGAGGTCAATGTTTTTTTGAAAGCTTTATCGGATAGGCTTGAACCTATATTAGCTAGAGATGTATTACAAGAAACTGCTAATGACTCTTTTAAATCAACAGTTCCATGAGCTTTTCCACAAGTAATCTTGGTAGATTTACCTGTATAAGTTCCATCACATTCATAGCTATAATTATTATAATTAGGGTTTTCTCTAATATATTCTAAAACAGTAGCAATTTTAAATATTGAACCTGGTGGATAAGCTTCACTTGTAACCCTATTCACTAAAGCTTTATTATTATCATCTTTTACGTCGTCCCAAATATTGTCGATATTATTCGGATCATAAGTTGGCTTAGACACCATTGCTAAAATTTTCCCTGAAGAAGGTTCTATAACAATTATTGCTCCCTTATTATTAGCCAATCCATCATATGCTGCTTTTTGCAAATCATAATTTAAGGTTGTTACAACACTATCTCCTATGTTTTTTTGACCCGTAACATCCATAAATATTTTTTTTAGCCCATTAGTATTTGACGTGAGTAATCTAAAGTTTTCACTCAACTCTACGCCTGTCCTTCCTTTAGAAAAACGTCCTATTACATGAACAAACAAATCACCATAAGGATATATACGTTCTTCCTTGCCATCATCTTTTTCAACCGTATTAGCAAGAGTTTTTCCATCAGATGATTTAATACTTCCCCTTACTATTTGTTCCGCCAATAAATCTTGTCTCTTGTTATATGAATTATTTATAACATCTTCACTTTTAACAAACATAAAAAAAGTATAATAGGCTATTACTAAAGCAAATAAACCTATCATAATATAAGCAACACCTATTATTTGAGTTGAATCATCATTCTTTCTTGTTTTGTTTTGTTTTTTCATTTTTTTCAATCCTATCTTGATTTAAAATAAATAATCCTTGAATAATAGCAAACATTATTATACAACTTAATATTGAACTACCACCATAGCTTATAAATGGTAATGTTACTCCAGTTGATGGAATGAATTTAGTGGCTCCTCCTATTGATAAAAATGCTTGAAATGCAATCACAGAAGTTAGTCCAAGAGCTAATAGTTTGTAAAATCCTCCTTGAATTCTTGAAGAAATATTATAAGAAAAAACTAAGGTTGTTATAAAAATCAAAATCAAACAAAGTGCGTATATTCCTCCCATTTCTTCTGAAATAGCTGGAAATATAAAGTCACTATCTACTATTGGAATACTCTCAGGCATACCCTGTGTAAGCCCCATTCCAAACCATCCACCTGTTCCCATTGCAAACAAGGATTGAGAAACTTGGAACCCTTCATTGTCTATTACAAGAAATGGATCTTGCCAAGCTAAAACACGTATTCTTACGTGCCCAAACAAACCGTAAGCGACATAAGAACCTGCTGTCCCTGCAAGCAAACCCGAAAAAAAATAAATTACTTTCTTAGATGCGACATATAACATCATAAGATAAGTAATATAAAAAATTAAGGCCCCACCTAAATCTTTTTGTAATACTAAAATTAATACATAAATTGCAGCTAAAAATGTAACCTTAACAATATGCAAAAACTTTGTACTGTATGATAACAAGCCAGCAACAGCAAATACAAATAAAATTTTTACAAATTCTGATGGTTGAAAGGAAAAGCCTAATATAGAAATCCAGTTTTGCGCTCCACGATAGTTATAGCCAAAAATTGAAACAGACAAGAGTGCAAAAATACCTAATATTACGTATAACCATCCTAATTTTGTAATTACTTTTAGCTTGGCAATAATCAAAGGTATAAAAATGCTTATTGTAAAAGCAATAGTCACATAAATAAAATGCTTTAATGCCTTATCAAATGACAGTCTTGTTAAAACAACTAAACCTGTCATAATAAATATCATTACATTGTTTAAAAGTAGTCTTGATAAGTTTGGATATACCCACTGATATAAAAAAAATGTTAGAAGAAAAACAGCTAATTCAGCAAGATATAAAGCAATTATTTTATCGTTTTTTATATTAATATATAAAGCAAAATAAGATATTAAATGGATAAGCAATATTATAAAAACCATTTTATTGTATAGTTTTTTTCTTTTTTTATCATCTTCTATTGCAAAAGAACGAAACCCATAATAAGTATAGATTGCAATAAAAATAATTGTTATATATTTTGAAATATTGGTAATCATAAAGTTCATAAGTTATACCTCTTTATTTTATCCCACGATTAAAGTGACCACGAGTTGTATCTTTTAAAGCTTTTATAGACAAGTCTCCATAATAATAAGCTTGAATAAACTTACTTAATATTAAACTTGTTTCTTCTTTTGTCTCTATGGTAAAATCTAGTCTAATATTTTTAGCTTTCATATCTAATATCTCTGTAGCGTTTTTTAGCAAAGATAAGGGTAAACTATTATATATTGTATTATAGCAATGTCTGCAGTTTCTTTTTACTGGAAACTTTACATTTTGACGATCAACTAATTGAATATTACTTGCTGTCTTTTCTAGACATTGGGCAGTAACCATTAAAGGTATTCTAGCATAAACAATTATGTTTTCATATATGCCCTTTAAATCCAATAATTCATGCCTATTAAGTTCTAAGGGTGCCGTAAGATTAGCTACACCTAGTTCCTTCCACATTAACATTGCTTTTTCATTCATAACATAAAGATTGTAGTCTGTTATTATTTCTTTACTAGACTCATTAAATTTATGATGCTTAGTCAAAAAACTGTATTCCTCCAAGTTACGAATAACATAACCATCTATATCATTATGATTTAATATGTTTTTATCTTCCTGCAAGTGGTTTAAAAAATACTCATAACTTCTTTTACGGAATATATGTGGCATATAAAGATATGCTTTTTTCCCTGTCTTTTTTATATAAGTAAAATATTTAAAGATTTGATCAAGGCTTGAAATGTCACTATCTATATAGACCGCCGAAACTTCAGGATGGATAGCCACTTCATACAGTTGTTCTTCAGTATGAATTAGTGTGTGAATTCCTATTTTACTATTACTAGTACTGATCTTTTTTCTACTATATTCCTTTACTTCTTCTCTTTTTAAATTAGTCTTTCTATGAAATCTAGCTATTAAATCATTTTCATGCTTTTCTATAGCATTTCTTCTAGCCTCATTTAGTTTACTTACTGCTATAAATGCTTGGCCTTTTATATTAATATCCAAATTATTAAAATTGAAATTAGTATCATTAATTTTCATGATTTGTTTCTTAATTTTTTCATAAGACATTGGCTGATTCAAAGCCTCTTCAATTATTGGTCCAGTATATCTAGATACTATATCGCCACTTCTTAGTTCTATCTTCAGTTTTTCCCCCACATTAACATCAACTATTGCATCAATTAAAATCTTGGGCTCTTTTTTAATAAACTTATCATTAATACAATTTATTAATTTGTTATTTCTAATCCTAAAGACTAAATCTCCTTCTTTTAAATAAACTCTTCTATCATATTTACTACTGATTATTGAACCTGATTTTTGTTCTACTCCTGTAGTGTATTCATAGTTATTGTTTTGTGAGTAACTTTCTAGCTCATTATTTAAAGTGTTTTTCTTACTTCCTACGATTTTAAGAACATCACCTTTGTTTACATCCTCTTTGAGCTCAATCCAAACATGGCTCTTATCTACTTTAGAAACAGAACCAACTAAGACTCCACTATGATTAGGCTTATCTAATGTAATCATACTTCTACCATTTCTATTATAAAAATACCCCTTAGAGAATCCACCCCTGTTGTAAATATCCAGCAAATTTATCTTATCTTGATTATATTCTTTTTTATTATCACTTATATATCTTTCGTATTTTTCTCTACCTAAGTCTAAATATTTATCCACATACTTTCTATAAGTATAAGTTGTAATAGCGGTATATTCTGGACGCTTCATGCGACCTTCAATTTTAAAGGAATCGATTCCTGTGTCCATTAAATCTGGGATTAAATCTAGACTACAAATATCTTTTGGACTAATAATATATTTTGCTTTATCATTAGTCCCTAAAGCATAAGGCATCCTACAAGGTTGAGCACATCTACCTCTGTTACCACTTCTTCCTCCAAACATACTAGACATTAAGCACTGGCCTGAATAAGAATAACAAAGCGCACCATGAATAAATACTTCTATTTCTAAGTCCGTTTTTCTTCTAATATCTTTTATTTCTTCCATGCTTAACTCTCTTGAAGGTACAAATCTAGTGACACCATAATCTTTTAAAACATTTGCACCCTCGGCCATGGTAAGTGTCATTTGAGTACTTGCATGTATGGGCAAGTTAGGAAAGTTATTATGAATAAAATGTAAAGCTCCCATATCTTGAACAATTACGGCATCAATTCCATAAATATAATATTTATATAAATAATCATATAATTCTTCTTTTAATTCATTATTTTTAAGTAAAGTGTTAATAGTTAAGTACAATTTTTTATCATGTAAATGAGTATAGTCTATGGCCTGAAGTAACATGTCTTTGTCAGGGTTATCAGCATAAGCTCTAGCTCCAAATTTGCTTCCTCCTATATAAATAGCATCACAATCTGCTGCAATTCCAGCTTGCAGGCTTTCTATCGAGCCTGCTGGCGATAAAATTTCAACTTTCTTCATGTATATCTCCTCTTAAATAAAAAACCGCCTAGAAAGACATTATAGTCTCATCTATGCGGATTAGATCATATAATCGTCTATCAGTTTGTGTATAACATTATTACCTACGTTTTTCTAGACGAATAAGCTTTTTTTGCTCTTCTAATAACTCTTTTTTTAGGTTTCTAATTTCCTCTTGTAAAGTTTCTAGTTCTGAACGCGTTGAAACAAGTTCATGTCTCAAGTTATAAATCTCCGTATTATTCTCTTCATTTTTAGCTTGAATATCTTCAATTTGTTCCTTAGCTTTAAAAAAATCATCTGCTATGTTGATTTCAATTAGAACATTCCTCATATCTTTATCAAGATGTTTGAAAACGTCCTTCTTTTTATATTCACTATACTTTCTGTTAATATAAGAGGCAATTTTTTGCAAATACTCTGCGCTTTCATAGCCACTTAAAGTGTATTGCTTATTATTGATTATTACTTCAATTGTATTTTTCTTATTCACAAACTCACCCCAATTAAGTATTTGTCGAATCATACATTCTTTAACTATTATAAACGATTAAAACAGTCTTTACAAGCATAAGTTGAATTATTCCCGATTAATCCCTAGGTGCTTATAAGTAAGGTCTGAGACTACTCTACCCCTTGGAGTTCGTAAGATTAATCCATTCTGTACCAAATAAGGTTCATATACCTCTTCAATAGTACCTTGGTCTTCACCTATAGTCGTGGAAATTGTTTCAATTCCAACTGGTCCACCATTAAAATTTTCAATCATTGTAGTGAGTATTTCCCTATCAGTATTGTCAAGACCCAACTTATCTACTTCAAGTAAATTTAAGGACTTGTCAGCTACTTCTTTTGTTATTTTACCATCATATTTTACTTGAGCAAAATCTCTAACTCTTTTAAGTAGACGATTTGCAAGTCTTGGTGTTCCTCTCGATCTTCTTGAAAGCTCATTAGCACCTTCTTTATCAATTTCTATATTAAAAATTTTAGCAGATCTTGTAATTATATCTTTTAACTCATCTATGCTGTAGAATTCTAGGCGATTTACAACTCCAAATCTATCTCTTAAAGGCGGTGTTAACATTCCAGCCCTTGTAGTGGCACCAACCAATGTAAACTTGGGTAAATCCAAACGAATAGACTTGGATGCAGCCCCTTTGCCAATAATAATATCTATAGTAAAGTCTTCCATAGCTGGATATAACAATTCCTCCACTTGGTTGTTTAACCTATGAATCTCGTCAACAAATAACACATCACCCTCATTAAGGTTGTTAAGAATTGCAGCCATTTCTCCTGGCTTTTCAATTGCGGGTCCTGATGTTATCTTGATATTAACACCCATTTCATTAGCAATAATTCCTGCAAGAGTTGTTTTTCCAAGTCCAGGCGGACCATATAAAAGCACATGATCTAGGGATTCATCCCTTTGCTTAGCTGCTTCTATGTATACTTTAAGATTACTCTTGATTTTACTTTGCCCAATATAATCATCTAGCTTAGCTGGACGTAATTCATTTTCAATCATTTTATCTTCTTCTAAAATTTCTGTTGTAATAATCCTTCTTTCCATAAGTACCTACCATCTATCATATTTTAAAATAAGCTTCTTAAACTCTGTTTCAAAGCATCTTCCGCTGTTGTTTCATCATCAATTTCTATACTTCTTACTGCATTACTTGCATCTGTTCTAGAATAACCAAGTACTAGTAAAGCTTCTAAAGTTTCTTCTCTTACTCGCACTATATTTGAACTTGTTGCATTTTCACTATTTGCAATTCTAGACTCAAAGCTTTCATCTAACTTAAACTTGTCCTTCAACTCTAATATTATTTTTTTGGCTGTCTTAGGGCCAATGCCTGGAGCCTTTGTAATTATTTTAACATCTTCAGATAATATTGCAAAACGTAAATCATCAGGTGTATGCACTGACAAAACTCCTAGAGCAACTTTAGGTCCAATGCCACTTACTGTTATTAATAATTTAAAAACCTCTAAGTAATCTTGCGACAAAAAACCATATAAGGCAAGAATATCTTCTCTTACATGAAGATACGTGTAAACCTTTACTTGGTATCCAGGACTTGGTAAGTTGTTAATGGCTGAGCTGGGTATCATAAGTTCATAACCAATCCCACCTTGTTCTATTATAATACCATCTTTTGAAACTGTTATTAATTCTCCTGTTATATATCCTATCATCCTAATACACTATCCCTTTCTACATGTCAACAAGTTTAGTCCTATATTAATTATATCAAGGTTGAAAACAAGTTCAATACATATTGATAGGATTTTAAAAACCAAGATCTGTTTTTCCAGTCTTCATAATCCACCTCAACACAAACTTCCATGGTAGTTATAAAATCATCATAAATACGACTTATAATATCTTTATCACACATAAATAAGCCGCATTCATAATGAAGATAAAAACTCCTATAATCCATATTAATAGTTCCTACTATCCCGCATTGTTCATTAATAATCATTTTACTATGAATAAAGCCTGGCTTGTACTCTAGTATTTTAACACCACCTTCTAAAAGAGGACCATAATTATACTCAGTGAGAAGTTTCACATTCTTTTTGTCTGGTATATATGGGGTGATAATTCTCACATCTATTCCTGATTTTGCAGCAGTTACTAGTGATTCCTTTAAGTCATCTTCGATAACTAGATATGGCGTTGCTATATATAGATATTCCTTAGCATTATAAATAATTTGTCTATACAAGCTCTCAATTGGATTTTCAGGATTATTTGCTGGTCCATCTGATATAACATGGCAAAAAACATCATTTTGATCAAATTCCTTTCCTGGTCTATACTTATTATAGTCTAACTTTGGTGATTTTCCACACAACTCCCACATCTGAAAGAAAATAACTGTAAATCCCCATGTTGCTTCTCCTTTTACCCTAACTGCTGTGTCTTTCCACACTCCAAATCTGTCGACCAAATTTGCATATTCGTCTGCTAAATTAACTCCACCTGTATAAGCAATATCTCCATCTACCACAATTATCTTTTGATGACTTCGATAATTAAGATAGAGCCTGTCTGTGTGTTTATGAATAGGATTAAACATAGCTACTTCAATGCCATTTTTTTCAAGATTCTTCTTAAAATCCTTTGGTGTACGTAAAGAAGCACCAAAATCATCACACATAAATTTAACTTCAACCCCCTCTTTTACTTTTTGAGTTAATAAGTCAAATAAAGTGTCATAAAGTATACCTTGGGCAACAATATAAAAATTAATTAATATAAATTTTTTTGCATTTTTTATATCATCAAAAATAGCCTTGAAAACATCTTCTCCAAAAGGATAATAATCAATAATATTGTTTTTAAATAAAGGAAATTGATGGTTTTCTAAGTAAACAGAGATTTTATTTTGATTTGGCTTTTTAATTTTAAATTCATTTCTAATATTTTCATCTTGTTTTAAATAAATTGAAGAACTTTGAACTATTGTTTTTGTAATTTTTCTTTCCATTATTTTTTTAGAATATCTGTTACCCCATAAAAGAAACATAATATGGCCTGTTAAAGGAAATATTAAAAAAATACATAACCAAGCAATTTTATAAGATGAATTCCTATATACGTTCACAAGAAAAACACCTAAAAGCATACTAATAAGTTCTACTGTTAGGTAAATAAAAACAAAGTTTCCTCGTAACCAATATGTAAAGAAAAACATTGTTAGTAATTGCAATAAAACTAATAAGGCAACTAAAACAATACGAAGTAGCCCACTAAATCTTATTTTTTTTGTTCCTTTTATTCCTTCTTCAAACAATTCTTTATACACAAGCAACCTCCATAAACAACTTGTAATCTTGATAATATACGTATAAAATAATAATAAATATGTCTAAAACAAATAGTATTGTTAATCTATTAGTAAAGGAAACATTTAAAATGATAAACATAAACAAAAAACTAAATAATAATATTCTTTACTCTATAAATAAACCTTTTAATATAGATGAAATTATATTCTTTGATATTGAAACAACTGGTCTTTCTCCAAAGACTTCTTACTTATACTTAATTGGATTGATCTACTATCACAATAATAGTTGGCACCTTACCCAATGGCTTCTTAAAGATCCAAATCAAGAAGTTAAATTACTGAATTTATTTACTAATAAAATAAAATCATATAAACGTATTATACACTATAATGGGAATGGTTTCGATATACCATATCTAACTTACAAGTATAAATTGTATGATTTGGAAGTTCCATTCTCAAACATTGATAGTGTTGACCTGTATCAAAAAATTAGTCCTTACAGAAAGATTTTCCCCTTTCCAAACCTTAAACTTAAAACCTTAGAATATTATTTGGGTTTTAAAAGAGATGACAAGTATTCTGGTGGAGAATTAATAAGCATGTACTCACAATTTGTTGGCAGATGCCAATATGAAAAACTAATGAGTGATAAATATACAACAAATTATAAGCCGAAACAAGAAAGAAGTAAAGTTTCAGCTAATGATTTAGCAGAAATATTATTATTGCATAATTATGAGGACTTGCTAGGATTATTGGAGGTTAGTGAAATTCTAACTTATATTGATTTATTTAAATATGGAGTTAAAGAAGATGATATTCTTGACTCAAAAATCAAAGTAAAGGATAAATCTTTTTTAATCAACATTCAAGTTAATTATAACTTCCCTTTTGAAATTCAACTATCAGCATCTTCAAACAATAATACAGAATCTATTATTAAAATAAAAGAAAATTTTATAGTTGTGGATGTAGCACTTTTTAATAATAAGCTCAAATACTACTTTGAAAATTATAAAGAATATTACTATCTTCCAGAAGAAGATATGGCCATTCATAAAAGCCTAGCAATATATGTAGATAAAAAGTTTCGTGTTAAAGCAACACCTACTACTTCGTATACTTATGTTGAATTAGACACTATATTAAAGTCCCCTAAGGATTTCAACAACTGGTTAAACTCCCTGCTACATTCTACCATATCTTATAATAATGAAAAAAACAGATAAATTGGTTTTTATTCATTTATATGAATAATTTTCTTTTTTTTAATCAATAATATTTATATACAAGTATTATTATTTTAATAAAGGAGATTATTTATGGCAAAGAACAAAAGTCAAAATCGTTCTAAAAAAGCAGGTAAAAATTTAAACAATACTAACTCCACTAATAGGGCAAAACAAGAAAACAAATCAAGAAACGAAGTAAGACCTGATGATAGGCCTCGTCGAGATGGTCCTGGCGGTAGTTAAAAAAGTAAAAAGCCATCATTACTTGATTATATAATCAAATATTGATGGCTTTTAATTGTATTTGACACTTTAATTAGACTCAATAATTTCTCTTTTATTATATGAACCACATGCTTTACAAACTCTATGTTGCATAGATAAAGCACCACATTTACTACATTCAACAAGATTAGGCACTGACATTTTCCAGTTTGCCCTACGTTTATCTCTTCTTGACTTTGAAGATTTATTCTTTGGACCGATTGCTCCCATGATTACACCTCCTTAAATTCATTGAATATATCTTGGATAGCTGCCATACGTGGGTCTAAACTTGTGCTTTCACAATCACATAAGCCATTATTTAGATTTGTTCCACAGCTATTGCAAAGGCCTTTGCAATCATTACTACAAAGAACCTTCATGGGAAAGTCTAGTATAATTGCATTTTGAACCAATAAATCTAAATCCAAATCATATTCATTTAAATAATTAACATCTTTAAGTTTATTAACTGCGTCTTCATCCTCGAGGTTAAAGTCTAACTTCTCGAAAAACTTAATTTTAAAAGGCACTTTTACATCTCTAAGACATCTATTACACAAAATTAATAAATCAACTTCCGTTTCACCTTCAATCTCAACTTTTCTCTCAGCAGTGTGAGAAATAGTAAGATCGATTTGTGAACTTCTTTCAACCAAGCATTCCATACCACTATATGTGATGCTCTTTAGTTCGAATGGAGCTTGGATATTCTTAACTTGACCTTTTACTGACATAATTTCAGATAAATTAATAATCATATCAATCTCCAATCTAGTACAAAATTACACTCTTATAATTATAGTCATCTACGTTTAATTTGTCAAATACTTTTTATTTAATTAATGCCACAGTTTCTCTAGCTATAGCTAATTCCTCATTGGTTGGAATCATACAAACTTTAACTTTTGAATCTTCTGTACTAATTATAATTTCCTTTTGTCTTTCACTGTTTTTTTCTTCATCAATAGTTATTCCCAAATAGCCTAAATATGAACAAGTTTCTTTACGAACATACCAGTCATTCTCACCTACTCCAGCAGTAAATGCAATTGCATCTACACCATTCATGGCTGCAACATATGAACCTATATATTTGGCAACACGATAGCAAAATACATCTCTTGCTATACTTGCTCGCTCATTACCATTATCAGAAGCTTCTTCAAGATCTCTAAAGTCACTAGAAAGACCAGACAAACCATATACACCTGATTCTTTGTTTAATATATTTTGAACTTCATCTATAGTTTTGTTTTCTTTCTTCATAATATGAGCAATAATTGCAGGATCAATATCTCCACTTCTTGTTCCCATAATCAACCCTTCAAGTGGTGTCATTCCCATGCTTGTATCAATTGAAACCCCATTTAAAACTGCTGAAATACTAGCACCATTTCCTAAGTGACATACAATAACTTTGGAATTATCCTTATCTAAACCTAAAAACTCACATGTCCTCTTGGATACAAAATCATGACTTGTGCCATGAAATCCGTATCTTCTAATTTTATCTTTTTCATAATATTCATATGGAAGTCCATATAAAAATGCCTTTCCTGGCATAGTCTGATGAAATGCTGTATCAAACACAGCTACCATTGGAACATCAGGCATTATCTTTTTACATGCACTAATACCAGTTAGGTTGGCAGGGTTATGAAGAGGAGCCAAATCATTACATTCTTTAATTGCTTCTATTACTTCATCAGTAATAACAGTTGACGATGCAAATTTTTCACCACCATGAACAACCCTATGACCAATTGCCCCAATCTCATCTAATGAGTCAATAACACCATGATTATCATCTATTAGAGCCTCTAGAACTAATTTAATTGCATTTTCATGGTCTGGCATAGGTGAATCTTTCATTACCTTTTCTCCACCTACTGGTGTGTGTTTTATTCTTCCGTCAATACCTATTCTTTCACATATACCAACTGCTGTTGCACTTTTCGTAACTGTATCAATTAGTTGGTATTTTAATGATGAACTACCGCAATTAATTACTAAAACTTTCATTGACAAATCTCCTTTGTTTTTATTATTACTTATCTCTATGTTAATGTTATATCAACATTCTTTTGTTTATGATATAACTATAATAATCTAAAATTAATCATACATTGCAGCTTGTACAGCAGTAATAGCAACAACGCCTACAACATCTTCTGCACTACACCCTCTAGATAAGTCATTAACAGGCTTTGCAATACCTTGAGTTATTGGTCCATAAGCATCAGCATTTCCTAATCTTTGTACTAGTTTATATCCTATATTACCTGCATCTAAATCAGGGAAAACAAGCACATTTGCTTTTCCTGCAATTTCACTATCTGGTGCCTTGCTTTTACCTATTTCTGATACTATTGCTGCATCAATTTGAAATTCACCATCAATCTTATAATCTGGGTACTGTTCTTTTGCAAGGCTTGTTGCTTTAACAACTTTATCGACATCAGGATGTTTAGCACTTCCCTTTGTTGAATGTGATAAAAATGCTACCATAGGTTCATCTTTAACTAAATATTCAAAACTTTTTGCTGAACTACCACCAATTACTGCTAGTTCCTCAGCGTTAGGGTTTTGATTTAAGCCAGAATCAGCAAAAACGAATGTACCATTTGAACCAAAATCAGGATTAGGTCCAACCATTACAAAAAATGCAGAAACAAGTTTTGTTCCTGGAGCAGTTTTCAGGATTTGTAGTGAAGGTCTTAAAACATCAGATGTCGAATTAATTGCACCTGCTACCATGCCATCTGCATCACCAGCCTTAACCATTGTTACCCCAAAATATAAATAATTGCTGGTTAGTATTTCTCTTGCTTGTTCTTCTGTCATCCCTTTATGCTTTCTAAGTTCAAAAAGCAGATTAACATAATCATCAAGCTTTTCTGATGCTGACGGTTCAATAAAACTTGCCTTAGAAAGGTCAAACTTACAATTTGCTAAAACTTCTTTTTCATTTGCTAATAATACAATGTTCGCTATTCCCTCTTTTAATATTAGGGAAGCAGCCTCTAAAATACGACTATCTTCTGTCTCTGGTAGAACTATAGTCTTTTTGTTCTCCACAGCCCTTTTCTTAATGTTCTCAATGAAACTCATTATTATCTCCTTCCATGTGCCTCTTTATCTTGTTATATATAGTAATGTGTATTAAACATTTAAATCCAAACCTTATTATAATTCAATTATCATCCTTTAACAAGTATCATATTCACTAATATTTGCTTTTTTCTTAAAATATCAGTTCAATCTTGTAAATCTTACATTATTATAATAGTATATAAAGCAAACACCTAAAGAAAGGCTTGGTTATTAACATGAAGGTTGTAGGGATAATAGCAGAATATAATCCGTTTCATAATGGACATAAGCATCACATACTCGAAGCTAAAAAACAAACTGATGCAGATTATGTGATTGTCGTTATGAGTGGTAACTTCGTTCAAAGAGGAGCTCCTTCAATTATTAATAAATACTCCAGAACTAAGGCAGCCCTGGAATCTTTTGCCGATTTAGTATTTGAATTACCTGTAATATATTCTACTGCAAGTGCACAATATTTTTCTTTAGGGGCAATTTCTCTTCTTGAACAACTTGGCCTTGTTGATTATGTTTGTTTTGGAAGCGAGTCTGGAGATATTGATAGTTTAACATCTGTTGCAAACTATCTTAATAATAACTCCATTGAATATAATAAAGATATTAACACACTTATGAAAAACGGTATCACTTTTCCAGAAGCTAGACAAATAGCAATCAAAAAAAATAACCCAACAATTGATAGTAGTATTATCTCCTCTCCTAACAATATCTTGGGAATTGAATATATAAAAGCTCTTTTAGAGTTGAATAGTAATATTATTCCTGTTACAGTTCCAAGGATTGAGTCAACTTACCACGAACCTAATTTGAACCTAAAGAAAAACATACATTCAATAAGTTCTGCTACTGCTGTACGCAAGACCATATCAGGAAAGTCTAAAATCAATATAATTAAACCTCACCTACCAAGTGCAAGCTTTAATGTTTTAGAAGATGAATATAATAAAACATTTCCAATCTATCGAAATGACTTCTCACAATTACTTAAACACAAATTATTACAGGAAAGCAAGGAATCCTTAACTGAATATGTTGATATATCTAGTGATTTAGCTAACAGAATTAAAAATTCTGATTTTGTTACCTACAATTTTTCTAGATTTGCAAAAGAAGTAAAGTCAAAGCAATGGACCCTTACTAGAATTAATAGGTCTCTTATTCATATCTTACTAAATTTAAAAAATAAAAACTTAGATTTATATAACAATAATAATTATGTTCAGTATGCAAGACTACTTGGTTTTAATAAAAGGGCAACAAAACTAATCAGTGATATTAAATCCAGTTCAAGAATACCAATAATTACAAAGTTAAGCGAAAGTTATAATACACTCTCTGATATTGAACTAAAAATGCTTAATGAGGATATCTTTGCAGCTGACTTATATAACTTAATTGCTTATGAAAAATTTGGCTATTCAATAAAGAATGAATTTAGTCATGGACTAGAAATTGTTTAAAAGCAAATCATGGCATATATTAGCCTTCATTAAAATAAATTATATTAATGTATGTTAATGGGGGAACTCCATGTCTTTTAAAATTTTATCAGCAGATACTATTGAGGAAAACAAAAACAAATGGCTTCCTAGAGCAATTATAATCTTATTCGCTTTTCTTATTATATTATTTCCTCTTCCTTCTTTTGAAGGGGCAAAAGATGGTCTTTTACTTTGGTTCAACACTGTACTACCTACACTTTTACCATTTATGATTATTTCTAATTTAATTATTAACACAGGTATTGCAAATATTTTGGGAAAGTTTCTGTATCCTATCTTCCGTGGTTTTTTTCGTCTAAGTCCTAATGCTTGTTACCCTGTCTTAATTGGCTTTTTATCAGGAATACCCGTTAGTGCAAAAGCTATATCTGATTTAGTGAACTCAAATGAACTTGATGTAAATGAAGGACAATATATACTAAGCTTTTCCAACAATCCTAGTCCTATATTTATAATGACTTATATTGCAGTTTCTCAGTTACATATGCCCTCTGTTCGCTTTCATTTATTGCTTATTAATTATATTAGTGGTATTCTTGCTGCTTTAATATATTTCAAACTAATTCCCCTTATCAAAAATATTTTTAGTAAGAATTATTATGTTACTATTCAAGAATTAAAGCTTCCATTATCTCAAGGAAAAACTTCAATTAAATTTGACTTTTCAATATTTGATACAGCAATAATGGATAGTTTTGAAGTGATTACAAAAGTAGGTGCTTATATAATACTATTTTCAATTCCAGCTAGAATTATTTTGGCATCAAATTTCATCAGTTCATATATCAAATTTTTTTCAATTTCCCTCTTAGAAATTACCACTGGTATTAGTCATATCAGTAGCAATTTTGATAATATAAACATAAAAATAGTCTTGATTGCTGCAATTACTGCCTTTGGCGGCTTATCTGCTTTAGCACAGACAAATAGTGTAATTAACAATTCAAGACTATCTATTGTTATATATTTTAAAAACAAAATAATTCATATGTTGATAGCAACTATATTAGCTATATTATACACTAGTCTATATCTTTAAGAAAAGTGTCTTCATCAAAATCATAATCATCATAATCTTCATAATCTTCGTATTTTTCATACTCTTCAAACTTATCATCATGACCTTCTAAATCTGGATTAAAATCCTCTTGATATTCCTCTTCTTGTACATCTTCTTCCTTGTCCGGAATTGCTAATTCTTCTTTATTATCATTAATAAGTTCTAATGTGCTTTTTAAGTTATTTGTTAAAACTTCATAGTCTTTACTTGATTGAGTAAAAGCGTTAGAAACAAGTGTTTCAACACGATTTAGTAAGTCCTCAGTATAAGCTAAAGAACTTGTTCTAATTTGATTTGATTCGTAATTAGCCTCTGATAAAAGTCTGTCAGCTTCAGCCGTAGCTTTACTAACCATCTCATTTGCCTGATCATAAGCCTTTTGCATAATTTCGTGTTCATTAATCATAGAAAGTGCCCTATTGTCAGCATCATTAATAATATCATTAGCTTTTTTTTCTGCATCTGCAAAAATAGCATCACGATTAACTAAAATCTTCTTATATCTTATTATCTCTTCTGGAGTGCTTAGTCTAAGTTCGTCTAGCAAGTCATATAATTCATCTTTTGGAACAATAACTTTTGTAGTTGAAAATGGTTGCATCTTGCAACTTTCAACAAATTCGTATATGTCTTCAATTAATTGTTCAATTCTATTTGTGGCCATATTCACTCTCTCCTCTTTTGTATTTATCATATATTTCATCTACGATAGACTCAGGTACAAAGCTTTCAATTGCTCCATTATAACTTGCAATCTCCCGAACAATGCTAGAACTTAGATAAGCATATTCAACATTAGTTATTAAAAAAACTGTGTCAATATCTGGATTTAATTTATGATTAGTCTGGGCTAATTGTAATTCATACTCAAAGTCTGTTACAGCCCTTAATCCACGAAAAATTACATTGGCATCCTTTTGCACTGCCAAATCGACAGTTAAACCACTAAAATGTTCAATTTCCACATTAGGAATGTCTTTTGTTACTTTCTTTAACATATCTATACGCTCTGAAGTTGTAAAAAGTGATTTCTTTCTTTTGTTTTTTATTACTGCTACACAGAGCTTGTCAACTAAATTAGATGCTCTTTTTATTATATCTATATGCCCTAATGTAACAGGGTCAAAACTTCCAGGATATATACCGATTCTCATATTACCTCCCTATTAAATACGATTAATAAATACATGCTTATTATTCTTGTATTTCTTTTCCCTAAAAACAGATAAGGAAATACCATCCAAGTAATCAAAGTCAGTTTTAATTGCTGCTTCTACAATTATAATACTTTTATCATGCATAAGCTTAGAACTAGAAATTTCTTTCAAAATATCTCTTTCAAAAGATTGATTATAAGGAGGATCTATAAATATAATATCAAATTGTCTTCCCGAATTATCTAACTTATGTATAGAATTTAAAGCATCTGTATTTAAAATCTTACTTTGTTCTTTAAAATTTGTTCTTTTAATGTTTTCTTTTATGCACTTAATAGCCTTAGGGCTCTTATCAACAAATACTGCTTGCTTTGCTCCCCGGCTTAAAGCTTCAATTCCAATAGCTCCACTACCACTAAACAAATCCAAAAAAGTACAGTTAGGTATATCAAATTGAATCATATTAAATAACGTTTCCTTGATTCGATCAGTAGTTGGTCTAGTAGTATCGCCATCTAAAGTTAGCAATTGTATACTTTTTGCTGTACCCGAAATTACTCTCATTTGTTCAACCTCTTTATAAAACGAAGATTAAGTAAAACTCAATGTAGTTTATATAGTATTAAACTTATTAATTATTTTACAACATTAAAGTTTTAAATTCAACACATCATATGAAATAATATACTTCAATTACTAATTAAGTTTAATAATATATGTTTTTCTGTCTAAAACTGAGGAGGATGAACTTTCATATGCTTTTTCCCCTAATGATTCTAAAAACACCTCATCAATACTACCATATTTATCATGTTCAAGTTCACCAACATAAATATATTCAATCTTGTATTTATTAATTAACTTACCTACTTTTTCTATATCATTAGATGTGTAAATAGCACTTATATCAGCTGCCCTTTCATTTAAGGCATCAGTATCACCACGCCATAACCATTCATGGGTATACCAACCAAGGACAGTTGTGTGACCTGTAAAAACCGAAATCCTTTGATAATCTGAATAACTCTCAGAGTTAGCTTCTAAAATTACAGATTTACTTTCTATGTTCTCATTTATCCAGTTTATAGCCTTATAATCCTCTGGCATAGTATCTTCTAAAAAGGCAGAAGCATCTAGTCCCTTGAAATTTTGAAGCTTACTAACATCACCATACCAATCTTTAACAGCTACTGGAAAGTAAGTCAGTGTTGTAATAAACAAGATAAAACATACTAAAGCGAACTTTCTCTGCCATAAAAACTTTTGAGCTTTAAAAAATTTTATAAAAATATAGCCAATAGAAATTCCAAACATTATAAATGACTGGTATGTCAACTTAAACATTGTATTGGCTCTTTTATAATCACCAGAATATATGTCTTCTACATATATAATCTCTGGAATAATAAGCAGTCCCATTGCACACAAGACAAGTATTAAAACAAATATATCGGACAAACTCATAGAACGAAAATAAGAAACAATATTCTCTAGTAGAAAGCCTTTATTAATTTTTCTTTCTGTCTTTATAACTTTGTATGTTATTACTGTTTCAGATATAAATCCTATTGCAAGAATAATAGGCAATCCCCACAAGATTAAAAATTGATACAAAGGTGTATGTGAGCTTGTTCTTAGTATATTAGTTGAAATTTGATCAAAAGAAAGAGTAAATGGTAATGCTACTAATTCGGAAATGAAAATAATAATAATTCCATTAATAAAGGTAAGTAAGAATGTAATCTTTGTAAATCCATAATTTCGAATTAGACAAAATACTATTACTCCACCTGTCACTACTAAATATATTGGAAAATCCCAAAAGTTGGTCATATGGAAAAGACCAATAAAAAATCCAATTATTAAGATTTGTGGATGTAAGAAAGTTTTAATAAGCGAGAAAATATTTTTGCCTTTATATATGAATATATCAATCTTTTTAGAATCATAAAGCCATGAGTATAATATTGCTATTATAGTCAATACAAAAATAATATTTAAAACATGAGCGTGAAGATCCCCTAAAATAAATGAATAACTAGGATATTCATGTATAGTTTTATCAGCTGTTTCAGGATGATAACCAATATATCTAGTTGAATTAGAAAACCAATATTTATTTCTTTGTAAACCCAAAATTTCTTGCACAGTTGGAACAATATAATAAAAAATAGTAAAGTGCATATTTCCAGCCATAGATACAGCCGCTCCTGATATATACCCCGCAATTTTAGGAGCATATTTCACTTTAATATTATTTTTTTTAAAATAATTTTTTGAAATATTATAAACCAGTGACATTGGAAGTATAAAACTAAAAGTAGCTAAAGTCATTAGCATTAAATTATATCCATGAGTAACTGGCACAAGGCTTAACTTAGTTAGAAATGTAGCAATAAATTGACCGACATAATAATAATTAAGACTTTCACCTGCAAACCAAAAGTCTTCTGCGGGCATAAAATCTGCTCTCATAATTGAAGTCATAAAACCATAATCCATAAACTTCTCTGTTCCATGAGCATCTGGCTTGAAACCTCTTATAAATACCGCAATTAATAATATTATGAAAAAAACCAGTTCTTTAGATATAACTTCTTGGCTGATTAAATTAATTTTTATTTTTTCTCTTGTTTTTAAAAAAATAAAGGAATTAATAAGAATCCAAATAGTAATTATAAGAATGCATGAAAAATAGTTAAATTTAAGTATTTTTATAGAAGATAATAACCACATTAGATAACTGCTTAAGGAAATTCCTACAACTTTAGAAAACAGGTAGCCTTTATCATTGAATGACTGAAATAGGTTTGCTGTAATTGGAAAAAATATAAGACCTAATACTAACAAACAAAACCACCAGGCCATAAAAACCGCAATATCATTGCCTAGTAAAAAGAACGCAATAAATATACTAAGAAAAAACATGATTATCTTTGTTAGATTGTTCTTGATTTTCATCACACTACTCCCCTATTTTACCTTTGGTAATTCTTTGTTTATTTTGACAAAACCTTTTATCCCATATACT
>CAZJCV010000003.1:0-111420 GCA_964544535.1 uncultured Lachnospiraceae bacterium | reverse complement strand
AATATCTATAGCAAAGAATAAGTCAATAAACAAAGCAGCTGAAGAGTTGTTTGTGTCCCAACCTAGCTTATCTAGTTCGATTAGAGAGCTGGAAGACGAGATTGGTATAGAGCTGTTTATAAGAACTAATAGAGGAGTTCTTATTACTCCAGAAGGAACGGAGTTTCTTGGATATGCAAGACAAATGATAGAACAATACAGCTTAATTGAAGATAGATATATAAACAAAAAAGGGCTAAAAAACAAGTTCAGTGTATCCATGCAACATTATACATTTGCAGTGGAGGCATTTATATGTTTAGCTAAAGCACATGGAATGGATGATTATGAATTTGCGGTTTATGAGACTAAGACATACGAGGTAATTGAAAATGTAAAAAATCAAAAAAGCGAAATAGGAATTCTTTATTTGAATGAGTTTAATGAAAAAGCAATAAAAAAAGTATTAAGTGAAAAACAATTAGAGTTTATAGAGCTTTTTAAGTGTAGTATTTGTGTTTATATTTCGAAAAAGAATCCTCTGGCAAAAAAAAGTGTTATCAATTTCGAAGATTTAAAGGAATATCCTTGTCTATCCTTTGAACAAGGAGACTATAATTCTTTTTATTTTGCTGAAGAAGTTTTTAGTACATATGATTATAAAAAAACAATAAAAGCAAGTGATAGGGCTACAATGTTAAATTTAATGGTGGGATTAAATGGATACACCTTGTGTTCAGGTATTATATGCGAAGAACTAAATGGAGATGAATATGTTGCTATTCCTCTAAATACCGATGATACTATGACAATTGGATATATCAAGAAGAAAGGTATGCCTCTAAGTAAATTAGGCAAGGAATATGTCGAAAAACTAGAGAAGTATGAAAATAAAAGAATATAACATAATAATACAAAACTAGGTGAAACGGAGCGAATAATATTGAAACATTTTTATAATAGAATACGACTATTTATCTTGTTATTCTTTGTTGTTATCTCAATATTTGCATTTGTTGGTATATATAAACCCCTTAAAGAAGAGCTTGAAACAGGGGTTATTAGTAAATTTCAAGATTTAACATATAATAAACATTTAATGCTTGAAGGTAAAATTAAAGATGATAGAAATAATGCTCTTTCGTTATCTTCTGGAACAGGGACAGAAGACACAATGAGTATGTACTTAGAGGGAAAAGTAACGCTTAATAAAATACAAGAGATAACAAGCACTCATTATAATAGTATTTATGAAAATATTGATAAAGAGAACGAACTGAAATTAGTAGCAAGAGTTGCTAGAGATGGACAATTAATTTATAAAATTGGAGATGAAGATAGTGCTCTGGATTTAATTGATTGGGATAAAGAAAAACTGACATCTACATATATATCTGATAAAGACTTTGTTATAATACAATCCCCAATAAAAACAGACGGTGAAGTATTAGGATATGACATAATAGTTAGGGATATAAGGCCATTAATTTATGAAATTCAGGAAAGGAAATATGCTTTTTCGATTTATCCGCATGAAAGAGATAATGAAATAGTTATAGAGGGTAATAGATTAGTTTCATATGTATATAGTGACTTCCTAGAATGGACTCTCAGCTTTAGTATTAATAAGAACATGGCTTTTGAATCTGTACGCACTATTATAACAAGAGTTGTTATTTTTCATATTATAGGTCTTACATTAGTTTATCTAGCAATTCAGTTTTTGATTTTGCGCTATATTAGAATATATGCAAATACACAGTATGAGCTAAAAGTTGCTGCAGAAGAAAGTGCTCAAGAGAGAAACTTATTAATTGATAAAATGACTAAGGGGTTTATACTTACAAAGAAAATTCACACCCACAAAATATCAGAATCTTATGAAATTGTATATGCAAATTCAACTTTTAAGGAAATGATCAATGCAAAGGATCAACTCCTTGAGAATAAATATTTGTTTGACTTTTTACCTTTAGTGAAAGAGGAGTCAGTAAAAACATTTTATGAGATACTATCTCGCTTAAGTTCTCGTCCAGAGGAAATTCTTATGGATAGAACAATGCGTTGGTGGCATGTATCAACTTATTCTCCCAAAACAGGCTTTGTAGCCATGATATGTGATGATATTACTGACAAGAAAGTAATGGATGAAAAGCTAAGAGATAATGAAGAAATAATGAGGGTTATTTTCGAGGTTAGTGGTGAAGGTCTTTGGGACTGGCATTTTGATAGCAATCTGGTTTATCATAATAAAATGTGGAATAAGGTTACAGGGATTGGTGAAGATGTAGAAGCTCACTTAATTGATGAGTTTTTCGATATGATACATATAGATGACCGTGACAAAGTAAAGAAAAAATTCCATGAAACGACAAACGGTCATGGAAATTATCAAAGTATACACAGAATGGTTAAAGAAGATGGTAGTATAATTTGGGTGGCTGATCAAGGAACAGTGATTCAGGGTAAGGATTCTAAATCACGACGTATGATAGGAAGCATTCAAGATATTACTGAAAGAAAACAAGCAGAGCGTGAATTACAACTAGAAAAGGAACTTTCACAATCAACCCTTTTATCTGTTGCAGATGGTATTATTACCGTTGATAGGGATGGAATTATTACCCTTGTTAATCCTTCGGGAGAAGAGTTAATAGGACGTAAAAAAGAGGATATGATAGGAAGCAATATTGATGAAGTACTTCCCATTTTTAGCCCTAGTTCAAACAATAAAGAAAGCAAGCCATGGTTTCATGATATGAGAAAGGATTTTATTAAGTATGGTTATAAACCAATAGAAGAAGAGTCGATTCTATTAACTGATTCAGGAAAGAAGCTAAGGATTTCCAAAAAGGTAGCACCAATTACTCTGCCTGATGGAGATAATGTAGGTTTTGTTGTTGCATTTAGTGACATAACAGAAAAACATGAAAGTCAAAAGAAAATAGAACATATGAGTCTACACGATGCATTAACTGGCGTATATAATCGTCATAGCATGGAAGATGCTCTATATAAATTTGATACTGCAAGTAGCTTACCTTATGCAATTATTATGTTAGATTTAAATAATTTGAAGCTAGCAAATGATGTATTTGGTCATAAAATGGGAGACGATCTACTTAAGAAAACTGCAGAATTTCTACGAGATATTTTTAGAAAAGAGGATTTTATTGCACGCATTGGTGGAGACGAATTTTGTGTTTTGTTACCAAATACGTCTGTAGCTGCAGCTAAGAAAATCAAAGCTAAGATAATTAAGGAGTCATCAAAATATAAGATAGATCCAATTACTTTATCATTGGCAGTAGGATTTGCAGTTAAAGAAAAGAAGTCTGAGAGAATTGATGATATTATGAGAGATGCTGACACCGATATGTATAATAATAAAAATCAAAATAGACTTTATGTTAAAGAAAAGACTCTAGATGCATTTATGAAATATAATAACACGAATATTGTGAAGGAAAAAGACCACAACGATAGAGTTAGTATACTTTCTGCTGCCTTATATGAGGCTATAGGAAAGCCATCTGAAGAAGTTGAGAAATTAAAGAGGGCAGCCTTATTGCATGATATTGGTAAGATAACAATACCTAGTAGGATTTTTAATCAAACGCAAAAACTAACTAAAGAAGAAATAGCACAGATAAGAACACATCCACAAGCGAGTCATCAGATACTGCGTGTTATGCGGGATTATGAACATTTTGCTGAGGCTGTTTTATATCATCATGAAAGGGTTGATGGTACTGGCTATCCCGAAGGATTGATTGGTAATGAGATACCATTAGAAGCAAGGATAATAGCAATTGCTGACGCCTATGAAGCCATGACATCGGACAGACCCTATAAGAAAGCTATGAGCAAAGCAAAGGCAATTAAGGAACTTAGAGCTTGTTCAGGAAATCAGTTTGATCACACGTTAGTAGAGATTTTTATAGATAAAGTTTTATAAATCAGGACAGCGATGACTCCTTGTCCTGATTTTTATTTATCTTCTTATTTATCTTCTTTAAAAAAAGACTACTCATTTAATTTGTTATTATCATTTACTAAATTCCTATAGTTCTCTAGGGAATTTTCCATATATCGAATTAGTTCCTTGTGGAATGAGACAACACTTTGTTTTTTATCATCTAATTGGGCAACTTCTCCTTTATATTCATCTTCTTTTGTTGTTTTTTTCCTCAGTTCTGATAATTGTTTTAATAAGATATCATTTTCCTTGTGTAAAGATTGAATTTGATTATTTAATTCTTGCTTTTGCTTAGTACTAGATTCATACTTTTCCATAAGTGAATTCAACTTTTTTTCCAAGTCGTTTTTTTCATTATTTATATTTACCAAATTTTCTTCATATATTTTCAAATCTTCTTCTAACAAAATAGACTTAGCATTAGAATCACTTTCAATACTTTGAATCTTAAGCTTAAGAGCAGTGATAGTTGAGTGTAAGCTTTTATTTTCTTCCCTTAGGGAATTTAATATTGTATTAACTTCTGAAATGTTATAACCAAATAAACTTTTTTTCATTTTAACAACCTTCTTAACTATAAAATCAAAATAAACTACTAGAATATATTGATTTTATAGTATCTTATGGATAGTATAAAGTCAATATATTTGTTATAATGGAAATAATGAATATAGAATGTATTAGAGAAAGGCACAAGAGAGAAAGTATGAATAATATTTTACTAGTTGGACAATATAATATGTTCATTTTAAACTTAATACAAAAGTTCCACATTAAAAAGTGGAATATTTATACCCTTGTTAGTGACAATTATGTTAAGCCTAAAAATGTGTTTGAACAATATTACTTTGACTATAGTAGTGATAGTATAAATGAAGTAATTACTAGCTGTAAGCCGGATGTTATTCTTTTTTCTGGAGCATACGACTCTTCATATGACTGGGATTATAAAAATATTAAAAGCACCACTTTAAAATATATTTCTAATCTTAGCAATATTCTTATTGCTTCATCTAAGCAAAAAATTAAACACTTTATATATATATCTTCTCAAGAAGTCTTTGAAGATGATTATATTATTGATATCAATGAAGATATTCCTGTATATTCAAAAAGTAATAAGAGTATTGCGATTTCATTAGGTGAGAACTTAGTGTCTTATTTTAGTAAAACAAGGCAGATGGAGACTACAATAGCAAGATTGGACAATCTATATGGCACACCCCAAAATAGAAATGATTGTAATGATTTTTTTTCAAAAATGTGTATAGATGCATTAATCAAGGGTCAGATGCAAGTTGATGCAAAAAAAGTGTTTTCTATGCTATATATAAATGATGCTACAGAAGCTCTATTTGTACTGATTAATTCGGCCAAAAGAAATTATGACTTATATCATATTTCATCTATGGAAGAGATAAGAGAAGATGAGCTTGCAAAACTAATAAAAACAAATTGTCCCTATTCAGTGGAGGTTATTGATAAGTCAATTGGATTAAAGGAAAGATTACTATTGTCAAACAAAAGGTTTTGTAAGGAATTTTCATTTGAGATACGAAATAGTTATCAAAAAACAATGCCTAATATAATAGAACATATTAATAATCACAAGAAACGATTCTTGAACTATGATGAATTAATAGAAGAAAGAGAAAAGAGATATCAAGTATTTAGTTTATTTAAAAAAGTGATTCCTTATATTGAAAGTTTGATTTTGTTTGTACTAATCTTCATATTTAATGAAAGTCTATCAAATAGTACTTATTTTAGTGGAATAAATTTTTATTTATTATATGTTCTATTGTTTTCAATCGCATATGGCAGACAACAAGCCATATTTAGTTCATTACTTAGTTTAGTTGGACTTGTTTTTAGCCATTCAATACATTCTACTAATCTTTATTTTCTTGTGGATACAGATATATATATAAAAGTTGTGCAAATCTTTATAGTTGGATTATCAGTAGGACACTTAAAGGACAAGTACAGTAAATTAAGTTCGGAAATGAAAGATGAGTTCCACTTTCTAAATGATAAGTTAGAGGATATTACAAGTATAAATACGAGTAATGAAAAAATTAAAAATTATTATACAGACAAAGTGTTTAGTAGTCAGGAAAGTATAGGATACATTTATAATATAACATCTAAATTACATCAGTCAGCAGAAGGTGAGGTTTTATTTGCAGCCCTAGACACTCTTAAGGAAATCATGGGAACAAAAGATGTTGCAATATATTTGGTATCAAAAAAAAATTACTGTCGTTTAACATCGTCTTCTAGTAGTAAGGCTGCTTCTCTTGGTAAGACAGTTATAATGGACGATTATAATATGATTTTTAATGAGTTAAGAATGAAACAAGTATATATTAATCGTGGATTAGATAGCACTCTACCCATGATGGCTAGTGCACTTTATGATGAAAGTGATGAAATAAGAATTGTAATATTTTTATGGGAACTTCCTTATGAAAATATGACCTTATATTATTCTAATCTTTTAACTGTTGTTGGGGCTTTGGTTTATTCGGTTTTTGTTAGAGATGCAAACTATCTTGATGCTTTAGCCTATAATAGATATTATGAAGGTACAACTATATTACAGCAAGAGGCTTTTAAAGAAATGATAGATATTTATAAAAGGGCTGAAGAAAGAGCATATTCTGAATCTTGTGTTTTGAGAATTACTAACGAAGTAAAATCTACAAAGGAATTAAACGACAAACTTAATAAATTACTTCGTGAGACTGATTTAATTGGCAGATTGCCTGAAGGTGATCTTGCTATATTGTTAACTAATACAAATAGAAATGAAGCAAACTACGTTAGAGAGCGTCTGCTGAATGGCAATATTGAAACAATAATTATATGACCGTTTAATAAGGAGAGTAGTGCAGGTGGATAAAGTAGGATCATATCCTTTCATTGTAATATTGATTATAAATTTCTTATTGGCAATTTTGATAATTTTATATGCAATCTTTGTAAATAGGAAAGAAGCCAGTACTCTAGTTATGATGTCCTGTTTTATATTGTTTGTTCCCCTAGTTGGGCCTATATTTTTGTTATTTGTTTTTTTATCAAATCATTTGTTTTATATGAAGAATGATGATTTAAGTAATATTAGCTTTAGTCAAGAGAGAGAAGACCTGATACTTTCACCAGATTATGAAAAGGAAATTAATTATGTTCCTCTACATGATGCAATATTAATTTCAGACAATACAAGTTTGAGAAATCTGTTACTAAATACAATGCTAAGTAGTGCGAAGAGAAAGATTTCTAATATCTCGCTAGCAATAGCTAGTGAAGATACAGAAGCTTCCCACTATGCAGCCACAATTATGATGGATGTACTTTCTGAATTACAATCTGCAGCCCAAAACCTTATTGAAAACCTACAAAAGTATCCTGAAGATGTTGAGATGAATATACTTGCCTTTGATTATTTATATGAGTTACTTGAACTGAATATTATGTCAAGTATAGAGCAAGAGGCTTATATACATACATTAAATGATGTTGCGGATAATCTATTTAAGTATAATCTTTGGTATATGACAGCAGATTACTATTTAAAGATGACAGAGTTATTTATATCCATTAGTGATTACAATATGGCCTATAGATGGACTTTACGAGCTGAAAAGTATAGACCAGACACCTTAGAAACCTACAAGGCAAAGCTACATTTATATTATGTACAGAAAGATAACAAAGCCTTTTTTGAACATCTGGATAAATTAAAAAACTCAAGTATTATAGTAGACAAAGAAACACTAGATCTGTTCCATACTTATTATAGTTAAAATGAGAAATTACTAGATAAGGAAGAAAAACATGATATCTAAAAGAACTTACTTTACAATTTTGATGATTATATTAACAGTATTTGTACTCTTTATGTTTATAGGTACATCGACTCATATTACATCAGACAAATTTGTAAATACAAGAAGTAGCAAGGAAACTTCTTATAATTACGAAAATGCATTAACTTCCGCAAAACTAAATTTGGACAATGTTGATATGCAGCAAGTATTTGAGCAACTTGCCGATAAAGAAAGCAAGCAAGTAGTGGCTATAATCGCTCAAAATAAGACTGATAATACAATAAATACACTTGTTGAATGGTGTGTATATAATAAGTATTTTTATAAGATTTACACATCTTTACCAAGCAATGAAGAGACCTCTAACTTTGATTTATTAATCTTTGGAGATATAAAGTTAACTTCTAAGGATAGCGATAAATTATATGAGTATGCAAGTCAAGGTAAAACAATGTTCTTTGCCCAGCTTCCTAATTATGAAGAACTTTCTAATAATGAGAAACTAGCCAAATTCTTCGGTATTGAAGAGACAATTAACAACAATATCCTTACTGATGGTATTAGGATATTCCCTAATTTTATGCTTGGTGGTGAAAGGATTTATGCTAAGGGAGATTATTTTGGTAATGAAGATGACACGCAAATTACTGTAGCACATTATAAATTATCAGCAGGCTATAAGGTATATTCAGTAGGACTTATAGATAAGCAAGATGAACTAGGACTTGAAGATAAAGACTTACCCCCACTTTTGTGGCGAACAAAAACAGATGCTTCTTTTGTTTTTGTTATTAATAGTGATATATACAAAGGTGTTTCAATGCTAGGTGTCCTAACTAGCTTTATGTCTGATGCAAAGGAGTATCATATATATCCAATCGTTAATGGACAAACTATTTCATTAATAAATATTCCGTATTTCTCTGATGAAAACCAAGAACTAATTAATCAGAAATATAGTAGAACTTCCCAAGCCCTATCAAGAGATATTTTGTGGCCTGATATTATCCAAGTATTAATGAACTACGGTGAATCGTATAATTTTTTTGCAGCATCTCAACTAGACTATTCTAAAAATCTAGACTCTGATGAGAACAATATTGACTTTTACCTTAATGAAATCAGCAAGTTGCCAGGTGTTATGGGTCTTTCACTTGGACAAGTTTCTAATATTGATATTAATGATGTTATAGAAAAAAACAATCAGTTCTACAAAAAACATATGCCTAATTATAAGTTTGATGCTTTATTCATAGAGGACTATGTCTTTGATGCAAGCAATAATATATTTGAACATGACATATTAAAGGATGTAAGTTTGCTTATGTCAGATTATAAAGCAGGCGATAAATTAATTGATTATATAGATAACAATGTTTTATCAATAAAGTATAATCTAAATGGATACCAACATGAAACTATGGATAATTTAAGAATGTATTGTATAGAAAATGCATTAGGAATGACCAATATGAAGGTTGATGTAAAGGAAGTCTTTTTTCCCAAAGATGATACAGACGAATGGAATGAGTTGCTTATAGAATGGTCAAAGGGAGATACTTATTTTAATGATTTTTCAAAATTTGACATGATTTCTATTTATGAATTAGAAGACAGAGCGAGGCAGTTTTTAGAATTGGATTTTACTTATGAGTATACAAACAATGAAATTAACATGAAAACTAGCAATCTAGAAGAAGAAGCATACTTTATTCTTAGAACACATGACAAGACTATTGACTTTATTCAAAATGCTAAGTCAATAGAAATCTCAAAAGATACTTATTTAATAATTACATATGATGAAGATGTTCAAATTCAACTTAAGGATAAAAGATATTTAGACAGGCCAAAGAATAATAAAACAGTTCCTAGTAATCCTGAAAAAAAATCAAAGCAGGAGAAGTAATTATGAAAGTATGTTTGATAGCGGAAGGTTGTTATCCATATGTATTAGGTGGTGTATCAAACTGGATACATGGTATTATTAAAGCCTTTCCCAATATAGAATTTAACTTAATTGCAATTATATCTGATCGTAGTAATAGTGGTAAGTTCACCTATGAATTACCAGATAATTTAACTGAGATTTATGAAGTTTACTTGCAAGATGTAGACTGGATTGGAAGTAAAAAACAAAATAATCAGAACAATAAAGTTAATCTTAATAAAATAGAAGAAGAAGCTTTAAAAAGTCTAGTAATAGGGGAGGATGTAGATTGGATAACAGTGTTTAAGCTTTTCGATAAGAAAAACATATCTGTAAACAATCTTCTTATGAGTCCGCAATTTCTTAAAATAACTAAGGACTACTACGAGCTTAAATATGTTAACATAACTTTTACAGATTTTTTATGGACTTTAAGATCGATATATCTACCACTATTTCTTGCTTTAAAGTGTAATCCAGCAAAGGCGGATATATATCACTGTGTATCAACTGGATATGCAGGTGTTATCGGAAGCAAGGCAGTATCGCTATATCCTAGTGCAAAGTTGTTAATTAGTGAGCATGGTATTTACACAAGAGAAAGAGAAGAAGAAATAATTAAAGCAAAATGGGTTCAGAATATATACAAAACCATTTGGATAGATCAATTTAAAAAAATATCAAAAGGTGCATATTATTTTGCGGATTTAGTGACATCCTTATTTAAGGGTGCTCAACAAATTCAATTAGAACTAGGCTGCCCCTTATATAAATCAATAATTACACCTAATGGAATTGAAACTGAAAGATTTGAGAATATACCTTTAAAGGACCCGAATGATCCCTTTATAAATGTAGGAGCAATTCTACGTATAACTCCAATAAAAGATGTGAAAACAATGATAACGGCCTTCTACTATGCTCATAAAAAACAAGCGAAGTTAAAGTTGTGGCTTATGGGGCCTGAAGATGAAGATCCGGAATATGCTAAGGAATGCCATGAACTTGTTAGGTCTTTAGGAGCAGAGAACATTATATTTACAGGAAAAATACAAACAACCGACTATATTGGAAAAATGGATATGATGATTCTTACTAGCATAAGTGAAGGACAACCTCTTACAATATTAGAGGGGTTTGCTGCAAAAATACCATGTATCGCTACAAATGTAGGTAACTGTCAAGGTTTAATATATGGTGAGAATGATTCATTTGCTGAGGCTGGAATAATAGTTCCAGTAATGAATATCTCAGAAATTTCAAATGCCATATTGAAGATGGCAAATAATCCAGACATGGCTAGACAAATGGGGGAAAACGGCTACAAGCGGCTTATGTATAGATATAAGAATGAGTATATGATTGATACTTATTGTAAAATATATAAGACTTTAACTAATACAAATGACGATAAGGTGAAATAAAATATGGCAGGAATAGGAATACAGCTAAACAAAATATTTGACAAGGGTACTCTAAGCACTTCTATGTACGGAATAGGCTTTAGTATTATTTATACAATAGCACCTATATTTTTAGTTATAGGATCCTTACTAATAATGTATGTAATTCTTGGCTTTGAAACCGTAGGCTACTTGGAAAGATCACTTTTTTCCTCTAGTATTCTTTACATGTTTATTTTTTCTATGATTACTTCATCTCCATTTAATACAGTGCTTTCGAAGTTCCAATCGGATAGAATATATGAAAAAAAATATGAAGATATTAAACCATCTATTTACATGGGAATAGTAACAAACTTAACTTTTTCCTCTATAATAGCAATTCCCTTCTGTATTTACGCTATTACAGCTTCAAACATTCCAGTTTATTATATGTTTACAGCATTCATGGGATATTTATCTTGTTCATTAACATTTTGCTGCATGTCTTATAATAATACCTTTAAACAGTTTAAAAAGATATTTTACTTTTATATTACTTCGATGGGAATGGCCATCTTATTAGCTATGTTCTTTAGGTTTATTATAGGATTTACTATTATATATAGCATTCTCCTAGCTTTAACGATAGGATTCCTAATGATTGCTATCATGGCAGCAGCTAATGTCTTAAGATTTTTTCCTAAGAATAGTCGTAAATATAAAGATATAATTTATTATTATAAGAGCTACTGGAAGGTAATGCTTTCGAACTTTTTATATACAATAGGATTGTTTGCACATAACTTTGTATACTGGGGACACCCGACGAATTTAGTTATTTACAATACATTTGTATCTAATCAAGCATATGATATGGCATCATTTCTGGCAATGTTTACAAACATCTCTGCTAGTGTATTTCTTATATCTAAAATGGAAATGAGTTTTGACGGAAAGTATAAGGACTATATGGAGGCTGTTATTGGTGGTAAGCTAGACACAATAAAGAAAACAAAAAAAAGAATGTTTGCTGAACTTTCTTCCCAAGTTCTTTCGCTAATAAATCTTCAGTTTGTATTATCAATAATTATATATTTTTTGGCAATTATCATCTTGCCAATGATAGGATTTTCAGGCTTAATAACTGAGATATATCCTCAGTTATCGGTAGGTTACTTTGTTTTATCTTTGATGTATGCACTCTTATTATTCTTATATTATTTTAATGATTTGAATGGTACCCTAATCAATGGATTGATCTTTTCCCTAGTTTCAATTTTTGCTACATTATTAACTTCAAGATTAAGTCCTAAATGGTATGGACTAGGTTTTACTATAGCTGGTTTTTTAGCCCTAACCTTTTCATACATTAGACTTCGTTGGATTGAAAAGAATTTAGATATTCATGTTTTTTGCAAAGGTAATATTATTGAACAAGTAAGAGAGGAAATGCCAAAGGCAATAGTTTATAAAAAAACTATGACAGCTAATAATGAAAAGATTTAATGAAAGGAGTATTTTATGTCTATTGCATTAAGAGTTTTAATTTGTATGGCAGGAGTAATTTTAATTGCATTATCAAGAAATGCTAGTATAAACAAAAAGATGACGGAAAAACAGGGTTTGTTTTGGATAGTATGTGGATTGATTGTGTTTCTATTTGGTTTAATTCCTAAATTTGTATTTTTAGTGGCAGATTTATTTTATGTTGATTATGCTCCATCTATTATGTTTACTATAGCTATTATGTTTTTGTTTTATGGTATCTTTGATTGCTATAGTACAAATGCAGAGTTGATAGCTAAAGTTCAAGAGCTAGCAATGCAAACATCCTTATTAAACGATGAAAATGTTAAGTTAAAAAAGAAGATAAGGAATTTTGAAAATGAAAAGGATAAAGAGTTATTGGCCAATAAAAATAAGCAAGCATATGATATGGAGAACTAAGGATGAGAAAAAAGATATTGTTTGTAATAAACACCATGGGTCAAGCGGGTGCAGAAATGGCTTTAATTGAATTAATGAAAAAGCTTGATTCCCTGGGGAAATATGAGATTTTTCTTTATTCTATTATTCCTGTTGGAGAACTATTTGAAAAAGTGCCAAACAATGTTACTATACTAAACAAAAGTATTAGCACAAGCTCAGTATTATCCTTTGGCGGGCATATTAGAATTGCAAAAACTCTTATTAGGTCGTTTTTTTATAGATTAACAGGTTTTAAATTAATTAGATATATGATTAAAAATATAAGAGAACAAAAGACTTCAGGAAGAAAGTTGCAATATGACAAACTTTTATGGAGGCTACTTGCTAAGGGAAGATCGAATGCAAAAGAAGAATTTGATTTGGCTGTGGCTTATACAGAAGGGGCGGCTACATATTATGTGGCTGATAAAGTAAGCGCTACTTCCAAGGCATCATTTGTTCATATAGATTATAAAGAAGCTGGCTATACTCCTTTAATGGATCAAGATTGCTATAAGTTTATGGACAGAATATATGTAGTCTCTAAGACGGTTGGAGAAAAATTTGCTAATGTTTATCCAAAGTATCAGCATAAGATTAAGCTTTTTAGAAACTTGCTTGATAAGGAGCATATAATTAAGAAAGCAAAATCTGGACAAGGTTTTACTGATAACTTTAATGGCATTCGTTTAGTTACAGTTGGTAGATTGCATTATCAGAAAGGCTATGATATAGCTATTGAAGCAATGGCAAAGATAATTGATGATGCTTATAATGTGCGTTGGTATATTATTGGTGAGGGTAGTGAAAGAGGAAACTTAGAAAGACTAATTAAAGAATATGGCTTGGAAGACTCTTTCATCCTTATGGGAATGCAAAGCAATCCTTATCCCTACATCTTGCAAGCAGACATTTATGTACACGCAACACGTTTTGAAGGGAAAAGTATAGCAGTTGAAGAAGCTCAAATATTAGGCAAGGCTATTCTTGCATCAAATTGTACAGGAAACACTGAACAAATTATATCAGGATATGATGGCCAATTATTTGAGTTAACAGCGGATAATTTAGCTAAGGAACTTAAAATATTTATTGATAATCCAGACTTACGAAAGAAGTATGAAAAATATGTTTTAAAAAAGGAACTTAAGTATCCAGAGGACCTCAATGATTTTCTTGAATTGTTAACTTAGGAAGGAGTTGTATAAATGAATAATATATTAATAATAATTCCTGCATTTAATGAAGAAGGCAATATAGAAAAGTTATTTGCAAGACTATCCGAAAAAAATATAAAAAGATATGCAGATGTTTTGGTTGTTAATGATGCCTCTTGTGATAAAACAGGAGTTATAGCAAAGTCTTTTGACGTTCAAGTAATTACTCATATATTCAATTTAGGATATGGTTCTGCCTTGCAGGTAGGCTACAAGTATGCATTAAGGAATAACTATGAATATGTTATTCAACTAGATGCAGATGGACAACATGAAGTTTCAAATATCCCCATAATATATGAACACCTAACAAAAAGAGATGATGAAGGGAATATCCCAGATATTGTTATAGGTTCAAGATTTTTGAAAGACAGTAAATCATATAAATCATCTTTTTTAAGGAGAATTTCAATTTCTTGGTTTTCTTGGTTGATAAAGAAAGTTACTAAAAAGAAGATTACAGATCCTACATCTGGGCTTCAAGGTTTGAACAGAAAAGCTTTTAGATATTACTCAAGGTTTGGAAATTTTGACAACAATTATCCAGATGCCAATATGATAATTCAAATGCTTCTTTTGGGTTTTAATATAAAAGAATTTCCAGCAGTAATGTATGAAAGAACAGAAGGCGAAAGTATGCATAAAGGTTTAATAAATCAATTTCTTTATATGCTTATAATGCCACTTAGTATTTGGTCAGTTGTTGTTAGAATAAAGAGAGACCTTAAAAAGAGAGGCTCTAAAAACATAGACTGTTATTAAACATATAAAAGAGAAAGGTAGTTATCTATGTCAAAAGGTAATAGCAAAGGAAAAATAAAGTGGATTCCTTTACCTAGAACAAACAGGGCAGAAACTCTGAACAACCCATATTGCGGTTGGTATTCAATCTTTCGTTTTTATGCTGATAATAAAACAAATTATGATGAAGGAATTAAGCTTGAAGAAGCTATTGTAAGTGTTAATCATCAGCTTTGTTTGCTAGAAATAAATTTAATAAATTTTAATGATAGGCCATTAACTATAGAAGCTTTAATAAATGTAAAGAAGATATTTCGACATTTTTCATTAGAAGGAAAACAAATGATTGTACGTTTTCTTTATGATTGGGATGGCAATGGTATCTTAACTGAACCTAAAGATATAAGTTATATATTAAAGCATATGGAGCAACTATCAGAATTGCTAATAGAATATGAAAGATATATATACATTATACAAGGACTTTTTATTGGTAGTTGGGGAGAAATGCATAACTCTAGGTATCTTAGTGAAAGACATCTTATTAGTTTGGCAAAACAATTATATGTTTGTTCAGGAGAAAGTACACAAATAGCACTTAGATGTCCTAGTCATTGGAGAACAATCTTTAGAACTTATAGGCCTTTAGATAAAGACACTGCTTATAGCCAACATCAGATGTCTAGGTTTTCTTTATTTAATGATGGTATGCTAGCTTCTGAAACTGATTTAGGGACTTATGGTCAGATATATGCTAGTGACTCAAAAAATTATAGTGATAAATGGATTCGAAAGGATGAACTAGACTTTCAAAACAAACTATGTATATTTGTTTCAAATGGTGGAGAGGTAGTTAATGAAAATGAATTTAATGATGTGATACCATCTATTGAGAGTTTGAGAAAAATGCGAGTATCTTATCTTCATTCTGGCTATGACGAAAATGTATTAAATAAATGGAAAGCTAGTAAACTAAGTACTTTTGATCCCATTTGGCAAGACAAAACAGCATTTGATTATATTTCCGATCACTTGGGTTATAGATTTTCTATTAAAGATGTAAAAGTTAGAGGAGATAAAAAAAATGATAAGAGTTTAAGTGTAAATATTATACTTTCAAATACAGGATTTGCTCCTTCTTATCAGAAATTTGATGTTAGAATTGCAATTAGAACTGCAGATTATTCTGTTTTTTATGAGACCAATATAAATACAGATACTAGATTTTGGATGCCTGGAGAAAATGTGGATTTAAGATCAGATATAGAAACTAGTGACTTAAAAGAACAAACTTATATCTTAGGATTTAGTATCTATGACAATCGTACAAATTCACCTATAGAAATCTCAAACACATTTTCATCAATAGATTATAAGGGCTACTATAGTCTTGGAAATATTATAATTGAAGAAAAGAGTAAGTAAATTATTTTGAAAGTAAGGGAATATTATGTCAGAATTATTGCTTAATGTTGTTATAATAGCAAAAGAGAACACATCTATTAGATTTTTAACTACTCTTGAGAGTATTATTAATCAAGAGTATTACCCTATTAAAATAATAGTGGTGGATCTAAATGAACAAAATAGTTTATATAGTTTTGGACTACAAGAGGATTTAATAGATTACAAACAAGTAAAATATCTAAAACTTGATGATAAGTTATCTTTAGCAGAAGTGCGTAATAATATAATTGATCAAATTGAGGGTGAGTACATATCTTTTATTTCAAATAATGATGTGTGGGATTCAACCTTTGCATTAAGATTAATAAATCATTTAAAGAGTGATAGTGAAGTTATGGCAGTATGTTCAAATGGTATACTTATAGATGAACGTAGATCTAAACCTTATATTAAGCCCTTAATTGAAAACACTAATGATAATTTATCAAGTTGGATTTCAAACAGTCCAGTCCAAATGTCTGCGCAAGTTATATATAATATAAAAGCATTCAAGAGCTTAGGTGGTTTTGATGATCAATTTGAACCCCTATGTGATGCAGATATGTTTCTTAGGTTAAAGAAAAAAGGAAAAGTTATTATTTCTATGGAAGATTTGTGTGAGTGTAGATTAACTTCTACACATATAGAGTATGAATGGAAACTTTTTTTGGATTATAAAAGCTTTCGAATTAAACACTTGGAATTATTTATTATTGGAGATAAGAAATTAAGACAAGTTTTTTATTGGAAAATGATAAAGTTAGCTATTGTTAATCTTTTGTGGATAGACTGCATAACATATATTTTTATGTATTTTTACACAGCGCCATTTAGGACGATTAGGCAACTTTTTGATAAGCTTGGAAGTATGGTTTTTTATATCATAAAATGGCTAAGAAGAGAATTATCCATAAGTCATGAAAAAATAAAAACTCGACATATGATAAGTAGAATGTTAAAAAATAATGGAAAGAGTAATGATATTCCAAAAGAGATAATTCTTAAAAAGGCAGCTGAAAGTAAAATACTAACCTTTCAATCTAACAAGATGTTTAATGAGAAAAGCTCATTAAAATACGCTTTTAATAATAATATAGAAAAAGTGATAATTCCTCCTAATGTTACAGTTATAAAAAAAGGAATGTTTTATGGATGTAAGCAATTAGTTGAAGTGGAAATTCCAAATTCGGTAATAGAAATAGAGGATCATGTCTTTCATAACTGTGTAAATCTAAAGCAAGTAATAATAGAAGAAGCAAGTAGAATTAATAAAATAGGAGCTTATGCCTTTGCTGGATGTGTTAATTTGGAGGAACTTATCATTTCCTCAAGTGTTTCCCAAATAGGCAAATATGCATTTGCAAATTGTCTTTCTTTAAATAAACTTGAATTTGAAAGTATTATACAAAATAGAAGAGAGCTTAGCTATATTTTTCCTAGTCAGTTAGATAAGGTTCCATCATATGCATTTTTGAATTGTAGGAACCTAACTAAGCTGGAGTTTAGTGACAATAGTATGCTAGAAAAAATAGAAGATGGTGCATTTTTTGGGTGTAGCGGTTTGGAGAATATTGTTATTACAGGTAGTGTTAAGCATTTGGGAGATTATGCTTTTGCCCTTTGTAGACAAGTTTCTGCAACTGCATTTTTAAAAATAGACTTATTAAAGAATATAGGTAAGGGAGCCTTTATTTATTGTGAGTCTCTGCCTTATTTTCAATTGCCTAGAGAATTAGAAAGAATAAGAACAAGAACTTTTTATGGATGTTCTAGATTGAAGTTTATTAAAATACCAGACAAGGTATTGTACATAAACCACCAAGCATTTAGGAAATGTCCTTTGCTTTCAAGTGTAACTATTTTATCTGAGGATATAATGATTTCTAATTCTGCTTTTGACGCACATACAAAAATTAGAACGTGGCAAAGTGAAACTTCTGATAAAAAATAATAATAGTAGGTAAAAACAATGAATCAAGATGAAAAAAGAAATTATTTATATAATGTTATCTATAGGCTATCAATATGTATCTTACCCCTTGTTGTAACTCCTTATGTTGCACGTGTATTAGGGCCTGACAATGTAGGTGTTTATGCTTTTTCTAGCACAGTGGTTGTTTATTTTATATTGTTTGCTAAACTGGGGCTTGATAACTACGGAAATAGAACTATAGCCGCTTCTAGAGATAATGTTGAAAGAAGAAGTAAGAACTTTTGGAGTATTTATATTATGCAGATAGTGACTTCTCTTCTTTCTATTTTAATATATGTATTGCTTATTATATTTGTATTTGATGGTAATAGCTTGGTTTATTGGATGCAGCTTATATATTTAGCATCTGCATTATTTGATGTTAGTTGGTTTTTTTATGGTATGGAAAAGTTCCGTTTAACTACTATAAGAAGTCTTATTTCTAGGATGCTAATTATTATATTTGTTTTTGCATTTGTACACAGTAAAGAAGATTTGTTAGTATATACAGGAATTATGGCAGTTTCTTTCTTAATTGAGCAAGTTCAGCTTTTACCCTTTTTACATAGGTACGTAAACAAAGTCTCAATAAAAAAAGAAGATGTTCTAAGACATCTAGTAGCAAATATAAAGTTGTTTATTCCCTTATTGGCAATTAGTATCTACAACTTGATGGATAAAATAATGCTTGGCCTTATAACAGGTAGTGCAGCTATAGTTGCATTTTATACATATGCAGAAAATATTATTAATCTTCCTAAGGGAATTTTACAGGCCTTAGACACAGTTATGCTTCCAAGGATATCTAACCTTATAGCTAATAATCATAGTCAAGAAGGCATAGAAAAGATGCAAAACTCTCTTAGATTTAATATGTTTGTTAGCTGTGCATTAGTGTTTGGTATAGCTGGGGTTGCCCCGACTTTTATCCCTTTATTTTTAGGGCCAGAATATATGGCAACAATTCCACTAACTATGCAACTTGCCATAGTGATAATTCCTATGAGTATTACTAGTGTTATACAGAGTCACTATTTAATTCCCTTTAAAAAAGAAAATGTTTATATAAAGGCGGTAGTTATTGGAGCACTTGTAAACCTTTTATTTAACCTTATCTTAATTCCTATTTATGGTGCCATGGGAGCAATAATTGGAACTCTTTTAGCGGAATTTACTGTATGTATATATGAAATATTTTATATAAGAAAGATATATAGTTTCAAGCAATTACTTAAAACTATATTACCATTTTTATTATGTGGATTATTTGAAATAGTCATAATATTATTACTATCAACTATTAATATTAATGTTTTATTACTAATATTTATACAGGTAATAGCTGGAGGAAGTATTTATCTTCTTGCTGTTGGGACTTACTTGATATATATAAGTAAAGAATTTGGAAGTTTAAGAGAACTTATTAATCATTTTAAATAGGAGAAGAAAAGTGATTGTTGATACTAGGGCTTATGTTATATATTTAATATCAGTATTAATTGCATGTATAATTAGAGACTTTCTAATTCCACTTTTTGTGTGGAAAAACTATCTGCGAGCTAGAAGCTATGCTTATCGTTTCTGGTTTTGTATAATTAGTCAAGCCTTTATACAAATCAATTTAGTAATAGCCCTTGGAATTTTTAATATATTAAACAGATATACATTTATTATTTTTAATATATTAATATACATTTTAATCAAATGGAATTACTCGAATAAATTGATTTTCTATAATTTAAAAATAATATTTGCTGATTTATGGACTTCTTATAAGGATGGAAGATTCTTAAGACATATATCAAGTTCTTTTGCAAATGCTTTAAAAAGCAAATACAGAGATATAAGAAAATGGTCTATATGGACTTATTTAATAAATAATTGGTTCAAAACAATACTTATACTAGGAATATTTATCTATAATATATGGTTTTTTACATATACACTAATGTCTTATCATAGTTATCAGTTTTCTGACATCCCTGTACATCAGTCATGGATTTATGAATTAGAACAGGGGAACCTATATGTTGATGGTATTTACCCTTATGGGATGCATATAATGATTTACTTTATACGTGCTTTCTTCAACATCAATCTACGCGAAATTTTGTTATATCATGGAACTTATCAGTTTCTTATTTTATTGATTGGAATTTATTTGTTAGCCAAAGAAGTTTTTAAGGGTAAGTATACGCCTTTAGCAGTAATAGTAATTACAAGTTTTATGGTAAATCAGGGTCGATACGCGGCATCCTTGCCTCAGGAGGCGGGTATGTTTTTAGTAATTGCTATAACATATTTTATGATTCGATTTCTCCATAAGGAAAAAAGTAAATTTGTAATTAGCACAGATTCAAAGATACGTAGCTTTTTCAGAATAAGAACCTATATCAATAGAATATATATTGACTCAGAAATGATTCTCTTAATGTTAAGTATAAGTTTAGTGATTTCTTATCATTATTATACTGCAATTGCAGCAATTATAATTATACTATCAATAGGATTGGTATATATATTTCGTATTTTAAAGAAAAAGTATTTTCTACCATTAATTTTTTGTGGAATTATGGGTTTACTTATAGTAATTATACCGACTGGGATCTTTTTAGCTAAGGGTGTTCCCTTTCAAGAATCCATAGACTGGGCTATGACAGTTATGTCCGGGGAAGAATGGAGAGGAAGTGATTTAGACTATCAAGATAATCTCTTAGACGCCCTGAAAGATACAAGTGAAGACAGCTTGTATAATGATTTAAAGATAGAGGAAGATAGTGATAATATAGAAGCAGTTGATTATTCCACCATGTCTATTAAGGAAATTGCGAGATATTATTATAATGCAATATTAGACTTTGGCATAGGAGTGATGTTTGGCTACGAGGCAACAAAACTTTTATTTATATGTATGATTATAGGGTTTTTTTCTGGAATTTTCATGCTTTTTTATAAGAAAACAAGAAAATCTTCCTATGATTATTTAACTTTAGTAATTATAGTTTTGCTTTTTTATACCCTGGGATCCTCACAGTCACTGGGCTTACCAGAGATAATAGCAGCAGCAAGGGCTTCAACTTTTATACATCCCTTTTTTGCCTTCATATATATGCTTCCAGTGGATCTAGTATTCAGAATTTTAAGTAGCTACAAGGGGAGATATTATCAAGTTTTCTCAAACGGAATATCTTTAGCAACATGTTTTATTAGCCTTGTTTTAATCATTAATTCTGGCTTATACCATAATTACTTTGAGATTAATCAGGCCTATTATAATGAACCAGAATATTTGATACGTAATATAGCAAAAGATTTCGATAAATATTCATATACAATAGTTTCTACTACTGATGAACGTTTTGAAGTGATTAATCATGGAAGACACACGGAACTTTCAAAGTTTGTAAACATGGTTGATGGTAATGAAGAAAGTTTCAACTTTACAACAGAATATGTGTTTTTCTTTATTGAGAAAGTATTATTACAAGATTATAATTATGGTAGGGTAGAAGTGGATTATAAATATGCAGCAATGGATTTTATATTTTTAGGTGACGTTCAAGATTATTATTTTCAAAGGGCAATTATTGAATCAAAAGCATATTATTGGGCAAAATCCTTTAAAAAAATATACCCAAATAGCTTTAAGACATACTATGAAGATGATATCTACATAGTTTACTTAATGCAGCAAAACACCTACTATCCCTATGAGATACAAATTGATTACTTATCAAAAGGAGAGGACAATTGAAATGAAAGAAAGATTATGCTTAGCTTATGCGGCAGATGATAATTATGCAAAATATCTTGGAAAGTCAATGCTATCATTGTTTGAATCTAACAAAGCTTTTGCTAACATAGAAGTATTTGTACTAGATTGTGGAATAGAAGATGTAAATAAAAATAAATTAATTTCAATTGCCAAAGATTATGAGCGAGATATTAATTTTGTGTCCATGGAGAAGTATATAGCTAGTTTAGAACTAAACATGGGTGCTAGAAAAATAGCTATAGCATCATATGCTAGATTATTCTTAGCGTCTGTTATTCCAGAAAGCTTTAATAAAGTTTTGTATTTAGATTGTGATACCATTGTCTTAGAAGATTTAAGAAAGATGTGGAGTATAGATATAGATAAATATATGTTAGCAGGAGTTAGAGACACTGTAGATAAGTACTTTTTGAAACAAATAGGATTAACAGCAGATGATTATTATATAAATGCAGGAATTATGTTGATTAATTTAGAAAGTTGGAGAAAAGAAAACCTTCAAGAAAAACTTCTTGCTTTTATTAAGGAATATGACGGAAATGTCCCTCATCATGATCAAGGAACGATTAATGCTATTTGTAATAAAAGAGTACTTGTTATAGCATCAAAATACAATGTGACTTCTAATTTTTATTCTTTTTCGTCAGAAACTATAAAAAAATTATATTCTATGAAAGATTATTATAGTCAGAAGGATTTGGATGAGGCAAGGCAAAAACCCGTAATACTTCATTTTACCACTGGCTTAGTAGGACGACCTTGGGAAGAAAACTGTTCACACCCTATGAAGGATGAATATATAAAGGTATCAAATAAATCTCCTTGGAACAAAGAAGAACTTTTACCTGATAGCAGGAGTCCTCAAGTTAAAGCTTTTGCAACATTTTATAAGTATAGTCCCTTGTTTCTTTCTATATTAGTATATAAACTTAGTAACTGGTTTCTTCATCTGAGAGATTAGGTATCGGGACAGATTACACTGTCCCGACAAACATTTATTCTAAATTCAATTTGTTTTTCAAAAAGTAATTTAATGATAAGTAATGGCCTAGAGAAAGTAGTCCGATGATGATGGTGAATACTCCCAGGAAGAGCCCACCGTTAGGTATTGTATCAGAGTGCATCGGTATATTATCGAAACTGCCAAAAGTGATAAGCAGATATATAATGGCTGCAGTACCCATTAAAATCTGAGTGATAAAATAAAACACAAAGAAAGTTATAAATGAAGCTATAATCTTATTATTTTGAAAATTATGTCCGATAGCAATAGAGTTACATACAGTAATCCATATTAATAAAAGAGCAAAAAGAAGGTAAATTATTAGCAAAACATAGGCACCGCCACCAAATATTATCTCTATCTCATTAAGGCTTTTAGAAAGTGCATCAAATAAACTGACTATACTAACCCTAGCTACAATTGAAAAGTTCAAAATCATAACTATAATACATAAAGCAATCCAGATTAAAGCTGTGAAAAGTTTACTCAATATATGTTGCCAAGGCTTAACTGGTAAGGTAAAACTAAGATATCCCTCGTCAGAAAGAAGATTCTTTTGAAACCTTTGTATTTGTGTAACTATTGTTCCAAAAAGCATTCCTAATATCATAATGTAAAAAACTATAACTAACATAACACTTATTGCTAATTGAAGATTAAATCCTTGGGCATTTTCTATAATATCAAAAGGTTTCACAAATCCATTTACTAAGGAAATTGCAAGGGAAATAGCATAAAGGGGTATTAAATATCTAGCGGTTGCCTTAATGTCATATTTTAATAATTTTTTCGTCATTTGAATACCTCCCTAAATAGTGAGTCTACGGACTTGCCTTCTTTTTTTCGAATTTCATCAACAGATTTTTCAAGTACTAGCTTACCTTCTTTTATGAAAATGACATCATCTAATATTTTTTCTATATCGGCTATTAAATGAGTGGATATAATAATAGTTGAATCTTGTCTGTAGTTTTTAATGATAGTGTCTAAAATATAATCTCTAGCAGCAGGATCTACGCCTCCAATTGGTTCATCAAGAAGATAAAGCTTAGCATTACGACTCATAACTAATATTAACTGCACTTTTTCCTTGGTACCCTTAGAGAGTGCTTTTAGTTTACTCTCAGGATTTAAGTGTAATTTTTCCAACATATCATAGGCTCTTGCCAAATCAAAGTCCTTATAAAAGTCATTAAACATCCTTAATATATCATCGACTTTCATCCAATCATTTAAGTAGTTGCGTTCTGGAAGATAGGAGACTATAGCCTTTGTTTCAACTCCTGGCTCCATGCCATCTATTAAGATGTTGCCCTTTGTTGGTGTAAGTAAATCATTACATAACTTGATAAAAGTTGTTTTTCCACTTCCGTTAGGACCCAAAAGCCCTATGATTTTACCCTTTGCTATCTTTAAAGACACATCATTTAGGGCAAGAGTGTTTTTAAAAGTTTTGCTAAGGTTTTTACTTTCTAAAATATAATCCATTATTCATTCCTCCTTGCTTTATCAGTTAAAACTTCTATTATCTCATCATTATTAAAACCTAGTTCTGACATTTTGTTAAAAAACTCTTTGATATGTTCTTTGGCTATTTTTGCCCTTGTTTTTCTTATCAAATCAATATCCTTAGTTACAAATCTTCCTGTTGTTCTTTGACTATATAAGAGACCTGTATCTTCTAGACCTGATAGGGCTCGTTGCATTGTATTAGGATTAACGGATGCTTCTGCAGCTAGTTCCCTAACAGATGGCATCTTACTTCCAACTTCATAAATTCCAGAACATATCTTAAGTTCAATCTGTTCTATAAGTTGGGTGTATATTGGTCTGTCTGAAGATAAATCCCATGTCATTGTAGACCTCCTTTGCTATATTAATTATAAGGCACTGTATCACTGTACTAATTGATTAATACAATCATACAATATTTTTAAAATGATGTCAAGAACTTTTTTAAAAAATAAAAAACTGCCTTGATAGTAAAAACTACAAGGCAGTAAATTAAATCTATTTAATTATTTAAAAACTTTTCTAGCAATCTCCACTGCTCCTTTTGCATCTTTAGAGTAATAGTCTGCATCTATTTGTTTGGCATAATCCTCAGTTAATACTGCGCCACCTACCATAACTTTCACATCAGGCATAGACTTACGTAGAGCTTTTATTGTAGCTTCCATATTCTTAACTGTTGTGGTCATCAGGGCACTTAAAGCGACTAATTTAACTTCCTCTGCCAGGGCAGTTTCCACTACTTTTTCAATAGGCACATCTTTGCCTAAATCTATAACTTTAAATCCATAGTTTTCAAGGAGAAGTTTTACTATGTTTTTGCCTATATCATGGATATCTCCAAAAACTGTAGCTAACACAATTTTATTTTCTTTGATTGCTTTTGACTTATCATTATTATTTGCCAAGGTTACTTCTGAGGATTTTTCTGAGGAAAATTCCTTGATTACACTAAATACTTCTTTGGTAGTTTCTGCACTTCTTATAAGTTGGGGAAGAAAAAATTCCTGATTCTCATATTTTTCTCCAACAATATCTAAGGATGGTATCATTACTTGATTTATAATTTCTAAAGTATCATATTGTTTGAGCAGTTCTCTGCAAATCTTTTTTGATTCTTCTTTTAAGCCTTTAATTATGGCATCTTGTAATTTTAATTTTGGGCTTAGTGATTTGTCCTTAGCTTGCTCTGCCATAGAAGACTGTATCTTATTAGAGTTTTCTAATGTGTTAGTGTTAGTTGTTACACTAACATTGCTATAGGCTTCAATATAGTCTTTACTGTCTTTATCTTGATTTGCAATTACTTTAAATGATCTTATAACACTCATAATTGATTCGTTTGTTGAATCGGTTATTGGTGCGTCTAAACCATAAGCTAAAGCCATAGCAAGATAGGTGGTATTTATTAAGGTCCGGTTAGGAAGACCGAAAGAAACATTGCTGGTGCCTAGAACTATCTTAACATTGTACTTTTTCTTTATTAAGGGTATGGACTTTAGTGTTTGCATGACAGCTTTTTGTTCTGCTGAAGCTGTTAGTACAAGTGGATCAACTAAGATGTTTTCCTCTTCGATACCATAAGATTTAGCGGTTTCAACTATCTTTGTTGCTATTTCCACTCTTTTCTCTGCTGTCTTTGGTATGCCTTCTTCATCTAGTGTTAAGGCAACAACTAAGGTGCCGTATTTTTTAACAATAGGAAATATAGCTTGCATATTTTCTTTTTTGCCATTAACTGAATTAATAATAGGCTTGCCATTATATATTCTAACGGCTGTTTCTAAGACATCAGCATCTGAGCTATCTATTTGCAGAGGTAGAGAGCTTATACTTTGTACTTCTCTTATTACGTCTGCCATCATTTGCTTTTCATTTATTTCAGGAAGTCCAACATTAATATCTAATATGTCAGCAGCGGTTTCTTGCTGTTTAATAGCCTCATTTATAATGTAAGTTAAATCGTTATTTATAAGGGCTTCTTTCAAAAGCTTTTTGCCTGTAGGGTTAATTCGTTCTCCAATAACCTTCACCTTATCTCCTATAAAAACAGTCTTAGAAGAAGAAGTAGTTGTTGTGAAATGTTTTTTACTTATTTTTTTACTTGATAAGTTCTTTGTGACTTTAATAATGTCTTCTATGTATTGGGGAGTGGTACCACAACAGCCACCAAACACAGCTACCCCCTTTTGGGCCATTAGTTTAATTTCTTCGCTATATTTATGAGAGCCAATATCATAAAAGGTTTTGTTGTTTTCAAACTTTGGTAGACCTGCATTGGCTTGAACCATGACTGGTGTAGAGCTGTATTTTAACAACTGATCAACTATAGTTTGTAGTTGTTCTGGTCCAAGAGAGCAGTTAACTCCAAGGACATCAACTCCTAAGCCTTCTGCTAGAAAAACAAAACTAGCTACATCAGTTCCTGAAAATGTACGGCCATTTTCTTGAAAGGACATTGTAGAAAACACAGGTAAGTTAGAGTTTTCTTTGGCGGCTAGGATGGCAGCCTTAAGTTCATATATATCAGTCATAGTTTCAATAAGAATAATATCTACTCCAGCCTTTACCCCTGCAATAATTTGTTCTTTAAAGATATCATAGGCATCTTGAAAACTTAGGGTCCCTATAGGAGAAAGAAGAGTACCAATTGGACCAATATCTAATGCGACAAACTTATTAGTAGCTGGAAAGTCTATAATAGATTTTTTGGCAATACTAACAGCTGAATGGATTATTTCTTCTACTGAATATGAAGAGTCCTTAAGCTTTAATCTATTTGCTCCAAAGGTATTGCTAGTAATAATATTAGCACCAGCCTTTAAATAATTCTTATAAATGCTTGATAAAACTTCAGGCTTTGTTATGTTTAATATTTCTGGGAGTTCTCCTGTTTCAAGACCAGCTTCTTGTAACATAGTGCCCATTGCTCCATCAAAAAACAGGAAATTTTCATTTAAAAAATCTTTTATTTGATTGTTATTTGTCACAAGATTTTCCTCCATTTTTTTTATAGCTACAGTCGTCATATAGTTTACATGTCGAACAGGAGCTTTTTTTCTTTTTAGTGTTTTCAGAGTTATCTACAAAACCGATAAAAGCAGTTACTGACTTTCTGGGAATTAGTATTAAAGACTCTGAAACACTTAAACCTATCAGTTTTGATGCATTTAAAGAATTTACAATCTCCTTTTGGTGGGCAATCGAAACATCTCCATATCCTGCACTAAACCTATATGTTATGTCAGATCCTTCTTTACTTGCAATTAACTTTATCTCATTTTCTACAAAATCACATAAGGCCTCTATATATGTAGTTGCGCAAGCATCAAAAATAATACCTTTTGACAAATTAGACAAACTATAATATCTAATACGGTTTTCAATTGCCAGTCCAAGGGTTGTTGCCATAATTGCGACCTTATTTGAGCTTTTAAAAAGTTTAGATAAATCCTTAGACTCAATAATGATTTCATCTTCAAAGTTAATACTAGCATTGTCTTTATTAATATTAAAAACTCTGTAAACATATTTCAATTCACTAAGATCTTTTAACTCAATTATACATTCATTTATGAGTCTATCGGTTTCCTCGTCAATGATATCACTTTTGTATTGTAAATATCTTAAAACCTCTTTTTTGTCGATGTAAATATGTTCACTTTTTAAGTGTTCTACCATTATTTTATAATTTGTTTTCACTAGTTAAAACACTCCTAATGGCAGTGATGCTGCCTAATATCTTTCTTGCTGTATCAGCCTTGTTCATTGTATAGATATGTATGCCATCAACGCCCCAAGACAAGAGGTCTATAACTTGACTAATGGCAAATGACATTCCAGCCTCATATAAGGCCTCAGGATCATTTTTATATCTTTCTAATACTCTCATTAGTTTTTTTGGAGCAGAATTTCCAGTTAGTCTTTTAACAGTTGCTAACTGTCTTTTATTAAGGATAGGCATGATTCCTGCAACGATGGGAATGTTTATACCCTTTTTTTGTGTTTTATCATAAAAATCATAAAAGACTTCATTATCAAAAAACATTTGACTTGTAAAAAAATCAGCACCTGCATCCATTTTTCTTTTTAGGAAATCAATATCAGCATCTAAAGTTTTTGCATCTGGATGCTTTTCAGGATAACAAGCAGCACCAATACAAAAATCTGTTGTTTTTTTAATGTGTTCTATTAGTTCTACTGAGTTTTTAAATCTGTCCTCTGGAATATTAATACTTGGATCCACTGGATAGTCACCTCTTAGAGCCATAACATTTTGAACATTTTTATCTTTTAAAGATTTTAATAAATTATCAGTCTCAGCCTTAGTTGAAGTAATACAAGTAATATGAGCAAGAGATGTAAGGTCGTATTTATTTTGTATGTAGGAGGATATATCAACTGTTTTATCCCTTGTACTACCCCCGGCTCCGTATGTAACACTTATAAAATCCGGATCTAAGTTATATAAGTCATCAATGGTATCAAATATTGTACTAACAGGATAATCGGTTTTTGGTGGAAATATTTCAAATGAAATTAATGGATTTTTCTTTGTAAATTCCTCTTTTATTTTCATTAAATAGTGCTCTCCCTTCTTTTTTTCCAGCTAATAAAAACCTTGCCCGTAAGGAAAAGGTTCTAATTATGAACATTATCATCTGCTGGTCATAGCCGATGGAATTGGTACTATACTAACTTATATAGATAAAAATGTCAATATAAAAACACTGTGGAAGTTTATATGCAAATCATGGGTATTCATCAGATAAAGATATTTAAAAGCAGATATTAAATAGGCAAAATGAATATGGTAGAGATAGCCCCACAATAAGAAAAATACTTGGAGTAGAATTTGTAGATTCTGAAGAAAGAAGTTTAGATGAAATTTTTATTTGAGCATGAAAAGATCTGTTGTTTTTAATACTTTCTAGGAAGAATAACTATTATAAAAATCTTCAAACGCATCTGCTGTTAAGGCTTTACTAAAGTAGAATCCTTGTACACGGTCACAGTTTAATTCTTTTAGAATAGCTACTTGCCTTTGGGTTTCTACACCTTCAGCAATAACAGTCTTACCAATCTTATGAGCATATACAATTATGACACGAACTAATTCTTGTATATCTTTTTCTGTAAGGCGATTGATAAAGTATCTATCAATCTTTAATACATCAAAAGGAATTTCATTAAGGCTTAAAAGAGAATTATAGCCTGTTCCAAAGTCGTCAATAGAAAGGGTGAATCCTGTTTTACGAAGATTATCAAGTAAATCTTTTACATGTAAGCCTTTATTAACAAATACTCTTTCAGTAAGTTCAAATTCAAACTGTGAATAATCTAAATCTTTATTATCCAGAAGTGTTTTTAGCTCTTCAAAAAAATCATTATCAAGTAGTTCAAGGGCAGTAAGATTAATTGAGCAACTTAAATTAAAGTCCTTGTCTTTCCATTCCTTCATTTGGTCAGCAGCCTTATTTATGACAAATTTAGAAATGTCTTTTATTAGGCCTGTTTCCTCTGCAATTCTAATAAATATATCTGGAGATACGTATTTTTCTTCTCCCCTGTTCCATCTAATTAGTGTTTCGACACCTGTAATAGTATTATTATCAAGGCTTATAATGGGTTGGAATTTCAAAAAAAATTCATCATTTACAAGAGCATCAAACATAGAACCTGAAATTTCATATATCTCTTTTCTTTTTTCATCAAAAGCGGGGTCATAAATATATAATCCAGAATGTGGCGTTTCACCTTGCTCTCTAGCAATACGCGCCTTGTTATATATATCTATTGGTTCTTCATCAAGTCCTTCATAATTATAGACACCCACCTGTATAATAACTTGTATATTGTAATTACCTAAATTAATAGGGGTGGAGTAGTTTTGAATTATATTATATATCTTATTAATAAAACTGGACTTACTAGAACAAACTAAAATAATTTCATTGTGACTAGATGAGAAAATATTATCCTTACTATAGTAAGTCTCTAATTCCTCAGTAAATTCTAAAACAATTTGCTTAATAAGGCTAGGGTTAACATATTTTTCTATTCCTTCAATATTAACAAACTTTATTGATAAAACTGAAAAGTTTTTTTTACTCTTCATTTTATCATTTAAATAATTCATAAGAGCATTATGGTTGTAAAAACCAGTTAAAGGACTTATGGAATCTTTTATACGAATAGCTTCATTAAGCTTATCAACCTTATTAAGGGTAAGGCTTGTAGTTATGCTAAACAGGAAAAAAATAAACAAACGTATAATCCAGTTTTCTAGACTTTGAAATATCAAGGGAGAAGTGGTTAAGGGCATTAATGGTCCAAATAAAATCCCAGCAATTACTGCACTTATTGCACCACCTTTTACTCTCCAAAAGTAAGAAGAAAGCATAACAGGGATATAAGCTAAGTGTATGAATGAAGTAAAACTACCACCAGTAAAATATACTAAAACATATATTATAGCCATTAATATAATGATAATAGGCACTTTGCCTTTGTTAGAGAAGTTAAAAGTTGATTTAATAAAATCGTTAAAGTTCAATTTCATCGTTTGAATTACCGTCCCTTCAATTGTATTACTATTAATATAGTGTTTAGGAACTTAAAATTAGGTAATGATTAGGTAAATGTAAGATAATTATAACAATAGTTTTCGGTCAATACAAGTAAAATAAATTACATCTTAAGGAGTCTTTTAATAATGTTAATAATTGATTTATTTTTTGTGATTTTATAAGGCTCAAGCTCTAAAGCTTGTTGTATGAATAGATCCTGGCTAATAAAAGCTTCTTTGTTTTTAGAAAGTTTATAATATTCCCCTTCACTATTAATTAATCTTATCTTTATATTGTCTTGTAGTGTTGTTTCAATCACTTTATTTATTTCTGCTTTTATATCAGAATCATATACAGGACATGCGACTTCGACTCTTCTATCTAAATTTCTTGTCATTAAATCTGCAGAAGATATGTAGATTTTTTGTGATTCGCCCTGACCAAATGAATATATTCTTGAATGTTCAAGATATCGTCCAACTATAGCACCTATTGTTATGTTTTCTGTAATAGAATCTATTTCGGGCAATATACAACATATACCTCTTATGATCATAGAAACTTCTACGCCAGCTTGAGAGGCTTTAGCTAAAATATTGATCATGTCTAGGTCTGTCAGAGAATTTATTTTAAAAAAAATTCTTCCTTCTTTACCTTTTGCAATTTCTTCATTAAACAAATCTAACAATTTTGGTTTCATATGAATAGGAGCTACAAGTAAATGCTTATAATTACCAGCTAAGCTTCCAATAGACATGTTTTTAAAAAATTCATTAGCATCTTCTCCAATTTCTTGATTTCCAGTTATCAAGGAAAGGTCTGTATATTGTTTGGCCGTGCTTTCATTGTAATTTCCTGTTCCAATTTGTGTAATATACTTAATCCTACCTTTGTCTCTGTAAGTAATAAGGCAAACTTTTGAATGGCATTTATATTCTTCAAATCCATAGAATACATTGCATCCTGCGTCTTCAAGTTTCTCTGACCAGTCAATATTGTTTTGTTCATCAAATCGGGCTCTAAGCTCTATCATAGCAGTAACGTCTTTACCGTTTTCAGCTGCAGTGCATAGATAATCGACTAAAGTTGCTTTTTTGGCCATTCTATATATGGTGATTTTTATTGATAAAACATTAGGGTCATTAGCGGCCTGCCTAATTAAATATAAAAAAGGCTTCATGCTATGGTAAGGATAGTGAAGTAGCAAATCTCTTCGGCTAGCTAATTCCATCATATCAGTTTCGGGTACTTTTATTGTTTCAACTGCTTTAAAAGGTTTATATAATAAATTCTTGTTATAAATTTGTGTAAGTTCATCAAGTAAGTCATAAACATAGTGCATTTGAAGGGGTGCAGTCATTAGATATATTTGATAGTTGTCGATATCTAACTGCTTACATAAGTATTTACTTAAGTCTTTTCCAAGTTTTTGATTGGTTTCTAATCTAACTACTGCAAGTCTTTTGCGAAGGTGAAGCAATTTTTTCATTTGATGTCTAAAGTCTATATTTTCACTCAAAGAATCATCTTCTGGTGTTATATCAGCATTTCTTGTTACTGATATACATGCTTTTTCTCTCATTTGATAAGTTCTAAACAAAACATCTATAAATTCAAATATTATTTTTTCAACATGTATATATCGAAAATATTTTCCTGGTAGAAAAACATACTCAGGGATGTTCTCAGGCACAGGAACTATGCCATATATTTTTTTATCCTTATGAATTAAAAGACAGGCAATATATAGAGCTTTATTCTTTAAATGAGGAAAGGGGTGATGGGGGTCAATAATTTGAGGAGATAAGACAGGGTAAATAGCTTCCTCAAAATAACTCCTAACATATTTTTGTTCATCATTATCTAGTTCATTATAATCTAATGAGTAAATTCCATTAGTTCGAAGTTCGACTTCTATATCTTTATATGAGTTGTTATACTTGTCATTTAAAAGACGGCTAATTTCATAAATAACATCAAGTTGTTCTTTGGGATCCATGCCGGATTTGTTGTCAATTGCATTAGGGGTATAGATTGATTTGTCTAACAAACTACCTACTCTAACCATAAAGAATTCATCGAGATTAGTAGCATAAATAGAGACAAACTTTAAGCGTTCTAGTATAGGTATTGTCACATCGTTTGCCTCTTCAAGAATTCTTTCATTAAACCTTAACCAGGAAACTTCTCGGTTTTGTTTGAAAATATTATTTTCTTTTAAAAGATTCTTAGTATTCATATATTACTTCTCACCTCGTTCTTTATTAATCATTGTATATAACTATCTTTCCCTAATTACAAAGTCACTAACTTCAATTATTAACAACAAACATTGCGAAACTTATAAGTTTCGCAATGTAAAGTCTTTTAAAATATTATATCATATTAGAGTAAAGGAATATCTAGTTCAGGGTGTTTATTATTAGCTGCATAATTTAACCTTCTAACATATTGATAAAATAACTTTATTAAGTTACAATATATTTAATGTAATTGAAAATAGTAATTAGTACTAATTACCATATACTTTATATTTTATCTAATAATTTTAAAAAGGTCAATAAAGTTATAATAAAAAATTCAACCAGTTTAATTTTTATTTAATAGAACTTGATAAAGATAGACATATAATTATTTTATATATAAAATAAGGTAAGACATAAACAAAAAACAAGTAGTAAGATAAGATTGGAGGCAATTCAATATGAAGAGAATGGTCAAAGATAAGGTTACAGGGTATAGAACTAAAGACGGTGCTGGAGTAAGTCTAGTTAGAGTTTTAGGCAATACTACAGTTGAAACATTTGATCCTATTTTAATGTTAGATTCTTTTGATAGCAAAAACCCAGAAGAATATACAGCAGGCTTTCCAATACATCCACATAGAGGTATTGAAACAGTTAGTTTAATTTCAAGAGGTAATATGGTTCATAAGGACAGTTTAGGTAATTCAGACGCAATTTCAGATGGAGAGGTGCAATGGATGACGGCTGGTTCAGGTATTATGCATGAAGAAATGTTACCAGAATCAGAAAGGATGCTTGGAGTACAACTTTGGCTAAACATGCCAGCTAATGACAAGATGTCAACTCCTGAATATCATAGCATTAAGAAGGACGAAATTCCTGAAATACCCATTGAAGGAGGAATTTTAAGGCTTATAAGTGGACAATATAAAGAACATAAGGGTTTTATGCCTAAATATTCTCCACTTGATTATTATCATATCCTTCTAGAAGCAAACACTAAATTTACAATTGAAATGGAAGAAGATAAATCTGTAATGGTATTTTTATTATTAGCTGATGCGAAAGTTGCGGATGAAGAGATAAAAGAGAAAACAGCAGTGAAACTAACAGAGGGAACTTCTCTAGATATAGAATCATTAGATGAAGATATACAAATATTATTTTTAAGTTCTGAAAGACTTGATGAGTCTGTTGCTTGGGGTGGTCCTATCGTTATGAATACTAGAGATGAATTACAACATGCAATGAGTGAACTGCGAAGTGGAACATTTTTGAAAGAACAAGTGGATTATGATAAATAATAGGAGGTAATTATTATGAGCAAAAGAATTGGAGTAGTAGTAGGAAGTCTTAGAAAAGATTCTTTTTCCAAGATGATAGCAGAGGAATTAAACAAACTAGTACCATCCTCATTGATATTAGAAAATGTTGAAATTGGAGAGTTAGAGATGTTTAATCAAGATTTCGATGAACAAGGAAACACACCAGAATCTTGGAAAATATTTCGTGAGGATTTAAAAAGATACGATGGTTTTTTGTTTGTAACACCTGAGTATAACCGTTCTTATCCAGCAGTTATAAAGAATGCTTTAGATGTTGGTTCTAGACCTTATGGGCAAAACATGTGGGACGGGAAGCCTGGAGCGATCGTGAGTGTTTCTCCTGGCGCTCTAGCTGCATTTGGTGCAAATCAACATCTGCGCCAAGTACTAGTGTTTTTAAATATTCCTGTAATGCCAGCACCTGAGGTTTACTTAGGAAATGTTATGGATTTATTTGATGAGAATGGTCAAGTGCTAGAAGAAACAAAAGGATTTTTGGAATCCTTTATAAAGTCCTTTGAAGAGTGGGTAGATAGATTCTAATATAAAATAAGTTGGAGAATATAAGAAATGGGTGCACCATGTAGGCACCCACTTTTTATGGTCTTCTAACAAAGAAGTGCCAGCTAGCTAATTGTTAAGTTTGCGTTTTATATTAATGTTTTTAGTTATTAATCCACTAAGTCCAAAGGTAACAACTGGAGTTGTAATTAGAATTAATAAACTTGTAAAATTAATTCTTTTTAAAGCAATACCGGAAATAAACTTGAGTATTTTACCACCAAACAGAGGTGTTATTAATGTAAAAATCAAGCCAATTACAATCCAGATTATATATCCCATTTTGTAGTTAGCAGAAGCTAGCAAGTTAAGGATTCCAAGAGCAAAAAGGGATAATAAAAAAAGCAATAAGAATATATAAATAAAGCTATCCGTTGAAACATTGAATATTTTATAGTCAACTATGGGTAACTTACCAATATTTTTGACTAATACAATATCTAACTTAAAGAGGCTTGTTTGAATGATGGAAACAAGAGCTGCATAGATAATGCTGTTAATGATTGCTGAAATTGTGAAATTTTTTCGCGTAGAACTAAATCCAATTGCTGTTGGTAAAGCATTATAATAAAGCGTATAGGTAGAAGTTACAAAGCATATTAAAATGATTAATAAGTTTGCACCAGCAATTGAATGCATGTATGTTCCATCTGCTTGTTCATGCATAATTCCATATATTTGTGAACCAGTCAAACCATTCTTATTCATTATTAATAAAAAAATATATGATATTGTAGACATTATTATAATCCCAAACACAAAGCCGAAGAATTCCGACTTAGTATTATTTTTTAGAAACTTAAATGTTCTCTTAAGACTATTCATTTGAATTCCTCCTCTCATGATTATCATTCTCTGTTAAGTAAACAAATAATTTTTGCAATGGAATATTACTTATTTCCACATTATTATCTTTAAGCTGTTCTTTCATATTTACGGGCAGTTCATCAAACAATGTAACGACAGAAGATGATCCAAAGTCTTCTCTATTAATAATTTTTTTGTCTTTTATTATTGCTAGGATGTGTTCTAGTCTACCATTTAAGAAATAACTTTTCTCCATAAGGCTATTAATGTCATCTTGAAGATATACCTCTTTGTCTTTTAATATTATTATTTCTTCAAACAAGTTTGTAACTTCATCAATTAAATGAGTTGATAAAATAATGGTTCTTGGCTTCTTGTCTACATCTTTTAGAAGTAAATTATAAAACTTATATCTATATGCAGCATCTAAACCTAGTGAAGGCTCATCAAAAAGTGTTAGAGGAGCTCTTGATGCTAAGCCAATTATTAATCCAACAATTGTTTGATTGCCTCGTGAAAGTTTATGATATTTTTTATTTATATTTAGTTCAAATTCATTTACTAGGAAATTTTCATATATTTCATCCCAATCCTTATACAATATTCTGGCAGCTTTAAAAATTTTTTTAACTTTATCCTCAGTTGGGAACCCGCTTTCTTTTACAAGGCAAATATTTTCAACAACTTTACTATTTTCGTATATTTCATTTCCATCATATTTGATGCTGCCACTATTAGACCTAATTTGATTAGAAATAATATTAAGTAGGGTGGTTTTACCTACGCCGTTACGTCCTAATAGACCATATATTTTATTCTTTTCTAATTTTAAATTGATGTTTCTAAGTACTTTTGTTTTACCATATGATTTGTTTAAATTTTCAATTTCTAGCACCTATTATCTCCCCCTTCTTTCTCGATATAATCTGTTATTTCCTCCATGCTTATATTTAGTCTTTCTGCCTCTTTTAATATTTTCGGTAAAGTATCCTTAAAAAACCTTTCTTGTCTCTTTTTAAGAATTGTCTTTTTAGAATTTTCTTTGACAAACATCCCCAAGCCTCTTTTCTTATATAAAATCCCCTCATCTACTAGAAGATTAAGCCCTTTTCTTGCAGTAGCTGGATTAATCTGATATAAACTTGCAAATTGATTTGTAGAAGGTGCTTGTTCATTTTCTTTTAGGTTTCCAGTTAGTATTTCGTTTTCAATGGTTTCTGCTATTTGAATATAGATTGATGTGCCAGAGTTTGGATCAATCAATATGTCACCTCCTTAAACTTGAGTCTATTGTTATGTCTTTATAGCAGCCAGACCTAAACATTACGTGGGTTAGCTGGCTACTAATGTAACTAACTATATCACCAGGCAAAAGTTTTGTCAACTTATTTTTAGAATTATTTTACTTTACAATAGGCAAGAACATCACTCTGATTACTGTATATAGGGCACTATGTGTCACTTGTGTTTAAGCAAATAATCGAGTATCATAAATGTAGTTAATAAATAAGGTAGAAAATAAAAAGAACAGGAATAAACCATGAAAAGATTAGTAGTCGGTATATTAGCTCATGTAGATGCAGGTAAGACAACACTTGCTGAAAGCATGATGTATATCACTGGGAATATAAGAAAATTAGGAAGAGTTGATCATAAAAACACGCTTTTAGATACATATGAACTAGAGCGTGATAGAGGTATCACCATTTTTTCAAAGCAAGCAATTTTAAAAAAGGGAGATATAGAGTTTGCACTTTTAGATACTCCAGGGCATGTGGATTTTTCATCAGAAATGGAAAGGACCTTACAAGTTCTTGATTATGCTATTTTGGTAATTAGTGCTCGTGATGGAGTGCAAGGTCATACTGAAACATTATGGAAATTACTTGAGAAGTATCAGATTCCAACTTTTATATTTGTTAATAAAATGGATATGCCAGATACTGATAAGAAGCTTCTTTTAAAAGACATAGGAAAAAGATTAGCTGATAGCTGTATAGATTTTTCTGTTAATCAAGACAGCAAAGACTTTAAGGAAAATATTGCCATGTGTGATGATCACTTGTTTGAAGAATATATCGAAAGTGGAAAAATCAAAAGGGAAAGCATTATAAAAGCAATAAGCAAGAGAAAGATCTTTCCTGCTTATTTTGGATCGGCACTAAAACTCGAGGGTATAGATGAATTTCTTAAGGGAATAGAAAGTTTTTCCGTACTAGCTAAATATCCAAATGATTTTGGAGCAAGAATATATAAAATAGCAAGAGATGAATCAGGAAATAGGCTTACTTTTATGAAGATTACTGGTGGAAGATTAAAAGTGAAAATGACCTTAGGTGAAGAAAAAGTTGATCAAATCCGTATTTACTCTGCTTCTAAATATGAAATGGTAGATGAAGTAAAAGCAGGCACGGTATGTGCCGTTATGGGTTTAGCGAAGACATTTCCAGGACAAGGCTTGGGAATAGAAAGCTCATATAATAAACCCAGCTTAGAACCTGTGCTTAATTATCAAGTTATTTTGCCCACAGACTGTAATGTCCATGAGATGTTAACAAAGCTTAATCAGCTTCAGGAAGAAGATCCACAGCTTAGTATTGTTTGGAATGAAAAACTAAAAGAAATTCATGTAAAATTAATGGGTAAAATTCAAGGAGAAATCTTCAAAAGTCAAGTATTAGAGAGATTTGGAGTAGAAGTAGAATTAGGTGCTGGAAGCATTATATATAAAGAAACAATTGCAGAGGCAGTTGTAGGTATTGGACATTTTGAGCCACTAGGTCATTATGCTGAGGTACATCTGCTTTTGGAACCTGGCAAGGCTGGAAGTGGTTTGGTATTTGATACTGATTTTAGCGAGGATGTGCTAGATGCTAATTGGCAGAGACTGATTTTGACACATTTACAAGAAAAGGAACATGTAGGAGTTCTAACTGGCTCAGCAATAACAGATATAAAGATTACTTTACTAACAGGTCGTGCCCATCAGAACCATACAGAAGGTGGCGACTTTAGGCAAGCTACCTATAGGGCAGTACGCCATGGGTTAAAGAAGGCAAAGAGTGTGTTGCTTGAACCATATTATAATTTCAGTATGGAAATACCTACTGAGAATGTAGGCAGAGCTATGACTGATATAGAGCAGATGAATGGGAAGTTTGATCCACCAATAACAGATGAGGACATGACTCAATTAACTGGATATGTAGCAGTTTCTACTTTTTCTGATTATCAATCAGAATTAAACTCCTATACGAGTGGTAGGGGTAGAATATCTCTTACTTTTAAAGGATTTGAACCATGCCATAATCCAAATGAAGTTGCTGCATACATTGGGTATGATAGTGAGTCTGACTTGGACAATCCTACAGGTTCGATTTTTTGTGCTAATGGAGCAGGTTTTTTTGTAAAATGGAATGAGGTTGAAGATTATATTCATGTAGACAATGAATGGAAGAAAAACTGTGACGATATAAGTTTAGATAAGGAAGAAGTTAAAGTTTCATCTCATAATTCTTACAGAGGAACTTTAGAAGAAGATAAAGAGTTAGAATCAATATTTATTCGCACATTTGGTCCCATAAAAAGAAAATTAAATGACTCAAGAAGTCTTTTGGGATATGAAAATAATAATGATAAGAGCACAAGCCAGAATAAGACTAAGTGGAAGCATATAAAGAAAGATCAAGCTAAGGAAAATTATCTATTAGTAGATGCTTATAATATAATATTTGCTTGGGATGAATTAAAAGACTTGGCAAAGGATGACTTATCTGCGGCAAGGATGAAGCTTATAGATATTCTTTCTGATTATCAAGCTTATAAAAAATGCAAGCTCATTTTAGTATTTGATGCCTACAAAGTAGAAGGCGGAATTGGTCAAGTGATTGAGTATAACAATATTTATGTAGTATATACAAAAGAAGCGGAAACGGCAGATATGTATATTGAGAAAGTAACCAAGGATATAGCTAGCAAACACAATGTAGTAGTCGCAACTTCAGACTATTTAGAGCAGATAATAATAATAGGGCATGGAGCCATGAGGCTATCTGCTAATGATCTAAAAGAAGAAATTGAATTTGCAAAAGAGGAGATGAGAACCTATTACAAGGATAAAACACCTCAAAGAAAGAATAGAATTGGCGACCATATAGATGATAAATTAAAAAAGTTTAAGATTGAATAGTAATTAACAAAACCTTCCAGTAGATGAAGACTCTATCTAGAGCTCATAAACCTTGGAAGGTTTTGCTAATATATTATATTGATAAGTTATCAAAATACCCTTGTACTAAAACTATAGGAGTACCTTTGTCGCCGCTTCCAGAAGTCAGGTCACTTAAAGAACCTAATAAATCAGTGATACGACGAGGTGTTGTACCTAGTGTAGCCTTATCATCAGTTGTTTCTTTATCCCTATTTCTTATGTATTCGGTTATGGCTACTTCCAATTCTTCACCATCTAAGTCAGCAAAATCATTGTCAGCAAGGTATTTTAGCTTTACTTCATTGGGGCGACCACATAAACCTTCTGTAAAAGCAGGAGAAACAACAGGATCTGCCAGTTCCCAGATTTTACCCACAGGATCTTTGAAAGCACCATCGCCATAGACCATAACTTCCACATGTTTACCTGTTCTATCAAGTATAAGTTTTTGAATCTCTTCTACGACTCTTTGGCAATCTCTTGGAAACATCTTAATTGTATCTTCGGTTGCTTTGTTGCTACCAAGTAAGCCATATTCTTCATTGTAGCCACCACCTTCTACAGATGAAGTTAAAATATCATCAAGCCCTAGTACTTTATTCGCATCAGCAGCTTTTAGTATACGCTTTGTTCGCTCTCTAGAGTGAATATCACAGGCAAGGACATCTTTTGTGTAATTTAAAATTGCACGTGCATCATTTGCAAATATTATTTCAAGTTCACAATCTTCAGCTTCAACAACTTCTCTATAATATTCAACATAGTCTACGTCGGTAAAGGTGTGCCTTGGATAACCAAATAATTCACGATATTTTGTTTCAGTAAGTACGTCAGTCCATGGATTGACCTTGCATGAGTCTAAAAGGTCTAAATTCACAAGATGGTTGCCAACTTCATCAGCTGGATAACTTAACATTAGTACTATTTTCTTTGAAGCCCTAGCAATACCCTTTAGACATGTTGCAAAACGGTTCCTACTTAAAATAGGAAAGACAAGACCAATAGTGCTTTCGTTAAAGTTATTCTTAATATCTAGAGCAATTTGATCAACTGATGCATAATTTCCTTGAGCTCTAGCCACTACAGCTTCTGTTATAGCAATAACATCACGATCGTATATATTAAAATTGCTTATGCTTGCAGCATTTAGTACACTATCTACAGTTATCTTAACTATATCATCACCTTGCCGTATAATAGGTGCTCTAATACCTCTTGAAACCGTTCCTATTAGTCTTTCCATAAATAAACACACTCCTTAGGTTATTATAATCAATAATGATTATAGTATAATAATTCATACTTGAAAATAATTAGCTATAACTAAGCTTTTCTACTATAATTATATTTGCCATCAACAATTATACCATCAATTAGGAATATAGTAAACAAAACTTATTTATCTATAAATATAGTAACTTACATAAAAAGTAGTTAATGGTAATTTGGATAAACGTATAAATATTAGTTGACAATAGTACAAAATTATTATATTCTTATGAATAATGAATAAAAAGATACATAACAACGTATAATTATGCAGAAATATAAAGAGGAGAGATATTATATGAAAAAAATATTAATGATTTTAGTTTTATCAATGTTTTCACTTAGTTTAGTAGCATGTGTTTCTAAAGATAAGGATAGTAGTTCTAGGGTAAAAGTAATTGACATCCAACTAACACAGGAAGAATACGCATTTGGAGTTGATAAAAACAATCCTGAGTTATTAGCAGCTGTTAATGAATTAATTGCAGACAGTATGGAAGATGGCACATTTGAAAAAATACTTGATAATAACTTTGGTGATGGAACAGCAGTAGCAATTGAGAGTGCAGAAATTGACTCTAGTAAAGAACAATTAGTTGTTGCAACCAATGCAGCTTTTGAGCCATTTGAGTATAAATTGGGTGATAAATATTATGGTATAGATATGGAATTTGCTCAGTTAATTGCAGACAAACTTGACTTAGAGCTTGCAATTAACAACATGGATTTTGATGCAGTTTGTCTTTCTGTAGCGGAAGGTAAAGCTGATATTGGTATGGCGGGTCTAACAATAACTGAAGATAGAAAAGAATCTGTTAACTTCTCAGAAGCTTATTATAATGCTTCTCAAAAAGTTGTAGTATTAGAATCTAATACAGATTATAATGAATGCAAAACAAAAGAAGATGTAGAAGCAATTCTTAATGAACTAGACAGTGAAGCTAAGATAGGTGTACAGACAGGAACAACTGGACAGTTTTATGTTGAAGGAGATGAGGACTGGGGTTTTGAAGGATTTGATGTAAAATGTATTGGATACAAATCAGGTTCACTAGCAGTTCAAGATATGATAAATGGCAATATTGATATTGTAATTATTGATGAAGCACCAGCTGATGCAATTGTAAAAGCAATGAATTCATTAAACTAAAGGACATAGAATTAAAAGAAATTGAGGAATTGTAATGGGAAGTTTTGAAAAAAAGATAATGGCATTTTGGGAAGTGTTTTACAAGTATAATGGATACCAAGAAGTATTAACAGGACTTAAAAACACACTATATATTGCTATAATAGGATTAATAATTGGTATAATAATTGGTACTATAATTGCCATTATAGACGTGTTTCCTAAATATAAGAGATTACCTAGAATTTTAAATAGAATATGTAAATTTTATGTGGGATTATTTAGAGGGACTCCCATTGTGGTTCAACTATTAGTAGCCTATTATGTAGTATTGCCTTTGATAGGTTTAAATGCACATTCGGTAAGTGTATGTGTTGTGGTTTTCGGACTTAATAGTGGAGCTTACGTCTCTGAAATTATGAGAGGTGGTATTAACTCAGTTGATCCAGGGCAATTAGAAGCAGGTCGTGCCTTAGGCTTAAGTTATGGAGTATCAATGTTAAAAGTTGTTGTACCCCAAGCAGTTAAGAATATATTACCAACCCTTGGCAATGAATTTATCTCATTAATTAAAGAGACATCTGTAGTTAGTTTTGTAGGTGCAACTGATCTTTATGTTGCATTTAATTATATTGGGTCAAATAATTATGAATTTATGGTTCCCTATCTAGTTATGGCTTTGATTTATATAGTTCTTGTTATGGGAATATCATTTTTAATAAAAATAATGGAAAGGAGCCTACAAAAAAGTGATAGAAGTAGTTAATTTATTTAAGAACTTTGGAAAGCTTAAAGTACTAAAAAATATTAATGTTAAGATTAAAGAAGGCGAAAAAGTCGCAATTATAGGCCCTTCAGGAAGTGGAAAGAGTACGTTTTTACGTTGCCTTAACTGTATGGAAGATCCAACTTCTGGATCCATTATTTTTAATGGAACAGATATTGCTGATATGAAAGTTGATATAAATTTGCACCGTAGACATATGGGGATGGTTTTTCAACAATTCAATTTATTTAATAATAAAAAAGTATTAGACAATATTATGATGGCTCCAGTGCATATAGGAAGCAGTGACTTACGTAAGAAAAAGATACAAAATTTTCTAAGAAGTATTGCCAATATATTTAGAAAAGAGAAAAAATCTCTAAATGAGATTAATACAAGTAAAGCACAAATCATTGAAGAAGCTAGACAAAATGCAATGAATTTACTTAAAAGAATTGGTCTTGAAGATAAGGCTTATGTATTTCCATCTACTTTATCAGGTGGACAAAAGCAGCGTATTGCAATTATACGAGCCTTGGCCATGAACCCAAAGGTTATCCTCTTTGATGAGCCTACATCTGCACTTGATCCAGAAATGGTTGGAGAGGTTCTTGACCTTATCAAGCAATTAGCTGATGAAGGAATGACTATGGTTATTGTTACCCATGAAATGGGATTTGCTAAGGAAGTGGCTACTAGAGTTTGCTTTATGGATGAAGGGAAGATTTTAGAGGATGCCCCTCCAGAAGAGCTTTTTAATAATCCACAGCATTCAAGATTAAAGTTATTCTTGTCAAAGGTATTGTCTTAAAGACAATACCTTTGACAGATATATCTTAAATAAGCTTTTGCTATTCCAATATAATACTCGTTTAACATATCTATTGCTTCAAGGAGAAAGTTATGTCATATAAATATTTTAAAAACACTTCATGTAAGTACTTTCCATGCCATAAGGTTGATAAAGAAAAAGAGTTTAATTGCTTGTTTTGTTTTTGTCCCCTATATCAACATAAGAATTGTGGTGGAAATTATAAAAAGCTTGAAGATGGATTAAAGGATTGTAGTGATTGTATTATTCCCCATAAGAATTATGAATATATTATAGATAAACTCAAAAAAAAGGGATATATAGGGATATAAAAAAAGAGATATAACAAAGACATGCATTATTAACTTTTTTTAAAATATAATAAAATAAGATAATATGCGGAGAACATAGAATATATTGAATAAAATAAAGCAGATTTTTTTATTTACATTATTTCTAGTATTATGTTATTTTGTTGGAGGAGGAATTGCTGTATTAACAAGTGCAACAACTAGTCCGGTTTTAATTAAAAACACACAAAACTGGGGCTTAGGTTTTCAAACAGAAGGCCAGCCACCTACTGGCAATGCAAGTACAGAGGAATTAAAGGAATATAATGCTTACTATCTAGGCAATACAGAAGAAAAAGTAATATACTTAACTTTTGATGCAGGTTTTGAAAATGGCTATACACCTTCTATTCTGGATACATTGCAAAAACATAAGGTAAGTGCAACTTTTTTCTTAGTGGCAAATTATATTGAAAATAGTCCTGATTTGGTAAAACGTATGGTTGATGAAGGCCATATTGTAGCTAATCATACATACTCTCACCCAGACATGTCGAAGATTTCATCTAAGGAAGCCTTCAAAAAAGAGTTAGAAGACCTAGAAAAGGAATATGAAAAAGTAACAGGACAAGAGATGATAAAGTATTATAGGCCTCCACAAGGTATATATAGTGAAGATAACTTAAAGATGGCTAATGAACTTGGGTATGAGACATTCTTTTGGAGTCTTGCTTATGTAGATTGGTACGTAGACAATCAACCTACTAAAGATCAAGCATTTGATAAATTAATAGGAAGAATTCATCCAGGAGCAATAGTCCTGCTACACAGTACTTCTCAAACAAATTCTGAGATACTAGATGAACTGCTAACAAGGTGGAAAGATATGGGCTATAGCTTTAAAAACTTAGACGATATAACTATAGGTGCCAGCACTATTAATTAATGGTGCCTGGCACCTATGGTTTATTCCATTTCTATTGCGTTTTCTTTTGTTTGTTGAAGTGTTCCGTGGGGATGTTCTGGAGGAGCATATATTGAATATAATTTGATGGGTCTATTTCCAGTATTAATTAAGTTGTGCCATTTCCCGGCAGGTATTACAAAAGCGTAACCTTCTCGCACATTGTTTTGATAATCCATGTTATCCATAGAATCCCCCATAAGGACTAATCCTTCCCCTTGTTCAATTCTAATAAATTGATCAACATTTGGATGTGTCTCATAACCAATATCACTATCAACATCTATACTCATCAATGTAATTTGTAGGTGTTGGCCAGTCCAAACCGCCTGACGGTAATTGTTGTTTTGAATAGTAGCTTCCCTTATATTAAAAGAAAAGGGTTCTGGACCTTGATCACTTAAGTCATGCATTGTTTGATTAGGCATTCTTTGGTTAGGCATTGTTTGATCAGGCATTCTTTGATTAGGCATTCTTAAGTCAGGCATCCTTTGGTTAGGCATTGTTTGATTAGGCATTCTTTGGTCAGGCATTCCTTGATTAGGCATTCCTTGATTAGGCATTCTTTGGTCAGGCATCCTTTGGTTAGGCATTCCTTGATTAGGCATTCTTTGGCTAGGCATCCTTTGAACAGACATTTCTTGAGAGGGTTGATAGTTAAATGCCCTGTTCGTGTTATAGTTAGGAAAGCGACTATAATAATCACGCATACTTTGATTGTAATTGGGATTGTTTCTGTTGTCGTAATTCAAAGTACTCACACTTTCTGAATTTAATCTATATTATATTATGCCTTTTTCATTTAATTGTTCATAAGATTGGCAAGAAACAAATGCTTTTTGACTTACTTTTATAAAAAGCTTGATAGCTGAAGATAAAAATGCAATGTATAAAATTTTGAAAGAGATGTACCCTATTGATATTGCTATTGAGTTAGAAGAAGTGGATGATGTTACTGACATTCTTGGTAATTTACCCTTTTAAGATATTTTTCCAATTTTAATTTGAAAAAAACAGTTGACAATAAAAAAAAAATGTAGTAATATACGATGTGTTGTTGCAAAATTACATTGAGCAATATGGCCCCATGGTCAAGTGGTTAAGACACCGCCCTTTCACGGCGGTATCAGGGGTTCAAATCCCCTTGGGGTCATAATAAGAAGTAAAAAGTCATTTATAAAGATACCTTTATAAATGACTTTTTTTTGATGTTTAATAGAAAATCAACTAAATTACAAATATTTGTCAAGACAAATGTGAGAGTATATGGTAAAATAGTGATATAAAGTACATATGTATATTTACTATTAGAATATTATAATAATTTACGGGGAAGAAAAGTATGGAAAAAATATTTTATATAATAGCTAGCAATATAAAGTATTATAGAAAGGTTTTCAAATACTTAATTGCTACTATAAAAGAATACATAATCAAAAACGATAAAATGGTTACAAAAGTTTCATTTTCCTTAATGACAGGAGTAGCAGTCCTATCGCTAACACTTATAATTGGTAAAGTATTTCTAGCTAGTGATAATATGAACTATGACGATAGGGAAGTTTATGCTTTTGAATATTCAACTGACGAATCAAAAGAAGATAAAGATGTAATTGATGAAACTGAAATTAAAGAAACATCCCCAAAAAGAATTGTCCCAACTCCAACTGCGAAAGAAACAGAGTCAGAATCTGAAATAGAAGAAGTAGAGACAGAGGAAGAAAGCAAAAATGCTGTTGTAAAAGCTAAAAAGGCTGATGTTAATGATAAAGAGGATCCTCAAAAGAACAAAAAGGGCGGGGCATCTGTAGACATAGCTAAGCTTAACACAAAGGAATCTAATAAGGATGCTTCATCTACTGAATCTATGGAATATTTAAATAATTCTACAACATATGGAATAGATGTATCAAAGTGGCAAGGAAAGATTGATTGGAAAAAGGTAAAGGAATCAGGTGTTGAATTTGCTATGATACGTGTAGGTTACCGTAGCTTGAGTGGGGGTACCCTTTATGAAGATCCTTATGCAAAGCGTAACTTACAAGAAGCACAAGCGAATGGAATTAAAGTGGGGGTTTATTTCTTTTCTACAGCAATTAATAAGAAAGAAGTATTAGAAGAAGCAAGATGGGTTACACAATTTATAGCACCTTATTCCATTACTTACCCAGTAGCCTATGATTGTGAAGAATATAATAATAAAAATTATAGGCACTATAGTTTATCTAAGAATGAACGTACTGATTTAGCTATTGTATTTTTAGATTATGTTAAAAGCAAGGGATATAGTCCAATGTTTTATAATTCATCAAGTCATTTAAGAAACAATTCCCAATGGAATACAAGTAAGTTAAATGGAAAATGTAAAGTTTGGGTAGCACAATGGGTTGATAATTTTACACCATCATCACGTTCGGCATATAACGGACCCCATGATATGTGGCAATACACTGCAAGGGGAAAGGTGTCTGGAATAAAAGGACATGTAGATTTGAATGTTGCCTATTTTGGATATGAAAAAAAGTCCATTCCAAAAGACGAAGTAGACATCAAAGAAGGTACAATCACACCAACACCAAGTCCAGAAGATGAGGTGACAGCAAGGCCGACAGCAAGGCCGACAGAGCAAGCAGAAGTAACACCTACAGAGACAGCAGAAGCAACACCGACAAAGATAATAGAACCAACACCGACAAAGATAATAGAACCAACACCTATAGAGACAACAGAACCAACAGTAGAGGAAGAGGAGCTAACGCCAACAGAAGAAGCTACAAAAAAAGATACAGAGGAACCAATGTAAAATTTTTTAACTTCGCTAACTTCAACAGATAATTAATAAGCATAGGCGATATATATAGAATAATAAGATTCAGTTTATCAATTCAAGAACTAAGCCTGTGGAATTATACTAGATTTCACAGGCTTAATTCAAATAAATTCATTTTTCAATTAAAATGCATCTTTTGTTATCATTGTTTTTCTAAAACATACAAATAACTGTATATTTAGAACCATTAATTTCACAGAAAAGAAGGTGTAAGTATGAAAAGAGAAGAGTTTATATTTAAAGGCAAAGAAGCTGTGGATATTTATTATTATAGGTGGCAAGAACCACAAGAGATAGAGATAAAAGGTATTTTTTTAATACTTCATGGAATGGCAGAACATTCATTTCGTTATGATGAATTTGCAAAATTCTTGAGCAGACATGGTTATGTAGTCTATGCAGAAGACCACAGAGGTCACGGTAAAACAGGAAAATCACTAGACAATATGGGATACTTTGGAAAAGGCGGATGGAATCTTTTGATAAACGACACTTATCAATTGATTAATATAATCAAGTCAAATCATAAAGATATCCCTTTAATATTATTTGGGCATAGTATGGGTTCTATAATTGCAAGGACTTGTATATATGAATATGGATTGGAATTTGATGCAGTGATTTTGTCAGGAATAAGCAACGGAAAATCCGGATTTTTTAGAAAGACTTCATTTTTTATTGCAAAAATTGTAGCCTTTATTAAAGGTGGCAAAGAAAAATCTCCATTTATGGAAAAAATGATTTTTTTCAATTATAATAAAAAGTTTTCAAAAGATACAAAAGTTGAATGGTTGACTAAAGATAAGGAAAAAAAACAAGAATATATTGATGATGAATTGTGTGGCTTTGTATGTACTGCAAGTTTTTTTGTGGACATGTTAGATGGTATTAATAGAAATGCAAAAAAATCAAATGTTAAAAGAGTTCCAAGTGATTTACCGATGTATATTTTTTCAGGAGCAATGGATCCGGTGGGGAATTATGGTAAAGATGTAGTTGAGACCTATAAATTATATAAAGACCTAGCAGGCTTAGAGAATGTCAAGTTGAAACTTTATGAAAATGGTAGACATGAAATGCTCAATGAAGTTAATAAAAATGAAGTTTATAAAGATGTTTTAGGGTGGTTAGAAGATATAATATAAAATTAAATCCATAAGATTAGCACTCGCTACTTGACAGTGCTAACTATATGTGTTATAGTACATATAGAACAAGCAAACTAGATAAAATTAAAAGTTAAAAATGTTTACAAAAACAATAAGGAGGAATGTTTTATGTTATTACCAAGTTTTTTTTCAAACGATTCTATTGATAACTTTTTCGGCAAAAATTTTGATGATTTTTTCAGAAGTCCAGGATTTGCAAGAAGTTCGAATTTAATGGGCACAGATATTAAAGAATATGATGATCATTACGAGATGATACTAGAACTTCCTGGAATAAATAAAAAAGATATAAGTATTAACTTAATAGATGGTACTCTAACTGTTGAAGCGAATATGGAAGAGTCCAAAGAAGAAAAAGATGAAGACAAAGGTACTTATATAAGAAGAGAACGCTATTGTGGAAAGCTTAAGAGAAGCTTCTATCTTGGTGAAAATGTAAAAGATGAAGACATTTATGCCAAATTTGATAAAGGAATACTAGAGTTAAACATTCTAAAAGGAAAGTCTGAACCAAAATCTATAGATATTAATTAAAAAAAATAATTAAAAACAACCCCTCTTTGCAAAATAAAGAGGGGTTGTTTTTGTAACTAGTTCCATAAGTTAAAGTAGAAGGAGTGTTGTTTACTTGTAATTTTGTATTTCTTATTGTATATTTACAAATAACAAATACTTATAGGTTTTTAATATTAAAATTCAACCAATGAATGGAAATAAAACAGGAGGATAGGCTAGTAGATATTCTGGCCTTAAAAATACATGATAGGTTTAGGTACATTAGGCAATATAGTTCTTGTTCTAATGGGATCCACATTAGGTTTTTTGTTAAAGGGAAGATTAAAAAAACGTTATCAAGATACAATAATGAAAGGACTAGGTCTTGCAGTAATGTTCATAGGCATTAGTGGAGCCTTAGAAGGAATACTTGTAATAAAAGATGGAAGGATTATAAGTACAAATATAATGCTTATGATTATATCTCTTGCAGTAGGAGGATTAATAGGCGAATTTATAGATGTTGAAACTAGGTTAGACAATGTAGGAGAATGGTTAAAAAGAAAATTAAAGGTTAATCAAGACAAGAACAAGGATTTTGTAGAAGGTTTTGTTAATAGTTCTTTGTTATTCTGTGTTGGAGCTATGGCTATTATTGGCTCTTTAAGGGACGGGCTAAATGGGGACCCTTCTATGCTTTTAGCAAAAGGAGTTATTGACGGTGTTGTTGCTATATTTTTTGCATCCACTTTAGGAATTGGTGTATTCTTTTCAGTTATTCCAGTTGGAATATATCAAGGAATAATTACCATAGCAGGAGGTTTTATTGAACCGCTTTTAAGTGAGAGACTGATATTGAACTTATCTTTTGTAGGCTCAATTCTAATATTTGCAATTGGAATAAACATGATATTTGGTAAAAAAATTAAGACAGGAAACCTTTTGCCAGCCATTTTTGTGCCTATAGTATATGAGATAATTTTAAACTATATTGCCCTATAATATTATATTTACTTTTGCATAAAAACCTTATTATTATCTAAAAGATGCCTGCATAAAATGCAGGCATTTAATCCCTATACCTTGACTATATTATATAAAGTATATGCGATTATCCAACTTTGGGGGAAGAAGTTCATAATTTGCCAGTAACCTACACCAGTTAAATTAAATTCATTAACTAACCTAAACTTTGCATCCATACTTCTTGCATCATCAAACCAGACTACATGAGCAATTCCTTCTGCGTCAGTATAATAGTAAAAAGGAGCTTGTGCTTGCTCATCGAATTCAATTGAAACGTTGTAGCTTTCAGCTCTTTCAATTGATTCTATATTACTTAGGGCTTCTGCCATAGATTCTCCCTGGATAAAGGGTAGTGACCAATCATAAGCATAGTTTGGTATACCCATTAATATCTTATTTGGATCAATTGTTGTGACTCCATAATCTAAGACCTGTCTTACCATGTTAACAGGGGCTGTTGCCATGGGAGGACCAAAGAGATAACCCCACTCATAAGTCATAAGTAAAACCAAATCAACTATATTACCAATCCTTTCATAATCGTGGGCTTCGTATAAAAGCCCTGGTTGTTCAGCTGAGGTTTTTGGGGCAAGAGCTGCCATCACCTGATATCCTGACGGTTCCAGTGTGTTTTTAATATTTTGAACAAAGCTAATAAAGGCTTCTCTATCAGTTGGTAAAACAAATTCAAAATCAATATCAATCCCTCTATATCCCTTTTGTCCTAATGTAGCTAGGATATTATTAATTAATATTTCTTGGGATTCAGGGTTAATAAAAATATTATGAGCAATATCACTATTAAAATTGCCATCAGGAGTCATTGGTGCAAGGACCATAATAGGTGCAACTCCAAATTCTTCTGCAATAGATATTAATTCATCATCTTCTACAGGAATTAGCTCTCCTTCAGCTGTGAATCCATAAGTAAAAATCAAAAGATTAGTAAGAAATGGCAAGGTTTGTCTTAAAACAATTCTATCAATAAAAGGATAAGCATATCCATTTACTATAATATCTCCTAAAGGTTCTTCGCTGACTACATAATCAATAACAATTTCTTCTCCGACTTCTAACACCTCTTCAGCTGCAAGAAAAGGGTTGTTTTGAAGTATTTGTACGGGCTCCACTCCAAAGTTTGCCGCTATAGAAAATAAAGTATCCCCAGCCTGTATTTGATAAAGGGTATTAGGATATCGAATAATTATACTTTGACCAACTAGCAAATTTTCAGGATTTGGAATTCCGTTTTCTATAACTAGACGATCAGGGTCTACTCCAAATTTGGCAGCAATAGATTCAATAGTGTCCCCTGGCTCAGTTACATATATTGTCATAAAAATATCATCCTATTATATCTTTATATTTATTATATGAAGGTAAGTTTACAAGGTGTGTAATTAAATGCTAAAAAAATATTTCACCATAAGATATAGTTTGACTATAATATCTAAGCATTGTAAAATGAAATTGATATATTTGTTGTTTTTACAAGATGGAAAGGTAGTTAAATATGAATTTTTTTAACAAAATATTTACTGATTATGGTTTGAATAATAATACTGCCATTAAGTATTTATCAATTGTTGCCCTTAGCATAGTAATATTATTAATATGTCTTTTAGCCTATGGTATAGGGAAAATGATAACAAGTAAGATAATTCCAAGATATATTAAGAGATCTAAGAATAAGTTTGATGATATATTACTTAGTAATAAGTTTTATTCTAGGCTTTCCCATGCATTACCGATTATAATAGTTTACCTTGTTGAACCGCTTTATGGGGAATACAGCGAAACAGTAGAGAAGATAGCTCATGCTTACTTAATTATAGTAGTGGTTTTACTGCTAGTATCTCTATTAGATTCAATAGATGAATTATATAAGATGTATGAAATATCTAAAACAAAACCTATTACAGCAATATTACAAGTTGTAAAAGTAATAGTATATATTGTGACTGGAATTATATTTGTAGCAAATTTAATGGGAGAGAATCCACTTGCCCTCCTAGGTGGTTTAGGTGCTTTGTCGGCAGTTTTTTCACTAGTTTTCAAAGATCCTATTCTTGGATTCATTGGTGGAATACAATTGACGTCAACAGATATGTTAAGAGTTGGGGATTGGATTTATGTGCCAAAGTATAATGCTGAAGGTACGGTGATAGAGATTGCACTAACTACAATTAGCCTGGAGGCCTTTGACAAAACAACAGTTACGGTTCCGAATTATAGCTTAATAACTGATTCTTTTGTAAACTACAGAGGTATGCAAGATTCTGGTGGTAGAAGAATTAAGCGTTCTTTCTATATTGATATGAATAGTATTATGTTTTGTACTGAGGAAATGTTAGAAGATTTTAAGAAGATAGACATTATTAAGGATTATATAATTCAAAAAGAAAAAGAAATTTCTGAATATAATATAAAGTTGGGTGTTGAATCAGGAAAACGAATTAATGGAAGAAGATTAACGAACATTGGGGTGTTTCGTGTTTATCTTCAAAAGTATTTAGAGGATAATCCAAAGATTCGTAATGATATGACGCTTATGGTAAGACAGTTAGAGCCAATAGAGAACGGTGTTCCTATAGAAGTTTATGTCTTTACCAATACAACAAACTGGATTGAATACGAGGGTATTCAGTCAGATGTATTTGACCATGTTTTATCTGTTGCTGGAGAGTTTAACATTAGACTTTATCAGAGACCTTCAGGATATGATATAAAAAAACTAGCCAAATAATATAATAGATAGTAACCACATTTTTAAAAGTGGTAATTATAATATAATAAAATCAAGGAGATGAAGGTATGAAGGTTGATTTAAGTATTTTCCAGGCTGTATCTATTATTATTTCTATTCTGGCTTTTTTTGTGGCTTATTTAATGTACAAATGGGTAAAAAAACAACCGTGCCCGAATGAAAGAGTCAATTATATAGGGGGACTTATCAAAGAAGGCGCAAATACATTTTTAAAAAGGGAATATAGTGTGCTAGCCAAGTTTACTTTAGTAGTTGCAATAATTATATTTCTATTCTTACCTATTCCAGTATGGATGGGGAACATTACAAATAATATAGTTATGGCTCTATCTTATATATTCGGTACAATATTTTCTGCTATTGCAGGTAAAGTGGGTATGGACATTGCAACAGTAGCAAATACTAAAGCTGCTTATGCTTCTACAAAAAGCATAAAGCCATCTTTTATGTCAGGTTTTAGAGGCGGAGCAGTAATGGGTATGTCAGTTGTAGGAGCTAGTTTACTTGGGGTTACTTTAGTTCTAATACTTACTGGCGAAACTACAGCACTTTTAGGTTTTAGTTTTGGGGCAAGTTCATTAGCTTTATTTGCAAAAGCTGGTGGTGGAATATTTACTAAGTCTGCAGATATCAGTGCGGATTTAGTTGGTAAAGTTGAATTGGGAATTCCTGAAGATGACCCAAGAAATCCAGCAGTAATAGCAGATAATGTTGGAGATAATGTTGGTGATGTTGCAGGAATGGGAGCAGACTTGTTTGATTCTCATGTGGCCTCTCTGTCAGCAGCCTTGGTTTTGGCTGTTGCTATTGACAATGTTACAGGCGGAGTATTGAATACTAGTACAGTTTTTTGCTACGCGGGGATAGGCTTATTTGCATCTATTATAGGCGTTGGAACTGCTAGAATGAAAGAGGAAGATGATCCTACAAAGGCATTAAATTCTAACACATATGTAACAACAGCAATTTATGCAGTACTTACAGCTTTAGCAACTGCGGTATTTGGATTGGAATGGAGAATCTGGATTGCAAGTGCACTAGGATTATTGGTAGGTGTAGTAGTTGGTTTGGTTACAGATTATTTTACAAACGATAATAAGAAACCTGTACATGAAGTAGCTAGGGCTTCCGAATCAGGACCTGCATTTACAATTCTTTCAGGTATGTCTTATGGTTTTATAAGTGTTGTTCCTGCTATGGTAGGAATCGGATTATCTGCGCTTTTATCTTTTATTATTTGTGAACCGCTAGGTGCAGCGGCTGGTTTAGGTAGTGAGTATGCATTGTTTGGTATTGCAATGTCAGCAGTTGGTATGTTATCTATCGTTGGTATGATTATTTCTAACGATGCTTATGGACCTATTGTAGATAATGCTCGTGGTTTAGTTGAAATGTGTGATTTGGGTGATAAAGCACTAGAGATTACAGACTCGTTAGATAGTGCTGGAAACACAGTAAAAGCAGTTACAAAGGGATTTTCTATAAGCGCAGCAGGGCTTACTGTTATTTCCTTGCTTGGAGCCTTTATAAGTGAAGTTAATATTACTGCAGCAGCAAATGATATAGAGCTGTTTACTGGCTTTGACATACTAAATCCAACAGTGTTCTTTGGTTTATTAGTTGGAGCATCAATACCACTATTATTTTCAGCCATGTTAATGCGTGGTGTAGATAAAAATGCACAAATAATGATTAAAGAAATTCATAGACAATTTAAAGAAATCGTTGGTTTAAAAGAAGGAAAAGAAGGCGTAGTGCCTGAATATGATAAATGTATAAAAATAGCTACAGATGGTTCCTTAAAAGAGTTGATTCCAGCTGGACTTATGGCTATATTATCTACCTTAATAGTAGGCTTTATTGGTGGAGTTAATGCAATTGGAGGTTTCCTAACTGGTAATATAGTAAGTGGTTTAGTATTTGCATTATTTATGTCAAATGCAGGTGGTCTATGGGATAACTCTAAGAAGTATGTTGAAGCAGGCAACAATGGAGGAAAGGGTTCAGAAGCACACAAATCTGCAGTAGTAGGTGATACAGTAGGTGATCCATTTAAGGATACAGCTGGTCCATCTATTAATACCCAGATTACAGTAGTTTCACTAGTTGCTTCATTATTAGCAAACTTATTCTTAATGTTCTCAATATTCTAAAACTATTAAAACTAAAAAGAACTATGTTCTCCAAAGGGAAAACATAGTTCTTTTTTGAATTTATTTATTTAGCTCATCCTTCTCATCTTCGTCGGACAATTTATCTTTGCCAATATATAACTTAACCTTGTCAATTCTTTTACGCTTAAGACTTTCTATTTTAAACACAAGGTGTTCTTGTTCGACTATTGGATCGTCATTCTCTTTTGGAATAAATCCAATTAATTCAGTTAAGAAACCAGATAGTGTTTCGTAATTCTCAGAACTTAAGTTTAAGTTTAACTTTTCATTTAAATCATCTATGGTAATCAATCCGTCAACCATATAAGTGGAATCATCTACCTTATAAATCTTAGGATCAATTTCTTCGTCTTCTAAATCACCCATAACTTCTTCTACTAAATCTTTTAATGAAACTATACCAGCAAAACCGCCAAATTCATCAATTAATACTGCGAAATGTATCTTAGAAAGCTGCATTTCCTTAAGTAGTTCTCCGACATTTTTACTCTCTGGTACTAAATAAGGATTCACAAGGATTGATTTCAAATCCACCTTATCAAAACCTTCTTTGGCACCTACTTTTATAAAATCTTTAACTCTAAGTATTCCAATGATGTTATCTATGTCGTCTTCATATACGGGAATTTGTGAGTACTTCATATCTAGTAGCTCAGGTAGGTACTTATCAATATCTTGCAAATTATCAATTGCAAAAACATTAATCTTTGGGGTCATAATTTCTTTAGCTATTTTATCATTAAATTCTATAATTGAATTAATCATTTCTGCTTCTTTTTTATTCAAGGTACCAGCTGATTGTCCTTTTTTTAGTATTGCTTGTATTTCTTCTTTTGTAACCTTTTCAACGGCATCTTCTTCATCCATTCTTATTAGCTTCATAACTAGGTTTGTACAAAAAGTCAGAAAACTAATAATTGGCGTAAATACAACAGAAACAACTTTTATAATTCTAACAGAAAACAAACTTATGCTTTCAGGATTGTGTAGAGCCACCCTTTTTGGTACTAATTCACCAAATATAAGAGTGAATAAGGCTAACAATAAAGTTACTGTTACAAATGCAATCTCATTAGTTCGAGAAATACTAAAGGTATTGGAGAGCCATGCTCCAAGAGGTTCTGACAAGCCGGTTGCAGCTGATGCACTAGAAAAGAATCCTGCTAATGTAATTGCTATCTGTATAGTAGACAAGAACTTTGTAGATTCAACTTGGAATTCTTGAACCAGCTTCGCTTTCTTGTTGCCGCTTTTTGCTAAGCACTTTATTTTAGACTTGTTTGTGGATACCATAGCCATCTCTGCAGATGCAAACAAAGCATTAATTCCTGTTAAAACTAATAATATCAAAAGCTGAGACAGTATATTTGTCTGTGCCGGGTCACCGACCATTATTGCATTCCTCCTAAATAATTGTAATAAAAGTATTCTAGCATAATGAATTATACAATACAATAGTTTGTATATAAATCAAAAAAGGATGATTCTCTTAAAAAAGAAAGTCATCCTTATCCTTAAACTTATAACAAAACTAGTCCTCCAGAGATATTACATCAACTGGACAACTATCTCTTGCATCTTCTGCATCTGCTTCGTCTTCTTTTGGTACTTCATCAACGTAAACTTCTGCACTATCATCTGTCATACGAAAAACTGATGGACAAATTTCTACGCATAATTCACAAGCAATACAACCATCCTGATCAATAAAAGCTTTCATAAAATACCTCCAATAATTAAATTAATTTCATATAATTGTCTACGCTAATATTTTAACAGAAAACATATTTATTGCAAGATATATATTTTTTATATTTGGGTATTATCTTAATAGAAAAAATTAGAGCTTGTAGAAAGCTAGGTTGTTCAATGACATTTAATGAATTGTATTATAAAATTCTTGAACAAAGCATTAAAACAGGCAAAACCTCAGAAATAAGACCAGAATATGATGAAAGACATATAGACTGTTTACTTAATCCAGAGGAATACTCTGCAGTAGGAAAGGTAGGAGAATGTAAATGTGAAGAGGAGAAATAGAACTATTGTATAAAACAATATATCTTTGGCGCAATAGCAAAAGATAAAATTGGATTTGATTCTATAAAAGATTTATTAGAAGATAGTGATATATTTACAAGGAATTTTAAAAAAATTTTAATATTGACAATTATATGTCGTAAAGATAAGATAAAGCAAGTAGTATATTATTTTAAGTAGGAGGTATTAATATAATGGAAGAAAAAACCCCACTTTATGATTGTCATGTAGAACTAAAGGGTAAGATGGTTTCTTTTGCTGGATATTTACTTCCAGTTCAATATGAACAAGGACTTGTAAAGGAACATTTAGCTGTCAGGAATGAAGTTGGAATATTTGACGTATCACATATGGGAGAAATCTTAGTTGAAGGCGAAGATTCTCTTTCATATATACAAAAACTAGTTACTAATGATTGCAGCAAAATGTACGACGGTCAGGTAAAGTATTCCCCTATATGCAATGAAGAAGGTGGAGTAATTGATGATTTGTTAATTTATAAATATAACAATAATAAGTATATGCTTGTTATTAATGCTGCAAATCGTGAGAAAGATTTCAAGTGGATGAAGGCTAATGAGTTTGGAAATATGACTCTTTCGGATGTTTCTGATGATATTGCTCTTATAGCAGTACAAGGTCCAAAATCTAAGCAAGTACTATTAAAGTTAATGGATGAAGAATTTCTTCCAAAAAAGTATTATTCATTTAAAGACAAAGTTAATATTGCAGGTTGCGAAGCTATGGTATCTAAGACAGGATATACAGGAGAATTGGGTTATGAAATTTATTGTAAATCTTTGGATGCCAAAACTATATGGAACGAATTATTAGAAAAAGGAAAAGATGAAGCTATAGTTCCTTGTGGACTTGGATGTAGGGACACACTAAGACTTGAAGCAGGTATGCCCCTATATGGGAATGAATTAAGTGATAGTATTACTCCTCTTGAAGCGGGTCTGGCATTTACGGTAAAGATGGATAAGGATAACTTTATAGGGAAAGAAGCTATTTTAAATAAGGGAGAGTCTAATAAGGTTAGAGTTGGCATAAAGATCACAGGAAGAGGAATTGCCAGAGAAGATTGTAAAGTGTTTTATAATGATAATGAGATAGGGCAAACTACGTCGGGAACCCATTTACCATATGTAGATTATGCGGGAGCAATGGCTTATGTTGATAAAGAATATAGTAGTCCTGGAACTAAAGTCTTAATTCAAGTAAGAAAAAGATATGTAGAAGGTGAGATAGTAGACTTACCTTTTTATAAGAAAGAAAATGTAAAAAAATAAAAAATACAAATATAAATTTTAAAAATTGAAGGGAGAAAGAATTATGGCAGGAGAATTAAAGTACACAAAATCACATGAGTGGGTAGATTATATAGAGGATAAGAAGGTTAGAATAGGTCTTACAGAATATGCAGTGGAAGAATTGGGAGACTTGGTTTTTATCGATCTTCCAGAGGTTGATGATGAGGTAGAGATAGAAGATCCTTTTGCAGATGTAGAATCAGTTAAGGCTGTATCAGAGGTGTTTAGTCCAGTTAGTGGTGTTATTACGGCTGTTAATGAAGATTTATTAGACCATCCAGAACTTGTGAATGAAAATCCTCTAGAAGCTTGGTTTATAGAAGTTAGTGAAATTACTGAAGAAGAAGATATGATAACAAAAGATGAATATGATGAATTTGTTTCTTAATTACTAAGTGAAAATGTTCTACATTTAACTAGAGGTTCATTATCTTAGAAAGGCGTGGTTATTAATATGGGTTCTTATGTTCCGAATACCAATAAAGACAGGCAGGAAATGCTAGACTCAATGGGCATTTCTAATATAGAGGAACTTTATAGCATAATTCCAAAAGAAATAATTCTCAAAGAAAGATTAGATATCCCAGAAGGGTTATCAGAGTTAGAAGTAAAGAATAAGATGGCAAAGATAGCTTCTAAAAATGTTGTTTTTAAATCAATATTTAGGGGGTGTGGTGCCTATAATCACTACATCCCATCTATAGTTAATCATGTAACATCAAAAGAAGAGTTTGTTACAGCATATACTCCTTATCAGGCAGAAATTAGTCAAGGAGTTTTACAGTCAATCTTTGAGTATCAAACCATGATATGTGAATTAACAGGAATGGATGTTTCTAATGCTTCTGTATACGATGGTATGACAGCAGCAGCAGAAGCTGTTTTAATGTGTTTAGAACGAAGGAAGAAAAAGATACTTATTTCTGAAACTATGAATCCACAAACTATCCAAACTATAAAAACATATTGCCATGGGATAGATGCAGAAATAATAATAATTCCATCTAAGAATGGAAAAACAGATATTGCTGAGCTGGAAAAATTAATGGATAAAGAAGTTTCTAGTGTTTTAGTTCAACAACCTAATTATTATGGGCAGATAGAAGATTGTCAGACTATTGGGAATCTTGCCAAACAATACAAAAGCAAATACATTATTAGCTGTAATCCTATATCCCTAGGACTATACAAAACACCTAGAGAATATGGTGCTGATATTGCAGTAGGAGAAGGTCAAGTCTTAGGAATGCCTTTATCCTTTGGTGGACCTTATTTAGGCTTTATGGCTACAGTAGATAGAAACAAAAGAAATTTGCCAGGAAGAATAGTGGGAGAAACTACTGATGCTGATGGTAAGAAGGCATTTGTACTTACCCTACAAGCAAGGGAACAGCATATTCGTAGAGAGAAGGCTTCTAGCAATATATGTTCTAATCAAGCACTTTGTGCTATGAAAGCTGCGGTTTATTTAAGTTCAATGGGTGAAGCAGGACTTGAGAGCGTAGCCAGTTTATCTATGTCTAAAGCTCATTATCTAGCAAAAAGATTATGCGAACTTGAAGATTTTGATTTGCTTTATGAAGGAGAGTTCTTTAATGAATTTGTTACAAGAAGTAGCTCTAATACTTATAAAATGATGGAAGCTCTAGAGAAACACAGTATATTAGGTGGTTATCCTATAAATGATAAGGACATAATATGGTGTGCAACTGAAATGAATAGCAAGTCTGATATAGATTACCTTATAGAAGTTTTAAAGGAGGTAGAAGTATGAAGCTAATTTTTGAAAGAAGCAAAGAAGGAAGAAGCCTATCACTTTTACCTAAATGTGATGTACCCCTTGTAGAACCTAATGAAAACAATAAAAGACAAGATAAAATTAACTTGCCAGAAGTTTCAGAAATAGAGATTAGTAGACACTATACTGAACTTGCAGGTGAGACTTTTGGTATAAATAATGGTTTTTATCCTTTAGGTTCTTGTACAATGAAGTATAATCCAAAGGTAAATGAGGATGTTGCTAGTAATCCAGAGTTTGCAAATATACATCCCTTACAGCCTGTAGATACAATTCAAGGAAGCCTTAAGGTACTACAGTTGGCAGAAAAATATTTAAATGAAGTAAATGGTATGGATAATTTTTCATTTCAACCAGCAGCTGGAGCTCATGGTGAATTTACAGGTTTATTATTAATTAGAGCATATCATGAAAGCAGAGGAGATTATAAACGAAAAAAGATAATTATTCCTGACACAGCTCACGGAACAAATCCAGCAACTGCATCAATGGTAGGCTATGATGTAATCAACATTCCATCTACAAAGGAAGGTGGCGTTGATATAGAAGCTTTAAAAGGAGCACTAGATGATGAAACAGCAGGTTTTATGCTAACAAATCCAAACACTCTTGGCTTATTCGATGAAAATATTTTGGAAATCACCAAGCTTGTTCATGAAGCTGGTGGATTAAACTATTATGACGGTGCTAATCTCAATGCCATAATGGGAATAGCAAGACCTGGGGACATGGGATTTGATGTTGTACATCTTAATTTACATAAGACATTTTCCACTCCTCATGGTGGTGGTGGTCCAGGAAGTGGACCAGTTGGTTGCAAAGAATTTTTAGCTGAATTCTTGCCAGAACCTAGACTTACACAAGTAGGCTCTAAACTAGAATTTAGTGAGAAACAAGAGCAATCAATTGGAAGAGTAAAAGGTTTTTATGGTAACTTCCTAGTTGTAGTAAAGGCATTAACCTATATTATCACCTTAGGAGCAGAAGGTTTAAAGGAAGCTTCTGAAAATTCCATATTAAATGCAAATTATTTAAAACATCATTTATCTAAGAAGTATGATGTGCCTTATAAGGATCATTGCATGCATGAGTTTGTTATAAGTATAGAGAATTTGAAGGAAGAAAAGAAAGTAACTGCTTTAGATATTGCAAAAACCATATTAGACTATGGAATTCATCCACCTACTATGTATTTTCCTATTAATATAGCAGAGGCGCTGATGGTAGAACCTGTGGAAACAGAATCAAAAGAGATTTTAGATGAAACTATAGAAATCTTTTGTGAAATATATGATAGGGCAATGAATGAGCCAGAATTACTGAGGCAGTCACCAAGTACAACAATAATTGGAAGACCTGATGAAGTAAAAGCAGCGAGAGAAGCAAAGCTAAGACATATATTTTAATAATAGAAAATACAAAGCCTCCGAGAAGACATTTTCGGAGGCTTATCTAACGAAATATCTGACTAAAGAGAGGTAAGGCAATTGATTAGAGAATTAACACACATAAGAAGTAAGCAGCATAATCCATATTTAAATCTAGCCTTAGAAGAGTATCTTCTTGAAAATGTAAAGGAAGATGAATGTATCTTGTATCTGTGGCAGAATAAAAAGACGGTTGTATTTGGTAGAAATCAAAACCCATGGAAAGAGTGTAGGATTAATGAACTAAAAAGTGATGGAGGTTACCCAGTAAGGCGCTTATCTGGTGGAGGAGCAGTCTTTCATGACTTGGGTAATTTAAACTTCACATTTCTAGTTAGAAAACCTCATTATGATGTCTCAAAACAACTAGAAGTAATTATAAGAGCCTTGGAAAACTTAGGTATTCCAGCCAAAAAGTCTGGAAGAAATGATATAACAGTTAATGATAAAAAGTTTTCAGGAAATGCATTCTATACGGATGGGACACACTGCTATCACCACGGAACCATATTAGTAGATGTAAATATGAAAGATTTATCAAAGTATTTAAATGTATCAGCAGATAAATTAAAATCAAAAGGTGTGGACTCAGTTAAGTCAAGAGTAACCAACTTGAAAGAACACAGACAAGACCTAAACATAGATATAATGTGTGAAGAGTTAGTTAAGGCGTTTTCACAGGTATATAACTTAATTTCTAGTGAAATTTCACCTGCAGACATTGAAAGAAAAGAACTTGAAAGAAGAAGAGATTTTTTTGAATCTTGGGACTGGATATATGGCAAAAATATTTCCTTTGTCTATGAGACATATGAAAGATTTGCTTGGGGAAGTTTTAATATGCAAATAAACACCAATAAAGGCAGAATAACTGATTGCAAGATTTATTCAGATGCTATGGATATTGATGTAATAAGTAAAACACCTGAAGTATTAATAGGAGTTATATTTTCATCAAAAGAAATTGTTAAAACAATTCGTGATCAAATGGAAGATGGACACTGGACTAACTTAAGTCAGGTACAAAAAGAAATGCTAGAAGATATATGCCGATATATTATGAACGAAGGGATAATATGAAAAAGACACCTAACTACATTCTGTTTACTTTGAAAATAAAGTGTGGTAAAGTACTAATAGCAAAAGTTTCATATAGTAAATCTTAAAAAATATAAACTTTTAAACTATTTATAAAATATACGGAGGCAATTTATGAAGAGTATTTTAAATATAATTACAGAGGAAGTATCTAATGCATTTAAGGAGAAGGGCTACGATAAAAGTTATGGGAAGGTAACCCTTTCTAACCGTCCAGACTTATGCCAGTATCAGTGTAATGGTGGACTAGCTGCAGCCAAGCAATACAAGAAGGCTCCGAGTATGATTGCTTCTGATGTTGTAGAAATATTAGAGAATAGCAAATTGTTTGATAAGGTTGAAGTGATAAATCCTGGCTTTATCAATATTGATTTAAGTCCAGATTTTATGGCAACTTATTTAGATGATATGAGTAAAAACGAGCAATTTGGCTTTGAAAAGACAAAAGAACCAAAGACAATAATAATAGACTATGGTGGACCTAATGTTGCAAAACCTTTGCATGTTGGGCATCTTCGTTCTGCAGTTATTGGTGAATCCATAAAGAGATTAGGCAGGTATGTAGGGCATGAAGTTATTGGAGATGTACATTTAGGTGACTGGGGACTTCAGATTGGTTTGATTATAACAGAACTTAAAAAAAGAAAGCCCGAATTAGTATATTTTGATGATGATTTTGTTGGCACATATCCTGAGGAGTCACCATTTACTATATCTGAATTAGAAGAGATATATCCAGCAGCTAATGAATATTCAAAAAATCATCCAGAATATAAGGAAGAAGCAAAGCAAGCTATATACTTGCTCCAAAATGGTCATAAGGGATATACAGCATTGTGGAATCATATTTTAGAGGTTTCAATTACAGATTTAAAGAAGAATTATGATAATTTAAATGTATATTTTGATTTATGGAAAAAGGAAAGCGATGCTCAAGAATACATTCCAGATATGATTAAGTATATGAAAGAAAATAACTATACAAGAATAAGTGAGGGAGCCTTAGTTATAGATGTTAAGGAAGATACAGACACAAAAGAAGTTCCTCCATGTATGATTTTAAAATCTGATGGAGCAACTCTTTATAATACAACAGACCTTGCAACTATTGTAGAAAGAGAAAAACTTTTTGATCCAGATTCCATAATTTATGTTGTTGATAAAAGACAAGAATTGTACTTTGAACAAATTTTTAGAGCCGCTAAGAAGACTAAACTTCTTGATGATAGCGTAGACCTAACATTTTTAGGCTTTGGTACAATGAATGGCAAGGATGGCAAACCATTTAAAACTCGAGATGGTGGCGTAATGCGTCTTGAGAACCTGATTGAAAATATTAATATAGAAGTATACAATAAAATGATGGAAAACCGTGAAATTCCAGAAGAAGAGGCAAGAGAAATAGCAAAAACTGTTGGACTTGCAGCCTTAAAATATGGAGATTTATCAAATCAGGCTTCAAAAGACTATATATTTGATATTGATAGATTTACTTCTTTTGAAGGTAATACTGGTCCATATATTTTATATACAATAGTCAGAATCAAGTCAATTCTTAAGAGATATGAAGAGATGATAGGACGTGTTAATGAAAACACAACTATTCGCTCATATGAGATTAAAAGCCAGATTAACTTAATGCTTGAAACTACTAAGTTTAGTGAAATTATTGCAAGTGCCTATGAAGAGCATGCGCCTCACAAGATTTGCAAATATGTTTTTGATTTATCAGATGCATTTAATAGCTTTTATCATGAAAACAAGATTATTGCAGAAGAAGATAAGAAAAAGCAGGAATCATGGATAAGTTTAATAAAGTTGGTACTTGGTGTGTTAGAAACTTGTATTGATATTTTAGGATTTGAAGCTCCAGAAAGAATGTAGAAGATATGAAAAGATTATTAGCAAGATTAATTATATATAAGAATATGAATTGTGGATATATTCTATATTCACTTGCAGATATACTTGATAAGTACAAAACTAGCAAAGCTAAGAAAAGTAATTTGCTTTATAAAAAGTCGGAAGTTATTAATGATATATACGAAGAAATTCATAATTTGTTGGACATTGCTACAGAATTTGGCTTTACTAATAATCTATGGCAAAATTATCTTGCCTTTATTATAGCTACAAGCGAGAATCCATTTAGCATTACTTGTGAAAAGGCTGGAGCAAAAGAAGGAAGCGTTAATCAACTAGCAAAAAAAGATTTTTCAATATTCAAAAAACTTTTTGATTTTGACTTTTCTGAAATTGAAGAGGAGCTAGATATTAACTGCTTTACAATTATAAGTGACTATCAGGCTATCGAAAAAAGTACAAAGAGATATAATAAAAGTGTTAGTGAAAAAGTAAGAAGTCTAAGTAGTCAAATAGACAGTGCCAAGGATGAAGATGAAGTGTTTAAAAATGTCACTGATTTTTATAAGGTTTATGGAGTGGGACCCCTTGGTTTAAATAAGGCTTTTCGTATTAGCCATAAGGTTGATGTGCAAAAACAAAAGCCCCTTCTATTAGAGCCTATTAATAATACGGATGATATTGTCTTAGATGATTTAATTGGTTATGAAATTCAAAAGAAAAAGTTAATAGATAATACAGAAAGTTTTTTAAATAGTAAAAAAGCTAATAATGTCTTGCTATTCGGAGATAGTGGAACAGGAAAATCTTCTAGTGTTAAGGCAATTTTAAATGAATACTATAATAGAGGCCTTCGTATGATCGAAATATATAAGCATGAGTTTAAAGATTTGTCTAATGTTATAGCTCAAATTAAAAATAGAAATTATAAGTTTATTATATTTATGGATGACTTGTCATTTGAGGAGTTTGAAACAGAGTATAAGTACTTAAAGGCTATAATAGAAGGTGGACTAGAGCAAAAGCCAGAAAATGTCTTAATTTATGCTACATCAAACCGTCGTCATTTGATTCGTGAATCATGGAATGACCGTTCTGACTTGGATGATGAATTGCATCGATCTGATACAGTGCAAGAAAAGTTATCATTGGCTTCTAGATTTGGTGTTACTATCAATTATTCCTCGCCATCATATAAGGAATACATAGAGATTGTAAAGGGTATAGCTAGTACCCATGCTAAAATATTAATTTCAGAAGAAGAGTTGGAACAAAGGGCAAGGATGTGGGAAATAAATCACGGAGGAGTATCAGGTAGAACAGCACAGCAATTCATTAATTATTTAATAGGACAAGGGGCAATAAAGTAAGGCATGAAAACAAAAATGAAGAAGCAAGATTTTAATTTTGAATTACCAGAGAGATTAATTGCTCAGGATCCGATTGAGGATAGGTCAAGTTCAAGATTAATGTTAGTTGATAAAGAAACCGGTGAGGTCTCACATAAGGTTTTTAAGGATATAGTAAAGTATTTAAACGAGGGTGATTGCCTTGTGCTTAATAATACTAAGGTAATACCTGCTAGGTTGCTAGGTGAAAAAGAGGGTACAGGTGGGCAGGTAGAGCTACTACTACTTAAGAGAAATGATAATGATGTATGGGAGGCTTTAGCAAAGCCAGGTAGAAGTGCAAGACTAGGTCAAAAGCTGGTATTTGGAAATGGTCTTCTAAAGGCTGAAGTAATTAGTATTAGTGAAGAAGGCAATAGACATATAAAGTTTGACTACCAAGGAATCTTTGAAGAAATTCTTGATGAGCTAGGGCAAATGCCTTTACCGCCATATATTACTCACAAACTAAAGGATAAAAGCCGATATCAAACTGTTTATGCAAAGAATGAAGGTTCAGCAGCAGCACCAACAGCAGGTCTTCATTTTACAAATGACTTGTTAAAACAGATAGAGAATAAAGGTGTTATAATCGCTAATGTTACCCTACATGTGGGCCTTGGTACTTTCAGACCAGTAAAAGCAGATAATATACTAGAACACCATATGCATTCTGAATATTATGAAATTAATCAAGAAGAAGCTGATAAGATTAATAAGACTAAGAAAAATGGTGGCAGAATAATAGCTGTTGGAACTACAAGTTGTAGAACCTTAGAATCAGCAGCCAATGAAGATGGTCTAGTTATGGCAGCCAGCAAAAACACTGAGATATTTATTTATCCAGGATATAAATTTAAAATACTAGATGGCATAATTACTAACTTTCATTTACCAGAATCAACACTATTGATGTTAGTTTCAGCCTTAGCTGGTAGAGAAAACATATTAAAGGCCTACAATTTGGCTATAGAAGAAAAATACAGATTTTTTAGTTTTGGAGATGCAATGTTTATTTTTTAAACATTAAAATCTGTTTTATTTGATTAAGTTTGTTAAAGATTATACTTGTAGAAAGAATGGCTATTTGGTATTATTAATGTGGTATTAAATAATATAAATTTGTTATATAATAATAACAGGATTATAGGTTGTCCTAAAGATAAACCTAAATATTAAAAAAGGATGGAATATTATGGGATTAGTTACAACAACCGAAATGTTTAAAAAGGCATATGAAGGCGGTTATGCAATTGGTGCTTTCAATGTCAACAATATGGAGCTTATTCAAGGAATTACAGAAGCAGCAGGAGAATTAAATGCACCACTTATTTTACAAGTATCTGCAGGAGCTAGAAAGTATGCTAAGAACTCTTACTTAGTAAAATTAGTTGAGGCTGCCTTAGAAGAGAACGACATTCCAATTGCACTTCATCTAGATCATGGTGCTGACTTTGAAATCTGTAAGGACTGTATTGATAGTGGATTTACATCTGTTATGATAGATGGTTCTGCTCATTCATTTGAAGACAATATTGCCCTTACAAAAAGAGTAGTAGACTACGCTCACTCAAAAGGAGTAGTTGTGGAAGGTGAACTAGGACAATTAGCTGGTGTTGAAGATGATGTAAATGTTGCAGAAGAAGATGCTACATTTACACAACCAGACGAAGTAGAAGAGTTTGTTGATAGAACTGGTGTTGATTCACTTGCTATCGCTATTGGAACAAGCCATGGTGCTTTCAAGTTTAAACCAGGTCAAAAACCACAATTACGCTTTGATATTCTAGAAGAAATCGAAAGACGTCTTCCAAATTTCCCAATAGTACTTCACGGTGCTTCAAGCGTATCTCAAGAATATGTAAAAATCATCAATGAAAATGGTGGAAAGTTACAAGACGCTATTGGTATTCCAGAAGAAATGCTAAGACAAGCAGCAAAGTCTGCAGTATGTAAGATTAATATTGACTCTGACTTACGTCTTGCGCTTACAGCTGGTATTAGAGAAGTAATGAATAATCAACCAGATGCTTTTGATCCAAGAACATATTTATCAGTTGCTAGATCAAATGTTAAAGATGTAGTTGCTCATAAAATCGTTAACGTTTTAGGTTGCGACCAAAAAGCATAATAAGATGAAATGTATCAAAACAGGGATATGACAAGGGATACACCCCCTTTGTCATATCCCTTTTTTAGTGTGCTAGGGGAAAAAGATATGTGATATATTAGTATCGCAAATCGTATTATAGGTGAGGATAATAACAAATCAGATAAATTAGGAGGAAAAAAATGAAAAAAGGTAAAATAATAATTACGTTTTTACTAATATCTTTAACCTTGATTTTTACAGCTTGTAATGAAACTACTAACGCAGAAAGCGATGATTCAACTGGTGAAGTTTAGAGTGAAGATCTAACTAGTGAAGTTGAGAGTGAAGATCTAACTAGGGAAGTTGAGAGTGAAGATCTAACTAGTGAAGTTGAAGAAGATATACAGACTATATATTCAGACAATGTTATTACATGGGGAACGGTTATCTACAAACCAAGTGATGCGGCCTTGTCCGAATTTAATAAAAGACTTATAGATATGGGTTATGATTTTAGTTTGCAAATAGTATTACTAGGCCATGCAGACTATCAAAATGAATTGAAGGAATATGAAAATGAGAATGGTCCCCTAGATATTGTATTTACTGGGTTTAACGTAGAAGGAGAGGGTGATAAGCCTTTAGCTATGATTAAGTCGGGTTATTTTGCTCAATTAGATGAATTTTTAAATACAAGTGAGGGAGTAAAATTATTTGATCTTTATGATGAAAAATTATGGGAGTCTGTAAAGGTTGATAATAACATATACACAATTCCTCCTTCGTTAGGTTATGGCGGAATAACTTTTGCTTTTAATAAGGCTTATATTAATGAGGAGGATATAAAGAATTTCACAGGTGATTTATCTGACTTGGAGCAATATATGGACAAGATACCTTTTAGTGAAAATTTTTCACATATTGTACTTGACCTATCAAATATAGGTTTGTTCGCCCTTATAGATTGTGACTATAAAGATGGATTAATTTTTACTAGGGATAAAAGAAAAGCATACAATCCCTATGAATATGATGAATATAGAGAAATAAATGAAGTAATTTCTGATTACAGAAAATCTGAATATATTAATTATGAATTTGGATTTGGTGGTAGTAGTGGTCATTCTGATAGTGATGAAGTTATTAGGAATGATATAACAAATTATCTGAATGAAGGGAAGTTTTTCGTATATATAGGAGAAGGTTCGGACTTAACCAATATTAATGCAGATTTAATCACATATGAAAAACCTGGATATGTTAATACAAATCTAGGTGCTAATACCGGAATTTCAGCCAATTCAGAAAACAAAGAGGAAGCTTTTCAACTTTTATCATTAGCCTATACGGATAAGGAACTAGCAAACTTACTGGTATATGGAGTTGATGGGGTTGATTACAAATTAGAGAATGAAAAGGCCTATACTCTAGAAGGAGAACCATACGATGCATTTATGAAACACATTTGTTTAGGTATATATGAAATGACATATCCAAGTGGAGATGAGGACGTTGAAACAAGTAGACTTGCAGATAAAAAGAAGCATTTTCAGGATAAAGTAGAAGTATCCCCTTATATGGGCTTTAATTTTTACAATGAGGAGCATATACCAGCAATAAACAAGTTAGAAGAAATGGTTGGAGATAATTGTGATGTATGGCAAAGTGAAGATATGAATGCAGAATGGGATCGTATTAATAAAGAATTAAAAAAAGCGGGTATTGATGAGTTGGTTACTGCCGTAAATGAAGCTTTAGATGAATATTTTGAATAAACATAGGAGGAACACATGAAATTAGAGATAAAAGAACTTAATAAAAAATATGACGATTTTTATGCTTTAAGAAACTTCTCCTATACTTTTACGGAAGGTGTTTATGGTTTGTTAGGTCCAAATGGTGCAGGAAAATCAACACTTATGAATATAATAACTGATAACCTTAATCAAACTAGTGGGAAAGTTTTCTTTAACACAGAAGATACAAAGGTACTTGGAAGGGAATTTAGAAAGCTAATAGGATATACACCTCAACAGCAAGGTTTATATAATAATTTTACCTTGCTTAGATTCATGTATTATATGGCAGCTTTAAAGGGAATGGGGAAAGAAGATACCACAAAGCAAGTAGAAAGGTTTATTAAACTAGTTAATTTAGAATCAGAAAAGCATAATAAGCTTGGAACATTTTCGGGAGGAATGAAACAACGAGCTTTAATAGCTCAAGCATTACTAGCTGAGCCTAAAATATTAATCCTAGACGAACCAACTGCTGGCTTAGATCCTAAAGAAAGAATTCGAATACGTAATATAATTTCAGAAATAGCTTTTAATAAAATTGTCATTATAGCAACTCATGTTGTATCGGATGTAGAATTTATTGCAAAGGAGATTCTTTTGTTAAAGAAAGGAGTTATTGCTGATTCTGGCTCTCCCTATGCCTTAGCTAAGAATATAAATGATATGGTCTATGAGATAAGAACGACTCCTGACAAGCTAGCAGAGATAACTAGCAAGTATCACATTGGTAATATATCCAAGGATGAAGATAGAATATATGTTAGGATAATATCAGAAAAGACCCCATCAGAGTTTGAGTATCAAAAGACAAAACCAAACCTTGAAGATGTTTATCTTCATTACTTTGATGAGGATGTGATAATATGAGAATCTTAGTTAATGAATTTGTCAAAGTATTTAACAAAAAGCCAATTATACTTATTTTTATAGGTTTGCTAATTCTAAATGGAGTTTTATTATATATAAATGATAAAGATGATTTAGAGAAAAATAACTTATATTCTTCCAAAGAATATAATCAAATATATAAAGATATTGATGGACTTACCAACCAAGAAGCACTAGAATTACTAAATGATATTTATAAAAAACTTGAAAACTCATTTATATTTGATTTTCGGGAAGATGATATGTCATTTGAGAATGACGAGTCTAATAATGAGACTGATATTGAAGAATCAAGCATGGAGTATGAGTCTGGGGATTATTTAAAGTATACCGATTCTAAATGGGTTGAGATGATACTTTACAAAGACGTGATAGATGAGATTAATGCATGTCAAACATATAATCTGTATCTAGATGGAATTGACAATGAAGCTAAAATCAAGTCGGAAGTTTCTATATTTTCAGAGCCAGATTCTTTTAGTTATAGGAACATAATGAAAACTCCAGAAGTTTACTCCCATTTAAAAGGTAAGGAGTTACAGTTTGCACCTTCCCGTGGGATTAAAATGTCTACAGAATTTTTAGGAACTGATTTAATAGCTATACTTATGTTGGTAGTTATTGTTAGTTCCCTTCTAACTAGAGAAAAGGAATTATCACGATTGCCATTAATTAAGACCACCTATCTTGGTAGAAGACCTTTAATCATATCAAAGTTAATGGTTAGTTTTGCAGGCTCATTTATGGTAGCAGTGTCCTTATATGGCAGTAACTTATTAATAGGTTACCTAACATATGGGTTTGGAGACTTAGGCCGCAATATTCAGTCAGTATTTGGATATATAGCTAGTAACCTAGACATAAGTGTATTTCAATATTTGCTTTTTTTTATAATAGCAAAAATTATGATTTATTGTCTAATAACAACTGTTATTTTTCTTGTATCAACTGTATTGAATGATTCTGCTCAAGTTTATATAGCTTTAGTTATCATATTTGCGCTTAGTGGTCTTGCATATTATATAATTGAGCCAGCCAGTTATTTATCTATATTCAAATATATTAACCTTGTAAGTTTTATAAATACATACAAGTTCTTTAATAATTATTTAAACATAAATGTTTTTGGTCAACCAGTTTACTATATACCTCTTGCCTTGTTTGCCATAATAATTAGTATAGTACTTTTATCTCTAATTTCTATAAATATATTTTGCAAGCAAAAGGCAATTAGTAGTAAGACAAGTATTTTAAGTAACAGGATAAGCCCACACTTATCCAAGATACCTTTTTTCACACACAAAACAACAAGTGTTTTCAGACATGAATCTTATAAAGTTTTTATTGGAGGTAAGGTTCTTATAATACTTTTAGTCTTTATAGGAATAGGGATATATACATATGAGCCATTAAGTGAAAATCTTTTTGATAGAGATGCCTATTATTATAAGGATTATATGTTGCAACTAGAAGGAAAAATAAATAAAAACAAGCTTGAGTTTATTGAAGAAGAGGATACAAAATTTCAAGAAATATATGATGAAATGATGTCTCTTCCAAATAATGAGTCTAATATGTATGCAAGAAGTGCCTATCAGGAGAAGTTAGAGCCACTGAATGCCCTTGAAAAAGTCAAAGAACAAACCTACTATTTAAGAACTACTAAAAATGGAGAATATTTATATGATACTGGCTATAAGTTGCTAACAGGTGATGAATCGGCAGGCAATAAGGATATACATCTTGCTCTAATAGCATTTTTTATGACAATAGCCTGCCTTACATATATATATACCATAGAATATCAATCAGGGGCACATGTACTTTTGCAAAGTAGCTACAAGGGGAGGAGAGATACATTTGTATGCAAACTTGTAATATCAATAATAATTGTAACGATTATTTATTTAACAACATATTTACCGTATTTTTATAATGTATTAAACACCTATGGTAGAAGAAGGATACTAGCCTCTGCAAATAGTATGCAACATCTTTCAATGATTCCTAGTAGTATATCAATCTTGCTATACTTAGTTATTATATCACTTATGAGATATGTAGCTATGTTAATATCAATAATAATTATATTTAAACTATCAATAAGATTGAAAAGCTATATTGCTACTCTATTAACTAGTACGGGAATACTTGTATTACCATTGTTATTATCACTACTAGGGATATCTATATTTGATTATGTACTATTGAATCCCTTAATTTTAGGGAATGTTTTTTAAAAAATATCATGGAGGAAAAGTATGAAGAAAAATCGTAAATTTATAATATTGTTATTAGCTGTAATAGTTATATTTTCAGTTGTATTTTTAGTAGTTTTTAAAAAGAAAAGAGAAGACTTTACTGGGAAGGTAAAAGTAGATCTTTTTGCTTCTTATTCTGATTTGGGAATTGTTAATTTTAATGAAGAAGATCTTTTACAGTTTCGTGATGCAGCTAGTGGAGAAAAAATAGTTTTATGTGATAAACCAAATTGTAAACATGATAACAACGAATGTAATGCTCTTTTTAAAGATTATTATGTTCATTTATCAGCTATTTATAATGACAAGCTTTACATTGTAATGCAAGGAGAAGATTTTAATTCCATACTGTACGAAGCCGATGTTAATGGAAGTAACAGAAAAGAAATACTTTCTTTGGGTAAGGTTGACTTTAGCTCAAAATCTCTGTTTTTAGACAACTATCTTCTTATGGAATATCGTATAGGATATGATTTAGAAAATGTTGATTCTGGAGAAATGAGAAAGTTAGAAAAGCCTATTTCAGGACTAGCGATTATTAATATAAAAAAACAAGAGGTTGATTACATACCAGAAAAAGTTGAATATGAAGGTGGTATTACAAAAATTCATATGTATGAGGATAAAGTCTATTACGAATATGTGTTTATGGATGTAGAATATGACTTTATGGACCATGAGAATATTGACTTCGATTATCTTGCTGATCATTCTTTTCACAGAATATACTCTTACGATGTAAAGACAGGGACTGAATCCATAGTATATGAAGGACAAGATTTATATGTAAAGGAGTTTAACGAGAATTATGCTTTTCTAACTAAAACTAAAGAAAATGAGAACATTTACGCCCTTAATCTTTCAAATCAAAAAGAAGAACTTATAATTGAGGAAAACTTATATGATTATTGCTGTGTAGATGGTGAAAGAATAGTTTATCTTGGTTACCCACAAAATGATGCAGAAGCTGTAGAAGCAGAGGAAGACTTATATTCTCATTTCTATTATTATGATATGGTTTCTAAAGAATCTTATTATATTGGTTCATCTAATAGGAATAAAATTGATACAATAGAGATGTTTTTAGGAGATTATGCCTACTTATATTACTTGCTAACTGATGGTGAAGAAATGAACGAGATTGGAGATGGATGCATTACTAAAGATGATTTTTATAAGGGCAATTTTGATAAAGTTATTCGGTTTGATTAGACTAGGGGCCTGCTACTCTTTATTTTTTTTGGGGGGGTTGCCTTTGTCTTGGAATAATTATAGAACTGTAGGGATAGATGTCGAATGATGTCGAATACTTAGATGTAAGAGATATAAAACAAGAAAGAGAATGAGAATGGAGTAGCAGAAAGGACTGCAAAAATTCCACAAACCAACCCAACAAAGAAAAAAAGCAACAAGAGACTAATAGGAACAATTATAGTTGCTATGATGATTATGGGACTGCATCAGTCAGTCTAGACAGAGATGGCCTATATGATGCAATTATATAGGCAAAAGGCGAAAAAAAAATTAAAGGACATAGATAGTTTAGTTTTTTTAGCTTACAATGAACTACTGCAGGAAGTTTTTGAGTTAGAAGAGTTAATTAGAATGATTGAATTAGAGATTTGTCCTAATGAAGATCTTTCTAATGGTGATGAAATTACTGTGGATATTTATTATGATAATGAAATTGCAAAGAAACAAAAGATAAGGTTTACAGGAGAAAGTATTAAACAAAAAGTAGAAGATCCTAGTCCAATATTAGAAATAGATCCATTTGAAAATTTAACTGTATCATTTTCAGGAATTTCTCCAGCAGGATATCCAGAATATAAATATAATGGAGATGATGAATATATAAGCAGTTATTCTTTTGAGATTGATAAGACTAGCTTAGGGGAAATTAGTCCTACAAAAGTCTATTTCCCAGTAGGATATAAAGGTATAGTTAGTCTTCCTAATGATGAATTCATGTTTATTTCTTATGAAGGTATTTTAGGAAGTGCGTATTTTGATAATTCCTGGTATAAAACTAAGGGGTATATAGACGGTGTAGATATGTTTAAAAAGATAATAACAGCCAACCGAGATTCATATACATATGAAGTATCAGAAGGACTAAAAGAATTTGGACAGTAATAACACTAACCATTGTAATTTTATAAAAAAAGTAATATAATTAATAAGTATAAAATTGTATAGACATGGATATTTATTCATGGAAAGGCGGGATATGTTATGGAGTACCAAATTAAAGGGGAACCCTTACCGGTTGCAATATGCAATTTGGAGGCAGGGGAAGTAATGATAACAGAGAAAGGTTCTATGTGTTGGATGAGCCCGAATATGAAGATGGAGACTTCTACTAGTGGAGGTATAGGAAAGGCATTTGGAAGGATGTTTTCGGGAGAATCCTTCTTTCAAAATCGCTATACGGCAGTTGGAAATCAGGGAATGATTGCTTTTGCATCTAGTTTTCCTGGTTCCATTCGAGTATTTGACATCTCTCCAGGTAAGGGAATGATAGTTCAAAAAACTGCATTTCTAGCTTCTGAGAGTACAGTTGAACTTTCGGTTTATTTTCAAAAGAAAATAGGTTCAGGTCTGTTTGGTGGAGAAGGCTTTATAATGCAGAGGCTTTCAGGTAATGGAAAAGCATTTATTGAGATTGATGGTAGTGCAGTTGAATATGAGCTTGAAGCAGGTCAAAAGATGATAGTAGATACTGGTTATATAGCTGCTATGGCAGAGACATGTAAGATGGATATTCAGAAAGTACCAGGCGTTAAAAATATGATGTTTGGTGGCGAGGGTGTGTTTAATACAGTAGTTACTGGCCCAGGTAAGATTATACTTCAGACTATGCCAATTAGTAGTGTAGCTGCAAGTATTCGTCCATTTATGGCAACTGGAAAATAATAAAAAAGGGTCTGCAGAATGCAGGCCCTTTTTAAGTACGTTGGAAAGTTGGTGGATAGGAAATGTAATGAAAATAGTCCGACATATTTCCTGTAATAGTTTACATAAATACCTACATTTGGTATAATGGACATCACATATATACTTATACTAATAGATAAGTGGAGGTACCAAATGTCAAAAAAAGACCAGCCATATCCCCCCAAGCAAAACAATCAAAAGATAAAGCTACTCAAACTCTATCTGCTATTAAAAGAAGAAACGGACGAACAACATTCATTAACCACAAAAGAAATTTGTTGCAAAATTATCGATATGGGTATTACTTGCGACAGAAGAACGCTAAGCAAGGATATGGATATGCTTAATCAATATGGATATGAAGTTATGTCAGTAAGGAAGAACCGGGAAAAAGCATATTATATAGCAGATCGTAGCTTCAGCATTCCAGAGCTTAAAATTCTAATAGACGCCGTTCATGCAGCAACATTTATAACAAAAAAGAAATCAGAAGAATTGATAAATAAAATAGCATCACTAAGTAGCAATAATAGAGCAGAAATCCTAAAAGGCAACAGGGTATGTTTTAATACAAGAAAGCATTCAAATGAGTCAATATATTATAATGTTGATTTTCTAAACAAAGCCATGCTTCATTATAAAAAAGCATCATTTTATTATTATGATTTAAATGAACATGGCCAAAAACAGTATCGCAAAAATAAAGATAGATACATAGTAGAGCCTATAGCACTAGTATATAAAGAAGACAATTATTATCTTATGTGCTTTTCCTCAAAATACAACAATATAGCAAGCTATCGTCTAGACCGGATGGAAGGTGTAGAGGTTGAAAATGAAGATGTAAGCAAGGAAGCTATCATACAAATGGATAAAGTCTCAGAACACACAGATCAAGTCTTTAAAATGTATGGAGGCGAATCAAAAAATGTTACTTTGCAATTTGACTCAAGCTTAATTGGCAGTGTATACGATAAGTTCGGAGAAGATACCAAGATATGGGAATCTAATGAAGACGTCTTTCTGGCAAGCGTAAAAATTCAAATAAGCCCAGTGTTTTTTGGCTGGTTATTTCAGTTTGCTGATAAGATGAAGGTGTTGTCGCCGGAGTCGGTGGCAGTGGAGTATAAAAATTTAGCAAAGATGGTAGGGGAGTAGGATAAATGCAAGAATTATTATTTATTAAAGTATTTATTTTTGGAGTTGGAGTTTATGTGGTTATTTCATCATTTCTAAAGTTAGAAATTTTCCCGGAAGATAGTAGATCACAACCCAAAATAGGTAGATTTGGAAGAAATATAGTAAGAATTATTTATGCCTTGATAGGAGTCTCTATTATAATAAACGCATTAACACCATGGTTTTAAATAAAAGAATATAAGAAGGTTTAATTAAATAGTCATGCGGATGTGATGTCTACATGGCTATTACTATGTTTTCACTAGCAGGTGGATCTACATACCAATCTAATGCTATTATTGTCGGTTATAGCAGGAATGGTCAAAGTTTAATTAATTTAATTATTATAAAACATTAGGATAGTATTAAAAGTCAATATTTGCTGACTTAATCTAGTTGTTAAATTAATCATATGGTGGTACAATTTAGGTAAAGAGGGTAAAAAAGATGAAAAATTATATGAAAAAGAAGATTTATTTGAGGATAAAGAAAATGTGTATTTAGCAGAAGCGGATGTATAAAAGTCAAATGAAATTTCATGGAGAAAAATATGAACAATGACATGACCGATATGCTTATAGACAATCTCTATAAGCCATATTTAGACGTTTTAATAATAGCAGCAATTATAATATTCCTATTATTTTTCATAATGCTATTTTTCAAATACCTAAAATTCAAAGGTTCAAGCTACAAGAATGCCAGTGGGAATTCATTTATTAAAACCATTTTTAACGCTGGAAACAACGGAGAATACCTAACCTTTGCAAAGTTAGAAAAGCTAAAAGGTGATAACAAAATAATGACCAATTTATACATCCCTAGAAAAGACAAAAGCACCACAGAAGTTGATATGATTATGATTTCCCAAACAGGAATCTATGTGTTTGAATCCAAAAATTATAGTGGCTGGATTTTTGGGAATGAAAAGCAGAAAAATTGGACACAGACTCTAAAAAACGGGAAGAAACATAAGTTTTTTAATCCAATCTGGCAAAACAATACTCATATTAATGCTCTCAAGTATGCACTTGAATTAGAAGAAGATATATTTAAGTCTTACATAATATTCAGCGAACGTTGTACATTAAAGAAAATCACTTTAACATCAGAAAATATTAAAGTAATTAGAATAAATAGGCTCATAAGGGAATTAAACAAGGATATTTCAGAATCTAAAGAACTGCTTAGCAAAGACCAAATCAATAGCATTTATAATGAATTATCCCAGTATATATTAGTTGATGAGAATACAAAACAAGAACATATAGAAAGTATAAAAAATCGACAGCCTTAACAAAGCAACTAAACAATAAAGCCAGAAAACATTTTCTGGCTTTTGCTATGTGCTAAGTCTTAAAACATTCTTAAAGTTTTAACCTATATAATCTTAAAACTTAATCTGTTAATATATATTCATGGAGGGAAAACAGATGTATAACATTCTAATATGTGATGATGAAGTAGATATTGTAGAAGCTCTAAAAATATACTTAAGTGCTGCAGGCTATAATACATATGAAGCTTATAATGGAAAAGAAGCAATTAATGTTGTGAGTGAACATACAATTCATCTTATCCTACTAGATATTATGATGCCTGAGATGGATGGTTTTACAACGATTTCCAGGATAAGAAAAATAAGCAATGTGCCAGTTATCTTTTTAACTGCTAAAAGTGAAGATACAGACATAATACTTGGGCTTGATTTGGGAGCAGATGACTATATTACTAAACCATTTAAGCCTACAGAAGTGCAGGCAAGAGTAAGGTCGCACATGCGTAGGTACATGCAACTTGGAAGTGCAAGCATATCAAAGTCTAGTTTACAAGTAGGGGGGCTAGAATTAGATGATAAGTGCAAGGAATTTAGGGTAGATGGAGAACTAGTAAACCTAACACCAATAGAATTTGATATTATGAAACTTTTAATGGAAAGACCAGGAGAAGTTATATCACCAAAAGAAATCTATAAAAAAGTTTGGAGAGAAGATCCTTTTGGTGCAGATAGCACAGTGGCAGTTCATATTAGGCATTTGCGAGAAAAGATAGAAATTGATCCATCAAATCCTAGATATTTAAAGGTTGTTTGGGCAAAGGGTTACAAACTAGAAAGGTTTAGAGAATTTATATGAAAAAATATATACATAGCTTAAGGGCTAAAATAATAGCATTTGTAATTTTAATAGTCTTAATTTTTTTTGCAGTAATTAGTTTTTTTGGTATTTGTTATGGGATGAAAACAAAGATATACTATGGAGTAGATAGTTATTATGATAGCTATCTTTTTACAAGGTTGGCTGAACCTGAGGGATGTAAAGCTATAGGCAATTATATTATGGTAGATCAAAACAAACTTGAATATAAGGATTTTGATGATATGTATTCTCAGCATGAAAGTAATTTGAGATTTTCAATTTCTAAGAAGGAAACTCAAAATATTGTTGAATATTCAAATCTTGTAGAAGGAGAAGACCTTGTATATTATAATCAAATTGAAGTTGATGGTTTTATAATAATTTTAAATGTAGTGAATCCCATTACAGCTTACGATAGTTTTTACTTAGATTATCAAATGTTTAATTTTGTATATTCTTTCAGTAATATGTTCTTCTTTGTTTTGGGTCTATCTATTATATTTATCATATTAGATCTGATTTTTATTTTTAAAGTTGTTGGAGATCGAGAAGAAACAGAAGAAACTCGCTTAAACTTTTTTGATAAAATAGGATTTGATATCTTGATTTTAGGAGAAGTCCTTGGCTTTATTCTACTTTTTGATTGGATATACGTGACTCTAACTTATACTTATTTTATTGAATATGTGATTCTAACTATTGCCCTGGTATTTTTTGTAATAGTAATACTTTTTACAGCTCTGTCTTTTGCAGTTAGAAATAAAAAAGGAATCCTTATAAGACAACTATTTATTACAAGAATTCTTAGTTTTTTAATTAAAAGTATAAAGACAGCAAGTTCTTATATTTTAAAGTTCTTTAGAATGTTACCTTATATATGGCAGGGAGCTTTAACAGCTTTAATTATAATAATATTAAATTTATTTTTATACTTAACAGCATTTACATTATATTACTATTGGATTTTTATACCGATACTACTTATGTTTAACATTGTTTTGTTTATAGGAATATGTTTTGCCTTAAATCAAATGAATCAGTTAAGAAACTTTAGTAAAGAATTGGCTGATGGTTCAATTGATTCAAAACTAAATACAGACAAAATGTATTTTCGCTTTAAAGAACATGGCGAAAATTTAAACAAAATAAGTAATGGAATGAATATAGCTATAGAAGAGCGAATGAAGTCAGAACATTTAAAAACAGAATTAATTACAAATGTTTCTCATGATATTAAAACCCCTCTAACATCTATTATCAATTATGTTGACTTAATAAAACAGGAAGAGACTGACAATGAAAATATTGAAAAGTATATTGTTGTAGTAGATAAGCAATCAATTAGGCTTAAAAAACTATTAGAAGATCTTATGGATGTTTCAAAAGCCTCCACAGGTAATATTACTGTAGAAAACACTCCTTGTGAGCTTAATGTGTTACTAGGCCAAGTTGTTGGAGAGTATAAAGAAAAACTAGAAAAAGAAGGACTGGAATTAATAATAAATGAAGTAGAGGAGCCTCTTACTATCCTAGGAGATGGCCGTCATTTATGGAGAATATTTGATAATTTGCTAAACAACATATGTAAATATGCACAGGAAAAAACAAGAGTATATCTAAGCTTAGAAAAACAAGATAATAAAGCAGTTATTACATTCCGTAATGTTTCTTCATATCCTTTGAACATTACAAGCGATGAGTTAATGGAGAGGTTTGTAAGGGGAGATAAATCAAGGCATTCAGAAGGTTCAGGACTTGGATTATCTATTGCAAAAAGTTTGATGGATTTACAAAAGGGAACTATGGATATTGTTATAGATGGAGATTTGTTTAAGGTAATATTAAGCTTTAACATTGTCCTTTTTGATGAATAATGTTAAAATTAATTAGACATTAAGGAGCATTAAGAGGAAGTACTGAAGAAGTAGATATGGTAGTAGAAAATGGTTATCGCCATTTTGACTCAGCTCAGGCTTATAATAATGAAGAAGTTCTAGATTAAGGGCTTGAGGATACAATGGAAATGCTAGAAACCTTGGATATATTTGATCTTGGATTAACAGACCAAGATAGGAAACAAATTGCTGACTTGAGATAATAAAAATGAATATAATTAAGTAAAATAGCCATATAGATGTGAAGTCTGTATGGCTATTGCTAATTTGAAAAAACATTTATTAAATCAAGTCTTTTTGATGACTATAAACCTTATATAAAGTGTAAGCTTACATACAAAAGTTAGGATGGTGAGATTCATTACAAAAAAACGAAAAATTATTAAATGTAACAAATGATTATTATCGAACTAAATATAAGTATCGGCTATCTTGCTGTTGCTTTTGTAGGGGTGTTTTTCCTTGTGTTGAGAGCAAAGAAATTGTAGGATAAATAGTACAATAAATAATTAGGGCTGTATTTAAATAGTTTGTTTGTATTTTTTTTGTTATAATATTTATGTTAATAAAGAATTATTACAATAAAGAGACAGGAGCGTAAAGATAAATGAAGATAAGAAGAAATAATTTATTTATAATTTTAATAGTAAGTTTCTTATTATCAAGTATTCTAACGGCATGTAATGGACAAGATGATATTGCTGAGAAAGTTCAGAACGAGCCTACCATTGAATCTGAAAATGATCATCCCATAAGTGAAACAGAAACAACGCCATCAGAAGAAATTACTCTGCCTGCAGAAACTGAGGAAGAAGATGTAGAAACAAAATACTCAGAAGTGACAATAGCAATGGTAGGAGATGTATTACTGCATACGCCAGTACAAAAAAGTGGTGAAATGGAAGATGGTACACTTAATTATGATCATTTGTTTACTAATGTAAAAGATGAAATAAAAGGTGTGGACATAGCAATAGTTAATCAGGAAGTCATATTAGCTGGTACAGAAATAGGTCTCTCTGGATATCCAGCATTTAATGGGCCTTATGAAGTAGCCGATGCCCTTGTAAACGCAGGATTTAATGTTGTATTACACGCAACAAATCATACCCTTGACAAAGGGAAAAAGGGTGTAAAAAATTGTATGAATTATTGGGAAACTAATTATCCTGAAATTACAGTGTTGGGAATTAATAAAAGCCAGGAAGAACAGGATAATAACATATACATATATGAAAAAGATGACCTTAAAATTGCCATATTAAATTACACCTATGGAACTAATGGCATTGCCCTACCTAAGGATATGCCCTATATTGTTAATTTGCTTGAGAAGGAGAAGATAGAAGCAGATGTAAAAAAGGCTAAGGAATTAGCTGACTTTGTCATTGTCTCTCCCCACTGGGGAACTGAATATCAGCACATCCAATCTAAGGCACAAGAAGATTTAGCTTATTTTATGGCTGACCTTGGAGTAGACTTAGTTATTGGAACCCATCCCCACGTTATACAGCCAGTTGAATGGATTGAAAGCGAAAATGGCAATAAGATGTTAATCTATTATTCTATTGGAAACTTCATTAATTCAACTAGTAGCACAGGTGATGGTGTAACTGATAGGATGATCGGTGCAATGGCAGAAATTACTGTTCAAAAATATGAAGGCCAAGATGCATTTATATCAGATTATAGTGCAAGACCTGTAATATCCCATAAAGATACCAGTGCTCCTGGCCTTTTTACAGTATATTTTGCAGAGGATTATTCCGAAGCATTGGCCTCAAAAAATGAAATTATAGATCAAGATTCTAAATTCACTTTTGAATTATGTATGGAAATATGGGATGAAGTTTTTGCTAATATTTTGAGGAGGTAAAGTATTCTACTAGAAATAATTAAAAACAATAAAGTCAAACTTGCACACATAAATTTGAATATTTAAATTTAAATGACATCTAAGGTATTTTTACAAGATACTTCGGATGTCATTTTATGTTATAATTTATATATACTCAAATTATTGTAATTACCATGCACTGACCTTAATTATGAAAAAAGGTATATATTAAAGAGTAAGTTAAAAGAAAATTTGATACTAGTAATATTATTCATAGTATTTATTTTAAGAATTTTGATATTCAATCGCTTTAAGACCTGGCCAAATAGATTTACTAAAGAACTAGATATTTTTTTGGGAAGATAATTGGGAATGGGTCTCAACGGAGACAAAAAGAAGTAGTTTATATAAAGAAAGTTCTGAATCAGATAGTGGATCCATGAGATATAAAGAGTGGTATATTGAGACTACTAATCGTTATGGAGAAACTAAGACTTGGAGGATTTCCGATCTTACATTAATAAGACAAAGGAAAACCAGTTTTTTCAGCTTTAATCGCTTTACAGCAAGATGAACAGGATCACTTAAAAGGAAGTTTAAAAGAAATTGAGCAGGTTCTCGATGAAAAATATGATGAATATGCAGGTTACCAAGTAGATATTACTGAGTAATTCTATATTCAAGAATTAAGATTAAGCGAATGAGCTTCTACGCTATTCGAAAAAAAATTAAGGAGAAGCAAGTCAAATGAAGAAACACAAAATGAAGTTTTTTAATACTTTTGCTTTGATATGTTTGTTTTTATGCAGTTGTAGCCTAAACTTTGAACAGGAAAATAAAGAAAAGGATTTTCAAGTTATAGAAGATAATGTTGGGGAGGAAAGCGCTAAACAGATAAAAGAAATGGCAGCTGAACCTAAGACAGAGGCAAAGACTGAAGCAGAGACAGAAGTTGGGACAGAGTCAGAGACTGAACCTGAGACTAAGCATGAAATGGAGACTGAAGATATACCCGAAATAACATACGCCCAGGAAGAAATTACTATAGCTTATAACACGCTCGGCAATCCTTATCTAGTGGTAATTGATGCAGGTCACCAAAAATGTGGAAATAGTGAAAAAGAGCCAGTTGGTCCAGGTGCATCTGAAAAAAAGGCGAAAGTTTCTTCTGGTACATCTGGTGTAGCTAGTGGATTAAATGAGTATCAGCTAAATCTTCAGGTATCTCTAAAGCTCCAAAAGGAATTAGAGGAAAGGGGTTATGAAGTAATTATGATTCGTACCCATGATGATGTGGATATTAGTAATAGTGAACGTGCTAAAATTGCCAATGATGTTGATGCAGATGCATTCATCCGTATCCATGCAAATGGTTCGGAAGATTCTTCAGTAAATGGTATGATGACAATTTGTCAAAGTGCATCAAACCCCTATAATGGTGACTTGTATTCTAAGAGCAAATCTCTCTCAGAAAATGTATTGAATGAAATGGTTGCCACTACGGGAGCTAAAAAACAGTTTGTATGGGAAACAGATACTATGAGTGGAATCAATTGGTGCAGAGTACCTGTAACCATAATAGAAATGGGTTATATGAGCAATCCATCAGAAGATAAATTAATGGCTAATAATGATTACCAATGGAAAATTGCAGATGGTATTGCAAATGGCATAGATGAGTATTTTAAAAACTAACACAAGAAGGAATCATTTGAGACCACTAGAAACAGTTCAAGGTATGGATGCCAGCTACCCATACCTTGAACTGTTTCCTTTATGTCGTGCTTAATAATAATCAACCCAATAATTATTTGCAGCCGCTATTGTTTGGAAATGAATTGCAACGACCTGAGATACAAAAATTAAACTATTTGCGTCATTTGCATAAGTGGGGCGAAGCATTTTTCTAATATCTTCATCAGGTTGAGTCATACCCACAGCTTTACGTGCTAGGGTAACTGCTAAATCATAGCCTTCTTCAGGAGTTCTTGTTATCAAAGTTTCTAGCCATTTTCCCATAATTAATCACCTCCATAATTTATTTTACTATTTAAACTATTTTATGTACCAAGAATTGGGTGAAAATTTACTTCTACTATAGATTGGTTATTTTTGACCACCCAATACTGACATCTATTTTAGTAGATATTAGGAAATACCCGAAAGTCATATGTGATAAAAAATTGATTAAGGTTGCGGCAACACAGTCACTGGATCCTGAAAGTAAAACTGCACTAGAAAAAAATGAAGATATAATTGTAGATGCTGAAACTGGAAGCACAGATAATGAAAGAGATAGTTTAAATGCTATCTCTTTTTTTAATTACTTAAATTATCCTAAAGTATAACTTTGGAATGAATTCATTAGAAAGAAAAAGTTATATGTTGACATGAAGACTCCATATGTTATAATACAAAAGAAACAACCTAACATATAACATCAGGTTGTTAGATTATTAAAAAAATTTTGAAAGGATTTTTATGTTTAAAAAGAAAAACAAGAAACAATTACTAATGGTTGCACTAATAAGTATTATGATTTTAGGACTTACAGCTTGTTCAGCTAATGGAGATAATTCTGGAGAACAAGGAATGCAAAAGAATAAACCAACAATAATTTTAGCAGATGCACAGTGGGAAAGTATTGCTTTCCAGAATTCAGTTGCCAAAACTATTATAGAAGAAGGTTATGGATACGAGACCGAAATCATTTCAGGATCATCTGCAGCAACATTTACTGGTTTGGAAAATGGTGATATTGATATATTAATGGAATCTTGGGTTCAAAACATTAAGGAAATGTATGATAGTGCTATAGAAGCGGGAGATATTATAGAAACATCGGTTAACTTTGATGATAACAGGCAAGGCTTCTATGTCCCAACATATGTAATTGAAGGGGATGAAGAAAGAGGAATTGAGCCAATGGCTCCCGGTTTAAGAACTGTAAAAGACCTAAAGGATTATCCAGAAGTATTTCCTGATGATGAAGATCCATCTAAGGGTAGAATATATGGTTCACCTCCAGGATGGGAAGTTGATAATATATTAAGAGTGAAGTTTGACACATATGAATTAGGTGAAGAATTTAATTACTTTAGTCCTGGCTCAAGTTCTGGACTAGCAGCTTCACTTGGAACATCTTATGAAAACGGAGACTCCTGGGTAGGATATTACTGGGAACCTGAATGGGTTATGGCCAAATATGATCTTACTTTATTAGAAGATGAACCTTTTGATGAGGAATTATGGGGTGAAGAAAACGGTTTTGCTTGTGAATGGCCCTCGGTAGATGTTACTATTGCTGTACATAAGGATCTTCCAGAAAAGGCTCCAGATGTATATGAGTTTTTACAAAACTACCAAACATCAAAAGATATAAATAATATAGTTTTAGAATATATGCAAGATAATGATGCATCATCAGATGAAGCGGCTATATGGTTTTTTGAACAATATGAAGAAGTATGGACATCATGGGTTTCAGAAGAAATTGCACAAAAGGTAAAAGATGCAATTGCTGAATAATTTAAAAGAGAGGTGCGAAGGGTTGTTTTAACAACTCGCTTATATGGAAAGTTTTCCGGAAATATTTGAAATTGAATTAGGAATTTATATAGATCAATTTGTAAGATGGCTACAAGGTAATTTTAGTGGTTTATTTGATGCAATAAAAGATGGAATATTATTTCTCTTACTTAATTTAGAAAAGTTTTTATTATGGATTCCTTGGTGGCTAGTAATTATAGTAGTGTTTTTAATAGGATGGAAAGTAAAAAACCTAAAATCAGGAATTTTATATGGAACAGGACTATTTATAATTGGTACCCTAGGACTATGGCATGAACTAATGACTACTTTTGGTCTTGTTATAATATCTGTGCTTATAGCACTAATAATAGGTATTCCACTAGGTATTTTAGCTGGGCATCATGACAGGTTAGACAGAGTTTTAAAACCAATTTTAGATGCTATGCAAACTATGCCAAGTTTTGTATATTTAATACCTGCCATTATGCTATTTAGTTTAGGACTAGTTCCTGCTGTTTTTGCAACTACAATATATGCAATTCCTCCTGTACTTCGTTTGACGAACCTAGCTATTCGAGAAGTACCTGTTGAAATGAAGGAAGCATCAGAATCATTTGGTTCTACTACTATGCAAAAGCTATTTAAGGTAGAAATCCCCCATGCAATACCAACAATTATGACAGGAATAAATCAAACTATAATGATGTCAATTTCTATGGTCGTTACTACATCAATGGTAGGTGCTAGAGGGTTAGGACTAAATGTAATTACTTCTATAAATCAAATAGATATGGCTATGGGTTTTGAGGCTGGCCTAAGTATTGTAATTATGGCTATTATTTTAGATAGAATAACTCAGGCTGTTGCAAATAATTATCAATCAAAAACAGAAAAGGCAGAATGAAAATGGTAGTAAAAATAAAGGTTAACAATGTTTATAAAATATTTGGAAAAAGACCAAAAGAAGCAATGAAAATGCTTAAAAAAGGGATAAGTAAAGATGAAATACTGAAAAAAACAGGTCAAACTGTAGGCGTTAAAGACGCATCCTTTGAAGTTTATGAAGGTGAAATGTTTGTCATTATGGGACTTTCAGGTAGTGGTAAGTCATCCTTACTAAGATGTCTAAATTTATTAAATCGTCCTAGCAATGGTGAGATTTTTATTGACGGTGAAAATATAGTTGAGTACAAGAAAGAAGAAGTAAGAAAGTTAAGAGAAAATAAAATATCAATGGTTTTCCAGAACTTTGGCTTGTTTCCTCATAGAACAGTTAAAAAAAATGTTGAATATGGCCTTGAAATTAAAAAGGTGAAAAAAGAGGAAAGAGAAGAAAAGGCAGTAAAAATGATAAAAGCAGTAGGATTAGAAGGATGGGAAAATTCAATGCCAAAGGAACTTAGTGGAGGTATGCAACAAAGAGTTGGCTTGGCTAGAGCACTAGCTAATGATCCTGATATACTGCTTATGGATGAGCCTTTTAGCGCATTAGATCCATTGATTCGACGGGAAATGCAAGAAGAACTTTTAGACCTACAAGAAAAGCTAAAGAAAACTATTATATTTATTACTCATGATATTAATGAGGCTTTTAAACTTGGTGATAGAGTAGCAGTAATGAAGGATGGTGAAATCGTCCAACTAGGGACACCAGAGGAAATGATAGAATCTCCTTCCGAAAAATATATTGAGGACTTTGTCCGCGATGTTGATCGCTCTAAAGTAATGCAAGCTAAGAATATAATGCAAAAAAGTTTGGCGTTAGTATCTACTAAAGATGGTTTGAAGTATGCTTTACGTGAAATGAGAATCAATAATCTTTCAAGCTTATTTGTACTAGGGGAAAAGAGAAAGTTAGAAGGAATTATCTCACTAGATGACACATTAGAGGCTATTAGAGAAAAAAAATCACTTATAGATATAATAAAGAAAGATTATTATACGGCACATCCAGAGGATTATGTTTCGGATTTGATTCCTAAGGCTGCTCATACAAAGTACCCAATTGCAGTATTGGATGAAGAAGAGAAGTTTTTAGGAATTATAGTACGTGTATCAGTACTATCAGGATTAGCTGTTGAAGGAGAAGCCGCAACAGTAGAAGAAATAGAAAATGGCAAATAAGGTCATTGTAATATGGCCCTAATAAATTAGACTTAATTGCGTAGTAGTTTTAACTGCTGCGCAATTATTTTTTCTAAAACAAGGAGTCTAACACCTTAGTTAACAGTAAAATTTTCTTTAGTTAATCTTTAGGTTAATCTTAGATGATTTTCAGGTTTGTGATTTATTATAAACATATAAAGACATAAGTCTAATAAAACTGGAGGTGTAATTTTGATTACCGTAAGTGATTTATGCAAAAATTATAAAGATAAAAAAGCAGTAAGCAGAGTAAGTTTTCATGTAAATGAAGGTGAGGCATTTGCCTTACTAGGCAGTAATGGTGCGGGAAAAACCACAACAATAAAGATGATTCTAGGTCTTGTGAAAGCGGATAATGGAGAAATTATTTTGGACGAAAGAATAAAAACTGGTTATTCTCCTGAAACCCCATATTTTCATCCATATCTAAAAGCTAATGAAGTGCTTGAGTTTTATGGAAGGCTTCAAGGGATTAAAAAAGGAGAACTAAGAGAGACTATTCCAGGGATTATGAAAAAGGTGGGTTTAAGAGATGACGGTGTTGAAGATATTAATGTGAAAAATTACTCTAAAGGAATGCTTCAAAGACTTGCTTTTGCACAGGCTTTACTTGGAAACCCCAAACTTCTAATTCTTGATGAACCATGTGCTGGACTTGATCCATTGGGGCGGATTGAGATAATTGAGCTAATAAATAAGTTAAAAACTGAGGGAAAAACAATTATAATGAATTCTCATATTTTAAGTGATATAGAAAAGCTGTGTGATTGTGGTCTTATTATGGGAAATGGGAAAGTTCTTCACAGATGGAAGATAGATGAAGTTAATGATAAACATACATTAGAGGATATGTTTGTGGAAGTAGTGGGAGGAGGTAGCCGTGATTATCACAATTAATGCTCTGAAGGAACGTATAAGAAGAAAAGAATTTTATATTATTATTATAATAGGAACTATATTATTGTTATTACTCGGAAGTGGAAATACATCCATGTCAATTAACGGTGTTGCAATCACTGACTTTTCTAATGTTTTTATAATCCTACACATAACTGTAAATGCTGTTACTTGCTTGCTTGCAATGATAATAAGTTTAAAAACAATACCTAATGAATATAGTAGAAAAACCAGTCATTTAATTTGGGTTAGAGACATTTCACAGGTTAGATATCATGCAGAGCTTGTATTTGCAAACTTTCTAAGCAGTGTGATTGCAGGCTTAATTCTCTATGTAGCACTAGGTATTTATATAATTGTTAATAGCAGGGTAGATAGCCTTGTCAAACTATTTCCAGCATTTTTAATATTGTGTGTAAACATTGTCTTTGTAAGTGTTTTAACAAGCGTACTTTCTATCAAGCTTCCTACTTCTCTTCTAGGGTTAATTATGACGATTATTATTTTCTTGGGTTTGTTTCATAATGTGCTTGGTATTTATGCAAATTTAGCTGCTGGAATTTCCGGTAAATTAGTTAGCATTCTTTTAACTATTATACCAAATCTAAACGGAGTCCAGAATCAAGCTGCAAATATGATAGCTAGTAAATCTATAGATAGCCATGAAGTTCTTAAAATGCTACTTGTGAGCTATATCGCTTCCATTGGACTCATTGTATTTCGTAAAGAGGAGGCCTAACAAATGAATAAATCAGTAAAAAAGCTTTTACTAGTATATATTTTACTTGGCATAAGTTTAATATTTGCGACTATATTTACTGCAACTAAGGGTTTAAGTAAAAATAATAAAGAGATATACAAGGAAGCACTCTCTATGCAAAACCATATTGATAAACTTGGATTTAAGGGGTTTAATTTATCTGATTTTAGAGTAAGGTTTTACGATGGAAAGAGTGATTATGTAATCTTTGCAGATAAAATAGAAAAGGAAAATGCAGTCTTGGATGTATTTGCAGCTACCTCTATAGAAGTAAATGGAGAATATCAAGTACTTCTGCCAGCATTTGAAAGATTTTTTGAACTGTTTTCAATGTTTAATACTGCGAATCTACTAATAGATGAAAGTGAAAACTATCAATACACCAAATCTGATCATATAAATACTCTTTGGCATGAGGCATTTCATACATATCAATTTACATATTTTGAGGACAATATTAGCAATCTGTTTCCACATGAAAATAAGGAAGAAACAATAGTTGGAGATATAGATTCAAATGAAATTGCAGTGGAATTACTTTCCGAGAGTATGGAAAAATTATTAAAAGCATATTACGCCCATAATGATGAGGAAACTTTAACATTAATTAAGGAGTATTTTGAAATAACAGATAAGCGAAATGAGATTATAGGTTTAGAACTTGCAAGTGTTGAAAGTTTTTTTAAGACTATAGAGGGAAGTGCTTCTTATATTGAGGGAAATTCTTATATGATTCAGAATAATAGAAAAATGTTTGAAGATACGTTCATTTTGGATTATAACTATACAAATGGTGCGAGTAAGTATTATAATATAGGTATGTTGGAATGTTTTATATTAGATAAATTGGATAAGGGATGGAAAGAAAATTATGACTTCTCTAAAACAATAGACGACGTTTTAAGAGAAAAGTTGGAGTAGAAGATGAATAAAAAGATAGATAAAAAGACATATAAAATACTTGTGGCTGATGATGAACTGGAACTAATAGACCCTTTGCGTTTATTTTTTGAAAAGGAAGGGCTAGAGTTAATTGAAGCAGAAGATGGTCTTAAGTGCCTTGAATTATTTAAAAAAGAGCAAGTACATTTACTAATATTAGATATAATGATGCCTGGAATGGATGGTTTTGAAGTACTTCGCCAAGTACGAAAAAAAAGCAAGGTACCAGCCATCATGGTAACAGCAAGAACAGCAGATTATGATAAAATTCTTGGTTTAGAACTTGGTGCAGATGACTATATAACAAAACCTTATAACCCAATGGAAGTATTAGCAAGAGTAAAGGCACAATTACGTAGGTGTTATGATTATGGGGAGCTAGAAGATAAGGAAGAAATAAAGGTGGGAAATTTAAGTTTAAATATTTTAGAAGCTTTACTTAAGAAAGACAAAACAGCTATAGAACTTACCAAGACAGAGTTTTTAATTCTGGAACTTTTCATGAAAAATCCTGGTAGAATATTTACAAAACAGCAAATATTTGATTATGTTTGGGACGAGCCATATCTTGGAGATGATAACACAATCCTTGTCCATATAAGTAATTTACGTTCTAAAATCGAAGATGATCCCAAAAAACCAACAAAAATAAAGACTATTAAGGGACTAGGTTATAAACTTGAGAAAAATTAAAGTGTTATTTGCATGGAAGAATAGTTACATAAAGAAGAGGCTGATATTATATGGGTAAGAAAAAGAAAAGACAATTAGGGATTTTTACAAAGTTAGTTATAAGCTATGTAGTTTTTGCATTAGGCTTATTTGTGATAATAATTAGCTTTGTCTTAATTTCAATCTTTGCCATTGGAAATCAAAACTTACTTCACTTATATCCCTATTCTATTATAGATGAGAATGACAATGTTTCAGAAGAAAGTCTTAAGGCAATCTTAGACTATGGTGGATGGGTAGAAGTCCTTGATAAAGAACTAAATGTAATAGAAGTATATGGTCACAATAAGAAAGTGACAAAAAAGTATTCTCAAGATGAAATACTTGCTATTACATCCACATCTCTAGCACTGGAGGAAGATGTTGACTACCTCGGATTTCTTAGCAAATTAGATGAAAAAGACATATATTATCTAGTATTATATAAAAGAAGCGAAGTTAAGCATACATTGAACTTTAATATGGCAGATATTAATGGAGTAGCTGGTCTAATACTTCCATTAACTTTTCTTCTTGCATTTATAATTCTTTGTATTTTACTAGGTTTATTTTTAAGTCGTGGAATAAAAAGACCCCTTAAAGCAATGACTAATGGTATGTCAAGAATAGAGGCAAAGGAAAAAGGAGTTAGACTTGATTTCAAGGCTAATGCGGAGTTTGCTCTCTTGCGGGATTCATTTAATATGATGATTTCTAGTCTTGAAAAAGAACAGGATATTAATATTGAAAACGAAGAAAAGAAGAATAAAATGTTACTAGAGCTTTCTCATGACATAAGAACCCCCATCTCAACCATTAATAGTTGTGCACTTGCACTTGAGGAAGGTCTTGCAAATGAAGATAAACGAAAAGAATACTACAAAATAATTAGACAAAAAGCTATTCGAGTTTCTGATCTTTCTGACGATATGTTCACTCTATTGAAAATGGGAAGCGAAAGTTATACAATAGATAAAACATCAGAAAATATATGTGAATTTATGAGACAACTTTGTGCTGGATATTATGATGAGGCTCAAAACAACGGACTTGAAATTTCTGTAGATATACCGGAAGAGCATATTATGGTTTTGGCAGATTACAATTTATTATCACGTGCTTTTGGAAATTTAATTGAAAATGCAATTAAATATAACAAAACAGGCAAAAATATTTTTGTATCTATTAATAAAACAACGGAAGATGCTAGAATTGATAATATAATTATAGAAATTGCAGATGATGGAAGCCCTATAGAGCCAGAAGTTCGAAATACATTATTTGAAGCGTTCTCCCAGGCAGATTCAGCACGAAAGACTGATGGAGGATCTGGCCTTGGCCTCTCCATAGCCAAGACAATATTTGATAAACATAACTGGGAGATTGTTTATAATTATAAGCATTACAGTACCAGTAAGCAAAATAGTTTAAAATGTAATAGTTTTATAATAGTGATTGATAAAAAAAGTAGAAATAGTCAATGATAAAATTAGTAGTTACAACATATGAAAGAAGTTTTGAGTTTGAGGGCGAACAGGCAGATATTTATAAAGTAGTACTAAATAAAAAGGAGCTATTAAAATGGGTTTAAGAAATGATGCAAAAAAAATTGTTGATGCTGCTATAAATGCAGCTCTTCCAAATACTGCTGTAGAAAAAGCTTTAAATGATATAAAATTTAGTGAAGGAAAGCTTGTATTGATAGCGACTGGTAAGGCAGCATGGTCAATGGCCAAAACAGCGTCTGATCTACTAGGTGATAAAATAGACGAAGGAGTGGTTATTACTAAATATGAACATTCACAAGGCGGCTTGCCAAATATAAAAATCTTTGAAGCAGGACATCCTGTGCCTGATGAGAATTCATTTATTGCAACTGATGAAGCAATAAAAGCAGTTAGAGGCTTATCAGAAACTGATAATGTTCTATTTTTATTATCAGGAGGCGGTTCCGCACTTTTTGAAAAACCACTTATAGCAGGAGAAGAATTAGAAGAAATAACTAATCAATTACTTTCAAGCGGCGCAAATATTGTTGAAATAAATACAATTAGAAAAAGATTATCTAGTGTTAAAGGTGGGAAATTTGCAAAATTATGCGAGCCTGCACATGTCTACAGTATAATTCTATCCGATATTATTGGAGATCCACTTGACATGATAGCATCAGGACCAGCTTATCCAGATAGTTCAACAAGTGAAGAGGCAGTGCAAATTATACAGAAATATAACATTAAATTAACAGAAGAAGCAAAAGAACTTCTTCATAAAGAAAGCTCGAAAGAATTATATAATGTAACAACTAAAGTAACAGGAAGTGTAAGCCAGCTGTGCGTAGCAGCTGAGAAAACATGTAAAGAACTAGGATATAAACCAATTACATTAACGGCAAGTTTAAGTTGTGAGGCAAGAGAGGCTGGAAGTTTTCTAGCATCCATAGCAGAATATTATAGCAGTTTTGATGAATCTCTAGCTTTTATAGTTGGAGGAGAGACAACAGTACATTTGAAGGGCAAGGGCATGGGTGGAAGAAATCAAGAAATAGCACTTGGTGCAGCAGAACAGTTATCCAAATTAAATGATGTTGCTATATTTTCTATTGGTTCAGATGGAACAGATGGTCCGACAGATGCAGCAGGTGGATATGTTGATAACAACACAAAATCTATTCTTGTTGAAAAAGGAATTGACATACATGAGATTTTAGAAAACAATGATTCTTACAATGGATTAAAGGAATGTGATGGTTTAATAATTACAGGTCCTACAGGTACAAATGTAAATGATTTGTCAGTATTATTAATTAAGAGATAAAAGATCATAGCTGTCAGCTAATTATTTGTTTAATTGTTTTACACTTATTAGAAGTAGTATTCCTGAAACTGTAGCAGAGGTTATATCTGCAATTGGTTCTGAATAAAACACTCCAATTACTCCAAAGAATCTAGGTAATATAATTGCCAATGGGATTAATACAATATAAATGGTGAAACTCCTAAAGATGTGGACTTCTTAGCGACATTCCAATCTATTTTTATATATTTCTTTCTAATGCTAAAGATAAATCTATCAGATGACAAATAATATACAACAAAAAACGCGCTAAGTGCTTGAGAAATTATAGTAGCAATAGCAACTCCAGCCAGGCCCATATCAAAAACAAAGATAAAAATAGGATTAAGAATTATATTTGTTACTGCACCAATTAAAACTGAAAATATAGCTACTTTTGCTGTTCCTTGACTAGAAATAAACAAATTCAGTCCTAATGTATACTGAACATATGCCAATGATAAGATTATCATCATTACTAGCAAAAATTGGAATAACCAGATGGATTCCTGGGGTTTCCGAAAGTGATGCAATCAAGTATGGAACTCTTACAAAAGAAGAAAAAAAAGCTTTATGAAATCATAAACCATATTGTAAATTTCATTAAGATATAAGTTATAAAAAAATAATCCTTGACAAAGAATCATGTCCTTTGCTATACTCATTTTATATAATAAACCGTTGAGCAAGAGAAGTAAGATTTATCCGATGTATACAGAGAGCTGCTAGGGCTGAGAATGTGGCAACAAGGTTATTTCTGAATGGACTTGCGAGGGAAGCTTGAAATACTATAATAGTAGAGTAGATGCTTACGGGTTCCTGTCCGTTACCAAAAGGATGCATATGATAGTATGCTTAATGAGAGGTCGTTATATTTACGACAACATGGGTGGTACCGCAGAAGTATAAGCTTTTGTCCCTGCAATAGCAGGGGCAAGAGCTTTATTTTTTTATAGGAAAGTACTCTTTAGTGTTCCTTATTAAGCAAATAAAATTTCGTAACTATAAAAAAATTAGAAAGGATTAAGAGTGAAGGAAATGTCAAAAGGAAGATTTGGAATTTATGGAGGACAATATATACCAGAGATATTGATGAATTCAATTATAGAGCTTGAGGCTGCATATAAAAATTACAAGGCAGATAAAGAGTTTAACAATGAGCTTAATACTCTTTTAGCTAATTATGCTGGTAGACCTTCAGAATTTTATTACGCAGAAAATATGACTAAGGATTTAAAAGGACCCAAGATTTACTTAAAAAGAGAAGATCTAAATCATACAGGATCTCATAAAATCAACAATGTACTTGGTCAGGTGCTTATGGCTAAGAAAATGGGTAAGACTAGAGTTATTGCAGAAACAGGTGCAGGTCAGCATGGTGTAGCAACAGCAACAGCAGCAGCGCTTTTAGGTATGGAATGTGAAATATTTATGGGTGCAGAAGATACTAAACGTCAGGCCCTTAATGTTTATCGAATGAAGCTCTTAGGAGCTAAGGTACATGGCGTTACTTCAGGTACACAGACCTTAAAGGATGCAGTAAATGAAACTTTTAAAGAGTGGACTAAAAGAATTGAGGATACTCATTATGTTATAGGTTCAGTTATGGGACCTTATCCATTTCCCGAGATGATAAGAGATTTTCAAAGTGTAATTGGAAAAGAAGTTAAGGAGCAAATGCTTTTATTAGAGGGTAGGCTTCCAGATGTAATATTAGCTTGTATTGGAGGGGGCAGTAATGCCATAGGCATTTTCCATGATTTTATAGAAGATCCAGGGGTTAGATTAATTGGTTGTGAGGCGGCGGGTCACGGAGTAGATACAGAACTTAATGCGGCAACCATGACAAAAGGAAAAGTGGGAATATTCCATGGTATGAAATCATACTTTTGCCAGGATGAATATGGACAGATAGCACCGGTATATTCAATATCTGCAGGACTTGATTATCCAGGCGTAGGTCCAGAACACTCACACCTTAAGGATATAAAAAGAGCTGAATATGTTGCGATTACTGATGAAGAGGCTGTAAATGCCTTTGAATATTTATCAAGAACAGAAGGAATTATTCCAGCTATAGAAAGCTCTCATGCTGTTGCTCATGCATTAAAAATTGCTCCAACTATGGGAGAGGATAAAATAATGGTAATAAACATATCTGGTAGAGGAGATAAGGACGTTGCAGCAATAGCAAGATATAAGGGGGAAAAAATTTATGAATAAAATAGAAAAAGCATTTTCAAATGGCAAAGCATTTATTCCGTTTATAACAGTAGGAGACCCTTCTTTAGAGTTTACAGAAAAACTAGTCATAGAAATGGCAAAAGCAGGGGCAGATGTAATCGAACTAGGTATCCCGTTTTCTGATCCTTCTGCTGAAGGACCTGTCATACAAGCAGCTAATATTAGAGGTTTATCTGCAGGCACTAATACAGACAAAATATTTGATATGATAGAGAGAGTTAGAAAAGTATCTGATGTTCCACTTGTATTTTTAACCTATGTTAACATAGTATTTTCCTATGGTACCGAGCGCTTTATTAAGAAGTGTAAAGAGGTTGGTATAGATGGAATTATAGTACCTGATATACCTTATGAGGAAAGAGATGAAATCAAGCCATACTGTGATACTTATGGAATATCTTATATAGCTATGGTATCACTTACTTCAGGAGATAGAATTGAAAAACTAGTAGAAGATGCTAAGGGTTATGTCTATTGCGTTTCATCCCTTGGAGTTACAGGTGCGAGAGATTCCTTAGCTCTTGATTCATCAAAAGTGATTAAAAGGATTAAGGCTGTTAAGAATATTCCTTGTGCAATAGGCTTTGGTATATCTACACCTGATCAAGCAAAAGCCATGTCAGAAATATCAGATGGAATTATAGTTGGAAGTGCAATCGTAAAAATAATAGAACAATATGGAGAACAAAGTATAGAACCTATCATAGAATATATTAAGAAAATGATAGGCGCTATAAGATAAGTAATTACAATATATTACAAACCTTTGAGCAAGAGAAGTAGGAATTATCCGACGTGTACAGAGAGTCACTAGAAGCTGAGAATGTGGCAACAAGGTTTTTCTGAATGGACTTGCGAGGGAAGCCCGAAATTATTAATTAAAGTAGGCGCTTACGGGAACCTGTCCGTTATCAAAAGGATGTATATGATAGTATGCATAAAGAGAGGTCGTATAATTACGGCAATTAGGGTGGTACCGCAGAAGTGAAGGCTTTTGTCCCTGCAATAGCAGAGACAAGAGCTTTTTTTGTTACATAATTATAATAAAAAAAGGAGAAAGATATGATTACACCTAATTATCAAGAAGTAAAAAAATTAGCAAAAGATTATTCATTTATTCCTATTTGCAAAGAGATTTATGCAGACACACTTACTCCCATATCAGTGATAAAAAATATTTCACAAGCTAGTAAAAAGCATTTCCTATTAGAAAGTATAGAGGGAGGGGAAAAGAGGGGTAGATATTCCTTTATGAGTTTTGAACCAAGTGCACATATTGTTTGTAAGAATAAGCAGATAAAAGTGAATAATAAGATAATTGAAGACTTAGAAGGAAGAACAGCCTATGAATACTTAAGAAATATAATGGATAAATACAAGTCACCTAAGCTTACAGGATTACCACCATTTACAGGAGGATTAGTAGGATATTTTTCTTATGAGATGATTAGTTATTTTGAGCCTAGCTTGGAGCTTAAGAATAGCCAATCAAATGAATTTGATTTGATGCTTTTTGATAAGGTAATAGCATTTGATCATCTAAAAGAGAAAATATATATAGTTGTAAATATTTCCACACAAGATATAGCTTCTGCATATAAAGAAGCTTTGTCAGAAATAGATATGATTGCTCGCTTAATTAAAGAACAGTCAGTATTTTCAAAGAAAAAAACTAGTAGCATTCCCAAGTTCAAATGTAATGTAAGTGAAAAGGAATTTTGCCAAATGATTGATAAAACTAAGGAGTATATTAAAAGAGGTGAAATATTTCAAGCAGTTGTTTCAAGAAGATTTGAGAGTGAATATAAGGATAGCCTATTAAATGCTTATAGGGTTCTTAGGACAACTAATCCATCTCCTTACATGGTATACCTACAAACTGATGGAGTTGAGTTAATTAGTACTTCTCCAGAAACACTAGTCAAATTACAAGACAAAAAACTGCTTACATTTCCAATAGCAGGATCCCGCCCAAGAGGGAAAGATAGGCAGGAGGATGATGCTTATGAAAACGACTTGTTAAATGATGAGAAGGAGCTTTCCGAGCATAATATGTTAGTTGATCTAGCCAGAAATGATCTTGGAAAAATATCTGAGTACGGAAGTGTTCATCTTAATGAATATAAAAAGGTCAGTAAATATTCGAAGATTATGCATATTGTTTCAGAAGTTGAAGCTATAAGGAGAGAAGAAATAGATGCATTTACTGCCTTAGAAGCTGTATTTCCAGCAGGAACTTTATCAGGAGCACCAAAACTTAGAGCCTGTGAAATTATTCAGGAAATAGAAAAAAACCCAAGAGGAATTTACGCGGGAGCAATAGGATATATTGATTTTTCTGGAAATATGGATACCTGTATAGCTATTCGTATGGCAGTGAAAGAAAAAGATAGGGTATGTGTCCAAACTGGTGCAGGAATTGTTGCAGATAGTATCCCCCAAAAGGAATATGAGGAAACTAAGGATAAGGCTAGTGCAGTAATAGAGGCAATTATAAGAGCAGGGGAGGTAGATGATTAATGGTATTAATTATAGACAATTACGATAATATTTCTTATAACCTAGCTCAGATAGTTGGGCAAATTAGGGAGGATGTTCTTGTAAAAAGAATAAGTGAGCTATCTGTAGATGAAATTAAGCTTATGAAACCCACTCATATTATTATATCGTCAGGGTCAGAGAGCATACAAAACATGGCACTATATAAGAGCATAATAAATGAGTTTAAAGATAGTGTTGCGATTCTTGGAATTGGTGTAGCTCATCAAATAATTGCTAAAATATTTGGGGCCACAACAAGGCAAGGCAAAAAGTTAATGCATGGAAAGCAAAGTAGTATTCATATAGCAAATGGAAGTAAGATTTTTCAGGATTTGCCTCCAAGTATAGAGGTTGCAAGATATCATTCCTTTGTGCTGGATAAGGAAAAATTAGTTGATGAACTTTTCATAATTGCTGAGGATGAGGATGAAGAAATAATGGCAATAAAACATGGGAAATATGAGATGTATGGAATGCAATTTAATCCAGAATCAATACTAACTCCAAAAGGTAATTTGATAATTAAAAACTTTTTAAGTATAGGTGGTGATATTTATGATTAAGGAAGCAATTCAATACTTACTAAACTATGAAGACCTTTCTTTAGAGATGACAAAGCTTGTTATGGATGAAATAATGAGTGGTAGGGCAAGTAATGCCCAAATAGCAGCCTTTATGTCTGCCATGAGGATGAAGGGTGAAACTATAGATGAGATAACTGCTTGCGCAATGGTAATGAGAAATCATGGAGATAAACTATCCATTGATAGGGATGTTATGGATATTGTGGGAACAGGGGGAGATAAGGCATTTACCTTTAACATATCAACTATATCAGCCATTGTCATTTCAACAGCAGGAATACCTGTAGCTAAGCATGGCAATCGTAGTGTCTCAAGTAAATGTGGTAGTGCTGATGTTCTTGAAGCTTTAGGAGTAAAGATAGACATTCCTCTTGAAAAAAGTGAGGAGATATTAAAAAAAATTGGATTATGCTTTATGTTTGCACCTTTATATCATTCTTCTATGAAATATGCAGCACCAGTTAGGAAAGAACTTGGGGCTCGTTCTATATTCAATATACTAGGCCCCTTAGTTAATCCAGCAGGAGCAAATCTTCAGCTATTAGGTGTTTATGATGAAAAATTAGTAGTGCCCCTAGCTAAGGTGTTAGTAAATTTAGGAGTTAAAAGGGCAATGGTTGTTCATGGTCACGATGGCTTAGATGAAGTTTCTTTATGTGCAGGTACAACTGTGTGCGAGGTTAACAATGGCAATATCAATAGTTTCTTTTTAGATCCTCGTCGCTTTGGCCTAGAATATTGCAAGCCAGAGGAACTTACAGGAGGAGATCCTATAGAAAATGCTAAAATAGCCATGAATATATTAAAGGGAGAGAAAGGGCCAAAAAGAAATATTGTACTTTTGAATTCAGCCTTATGTTTGTATATGGCTTATAACAATATAACACTTAGGCAGTGTCTTAGAATGGCGGCAGAAATTATTGATAGTGGAAAGGCATTAGAACAATTAAATAAATTTGTAATGCTGACAAATTCTTAAAAGATAAAAAAAAAATTTAATAAAATGAGGTGAAATAATTGATTTTAAATAAAATTGCTGAAGCAAGTAGACATAGAGTAATGGAGAAAAAACTAGTATTACCCTTGAATAAACTTATTATAAAAAACATTAATAGAGAAAATGAAGGCAAATATGCCAAGGAAGATTTTGCATTTGAAAAAGCTCTAAAAAAGGATGAATTTTCTCTGATTTGTGAAGTGAAAAAGGCATCTCCTTCAAAGGGAATAATAAATAAAGAGTTTCCTTATTTGGATATTGCACTAAAGTATGAAAAGGCTGGTGCAACAGCAATTTCAGTTCTGACGGAGCCTAAGTATTTTCATGGAAGAGATAAATATCTTAGTGAAATTAGCAAAAATGTATCTATTCCAGTGCTTCGTAAGGATTTTATAATCGATGAGTATCAGATTTATGAAGCAAAGACAATAGGAGCTGACGCAGTATTACTTATTTGTTCTTTGCTAAGTGATGAAATCTTAAAAGAATTTATTGCATTATGTAATAGCCTAGGAATGTCATCATTAGTAGAGGCACATAGTAAGGATGAGATTGAGAAAGCAATAAAAGCTGGGGCTAGGGTAGTTGGTGTAAATAATCGTAATCTAAAAACCTTTAATGTAGATATCAATAATTGTATAGAATTAAGAAGTGAGGTTCCAGACGATCTTATATTTATTGCTGAAAGTGGAATTACAAGCTCAGAAGATATCAGAATGTTAAAAAAGAATAATATAAATGTGGCCTTAGTAGGTGAAGCCTTAATGAGGAGTAATGATATAGAAGAGAAAATTAGAGAGTGGAGGAGTTTATGACAAAAGTTAAGATATGCGGTTTATCAACTATACAGGACATTGAAGCCGTTAATGAACTTCTGCCAAACTATGTGGGATTTGTCTTTGCAAAAAGTATAAGGCAAATTAATCAAGTCACTGCTAAGAAACTTAAAAAAAATCTAGATGAAAGAATAAAGGCAGTGGGCGTATTTGTTAATGATGATATAGATAATATAGTATCTATATGTGAGGAAAACATAATCGACATAGTTCAGATACACGGGGATGAGGATGAGTCTTACCTGAAAGAACTAAAAGGAAAGACAAACAAACCGGTAATACGTGCATTTAGGATTAAATCAGTAGATGATATCTTGCTAGCTCAAAATAGTTGCGCAGATTACATATTGCTAGATTCCTTTATAAAAGGAAGCTATGGTGGAAGTGGCCATAGTTTTCCTTGGGAAATGGCAAAAAATTTAACAAGAGAATATTTTCTTGCAGGTGGATTGCATGCTGGAAATATTCAAGAAGCAGTGAAAACCTGCCAACCCTACTGCGTTGATGTAAGCAGTGGGGTTGAAATAAATGGGAAAAAAGATAAAGACAAGATCAGGGCTATTTTAGCAGTAATTAAGAAATCACAAGACCGCCATTTGGGCTAATTATTTGGCCTGTGAAGAAATCACCTTTTTCAGAGATAAGAAAGTCAATCAGATCTGCGATTTCCTCAGGCTGACTATGTCTTCCAAGAGGAGTTTCCTGCCTAACATCTTCTAAGGCCTCTTGGCCTAATTGTTCTAACATATCTGTTAAAACAACACCTGGTGCGACTACATTTGCTGTTATTCCTGATGGCGCAAGTTCCTTTGCAATTGACTTAGTAAAGCTATTAATTGCACCTTTTGTAGAGGCGTATAAGCTTTCGCATGATGCTCCAACAATTCCCCACATAGAAGAGATGTTAATAATCTTTCCGTATTTTTGAGAAATCATTTTTGGTGTGGCTAATTTTGTGCAGTAAAACATTCCATTTACATTTGTAGCATATACATTATGCCAATCTTCAATTGTAATATCTTGAAGCATGCCATATACACTTATTCCTGCGTTATTTATTAGAATATCGACTTTGCCAAATCTATTACAGACCTCATCAAACATCTTCTCAACTTGAGAATAATCAGAAACATCGACGCAAATAGCGATACAGTCCCTTCCTTTGGCTCTAATTAGCGAGGCTAGCTCATCTGCCTTATCTTTTCTTTCTTTATAATTAATTACGATATTATAATTTTTCTCTGCAAGTTTTAAGGCAATAGCTCTGCCAATGCCTCTTGAAGAACCTGTTATTAAAACTGTTTTATTCATAAAAATCTCCTTAATATTTTCAATTTGTTTTTATATGGTGGATATCTTAATGTTAGGTCAACTAAATTTGATTTCTTAACAATGCTTTTTTTGTGAGAAAATGTATCAAAGCTTGTTTTGCCGTGGTAGCCACCCATGCCACTTTCTCCAACTCCGCCAAAGGGCATATATGAGGAGGCAAAATGTACAATTGTGTCATTTATACAGCCACCTCCAAATGAGATATTTCGAACAATTCTTTTATGTGTGGTTTTATTATTCGAGAAGAGGTAAAGGGCAAGAGGTTTTGGTCTACTATTAATAAAATTTATGACATTATTTATATTTTTATATTCAAGTATCGGTAGTATTGGTCCAAATATTTCTTCCTTCATCACAGGGCTATCTTCGGATACATTGTCTAATAAGCTAGGAGCTATTTGACCTGTTTCCTTATTGGACTCTCCACCAAATAATATATTTTCATTTTCAATTAGTGAATTAAGTCTATTAAAATGTTTTTCGCTTATTATCTTTGGATATTCAGGATTATTAGAGATATCATTACCATAAAACTCATGTATATAATTTTTCATTCTATCAATAAGCTTGTCTTTTACGCTTTCATGAACAAACACATAATCTGGTGCAATACAAGTTTGGCCTGCATTTAATAACTTGCCCCATATAATTCTTTTAGCAGATAGATCTATGTTTGCAGTCTTATCTACTATACAAGGACTTTTGCCTCCTAGCTCCAAAGTTACAGGGGTTAGATGTTTGGATGCAGCTTTCATTACAACTTTTCCGACTGTAGGGCTTCCAGTAAAGAAAATATAATCAAACTTTTGCTCAAGTAATGTATTATTAGCCTCACGACCTCCTTTTACAACTGTAATAAAGGATTTATCAAAATATTTGCTTATTAGTTTATCTATAAGGTCGGATGTATTAGGGGAGTAAGCGGAAGGTTTTAAAATAGTGCAGTTACCTGCTGCTATAGATCCTATAAGTGGAGTTATAGTAAGTTGAAATGGATAATTCCACGGTGACATTATCAGTGTAACTCCGTAGGGTTCTGGATAGCTGTAGCTAGTAGATAGAAAGTTTGTAAGGGGAGTCCTAACCCTTTTGCATCTTGCCCATTTAGGAAGATTTTTAATAACATAGCTAAGCTCACTCAAGACGAAGCCTATCTCAGTTTCATAAGTTTCAAATTTTGATTTATTTAAGTCTTTCTTTAAGGCTAGCATTATATCTTTTTCATGTCTTATTATTATTTTTTTAAGAAGCTTTAATTGCTGTATACGAAATCCCAAGTTTTTAGTTTTGCCTTCAAAAAAATATTCTCTTTGATTTATTACAACATCTTTTGTTTTTGACATATCATATTCCTCCAATCAGATAATTCTGTTAAATAATTTACTTTTCTGCTATTATTATAAGTGCTTACTGTTATATACTCAAGAAAAACATAATAATCCTTCTTATTGATGTTGTCAAATCCTTTTTACACCCTTAAAATTCATGATGTCAAAGCCTTTTGATAGCGCAGTTTAACATAGTACTATATTATAAATTCAGATCAAGGGCAATTAAACTTTAGTAAGGAGATTTTATAAGATGGAGATTGGTATATAAATAAAAAAGTATCGAACAAATATAATGTTATCCCAAGAAGAATTAGCAGCCTTACTTCTAGCAACAGCATTGAAAGTCATTTAGTTTAAGAAGTATTTGAATAATTAGCATAATTGGCACTCCAAAGGTGAATTTTACTTTCTTTGTTTTGTGACGGAATAAGTACATGGCCATAAGAGCTCCAAGGCTTCCGCCAATAAAAGCAAAGCCAAGTAACATTAGCTCGCTTATTCGCCATTTACCTTTAATAGCCTTTAATTTATCTACAGCGTATAGAATGAATGTAATAATGTTTATAATAATAAAATAAATACTTAATGGTCCTAATTTCATTTAACAAGTCCTCCTAAAACATATGTTTATTTTAATATTAACACAAAAAGACACAAAAAGTGTTATCAGTCACCAACCCATTTTCACCCATTTGAATTATTAATAATTTAAACTATAATAAATAGTGGAATTGGCTCTAAGTAAATAAATATGGGAGAAAAAAATGAATAAAAAAGACATATCTGAATTAAGAAATCGTATGAATAAATCTAAGTGTACATTTACAAGAATGAGTGGATGTTATGTGACATCTGATAAAGATATTTTGCTACATATAAATGAAACTTTTTTAAATCTAGAAGATGATGAATTTGACAAGTATTTAGCCATTGCCAAAAAAACACTATCAGGGACTTTAGGCAATAACTTGCTAGAACTTGATTTTCCACTAGAAGAAGAATACTCAGGTGGCAAACAACAATTTTTAATGGGTCTTAGGGAAAGTAAATTAAAAAATGAAGAGCTTCTAGAAACATTTTACAAGCTTATTATAGATAATTATGATTATGTGGGAAATTATTTGATCTTAGTATTTCATGATGTCTATGATGTTATTAGCAAAACAAAAGATAATTTTAAACTAGATGAATCAGAGGAAGTACATGAATATCTGATATGTGCTATTTGTCCTGTGAAATTATCTAAAGCAGGACTTGGTTATCTAGAGGATGAAAACAAAATTGGGCCACGCCACCGTGATTGGGTTGTAAGTCCACCAGATACGGGCTTTGTATTTCCAACATTTACAGATAGAAGTACTGACATACATTCTACTATGTTTTACACAAAAAGCACTGCAGAACCTCACAGAGAACTAATAGAATCAGTACTTGGATGCCCTTCAAAGCCTACAGCTACTGAGCAAAAAAACACATTTCAGAGTATTATTAAAACTGCCGTAAATGATTCTGAACAAGAGAATAAGGTTTACGGTGATATTCAGGAAAGCCTTAGTCTGCTTGCTCAAGAACAGTCAGAATTATTGGGCTCAGAAGATGAGCAAGTAGTACTTACAAATGAATCTGTTCGTGAGATTTTGCAAGAGAACTTTTTGCCTGAAGAAATAGTAGATAAAATAGAGACTGCTTACAAAGAGAACTTTGCTGAGGAGCCACCAGCGGTTGATTATTTACTTGATAAAAAAGTGATTGCAGAGAACAATAAGCTTAAAGCTCAGAAACAGCTAATGGAAAAGGTAGAGGTCTTAGAAGAACAGTTAGAAGAAGCAAAAAATAGTACTGAAAGTAGTTTTGATGAAGAATTTGATGTTATTTTACATATAAAGCCTGAGAAGGTAGATCGAATCAAGGAAGAATTCATTGATGGTAAAAGATGCATTACAATTCCTATTGACGAAGATGAACAAATAAAAGTAAATGGTATGACAGATTTGAGCTTCTTATAAAGCAATATTACGTAAGATTTACGCAATTTTTAACTATAGTATTATTGAAAAACATGATACTATAGACATATATTTTACGTATATGGGAGGAAAACATGAAGTCTAAAATATTTAGTATTACATCATTAATTTTGATATTAATATTAGCTATAACTATTACAGGGTGTTCAAACACAGATGATCCAGACAAGGAATCTAGTCAAAGTAGTGAATCATCAGATGAGACCGATCAAACTAAAGAAGAAACTGAAGAAGCATCTTTAGAAGAAGAGACTGAAACAAAAGAAGTTGTAGAAGGTTCTCAAGCCATAATTGACAATCTGTCTACAGAAGGTGGAATCAAGGATGTATACGAACAAGTCGATCTTCTTGCAGGAACATGCTTGTCTGAAACTATGATTAATAATGAGAGATATGAAAACCTTATAAAAGAAAATTTTACAAGTATAACTTTAGAAAATGATATGAAACCAGAGGCTATATTGGATAAAGCAGCCAGTATTGAAGCGGGGGATATAGTAGTCAAATTTCCGGAGAGAACTATAGATTTGCTTGACTGGGCTAAAGAGAATAAATTATCTGCTCGTGGCCATGTATTAGTGTGGTACAGCCAGACTCCTGATTGGATATTTTATGAGGACTTTGATGAGTCAGGTGATTTAGTTGACCGTGATACCTTACTTAATCGTATGGATAGTTATATAAAGCAAGCATTTGATTTACTTGATGAACTAGGATATTCAGATATGTTTCATGGATATGATGTGGTTAATGAGGCTATACTAGATGATGGTTCTCTAAGAGATTGTTACTGGAAAGAAATTATTGGAGATGATTATATCTGGCATGCATTTAATTATGCAGACAAATATGCACCTGAACATATAAAACTTTATTATAACGACTTCAATGAACAATTTAAGACTCAAGCTATAATAGACTTGGCCAATAGTTTAGTTGATGAAGAGGGTGAATTTTTGATTGATGGCATTGGATGTCAAGGTCATTTATATACTAAAGACTCAATAGATCTATATATGGTTATGCTAAAGTCGTTTGGTTCTTTAGGTTTAGACGTACAAATTACAGAATTAGACATTTCACTTGGAACTTGGGAAAATGTTCTTGAAGCTACAGAAGAAAACCTAGTGGACCAAGGTAAGTACTATTACGAATTTATAAGTAAAATAGTTCGTGAAAATCTTGATGGAAATACAAATGTCTCAGGAATTACATTCTGGGGATTTGATGATAGTTTATCATGGAGACATGATAGAAGTCCCTTATTGTATAATGGGGTATCAAACCCAAAATACTCATATTATGGGGCAAAGTTAGATAAGGATAATGCTGGATATTAATAAACTTAGGAGGTAAAATTATGGATTTTAAAGATTTTAAATGGACAATTAAGACAGAATATGAAGAGACAGAGGATGGAATCCACATACACGCCCCTGGAGAAACTGATTACTTTGTAAATCCTATAGATGGAAAGGTCATTGCAAATGCGCCATTTTTCTATAAAGAAGTAGAAGGCGATTTTACCTTAAGAGCAAAAGTAAGTCATGACTTTGAGTCTGTTTTTGATGCTTGTGTACTTTTAGCCTTAGAGAATGACAAATTATGGGCTAAGGCATGTTTTGAGTACACAGACTTTGATACAAATGCTGTAGTTACGGTTATGACCAACGAAAAGTCAGATGATGCAAATGGTGTAGATATTGATGGAAATGAAGTATGGCTTCAAATGAGCCGTAAAGATGATATCTTTGCCATACACTATTCACTAGATGGAAAAGACTTTGTAATGTCAAGATTAGCCCATCTACCTATGAGTAAGAAGATTAAAGTAGGACTAGAAGCCCAGTCACCCACTGGTAAAGGTGGATTAAGAAAGTTTGATAATGTTTCATTAGAATTAAAAGGTCCTGCAGATATACGTAAAGGAAAGTAAGGTTGTCAAATGAATAATAAGCCCAAAGTCGGATTTATATGTGTTCATAATTCCTGTCGTAGTCAAATAGCAGAGGCACTAGGAAAACACTTTGCAAAGGATGTATTTGAAAGTTATTCAGCAGGAACTGAAACTAGACCTAAGATTAATCAAGATGCAGTGAGGCTAATGAAAGAACGCTATGGGATTGATATGGAGAAAACTCAATCCTCTAAGTTGGTTGACGAGCTGCCTCCACTTGATGTAGTGATTACAATGGGATGCAATGTTGAATGCCCACACCTTCCTAGTAAGCATTGGGAAGACTGGGGATTAGATGATCCTACTGGTAAAAGTGATGAGGAATTTATGAAAGTTATAACTACAATAGAGTCTAAGATAAAAAAATTAAAAAATAAACTTAAATAGAGTGATAGGGGGACAGGTTCATTGGAACCGTTCCCCTGTCACTTTTCTACAAGTTTTCGTTTTTGAGAGCATCTAGTATATTTTCTTTATTTACTTTTCTCATAGAATATATCATTGATATAAACACTATAAAAAACACAGTTAGTATACTAATTAGAATACTGCTTACAGGCAAGTAAAAACTGGTCTCTACGCCATGTTTAAATGTTAAATAAATTAGGTAAGTAACAAAAATAGAGGTTGGAATCCCATAAAGTAATGCCTTTAAGCCATAGAAGATACATTCATAATTTAACATTTTTTTAAAGCCAAGGCTTGTCATACCGACAGATTTCAACATTGCAAATTCCCTTCTGCGAAGATTAATGTTTGTGGTTATGGTATTAAATACATTTGCAGTAGTTATAAGTGCCATAAGAGTTATAAATCCATAAGCAAACACTTTAATTATTAAAATTAGATTATTCATTGTCTGCATTTCCTTATGTTGATTAAATAGATTGTCAGTATCCATACTTGCTTCTAATAATATCTTTTTTATTTTGCCTTCATCTTCAGTAGGATTTTTTGATTTAAAGTACATAGAAGATCCTTCATGCCAACTTAAATCCCTTATATTATTACTAGTGGGTTGATTAGGAAAACTTTGAACAGTTTCAGCATCAAATATAAGTGTTATTCTGTTCTCATAAGAATATTCTGTAATTCCAAGAGGACTAGTTTCAGCAAAGCCTCCTAAAACCACTGGTATTTCTATCTTATCATCATCATTATCACTATCACTATCATAATGATTTTCCTGAATAGTTATCATGGTTTCTGAATGTTCCTTTAGTATGTTAGAATTAATATATCGTTCTTCTTCAAAGTCAAAGAAATGTTGCTTATCAATAACAATTGCATTGACTTTATCAGTATTTAGAAACTTTTCTTTCTTATAATTAATGTTATCTAAATATTTTAAAAATGAATCATGATCAATGGCATATATTTCAAGCTCAACTCGTACATCATCGCCATCATTTATCATTCCGTTCTCTAGCAATCTGTAATAATGAGAAGTTTCCACTTGTTCTTTATTAAAATAGGTCATGGCAAAACCGGTATTAATAATAGAACTATCATAAACATTATCCAGGTTCATAATATCCTTATATACATTTTTCACATGATTAGTATTTAAACCTTCCTGAAAAGCGTTGTATTCTATGTCATAATTGGGAGTCTGAAATACATTTCCCACAGTATCGGTTAAATACATAGAG
>CAZJCV010000002.1:101856-125501 GCA_964544535.1 uncultured Lachnospiraceae bacterium | reverse complement strand
AAATCTGACGCTGGCGACAGTGTGTGGGTTCGACTCCCACCATCCGCAGTTGTGATTTATTTACGGGAGACCCTTATGTTAGCGGGTTTCCCGTTTTTGTAAGGGGCACTAACTTAGTAACACTATTTATAATTGAAATATATTATCTTTTCGAAGCAAAATGAAGGGTCATATCTAATTAAGCTTTTATCATCTATCATTTTTCTGCCTAGCCTTATTACAGCTCTCAAACAGAAACCAATAAGGTTCTTTTCATTTTAAATCGTTATAAATATTATATTCATAGTTAAAAAAATAAATTTCATAATTTGTGGATTTCAACCTTCCTCAAGAATATTGTAGAAAAAGAGATTATCTTGTATTATTATAAAGTATACAGATATTAAATTACAAACAAAAGATAGGGGGGGGTTATAAATTGGATAGTTTGTTTAAAAGCATACTAGGGCTTAGGAGTGGAAAAAAGTATAAAAAGGTAATTGCAATTACATATTATCTCCTTGTATTATTGATGATTGCTGGGGGATGTAGGAATTATGAGGCTATAGAAAATGTGATTGAAGAATCACCTGAGGCTTTAGAACTTGCCCTAGGGGAGAATGAAAAGGAAACCGAAGAAGAAGCTGAAGAAGCAACTGAAGCAACTGAAGAAGCAACAAATGTTAGTCAGACAGATCTTTTCGAAGGTTACACAATAATTGAGGTTTACGGTGGAGATACTTCAGGAGATAGGCAAGCTAATGTTGCAGTAAACATTGGTTATGGAGAAAGGGAATATTGGGCCTTTACTAATGAACACGGACAGCTCGTAAGAGTTATAGCTGATGAAATTATTTTACAAGACGACACAAAAGAGGATGTAAATTCTAATGGAAGATATTATTCGGAAATGGCTAACGTTCCTGGTGTTGGTTCGGATTCGGGTTATGATAGAGGCCATATTATAGCTGACTCTCTTGGTGGTGTTGCAAATGCATATAATATTACACCACAAGATGCAACGCTAAATAGACATGGCAATCAGGCATATATGGAAAAGGTGATAAGAGATGCTGGAGGGTGTACAGAATTTGAAGCAATAATTACCTATCCAGACACCAAAACACAAATACCAAGTCACTATAAGTATACATATGTACTTATGGGCAATCATATAGTTGATGAGTTTGCTAATGTAGATCCAGATGAATATAACCAGGCAATGGGCTTGAATAAGAATGAGAATAAGGCTAACAACAAATCAAGCAATAAAGCTACAGAAGAAAAAGAGACACAGCCAAAAGAGATAAAAGCTAAGGAAGTAGAAGATAACAAATCTACAGAATCCAAGTACATATTAAATACAAATAGTAAGAAAATACACTATCCGAATTGCCATAGTATTAAAAGAATGAGTGAAAAAAACAAAAAGAATTCCAGCCTATCTAAGAGTGAGTTAATAAATCAGGGATACGATCCATGTAAGAACTGTAATCCTTAGAAAGAAAAGAACTGAAGAATTAACTCTAAAAGGAACATGCTTTATTTTTTGTAAGCGATAGTCATGAATTATTGATGTTAAGTTACTGCATTTTGGACAAATGTGAGCCTTAGGTTTTGTTTCTAACATAATAAAAGTCGTGTTAAAAAGTTCATAAGAAAATTTTTTAACGATTACATGTTCAACATGTTAGAGTGAAGTATTTATGTTAATACCACCCAAACATTAATTATAGAACCGTAAAAATCATTGGTATAGGTCAATGATTTTTTGCTTTCAAAATCAAATTTATCTTTTAAACACCTGTATTATATTTGATGTATCACAAAAGTATTAAATATCAAAGTATTACATAAAACTTAAAAATTTCCATATAAGCAAATAATATTGACATATTTATGCAATAAATGTATACTAAATTAAATGCATATATTTTACATTGTATAATTATAATATTTTTTTGCATGTACATATATAGAATTGAGGAAAATATGTTTACAGGATTCAAAAGAATATTTTTTGTTTTATTAGTAGTTTGTCTTTTACTTGTTTCTACTGGTGGAACAGTATCTGCTGCTGAATATGAAAAGACGACAACACATTCATAGTCTTGTAAGGCGCACAAAAACTGCTCATCAGTAACTTTCAAATCACATAGAGAGACATCTAATTGCAAGATTTATAGTAAGTATTTTACTGGAAATAACTCGCATTGGCCAAATGCCTTTAAATATGATAATGTTTAAAGCTACTAGGTGGGAAATACCGGATATGCTAAGGGGACCTACACTCTTTATTCGAGCTTAGTTACACAATGGGCATCTTTATCATTTAAAAGCACATCGAAAATGATAACACATATGTATTGATAGTATTATTTAGATATAAATTCTTTAACTAATTAACATTATGTACATGCAAATAAAAACATACCTATGAGGTGATAATCTTGATAGAACTTAAAAATATAAATATAAAGTTTCAAGATGAACTAATTAATAATGGATCATTAATAATTCCTGATAATAAAATCACGTCTATTATAGGACCAAGTGGAAGCGGTAAAACAACTTTACTATATTTATTGGGTATGATTTCTGGATTTAATAATTATGATTATTCATTTGATAATCATAAAGTAAACTTAAAAGATGAAAGCCAACTTGTTTCTTTTAGAAAAAATCGTATTAGCTACATTTTTCAGGATAACTCATTAATTGAAAACGTTTCAGTTGGAGATAATATTGTTCTCTTTGGTAAAATAGCTGGAATTGATTTAAAAAAAGAAGAAATACAATCATATTTAGATTTTGTGGGTTTAAACGTACGCAGTGATGTTTATCCTAAACAACTTTCAGGTGGTGAAAAGCAAAGGTTAGCTATTGCTTGTGCTCTTGTTAAAAATCCAGATTTAATAATAGCAGATGAACCAACATCTTCTTTAGATTCTAATAATGAGGACAAGATTTTAAAACTATTTTTAAAGATTGCTAAGCTAGGGAAAAAGGTAGTAATCGCAACACATAATAAAAACCTCGCTGATAATTCACATGTGATATATGAAATTGAAGATAAGAAAATAAAATGTGTAAAAGGAAGAGAATTAATTGAGACTAGCCCTTCTAATGAGCAGGTACATAAAAGAAAAAAAATAAAATTAAAACCGTCATTTTTTGTTTCTTTTATAAAAAAGTCTTATAAAAAAACAAAATTTCAAAAAATATTTATGATTATTTTATGTGCAATTGCAGTTTCGTTTAGTGCAGTAACTAGTAGTTTTGGCAATGAATATGTTGAAAATCAAGAAACCCTAATGGATACTATTTCTGAAAAAGAAATATTTCTAGTAAATCAAACTGCACCTTTATCTGTTATAATTGATGTTGATGAGAATATCAGTATTTCAAATGAAGAATATGAAAAAATAGAAAAGATAGTGGAAATAGACAAAACATACAAATATTATGAATTTCGATCTTCTGGATATAATGTGCTGGAAGATGAGCCTTTTACTATGGGGAATATAGATATTACTATAGATAAAGAAAACTTTTCATATGTCTTTGATGCAAACTCAGAAGAAGGTTTTGATACATACAGTGTTGTACCATATTATTTTGAACAAAACATTGTTAACAGATTAAAAAAAGAGTATGACACAACAAACCAAGAAAAGAATAGGATTTATTTATCCCCAGCATTAGCAAATGCTCTTGGTATTAATGAAAACACCCAAAAAGTAGAGATAACATTAAACTTAGCAATACCAGTCAAATTATATGAAACAGAAATGAATGTTGGAGAAGAAGATAGCAAATATGAAATTGATATAGATTTGTCTGTAGTGTCATATCAGACTTTCGAGGTTGATGGTATACTTAACGATGATTATATTAATAAATATTCTAATAGTGGAGAGAACATTATTTTCATGTCGTATGAAAGTATGGAAGAGATAAGAACGGAAGCTATTGCAAATAATTCAAATGTTTCGTTTGATAATTCTAAAGACTGGAGTCCAAGTGCTTATGTTCTTTATGCTAATAGCTTTAATGAAGTTCAATCAATAATAGATAAAGTGAAAAATCTTAACCCAAACTTTAAAACAATTAATCAATATCAAGATGTAGAATCTATGAATAATTTAATTGATAATACAAAAAACACTGCATTTATAGTTGTTGTTGTAATACTAGCAATCATATTTTTGTTAATGGCAATAATTCAAGTAAATAGTATTATTAGCAGAAGATATGAGTTTGCCATATTAAAAGCAAATGGTTTGTCAAAATTTGAATTGATAAAGTTGGTAATATATGAATCATTAATGTTTATAATATCTACTTTTATTTTTGCAACCATATTCTCGCTGGCAATAATACACATAATTAATTCATTGTTTGCTTTTGCGGTTGTTTCATTTTCATACAGTATAATGGTGCATATTATTATTGTGTCATCCTTATCTGTGATAATTCCAACAGTTATTGCGAGTAATCTTGTAAATAAATTTAAGCCAGCAATAATAATACGAAATTAGTATGTTTTTGCATTGAACTTTTTGCTGATTAATTTGACAGTATAAATATGCATTGCATTACAGAACAGCAACTCCTGTAATACAATGCATATTTTTTATCTTGTTTCTAGGTTGAAACATTAGTAAAAAGGGGTTAAAATAAACAGAGAGTAATTTTCGCGTCTAAAATATGAAAGGCATGGTGCTACAATGAATTGTATGGATTGTCAAAAGATGATTATGCCATTTATTAATGAAGAATTAGATAATGGCCAATTAAGTCAATTCCTTGACCATCTAAAAACTTGCCCTGAATGTATGGAAGAACTAGAAGTGTATTATACTTTGCTTACAAGTATGAAACAACTAGATGAAAATCAAGAACTTTCTGATAATTACTATAATGACTTATTAAAACTCATAGAGAAATCAGAAGAAAAGATTAATAGTAAAAACAAGATATATGTGGGCAAGAATATTGTATTATTAATGATTGCTGCTGTTATTGCCCTTGCTTCCACACATCAAATACGTGAATATGTAATGGAAGATATATTGCAAAAATCAACAGAAAGTGATTTTATGCCTGAAAACATAACTCTTTTGAGTAAAAAAGATTTACCAATAGAAATTGAGAGACAACTTCCAGATATTTATTTATATTTAAGACAAACTGATAAAGAAGGTGCAGATAGTATGTATGAATACTATGGAAGTACAATTTGGAATGGTATGATTATTCAAAGAGAATTTGGACAAGATACTTCTATGCCAGAATGGACTGTACTGCATTATTAAATATTAGATTAAAGATGAAAGGCGAGGTCATTTTATGAATAAAAAAATAGTTTTAATAGATGGATTTAGCATTTTATTTAGGGCTTTTTATGGATTACCAAGGCTTACTAATTCAGCAGGAACTCCAACAAACGCTGTATATGGGTTTTTGAATATTTTGTTTAAAATTATTGATGATGAATCACCTGACTTATTATCTATTGCATTTGACGTAAGTGGACCAACCTTTAGACATGATATGTATGAAGAATATAAGGGTACAAGAAAGCCAATGCCTGAGGAGCTAGTTCCTCAAGTTCCATTAATAAAAGAAGTGCTTAGCGCCATGGGAATTTCCATTGTAGAAAAGGCGGGTTATGAAGCTGACGATATAATTGGAACTTTGGCAAATGAATCAGAAAAGTTAGGTTATGATGTTTCGGTTGTATCAGGAGATCGAGACTTGCTACAATTAGCCACTGATAAGGTTAAGATTATTATTCCCAAAACTAAGAGAACAGGAACCCAAATAGAAGAGTATTTTGCAAAAGACGTAAAAGAAAAATATCAAGTAAGTCCAACTGAATATATTGATGTTAAAGGTCTTATGGGAGATCCATCTGATAATATACCAGGAGTACCTGGAATTGGTGAAAAAACTGCCACTAAAATAATTGTAGAATATGGCTCCATTGAAAATGCTCATGACCATGTCGAAGATATTAAGCCAAAGAGAGCAAAGGAATCATTACAGGAGAATTATGATATTGCACTTTTGAGTAAAGAGCTTGCAACTATTATTACTGATTGTGAATTGGATTTTAAAATCGAAAAATCCACTTTTGATGATATATATAATGAGGACGTATTTGTTATTTTTAAAAGGCTTGAATTTAATAATTTCTTAAATCGTTTTGAGATGGAAGTTAATTCTTACGATAAAATTGAAGATAGTTTTACACTTATTTCTAGGCTAGATAAGGCCCAGGAAGTTTTTGATTTTTATTTAGCTGATAAGCCTAGTGAAAATCATGTTCTAGCCATGCAGTTTATTATAGATGAGGATACTTGTCTAGGGCTTTCTATTACATTTGCAAGTGATAAAGTTTACTTTATCAAAACAGACCAAGATATTACTGTATCATATCTTTGTGGGCAGCTTAGTAATTTGCTGGATAACAACTATATTTTAAGCACTATTAACTTAAAAGATCAATTAGATTATTTAGAAATTACTAATGATAGTAGGGTTTATGATATGGGAATAGGTGCATACTTATTAAATCCATTGAAAAGCACCTATAATTTTGATGACATTGCTAGAGATTATTTAAATATGACTATTCAATCAAGAAAGGAATTGTTTGGGAAAAAAAGCTTAAAAGAAGTGATTAATTCAAGTGAAGATGACTTTCTTACATTTGCCTGTTATGAAAGTTTTGTGGCCTTTGAAGCTTATGATTCAATAGTTGAACAATTAAAGAAAACAGACATGTATGACTTGTTTGTCAATATAGAAATGCCTCTTGTATACACATTGTTTGATATGGAGAAGAGGGGTATAAAAACTAATAAAGAAGCCCTTAAAGAGTATAGTGATAAGTTAGCAGTAAGGATAGGGGAACTAGAAAAATCAATCTATGAACAAGCAGGAGAAGAATTTAATATTAATTCTCCAAAACAATTAGGTGTTATTTTGTTTGAAAAATTAAACTTGCCTTTTGCCAAAAAAACAAAAACCGGCTATTCCACTGCTGCAAGTGTATTAGAAAAATTAGTAGATTATCATCCGATTATTAATAAAACTTTGGAATATAGGCAATTAGCCAAACTTAAATCCACTTATGCAGATGGATTGGCAAACTATATTGGAAAAGATAATAAAATCCATACTAAGTTTCATCAGACAATAACTGCAACAGGTAGAATCAGTAGTACGGATCCAAACCTTCAAAACATTCCGATTAGGATGGAATTAGCTAGGGCTATTAGAAAGGTCTTCACTCCAGAGGAAGGCTTTGTATTTATTGATGCTGACTATTCACAAATAGAACTTAGAGTATTAGCACATATGTCAGGAGATGAGAGTCTAATAGAAGCTTATCAACATGAAGATGACATTCACAAAATTACTGCCTCAAAAGTTTTTCATACACCCTTAGATGAAGTGTCATCACTTCAAAGGAGTAATGCTAAGGCTGTTAACTTTGGTATAATTTACGGAATCAGTTCTTTTGGACTAGGACAGGATTTAAATATCTCCAGAAAAGAAGCTGAAGAATATATTGAACAGTATTTCAAAACTTATCCACAAATCAAAGAGTTCTTAGATAATTTAGTCTTAGAAGCTGAAGATAAGGGATATGTAAGCACTATTTTTGGTAGAAGGAGACCTATACCAGAATTAAAGTCTTCGAATTTTATGCAAAGGAATTTTGGTAAGAGGGTTGCTATGAACTCGCCGATTCAAGGAACAGCTGCCGATATTATTAAAATTGCTATGAATAGAGTTAATCAAGAGCTGAAGAATAGAAAGCTTGAATCTAGGTTGATTTTACAAGTTCACGATGAACTATTAATTGAGGCTAAAGTTGAGGAATTAGAAGAAGTAAAGGATATTCTAGTTACAGAAATGAAAAATGCTACTAAGCTTAGAGTTCCACTTGAGTTAGGAGTGAGCATTGGAGAGAATTGGTATGAAGTTGGATAAAGAAAAAATGGTCATTGGCATAATAGGTGGGGTAGGAAGTGGAAAGTCTACTGTGACAAATATATTAAAAGACAAGTATAAGGCTTTCATTATCAATACAGACACAATAGCCCACACTCTTATGGAAAAAGATCAAACTTCTTATAAGTTAATAGTTGCCCACTTCGGTCCAGGCATATTAGATAAAGAAGCTGATATTGATAGAGTTAAACTTGGACTTATAGTATATAATGATAGTGAAGAACTTAAGAAACTAAACTCATTTACGCATCCTTTTGTTATGGCAGAAGTAAAGAAGATCATAAAAGAAAAAGTCAATGATGATTGCTGTAAGTATATATGTATAGAAACAGCTTTACCAATTGAAGCCTCATTAGATGATATATGTGATAAGATATGGTTTGTATATACACCTCTAGAAATTAGGATAGAGCGACTTAAAAACTCGAGGAATTATTCTGATGAAAAGATCAGTAATATTATAAGTAAGCAACTAAGCGATAAGGAGTATAAAGCTTATGCAAGTGATCTAATTATAAATCAAGGAACAGAGGAAGAATTAAGTAGTCAAATAGATGAAATATTTAACAAGTACTATAAAACGACATAATGGAAAGAAAGGCACGGTAATTTTCATGGAAATATGTAGTCTTGCAAGTGGTAGTAGTGGAAACTGTAACTATGTCGGCAATGATGATACAAAGCTTTTGGTTGATGTAGGTATAAGTTGTAAAAGAATTGAAAATGGATTAAAGAGTATCGACATAGATCCCTCAAAGATACATGGGATTTTAATAACCCATGAACATACTGATCATATTAATGCTTTAGGAACAATGGTAAAAAGATACAATATACCCATATATGGAACAAAAGAAACTATTCAGGCAATTTTAAATAAGAAAAAATATAGTCATTTAGCAGATAGTGAACTTTGCTATATTGAGCCTGATAAGACTTTTACGATAAATGATATAAGCATTGAACCGTTTTCAATTTCTCATGATGCTGCAAATCCAGTTTGTTATACTTTTAAGTCAAACGGAAGTAAAATTGGCATGGTAACAGATTTAGGTGAGTTTGATGACTATACAGTATCAAAATTAGAAGATTCAGATATATTATTCTTAGAAGCAAATCATGATGAAAACATGTTAATGGTTGGGAATTATCCCTACTTTTTAAAGCAAAGGATAAGTAGTTCAAAGGGACATTTATCTAATAACAGTACAGCTGATTTAATATCTAGATTATTTCATGACAAGTTAAAACACATATTGCTTGTGCATTTAAGTAAGGATAATAATTATGAAGATCTGGCTTATGAAACAGTGAAGTTAGAACTTAGTAATCATACTAATAATAAAAACATTGAATATATGCTAAGCGTTGCTAAAAGAGATGAATGCGGCGAAGTATTATATACTACATAACAAATGAGAGGTAAAATTAATAATGAATAAGACAATTATTACAGTTATAGGTAAGGATAGGGTTGGTATTATTGCAAAAGTATGTTCATATCTAGCGGAAAGTCAGGTAAATATACTTGATATTTCCCAAACAATAGTGAGTGGATATTTTCATATGATGATGATTGTTGAGACTAGCAATTCAATAAAAAGCTTTGACGAGTTAAATAGTGACCTAGATCATGTTGGACTTGAAATAGGTGTATCCATAAAGGCACAACATGAAGATATTTTTAATAAGATGCACAGGCTATAAGTGATAAAATATTATAATTTGTTAATGAAGAAATAAGGGAAGGATATAGGTCATTATTATGATAAATTTACATGAAGTAACAGAAACTAATCGTATGATAGAACAAGAAAATCTTGATGTTAGGACTATTACACTTGGGATTAGTTTACTTGACTGTATTAGTAAGGATTTAAATGAATTAAATAATAATATATATAATAAAATAACTACAGTGGCTAAAGACTTAGTTGCTACAGGGGCCGCAATTGAAAGAAAGTATGGAATACCTATCGTTAACAAGAGAATTTCGCTCACACCTATTTCAATTATTGGCTCTTCTGCATGTAAGTCAGCAGAAGATTTTATAAGTATAGCTCAGACTATAGATAAGGCAGCAAAGGCTGTAGGTGTAAACTTTATAGGTGGATACAGTGCCTTGGTTTCTAAAGGTATGACAGAAGCAGATATTAATCTAATTAACTCCATCCCAAAAGCTCTTGCTACAACTGAACGAGTTTGTAGCTCAGTTAATGTTGGCTCTACTAAGACTGGCATTGATATGGATGCAGTAAAATTATTAGGAGAAGTTATCCTAGAAGCAGCCAGCTTAACCAAAGATGATAACTCTATAGCTTGTGCTAAGTTTGTAGTTTTTTGTAATGCTCCAGACGACAATCCTTTTATGGCTGGTGCTTTTCATGGTATTACTGAAGGGGATTGCGTTATAAATGTTGGAGTTAGTGGGCCAGGTGTTGTTAAAACAGCTGTTAGTGCTGTAAAAGGTTCTGATTTTGAAACATTGTGTGAAAAGATTAAAAAGACTGCATTTCAAATTACTAGAGTAGGGCAACTTGTGGCAAAAGAGGCGTCTAAAATGCTAAATGTTCCATTTGGAATTGTAGACCTTTCATTAGCTCCTACTCCTGCAATAGGTGATAGTGTTGCAGATATACTTGAAGAAATGGGATTAGAGTATGTTGGAGCACCTGGTACAACAGCAGCCCTAGCCCTACTAAATGATCAAGTAAAAAAAGGTGGAGTTATGGCTTCGTCTTATGTAGGTGGTTTAAGTGGTGCATTTATTCCTGTTAGTGAAGACCAAGGTATGATAAATGCCGTTCAAGCAGGAGCACTTACAATAGAAAAGTTAGAAGCAATGACATGCGTTTGCTCTGTAGGATTAGATATGATTGCAATTCCTGGAGACACTAAAGCATCTACCATATCAGGAATTATTGCTGATGAGATGGCTATAGGAATGATAAATCAAAAAACAACAGCTGTAAGACTAATACCTGTAGTAGGTAAAGGTGTTGGGGAAATGGTAGAGTTTGGAGGGTTGCTGGGATATGCCCCTATTATGCCAGTTAATAAGTTTAACTGTAAAGATTTTATAAGTCGAGGTGGAAGAATCCCTGCACCAATTCATAGTTTTAAGAATTAGAAAGGCAGGTAATATGAACAAAATTTTGAAAGAAAAAGATTATAAAAATATATTTTATTTTTTTAGCGAAATATCTTCTATACCAAGAGGTTCTTACAATAATACAGCTATCAGTAATTATTTAGTGGATTTCGCAAAGGATAGAAAGTTAGCTTATATACAAGATGAATATGAGAATGTAATAATTATAAAAGAAGCAAGTAAAGGTTATGAAGATGCAGAAACTATCATATTACAAGGACATATGGATATGGTTTGTGAAAAAACACCTGATTCTGATCATGACTTTTTAAAGGATGCTATAGAAATAATAATCGATGGAGATTATATTCGTGCTAATAATACTACTTTAGGTGCAGATAATGGAATTGCTCTTGCTTATGCTTTGGCCCTATTAGATGATAATGAATTAGAACATCCAAGATTAGAAGCAGTTTTCACAACTGATGAAGAAGTGGGTATGGACGGTGCAATTGGCTTAGATGTATCAAGCCTAAAAGGTAAATATTTAATTAATATGGACTCAGGCGAAGAGGGGGTACTATTAACTAGCTCAGCAGGCGGACTTAATGGATATTGCGAGATTCCTATAGCAAGAAAAAAAACAGAAGGTTTAAAAGTACAAATCAGTATAAATAATTTAAAAGGTGGACATTCTGGTGCAGAAATCCATAAAAATCGTACAAATGCAATAAAACTATTAGGAAGATTAGTATTTGAATTAACACAACTTATTGACTTTAAATTAATAAGTTTAAAAGGCGGACAAAAGGATAATGTGATTCCAAGAGAAGCCTATGTGGAGATATTAGTATCAGATAAATCATATGATGATTTATGCAAGGCTATAGAAACTTTATCTAATAATTACTATGAAGAACTAGCAACTTCAGAGCCAGAGCTTAAGATAGTGACTAAAGCAATGGAAAAGAAAGAATATGAATATTTAGATGACTTTTCTTTTAATAAAGTGCTATTTTATTTAGTGAATTCTCCAAATGGTGTTCAGAAAATGAGTTATTCATTTGATGGTTTAGTAGAAAGTTCCTTGAACTTAGGATTTGCAGATGTAAGCAGTGAAAAGGCAGTATTTAGTCATTCTATTAGAAGTTCAATTAATACTTATAAAAAATATATTAGTGATCGTTTAGATTACTTAGCATCTTTCACAGATGGATGTTATGAAATAAGAGCTGAGTATCCAGCATGGGAGTACAAAAAGGATTCCCCTCTAAGAGAACACATGGAAAAAGTGTATAAGGAAGTATATGGTAGGGAGCCCGAACTAGCAGCCATACATGCAGGCTTAGAATGTAGTTTCTTTGCAGGAAAAATCCCAGGAATTAATATTGTCTCCTTAGGCCCTGATATGGACGACATTCATACTCCAAAAGAAAAGCTAAATATCTCATCAACAATTAATGTTTACAAATATCTTGAAAAAGTTATAGAAAATATGAATAAGTAAGACTTTTAACGAAGAGTTGATCATTGATTGTTGACTCTTCGTTTTCTATTAGTTATTATGCTTTGTTCTCTAAAAAGAAGTCTAGCATAATTACATTCTGTTTAATCATATAATACTATATCTTAAACAAGGCCATGGTGAACCTATGATTAGTGAATGGAAAAAACAAATTATTTATAAGGGAACATTAATATTAATTCTTGCATCAGTGATTGTATATATTTTGAACATTATTGTAGTAAATCAATATTTGCATGAAATAAGATCTAAGGATATTGATTACCAACTATTTCGTGAAATGAATATTTCCAATGAATTATTAGACCAAGTATTTACACAAGAGAGTATAAGCAATAAGAAATATGATTCTTATGATATTTTAACTAGCTATATGTTAGTCTATGATTTAAACACAATAGAAAGAAAAAAAATAAAAAAAGGCAATATTAACTTGTTATTAGAAAGTTTAACTTATGACTTAAAATTTAATGAGTTAAAGGAATATTATTATGTACTTTTACATGATATTAAGTCCTTTCCCATTGAAGAACATAGTAGAAAAAGACCTATAGTAAGCTATGAAAACACTTGGAATGCACATAGAAGTTATGGTGGAGACAGGAAACATGAAGGTACTGATTTAATGGTATGTGACAATACAAGTGGGGAATATAAAGTAGTTAGTATGACAGATGGAATAGTAGAGAAAAAAGGTTGGCTTGATCAAGGTGGTTATAGAATAGGTATACGAAGTAAGAATGGAGCATACTTTTATTATGCCCATTTAGAATCATATGCAGATGAACTCGAAGTAGGGGACTTTGTTGAAGCAGGAGATTTTTTAGGCTATGTTGGAGATAGTGGTTATGGACCTGAAGGAACAAGGGGAAAGTTTGATGTTCATCTACATTTAGGTATGTATATAGAGAGTAAGATTGGTGAAATAAGTGTTAATCCATATTTTTTATTAAAATCTATTGATTATTAATAATCAATTTTGCAAACGTATGTTTTTAATTAAATTTATGGTATAGTTATTATAGGGTTGTGGCTATCACTATAGAAGAAAAAAGGATTGAGATGAGTTTTATGAATAAGTTTGTACGCTTAGATAAGTATTTAGCGAATATAAGAATAGGGACTAGAAGTGAGGTTAAGAAGTATATTAAACAAGGAAAAGTTAATCTTAATAGTCACGTTATTAAAGATTCTGCTTACAAGGTTGACATTAATAATGATAAAGTTTATTTTAAAGGGGAACTACTTAGCTATAATAAATATATATATATTATGCTTAATAAACCCTCAGGAGTTGTATCTGCAACTAAAGACAACTTTGATAGAACAGTAATTGATTTAATAGAGAAAAAATATCAGTCTGATCTGTTCCCTGTTGGAAGATTAGATAAAGACACAGAAGGTTTACTTTTACTTACAAACGACGGAGACTTGGCTCATAGTTTATTATCACCTAAGAATAAGGTAGCAAAGGTATATTATGTAGAGCTTAATGGACAAATAAAGGATTCTCATATTTTGCAATTTAAGAAAGGGCTAAAAATAAACGATGACTTTATTACTCTTCCTGCAGAACTTAAAATTATAGAAGCAGGAGATACTTCCAAAGCACTTATAACTATATTCGAAGGCAAGTTTCATCAAGTTAAGAGAATGTTTCGGGCTATAGGTCTTAAAGTGACTTATTTAAAAAGAACAAGTATGGGACAATTAGTACTTGATGAGAGTCTGAAACTTGGAGAGTATCGTCATTTGACAAAGTCTGAAATAGACTTGCTGAAATAGGAGGTAGAATGCAGAGTTTTAAGGTTGGTAAAAATGAAGCTGGTCAAAGACTAGATAAGTTATTAATGAAGAAAATGAATAAAGCACCAAAAAGCTTCATATATAAAATGCTTAGAAAGAAGAACATTACATTGAACTCTAGCAAAGCCAAGGGTTCAGAAATTCTCAATCAAAATGATGAAATAAAAATGTTTTTATCTGATCAAACAATTGATAAATTCACTCAAAGAGTTGATGTTAGAGATGTTAAAAAGAGCTTTGAGCTAGTTTATGAAGATGATTATATTTTAGTGGTAAACAAACCTCTAGGCCTATTATCTCAAAAAGCTAAAGCCACTGATGTTTCTCTAAATGAACAAATATTATCCTATTTGTTAGAGAGTAGTTTTATAGTGGAAGAAGAATTGCAAACATTTAAACCTTCTATATGTAACCGATTAGACCGAAACACATCAGGTCTTATAATTGCAGGCAAGACTCTAATTAGTTTACAAACATTGGCAGAGTTATTTAGAAAGGGAGCTGTAGATAGGTATTACTTAACTATTGTATGTGGACATATAAAAGATAAGAACAACCTTTCTGCATACTTAGCAAAAGATAAAAATAACAATATAGTTACAATTACACCTAGCAAAACAAGGGATAGTAGCAAAGTAGCAATAGAATATGAGCCTATATCATATAACAATGATTTTACACTATTAAAGGTAAAGCTACTTACGGGGAAAACTCATCAAATTAGAGCTCTTTTATCATATATTAGTCATCCAATACTAGGAGATTACAAGTATGGGAAAAGAACAACAAACGATATCTTTAAGAATAAGTACAAATTAAAACATCAATTACTTCATTCTTATAAGCTAAGTCTTCCTGCTATAGAAGGGGAACTTGCTAACCTCAGCAATAAAAACTTTAAAGCAGAAACTCCAGAGCTGTTTACAAGAATTGAAAATGATATATTTGTATAAGTTACAAAAAGGAGATTAAGATGGCATATTGGAATTCCAGAGGATTAAGGGGTTCATCATTAGAAGAAATGGTTAATATTACAAATGAAAAATACAGGGAACAAAACTTAGCACTAATTCAAAAGGTTCCTACACCAATAACCCCAATAAAAATAGATAAGAATAATAGACATATTACACTTGCATATTTTGAAAAGAAAAGTACAGTGGACTACATGGGAGTGGTACAAAGCATTCCTGTGTGTTTTGATGCAAAGGAATGTTCCCAAGATACCTTTTCCTTACAAAATATTCATGAACATCAAATTGATTTTATGAAAGAATTTGAAGGACAAGGTGGTATATCTTTTATCCTTATTTATTATAAACATAAGGATGTTTATTATTACTTAACCTTAGAAAAGCTTTTATCGTTTTATCAAAGGAGTCTAAGTGGCGGCAGAAAGAGTTTTCGTTTTGATGAATTAGATTCCAAGTATATAATTACATGTAAGAACTCCATGTACATACATTATTTAGAGCTATTAAATTTAGATATTTGTAGTCGGACATAAGGTTGACATTATAAAAAAAATGTTATATTATAATTAAATATTATCGTGTTAGCGAATTATCACATTAGCAGACTAAAGTAAATTTAATTGTTTTATAAAGGAGAAGAATCATGTCTAGTAACTTATTGCATACCCCAGAGGGTGTTAGAGATATATATAATGCCGAATGCGAAAGAAAAATTAGATTACAACATAATATATATAATGTTTTAAAACTTCATGGATTTAAGGATATACAAACTCCAACCTTTGAATTTGAGGATATTTTCAGCAAGGAACGTGGTAGTGTTTCTACAAGGGATATGTACAGGTTTGTAGATAGACAGGGATATACACTTGTTCTTAGGCCAGATATTACTCCTTCTATAGCTAGATGTGTAGCCAAGTATTATAAAGATGAAAAGATGCCAATTCGTTTATCATATTTAGGAAGTACATTTATTAATAGTAGTAGTTATCAAGGTAAATTAAGTGAGAACACACAAATAGGCGCTGAACTTATTAATGATAGCTCTATTCAAGGAGAAGGAGAAATGCTTGCAATAACTATAGAAGCACTTCTTACTTCGGGATTAAAAGAGTTTCAAGTTGAAATTGGTCATGTGGATTTCTTTCACGGTCTTGTGGATGAAGCTGGATTTGATAATGAAGAAGAAGTAGAGCTTAGAGATCTAATAGAAGAAAAGAATATTTTTGGTGTTGAACGATTAATAGAAGAAAAAGATATAAGTGCAGACCTTAAAGAAGTATTTTATAATTTAGCAGAACTCTTTGGCAGTTTAGATGTTTTAAGTAAGGCAAAAGAACTTACAAAAAATGAACGTTCCCTTAGTGCAATAAAGCATTTGGAGCAACTTTATAATATTTTAAAAATATATGGTTTGGAAAAATATATTACCTTTGATCTTGGAATGTTAAGCAAATATAATTATTATACAGGAATTATATTTAAGGCCTATACATATGGTACTGGAGATACAATAGCTGGTGGTGGTAGATATGATAACTTAATAGGTCAATTTGGTAAAGAAGCACCATCTATTGGTCTAGCTATTATGGTTGATGAATTAATGCTTGCCTTATCAAGACAGAAGCTTGAGACAGCAAGCAAGAAGAATACCTTGTTGTTGTATGAAGAAAGTTTGTTAGAGGAAGGCATACATTTAGCTAATTATTTTAGGAATACAGGCTTGTCTATTGAACTACTGGCTAAAGAAGACAAATACATGATTGAAGATTATCTTTCATATGGAAAACGCATGAATATTGGTGGTATATTATATTTACAGTCCCCTAAAAAGGTTCAAGTTTATGATATTGAAAAAGCTACAAAAAATGAAGTATTAATAGAAGACTTGATGTTAGGAGATGATTGATAATGAGATTTTTAAAGATTGCTTTACCAAAAGGTAGATTAGCAAACCAAACTTTAGAGATGTTAGAAGAAGCGGGAATTGTTTTTGAGGAAATGAATAATCCTAAAACAAGAAAGTTAATCTTCACAAATGAAGAGAAAAAAATCAAGATATTTTTATCAAAGGCATCAGATGTTCCAACCTATGTAGAGTATGGTGCAGCTGATATTGGAGTAGCAGGAAAAGACACATTACTAGAAGAGGGACGAAAACTATATGAAGTTATAGACTTAGGTCTTGGTAAGTGTAGAATGTGTATTGCTGGTCCAAATGGCGCAAAGGATTTACTAGAACATGGTGAATTAATTCGAGTAGCAACTAAGTATCCTAATATTGCAAAAGACTATTTTTATAATAAAAAAGGTCAAACTGTAGAGATTATTAAACTTAATGGTTCTGTTGAGTTAGCACCGCTTGTAGATTTATCTGAAGTGATTGTAGATATTGTTGAAACAGGATCTACGCTTAAGGAAAATGGGCTTGTTGTTTTAGAAGATATCTGTGATATATCAGCAAGAATGGTAGTTAACCAAGTTAGTATGAAGATGGAACATGAACGAATATCAGAGATTATTAATGCATTACGTAATATTATAAATAATATATAGAGAAAGATAGGGATTTCTATGAGAATAATAAACTTAGATGAAAACACAAAAAAAGACATTCAAAGTAATTTATTAAAACGTAGTCCTAATCAATATGACGACTATCAAGATGTTGTGAATGATATATTAAAAGATGTTAAGACTAGACAAGATGAAGCTGTTTTTAAATATACTAAAAAGTTTGACAAGGCAGATATTAATGCAAGTAATATTAGAGTTACAAAGGAAGAAATAGAAGAAGCTTACTCAAAGTTTGACAAGAAACTTGTTGATGTTATTAGAAAAGCTATTATAAATATAAAAGAATTTCATGCAAGACAAGAACAACAAAGCTGGTTCTATACCAAGCCTAATGGAACTTTATTAGGACAAAGGGTTAGCCCTATTGAAAATGTTGCTGTTTATGTTCCGGGAGGAAAGGCTGCTTATCCCTCTTCAGTTCTTATGAATGTAATTCCGGCCTTAGTAGCAGGTGTTCCAAGGATTGTAATGACTACACCTCCAGACCAAAATGGAAAGGTATATGAGGGAACTTTGGTTGCAGCAGCGGAAGCGGGAGTAGAAGAGATATATAAGGTTGGTGGAGCACAAGCAATTGGAGCCCTAGCATACGGAACAGAAAGTATTACTAAAGTTGATAAAATTGTTGGTCCAGGTAATATCTATGTGACCTTAGCTAAAAAAGCGGTATTTGGAAGTGTAAGTATAGATTCAATAGCAGGACCAAGTGAAATACTTATTATTGCAGACCATACAGCCAACCCTAAATATGTAGCAGCAGATTTATTATCTCAAGCAGAACATGATGAACTAGCTTCATCAATCTTGATTACAACTAGTAGGACTTTAGCACATAAAGTATCAGAAGAAGTAGATAAATTTCTTAAGAAGTTATCAAGAAGTGAGATAATGAAAAAATCATTAGACAATTTTGGCTATATTTTAATTGCAAAGACTATGGATGAGGCAATAGATACAGCAAATGAAATTGCCTCAGAACATTTAGAAATTATGACAGAAGATCCAAATCTTATAATGACAAAGATTAAGAATGCAGGTGCTATATTTTTAGGACCTTATAGTAGTGAACCATTAGGTGATTATTTTGCAGGACCCAATCATGTATTACCAACTAATGGGACAGCTAAATTTTTCTCGCCACTTAGTGTAGATGACTTTATTAAAAAGTCTAGTATTATTTCTTATTCAAAGGAAGCCTTAGAGCCAGTTTATAAGGATATAGTTAAGTTTGCAGATGCAGAAGGCTTAACAGCTCATGCGAATTCCTTAACAGTAAGATTTGAAGATTAAGAAGATTAATAGGAGGAATCATGGATAGAACTTCTAAGATTAGTAGAATCACAAAAGAAACTAAAATAAATCTAGAATTGTATATTGATAGTAATAAAGAATCAAAAATTGATACAGGTATTGGCTTTTTTGATCATATGCTTTATAGTTTTGCTAGGCATAGTTTCACTCAGCTAGACTTAAGTGTAATTGGTGATTTAGATGTAGATTCTCATCATACTATAGAAGATACAGGTATTGCCTTAGGGCAAGGGATAGAAGAGGCACTTGCTGATAAAAAAGGAATAAAACGATATGCTAGTGCGATTGTACCTATGGATGAAGCCCTAGTTCTATGCTCCTTAGATTTATCAGGTAGACCTTATTTGGTTTTTGATTTGCCTCTAACTGTAGAAAAAGTTGGAGATTTGGATACAGAGATGATAAGAGAATTTTTCTATGCCCTTTCTTATAAGGCAGGTATGAACTTACATATTAAGTTAATCCACGGACAGAACAACCACCATATTATTGAAGCTTCATTTAAAGCTTTTGCAAAAGCATTTGACATAGCAACTTCATACGATGAGAGAATAAAAGACGTTTTATCAACAAAAGGAATAATTTAAATAAAAGCAGGGGGAGTTTATATGTATAAAAAGATAATCCCATACAAAAATTGTGAGAATGAACTAGCTAAGAATATTATTAATGAATCTATAAGATATGATAATATTGGAGCGGATGAGTTGTTTTTATATAACTACTCATATGATGATGACTCAACAAATGAATTTCTAAACACTATAAGAAAAGTAGTAAAAGAAGTAGAAATACCTGTAAACATAGGTGCTTATGTTAAAAGATTTGAAGATATTAAGAAGGCTTTTTATACTGGAGCTTCACGTGTAGTTATCAAGCAAGCTATTACTGAGGACAAGAGTATAATCAAAGAAGCGGCCGATCGTTTTGGTTATGATAAATTAGTTCTTGAAGTAGAAGATTATAAATTAATTTATGATAAAGAGTTTGTTGATGGGATGAAGGAAATAGGTATCTCTGCTTTGTTGTTAAAGCATGTAAAAATAACTAATACTTTTATAAAAGCTGTAGAAGGAGCTAAGCTTCCTATTATTTTCAGAGACAGTTTAAGAAAAAACGACTTATATGATTTGATTTGTCATGATAATGTTGTTGGTGTATCTACTAATTTTTTCAAAGACAAGGAAATACTAAAGACAAAAACATATCTTAAAGAAAACAATGTTTCTGTTAATACTTATGAAAGTAAGATTGCATTTAAGGAATTTAAATTAAATAGTGAAGGTCTTATTCCAGTTGTAGTTCAGGATTACAGAACCGATGAAGTTTTAATGCTTGCTTATATGAACGAAGAAGCTTTTATACAAACTATAGAAACAGGCAAGATGACCTATTACAGTAGAAGTAGAAAAGGCTTATGGGTTAAAGGAGAAACATCAGATCACTATCAATATGTAAAGTCCATGCAAGTAGATTGTGACAAGGATACAATTTTAGCTAAGGTGTCACAAGTTGGTGTTGCATGTCACACTGGTAGTCCAACATGTTTCTTTACAGATTTAATTGTAAGTAATACAGAAGAAAAAAATCCATATAAGATATTATCTGATGTTTATGAAATAGTATTAGACCGTAAGAATAATCCTAAAGAAGGTTCTTATACTAATTATCTATTTGATAAAGGAATTGATAAAATACTAAAAAAATGTGGAGAAGAAGCCACAGAAATTATAATTGCAGCAAAGAATCCAAATTCAGAAGAGCTAAAATATGAGATTGCTGATTACTTATATCACATGATGGTACTAATGGCTGAATGCAAGCTCGATTGGGAAGACATAGTTACAGAACTATCTCATCGTAGGTAGGTGACTCGTAAAGCATGAACAAATACAAAAAGAAACCAGTCTTTCTGTTAATCATATTATTTTCAATGCTTATATTTTCAAATTGTCAATTTCAAAACCCAAGAAAAGCAGTAATGGAGGAGACGATGCCAGATTCCACACCTATACCAAGTCCATCACCAACTCCTATACCAACACCCACACCAAGTCCAATCCCAAGCCCACCTGAAGAGACTCAAACGTCTACAGTTGAGATTCGAGATGATGTTGAAATTGTAGTATATAAAGGAGCTCGTAGGCTTGAATTATGGAAAGATTCTAGGTTTATAGAAGACTACCCTATAGGACTAGGCTTTACTCCTGAAGGTCATAAAGAGATAGAAGGAGATGGTAAAACTCCTGAAGGTAACTATTATGTATGTACTAGAAATGACAAAAGCAAGTTCTATTTATCTCTTGGGGTGTCATATCCTAGTATAGTTGATGCTAAAAGAGGCTTAGAAGCAGGCCTAATAACAAGTCAAGAATATGACGCAATTATTGATGCTATAAACTCAAAAAGAATGCCTCCTTGGGATACAAAGCTAGGAGGAGCAATCATGATACATGGACATGGTAGTCACTCTGACTGGACTGAAGGATGTATTGCTGTAGATGATGATATAATGGATATTCTATGGGAAAACTGTAAGTTAGGAGTAGCAATAACGATATATCAATAAAGCGGGACATACATAGGGATATGGCTCTTCAGATTAGGTGCTTGCAATTATTGAATAGTGGTGTTATAATTGATTAAAGCAAGATTAAACGAGTCGAGAAAGGAGTGGACGCAAGTCCACTCTTTGTATTTATGTATAAATATAAGAAGGAGTGTAGCATGGCAAAGAGAGAAGTTATTGAGGCCAAAACAGAAAAACTTGTTTTGCCAATTATTGAAGAAAACAATTTTGAACTTGTAGATGTAGAATATGTTAAGGAAGCAGGCAATAACTACCTACGTATCTATATTGATAAAGAAGGTGGAATTACAGTAAATGACTGTGAACTGGTAAGTAGACAATTAGGGGATTTACTTGATGAAGAAGACTTTATTTCAAGTTCATATATTTTAGAAGTTAGTTCACCTGGACTAGGAAGGCCTTTAAAAAAAGAAAAGGATTTTGCTAGAAGCATACAAAAGGAAGTTGATGTAAAGCTATATAAACAAATCAATAAACAAAAAGAATATACAGGTATTTTGGTTGATTATGATAAAGATAAGGTTGTACTTAAACTAGATGAAGATGAAACCATAGAAATTCCAAGGGATATAATAGCATTGATTCGCTTAGCTTTTGATTTCTAACAAATCGAGGAGGATAATAAAAAGGATGAAAAATAAGTCAAATAACAATGAAGATTTAATAATAGCTCTTGACCAACTTGAAAAAGAAAAGAATATTAGTAAAGAGGTACTATTAGAGACTATTGAGACTTCTTTGTTAGCAGCATGTAAAGATGAATTTAACAAAACCGATAACATTAAGGTAAGTATTGATAGAAAAAAAGGCTCTATTGCAGTTTACTCAGCTAGAGAAGTTGTAGAAAATGTGGAAGAACCTTATAGTCAAATAAGCCTTGAAGACGCAAGAGAAAAATTTTCTAACAGTGAGCTTGGGGATGTTATAAATGTAGAAGTTACGCCGGAAAACTTTGGCAGGATAGCAGCACAAAAAGCAAAACAAGTAGTAGTTCAAAAGATAAGAGAAGAAGAAAGAAATGTATTATTTGAATATTACTATAGTAAAGAGAATGATATTGTAACAGGTATTGTACAGCGTTATGTTGGTAAGAATATCAGTATAAATATTGGTAAAGTAGACGCTATTTTAAAGGAAAGTGAACAAGTTAAAAATGAACATTTTGTTAAAAATGAAAGAATAAAATTATATGTATTAGAAGTACTTAGCACTTCTAAAGGGCCAAGGATTTCAGTGTCTAGAAGCCATCCGGAACTAGTAAAGAGATTATTTGAATCAGAAGTAGTTGAAGTAAGAGATGGGACAGTTGAAATAAAGAGCATTGCAAGAGAAGCTGGTTCAAGAACAAAAATGGCGGTTTATTCTAACAATAAAGATGTGGACCCAGTTGGTGCTTGTGTTGGAGTAAATGGAACAAGAGTTAGTGTAATTGTTGATGAATTAAGAGGAGAAAAAATTGATATTATAAACTGGAGTGATGATGCTGCTGTCTTAATTGAAAATGCACTAAGTCCAGCTAAAGTAGTTTCTGTACTTGTTGAAGAAGATAAAAAAAGTGCCAAAGTAATAGTTCCTGATTATCAACTATCATTAGCAATTGGTAAAGAGGGTCAAAATGCTAGGTTAGCAGCTAGATTAACCGGATATAGAATTGATATAAAGAGTGAAACACAACATAGAGCTGAAGAACTTGAAAAACTCGAAAAAGAACTTGAAGAAATTGAGTATGAAGAAGATTATGATTATGACGAAGAAGATTATGAT
>CAZJCV010000002.1:80385-101756 GCA_964544535.1 uncultured Lachnospiraceae bacterium | reverse complement strand
ATGACGAAGAAGATTATGATGATGACGAAGATTATGATGAAGAACATGAAGAGCTAGATAAATACTACGATCTAGATGAGAATGATTCTGAGGACAAATAATGAAAGCAAAGAGAAAAAAACCCCAAAGGCAATGTGTAGGTTGTAAGGACATGAAGGATAAAAAGGATTTAATCAGGGTGATTAAAACCCCAGAAGACCTTATTAACATTGATATAACAGGCAAAAAAAATGGACGTGGGGCGTATTTATGTAATTCCTTAGACTGTTTTAAAAAAGCAAAAAATAACAAGGCTTTAGAACGTTCATTAAAAAGAAATATTCCTGTAGATGTTTATGAAGAGTTAGAAAAGGAGTTGAATGTGATTGACAAATGAAGGAGATAATATTCAGCTCATATCTAATATATATAAAAAAGTATTTTCTTATATTGGTTTAGCAGCTAAAAGTAGAAATCTAGTTAGTGGAGAACTTGCCACTGAGAAAGCTATAAAAACAAAAAAAGTCATTCTAGTTTTAATAGCTGAAGATGCATCAAAGAATACGAAAAAGAAGTTTACAAACAAGTGTGCTTATTACCAGGTGCCTCTATACTTCTTCGGGAAAAAGAAAGAACTAGGTAAAACTATAGGAAAAGACATTAGAACATCTATTGGATTACTCGATCAAGGCTTGGCTGATGGGATAAGAAAGCAACTTGATAACATATGTAACGGTGATATGCCAAGTAATACCATAGAACCGAAAAGTGGAGGTAGTAAGTATGGCAAAAATGAAAGTATATGAAATAGCTAAAGAAGTAAATAAAAAAAGCAAGGAAGTAATTAGTTTTTTAAATAAGAATGGCATTGATATAACAAGCCACATGAGCAATGTAGATGAAAAGACAATTAGTCTTATAAGAAAAGAATTTACTAAGCCACAAAAAACTAAAAAAACAACAGAAAATCAAGAAACTAAAGGTAATGTTAAAAAGGTGAATAGTAATTCTAGTAAGTCTACTAAAGATGGTAATAGACAGCAAGGTCGAGCTGGTCAAACCCCAAGACCTAAAAAAAATAATGACAAACAAATACAAGGCAGGAGAAAACAAAACATAAAAACAAAAAACCAACAAACAAGAGATAATAAAAATCCAAAGAACAGTAGGGATACTACTGTTAGAAAAGACACGAACAGAAAAGACTTTATTGCAGACAAAATAGAAAAAATGGACAATAATGCAAAAAACGTTGGTAAGAAAACCACTAATGCAGCCATGGTTACTTCGAGAAATGAAAGTACAAATAGAAGAAACAAAGACAAAAGAAAAAGACAAAACTATAATACTGATAAAAGTAAAGATGAATCCAATAAAAAGGTTTTAAAGAAGGGTCAATTTATTAAGCCAAAGGTAGAAAAAAAGGTAGAAGAAAAGGTTACTCTTATTGAAGTTCCAGAAGTAATAACAATAAAGGAACTAGCAAAGAAAATGAAGGTTGATTCTTCCAATATAATTAAAAAATTATTTTTAAGTGGAAAAGTAGTTACTATAAATGAAGAAATTACTTATGAAGAAGCTGAAGAAATTGCTATAGAATATGACATTTTAGTTGAAGAAGAAAAAATAATTGATGAAGTTGAAGAAATACTTAAAGAAGAGGAGGATGACCCAAGTACTTTAGAAAAAAGACCTCCAGTTGTATGCGTAATGGGTCATGTTGATCATGGTAAAACTTCTCTTTTAGATGCCATTAGAGAAACAAGAGTAACTACTGGTGAAGCTGGAGGAATTACACAACATATAGGTGCATATGTAATTGAATCCGAAGGAGAAAAAGTAACGTTTTTAGATACTCCTGGTCATGAAGCTTTTACTTCAATGAGAATGAGAGGGGCTCAATCAACAGACATAGCTATTTTAGTTGTTGCAGCAGATGATGGTGTTATGCCTCAGACTGTTGAAGCGATTAATCATGCTAAAGCAGCAGAAATCCAAATTATTGTAGCTGTTAATAAAATTGACAAACCAAGCGCTAACATAGAAAGAGTAAAACAAGAATTAGTAGAGTACGAATTAGTAGCTGAAGATTGGGGAGGAGACACTGTAATTGTACCAGTATCTGCCCATACAGGAGAAGGAATTGATACACTATTAGAAATGGTTCTTCTTACAGCAGAATTACTAGAATTAAAAGCTAATCCAAATAGAAATGCTAGGGGTCTTGTAGTTGAAGCGGAACTTGATAAGGGAAGAGGGCCCGTTGCTACAGTACTTGTACAAAAAGGTACCTTAAATGTTGGAGATGCAATATGTATTGGAACATCATGTGGTAGAGTTAGAGCAATGATTAACGATAAAGGTGAAAGAGTAGAGCAAGCCACACCATCTACACCTGTTGAAATTTTAGGTTTAGATGAAGTGCCTGAAGCAGGAGAAATGTTTGTAGTTTCCGATACAGAAAAAGAGTCAAGGAATATTGCGCTTACTTATTTAGCCCAAAATAAAGAGAGATTAATTGCAAATACTAAATCAAAACTATCATTAGATGGTTTGTTTTCACAAATTCAAGCAGGTAATCTTAAGGAGCTTAATATTATAGTTAAAGCTGATGTTCAAGGATCAGTAGAAGCAGTAAAACAAAGTTTAGAAAAATTAAGCAATGATGAAGTGGCTGTAAGAGTAATTCATGGTGGTGTTGGAGCTATAAATGAATCTGATGTTACATTAGCTAGTGCATCAAATGCTGTTATTATAGGATTTAATGTTAGACCTGATAGTAATGCAAAAGAGACAGCAATAACAAATGAGGTAGATTTAAGGCTATATCGAGTGATATATAATGCAATAGAAGATGTTGAAAATGCAATGAAAGGTATGTTAGATCCAACATATGAAGAAAAAGTTATTGGTCAACTTGAAATAAGAGATATATTTAAGGCATCAGGAGTTGGAAATATAGCTGGTTCCTATGTAACTGAAGGAAAAATAACTAAATCAAGTCAAGTGCGTATAGTACGTAATGGGATTGTTATTTATGATGGTGCTTTAACATCTCTTAAGAGATTCAAAGATGATGCAAGAGAAGTTAAAGCAGGATTTGAATGTGGTTTAGTCTTTGAAAGGTATAATGATATTAAGGTAGGAGATATTGTAGAAGCATATATTATGGAGGAGATTCCCAGAATATAAAATCTAAGAAGGAATAATAAACAAACCTTTTATGCCTGTAAAATTAGCTTCATAATATTGAAAGGATGACTATTAACATGAGAAAGAATAGTATTAAACATAATAGAATTAGCCAGGAAGTAAAGAGGGAGTTAGGTCAAATAATAGAGATGGAATTAAAGGACCCAAGAATTAAACCCATGACATCCGTGGTATATGTAGATCTTACTCCAGATTTAAAGTCCGCAAAAGTATATGTTAGTGTGTTTGGAGATAAAGAAGATAAGGATAATACAATAGAAGGATTACAAAGCGCAGCTTCATATATTAGAGGCTTATTAGCTAAAAATATTAACCTGAGATTTACTCCAGAACTTAATTTTATATTAGACGAATCAATTGAATATGGTGTTAACATGTCAAAATATATAGATGAAGTAACAAGTCAGGATAAGCAAAATGAAATTACAGAGGATTAAGCTATAAATAAAAAGATAGATGGGAGTATAAAGATTGGTTAATGGAATTATCAATGTTTATAAAGAACCTGGGTATACCTCTCATGATGTAATTGCAAGAATGAGGGGTATATTAAAACAAAAGAAAATGGGACACACTGGAACTCTTGATCCACAGGCAAAAGGAGTTCTTCCAGTGTGCTTAGGTAATGCAACAAAAGTCAGTGATATTCTAACTAATGAATCTAAAACTTATGAAGTGGTTGGTTTGTTGGGAGTAGTTACAGACACTCAAGATATTTTTGGGGAAATTATAGAACGAAATGAAGTAAATATTCAAAAAAAACAACTAATAGAAACTATAGAAAGTTTTTTGGGTGAATATGAGCAGAAACCACCAATGTATTCAGCAAAAAAAGTTAATGGCAAAAAGTTATATGAACTTGCAAGAGAAGGAATAGTAATTGAAAGAAAGTCAAGAAAAGTATTGATAAGTAATATTGAAATTCAAGATATTAATCTTACAACTAATGAAATTAAATTATCAGTAGATTGTTCAAAAGGAACTTATATTAGAACTCTTATCCATGATATAGGGCAAATTTTAGGCTGTGGAGCATGCATGAAAGATTTGTTAAGGAAAAGAGTTGGTGACTTTACTCTTACTACAAGTAAAACATTAAGTCAGATAGAAGACATTTCACAGAATAAGGCAATTGACGATATCCTTATCAAAGTCGACAGTTTATTTTGTGACTATAAGAAAGTAATGGTAAAAGAGCAATATTTAAAAATAATATATAATGGCAATTCATTATTGCCTAGTAATTTAAAAGATTTTTCATTGGAATCAACTAAGGAAATAGAAAAGGTTCGAGTATACGATTTCCAGAACAACTTTCTTGCTATATACCGATATGACCTTGAAAAAGAAATTTTTAAACCATTTAAAATGTTCTTGTAAGTATAAAAGAAATATATTCAACATCAAGGAAGTTTGACATGTTTTAAGGAAGGACATGAACATTAATATGCAATACATTGAAGGAAAAAAATTTAAATTTAAAAATACAGCAATTACCTTAGGTAAATTTGACGGAATACATCGTGGTCATCAACTATTGTTAAAAAAAATTTTGTCACAAAAGGCAAACCATTTAACATCAGTTATGTTTACGTTTTCATCTCATCCTCAGAATATTTTAGAACACAAAGATAGTAAATTAATATATACTTTAGATGAAAAACGTATTTTATTAGAAAAATGGGGAATAGATGTTTTGATATCTTATCCATTTAACGAAGAAACTGCCTCTATAAAAGCCCATGATTTTGTAAAGGATGTTTTAATAGATAAGTTAGATGGTAAAATGATAGTAGTAGGAAAAGATTTTCGATTTGGACATAATCGAGAAGGTGATGTAAATCTATTAAAAAAGCTATCAAAAGAATTTGACTTTGAATTAGTCGTTTATGACAAGTTTGCAATAAAAAATCTTACTATAAGTAGCACACTGATAAAAAAAGCAATCACAGATGGAAACATAGAATATGCTAATCATTTACTTGGAAATCCTTTTACGGTAATTGGAAAAGTAAAGCATGGAAGAAAGATTGGGCGAACATTGGGTTTTCCAACTGTAAACATAATTCCAAGTACAAGCAAAATATTACCTCCTAATGGAGTTTATGTTTCAAATACCAAGATTGATGGACACATGTACCCAGGAATAACTAACATAGGTCAAAATCCAACTGTTGGAGAGATAAAACATAAACAAGTAGAGACTTTTCTTTTTAATTTTGAAGGAGACTTATATGGTAAAATAATAAGTGTTCAGATCTTGTCAATGTTTAGGCCAGAATATAAATTTGAAAATATAGATTTGTTAAAAGAACAAATGAACAAAGATTTAATAAAAGGAAAGACTTATTTTAATATAAAATAAGTCTTTCACTTTTTTTAAATTATAATTGGTTGAATTTGCTTTCCATCTAAAGCGTATTCTATGGCCTCCTTTAATAAATCTGTATGGGCAACTAAAGAATTAGGCTTTTTATCTGGTTCATCTTGACCAAATGGGACAAAATATATATTTTTTGAATTTAACAAAACTCCTATATTCTTTAAGTTTAGGCCAAGCCCATCATTTGTTGAAATAGATATTAGAACAGGTTTTTGATTTCGAAGTTGGGCTTTTGCTGCCATTAGCACAGGTCCATCTGTAATTCCACTAGCTAGTTTAGCCAAAGTATTGCCAGTACAAGGAGCTATTACAAAGATATCTAGATAACCTTTAGGTCCAACAGGCTCTGCAGCTTCAATTGTAGTAATAGGTTCTTTATTCGTTAATTCAGTAATTCTATTATGAAAATCACAAGCATTTCCAAAACGACTATCAATTTTGCTAGAGCTATTAGAAAAAAACGGTATAATATTCGCTTGAGCAATTATTAAGTTTTCAATTTCTTCAAATATATTATCGAATGTACAAAAAGAGCCAGTTATTCCAATTCCAATATTTTTGTTTTTTATATTCATAGGCATCTACTTTCTTAAATCCGACAAAATACAATAAGATAAAAATTTAGCACTGGATTTTGGGGAATACTTGCCGGGTAAACCAAGACATAGCTTAGCATTTCTATTAATCTTTTCGGCATAATTATAATCAATCCCACCAGGAGAAGAGGCTATATCAATTATTGTAAGGTCTACCTTAGTTTGAACTAAAATCTCATCAGTTAATACCAGTTTGGGTACTGTATTAAAAACAAAATCAAACTGATTTATATGATTTTTTAAATCCTTAAAGTTTACAGTATTAAAACCAAGGGTTAATGCTTCAAGCCTTGCTGTTGATGATCTTATAGCAATGCTTACATGCTTAGAAAGTCCTTTAAGTTTATTAGCTAATGTTTTTCCACATCTACCAAAACCTAAAATGAGAATAGAACTATCATGAAGATTGCAAGTACTATTAATTATTGCCTCGGCAATTGCACCTTCAGCAGTGGCTATAGAGTTGTAAAGCACTATTTCCTCTTTTTTCATTAGATCATAATAAAAAACCTGTTTTTTATTAAAAGAAGAAATCAACTCTTGGTTAAAAGAACCGCCGTAAATTCTATGATAAGAGTTTAAATTATTAATAAAATTTTCTATTGTCAAGTCAGCTTGATTTGTCTGTGATTTTAAATGCACTTTATCCACAGAAAAAGGAATTGCTATAATCAAATTTTCAGAAGAATCCATAACCTTTTCTAATGACTTGCCAAAAGCACTTTCTTTTATTATAGAAGAAGGACTCAAACCGTAAGCAACCACAGAATATCCCTTATCTGTTAAGTCTAAGAACATATATGCTTGCCTCAAATCCCCACCAATAATAGCAAAATCATATTTATTTGATATCAATTGTACCCCCAATAAGGATTTAATAAAATTATTATAATAACAATGTATGACTTGATTTTAAAAATGTTCTCATTATATAAATTTACACATAGAAGTGTGCTAAAACATGCTATAATGGATTTGTCATACAAGACATATTAAGTGATAATTTTGCAGAAAGATTAGAAAGAGTAATTTGGCGATAAAGATTTTTTTAAAAGGGTTTACATTTATACTTTCTTATGTTATTATTTTATGGTACAAAAACCAATGCTCAGAATTTGGAATCTCCGACCTATTCTTAGTATCTGGTAAGAAATTAGAACAAGGAGGAATATCAATGATTAGTAAAGAAAAGAAGCTTAAGATTATCAAAGAATATGGAAGAGCAGAGAATGATACAGGCTCTCCAGAAGTTCAGATTGCTCTTTTAACTGAAAGAATCAAAGAGTTAACTGCACATTTAAAAGATAATAATAGGGATTTTCACTCAAGAAGAGGATTACTTAAGATGGTTGGTCAAAGAAGACGTCTGCTTGAATATCTAAAGAAGAAAGATATTGAACGCTATCGTGAACTAATATCTCGTCTTGGATTAAGAAAGTAATTTTTAAGATTATCAACAATTCCCCCTTAATATTTAATGAGAATTATTACAATATTAAGGGGTTTTTATTGTCTTTTTGAATATTTATTTTTTGTAATAGAATTAGAAAAAACACTATTGACAAAAGAATCTAACTAATATACTTTAAAAGATATTGTTAAACAAACAACACAAAGACATTTATATGAATTTACTTATAATTTGATACTATTAATTACACATCAGGAAGCTGTATATTTAGCAACTGAAGCATCTTCTTATGTAACTGGAGTTATTATTTCTGTAGATGGTGGATATACTTGTGTATAAATTTAAAATATGATATAAAAAAAAGAGCTTTCTTCGTAATAAGAAGAAGGCTCTTTTTTTAATAAAACATGGTATTTTATTATAAAAAGTGGTATACTAAAGAAGATTGGGTTAATCTACGACAATTTTTAAAAAAATGTCGAATATTATGGAGATATTATCCGAGACTTCTGAAAAGTTCATAAATCATATTAAAGTCATAGAACTTTAACTAGTTGTTTGTGATTTTTTCAGTGGTTTCGGTATCTCCAACCTAAATAATAATAAAAGGAGAATAATATGTACAGAACTTATTCAATGGAACTTGCTGGTAGGACGCTTACTATAGATGTAGGAAGAATGGCAGCACAAGCTAACGGAGCTGTATTAATACACTATGGAGACACAGTTGTGCTTTCAACTGCAACAGCTTCAAAGAAACCAAGAGAAGGTATTGATTTTTTTCCATTAAGTGTAGATTACGAAGAGAAATTGTATTCAGTAGGTAAGATACCAGGTGGATTTATAAAAAGGGAAGGAAGAGCATCAGAGAATGCAGTCCTAGCTTCTAGATTAATTGATAGACCAATGAGGCCCTTATTCCCAGGAGATTATAGGAATGATGTTACTCTTAACAATTTAGTTCTTAGTGTTGATCAAGATAATAGCCCTTCTATAACAGCATGTCTAGGTTCAGTTTTTGCAACGCTTGTATCAGACATACCTTTTTATGGTCCAATGGCATCAACACAAATAGGCTTAGTAGATGGAGAATTTGTTGTTAATCCAACAAGTGAACAAAGAGAAGTCTCAGATTTAGAATTAGTAGTGTCTTCTATAAAAGATAAAGTTGTTATGATAGAAGCAGGTGGTAATGAAATCCCAGAAGAGCAGATGATAGCTGCAATAGCTAAGGCTCAAGAAGTCAACGAAGAAATTATCAAATTCATGGAGGAAATTGTTGAAAAGGAAGGCAAAGCAAAACATGAATATGAAAGATTTGTTGTACCTAGTGAACTAATAGTGGATATTAAATCAAAGATTTCTTCAGAAGAGATGGAAGTTGCAGTATTTTCTGATGAAAAACAAGTAAGAGAAAACAATATAGCAGAAATTATAGATAAATTAAATAAGGCTTACGAAGAAGAAAATCCTGAGTGGTTGGAATTTATTAATCCTGCTATGGAAGAGTATCAGGAAGAAACAGTTAGAAAGATGATTTTAAAAGACAAAAAACGTCCAGATGGTAGAGCAATTGATGAGATAAGAACTTTAACTGCAGAAGTAGATCTACTTCCAAGGACTCATGGTTCAGGAATGTTTAAAAGAGGGCAAACTCAAATCCTTAATATTACTACATTAGCATCCTTAGCAGAAATTCAAAGATTAGATGGACTAGACACTAGTGAAACTACAAAGAGATACATGCATCACTATAATTTCCCTTCCTACTCTGTTGGAGAGACAAGACCATCAAGAGGACCAGGCAGAAGAGAAATTGGACATGGAGCCTTAGCAGAGAAAGCTCTTATACCAGTATTACCAACAGAAGAAGAATTTCCATATGCAATTCGTACCGTTTCAGAAGCATTAGAATCTAACGGTTCTACTTCTCAAGCTAGTATTTGTGCCTCTTCTTTATCTCTAATGTCAGCTGGAGTTCCAATTAAGTCTCATGTAGCTGGTATTTCAGTAGGATTAATTACTGATGATAATTCAGATGATTACATTATATTAACAGATATTCAAGGGCTAGAAGATTTTTATGGAGACATGGACTTTAAGGTTGCAGGAACACATAAGGGTATTACAGCAATACAATTAGATATGAAAGTAATAGGAATAACTGCGCAAATGGTTGCTGATTCTATTTATAGAACAAAGGAAGCTAGGATAGAAATTCTTGATAAGACTATGATACCATGTATTGCAGAGGCTAGATCAGAAGTTGGACCATACTCACCAAAGATTGTTCAAATCCATATTGATCCTGAAAAAATAGGAGACGTAATTGGAAAACAAGGCAAGGTTATTAATGCTATTATTGAACAGACAGAAGTTAAAATAGATATTAGCGATGAAGGTGATATTTCTATCGCAGGCTATGATTATGATGAAATAAATAATGCAATTAACATAATTGAAACTATCACTACTGATTTTGTTAAAGGTCAAAAGTATACTGGTAAGGTTGTTAATATAAGGGACTTTGGTGCATTTGTAGAGTTTGCTCCTGGAAAAGAGGGAATGGTTCACATTTCTAAGATTGCTAAGGAACATATTAAACGCATTGAAGACGTACTTAATATTGGTGATGAAGTAACAGTAGTTTGTCTTGGCAAAGACAGACAAGGAAGAATTAGTTTTTCAATTAAAGATGCATAATAGTTAAACATATCAAACATATATAGGTGCCAGACTCCATTAATTAATGGTGCCTGGTACCTATATTATTATTTTAAGGAAATGAGGTATGCATATGAGCAAACATATTGACACTCAATGTATTCAAGAAGGTTATAAACCAAATGACGGTGAAGCAAGAGTTTTACCAATATATCAAAGCACAACTTATAAATATGATTCAAGTGAAACAGTTGGAGAATTGTTTGATTTGGAAAGAGAAGGATTTTTTTATAGCAGACTTGCTAATCCTACAGTAGATGCAGTAGAAAAGAAGATAGCGGTATTAGAAGGCGGAGTTTCTGCTCTTTGCACTTCGTCGGGACAAGCAGCATCTATGATTTCAATATTAAATATCTGTGAGGCAGGAGATCATTTCGTATCTTCTTCTGCAATTTATGGAGGAACAACTAACCTTTTTTCGGTTACATTTAAGAAATTAGGAATTGAAGTTACTTATGTAGATCCTGATGCTACTGATGAAGAATTGCAAAAATCAATTAAAGAAAATACAAAGGCTGTTTTCATCGAAACATTAGCTAATCCTTCACTTGTTCTTGCAGATATTGAGAAGTTTGCAGACTTTGCTCATAAGAACAAAGTGCCATTAATAGTTGACAATACTTTTGCCACTCCGATTTTATGTAAACCAATTGAGTTTGGAGCTGATATTGTTATTCACTCAACCTCCAAATACATGGATGGACATGCAGTTGCCCTTGGTGGTGTTATAGTAGATAGTGGCAAGTTTAACTGGGACAATGGCAAGTTTCCAGGATTTACTCAGCCAGATGAATCCTATCACGGAGTTATTTACACGGAGACATTTAAGGAAATGGCATTTATAACTAAGGCTCGTGTACAATTAATGAGAGATATGGGTTCAACCCCTACAGCAAATAATGCTTTTTTATTAAACTTAGGTCTTGAAACCTTGCATTTAAGAGTAGAAAGGCATAGTAGTAATGCCCTAAAGGTAGCCAAGTGGCTTGAAAAGAACAAAGCAATTTCCTGGGTAAACTATCCTGGGCTTGAAAGCAATAAGTATTATGAGTTATCAAAAAAATACATGCCAAAGGGAGCTTCTGGAGTTATATCCTTTGGAGTAAAAGGTGGAAGAAAAGCAGCTACCAAGTTTATGGACAGCCTAAAGCTAGCAGCAATTGTGGTACATGTAGCCGATGCTAGAACTAGTGTATTACATCCGGCAAGCACTACACATAGGCAGTTGACTGATGAGCAATTAAGAGATGCAGGAGTTCCAGCAGACTTGATTCGTATGTCAATTGGAATTGAGCATGTAGATGATATTATTGCAGATATAGAACAGGCATTAGAAAAATGAGACTAGCAGAAATGTATATAACACTGTTACCTGTTATACTTGCAGGTGTATTTAACATGATTTGGTGTAAACTGCCTGTATGTAACTTTTTGAAGATACCTATTGATGGTGGCATTTATATATGGGACAAAAAAAGGTTGTTTGGTGATAATAAAACATGGAAGGGTTTTCTTGGAATGATGCTTGGAGGAACCGTTTTCACAATTCTTTGGGGACTAATATGTAATGCAAATCCATTTCTTAATGCTCATAATTACATTTATAGGATAAGAGAAAACACTGTTTTTTATAATGCTGTTATTGGTGTAATATTAGGTTTTGCCTATGCTCTTTTTGAATTACCTAATAGTTTTATTAAAAGAAGAATGGATATTGAACCGGGAAAAACAACTGAAGGCTTTAAAAAGTTACTCTTTATTTTTATGGATCAAGCTGATTCTATATTTGGCTGTGTTTTAGTAGTGTGTATGGTTTATCCAATGTCAATACAATTTTATTTTGCTTATGTATTAGTTGGGGCATTAACACACATTATAATTAATATGTTGTTATATTTTGTTAAACTAAGGAAAAACATGTTTTAGGGGGTAAAAAAGATGTTGCTAAGTTTAAGTACTTATACTAAGACGGACAAGGTAGGTAATAAAGCAGACTCGCTTATGCAGTTAAAAAAGAATGGATTTTGCGTTCCAGATGGATTTGTGCTTGACAGTGATACATATGATGAAGTAATAGAAAAAAGCGGATTAAGTCACAAAATAGAGGAACTATCATCTAAAGTTAATAAGGATAATATCAAGGAAAGCAGCTGTGAACTAACAAATTTGTTTGACAAAATAAACCTCCCTAATGATCTTGTAGATGAAATAGCTAAGCTTATTGTAAATAAAAAATATGCAGTTCGAAGCAGTGGTCTTATGGAAGATCTAGCAGGATTTGCTTTTGCAGGACAATATGACACATTTTTAAATGTAGAAGGAATTAATGAAATATGCAAGTCGATTATTGGATGCTATAAGTCCATGTACACAGAGGGTGTACTGTCCTATCTTATTGATAATGGACTGGATGTGAGTGATCTGAAAATGGCAGTTGTTATTCAGGAAATGGTGGATGCAGATGTAAGTGGCATAGCATTTACAGTAAATCCTTTAAGCGGAAATGATAAAGAAATCGTCATAGAAACAGCAGAGGGCCTAGGTGAAGAAATTGTAAGTGGCAGGGTAAATCCAGAAGCCTATTTATATAATTGGTTTGAAGATAAGAAAGTATTTGATAGTAGCAATAAGCTTTTGACTGAAGAAAAGTTTTTAGAGATTGCAAAAAAGGCATTGGATATTCAAATACTTTTTGGATATCCATGTGATATAGAATTTGCAATTAAGGATGGAAAAACATATTTTCTTCAGGCCCGAGCAATAACAAAGATAATGTATTCAAGCATTATGGATCAGTGGACAACAGCTGACTTCAAGGATGGTGGAGTATCGGCCAATGTTTGTACTCCCTATATGTGGAGTCTTTATGAGTATATATGGGAATATACAGTTAAAAAGTTTACATTTGATTCTAAAATTCTTAAAAAAAGCGAATGGCGTAAGGCTGGGGACATGTTTTATGGGCGTCCTTATTGGAATTTAAGTCTTGTAAAAACAGCAATGGCAAAGGTACCGGGGTATAAGGAAAGAGAATTTGATAATGATTTAGGGGTTACGGCAACTTATGATGGTGATGGAGATGTTACGAAGATAACACCTAAAACACTATTTAGAATACTGAGAATAGCTAAAGCTCAAAAGAAAATAGTTAAGGAAAGAAGTAAAAACGCACAGGAACTTAAAACTGAGCTTTTAGATAAATATACTAACTATATAAACCGTTTTAGGAACGAAGAAGATCTTAATGATTTGGAATCATTATGGTACAAACTTATTAAGGAAGACTATCTACTAAGTGAAAGTACATATTTTTGGCAAATTTTTATTAATACAGTTAATCAGTCGATTTTCAAGGATAAGCTACTTAAACATGCAAGTAATGAAGAATATTTTAATCTTATTAGTGGACTTGATAACATATCCCATCTACTCCCTTTTTATTATATATGGGATGTGTCAAGAAAAATTATTAATGATAAAAAAGCTTTTGCCTTCTGGACCAACAGTCAGGTATCCTTGATTGAAAGGGCCTACAATGAAAACAGCAGTGAAAACTATATACCTGAACTGGTAAATTTCATTAAAGAGTATGGATATCACTCAAAGAAGGAACTTGATGTAACCTATCCATGCTATCAGGAAGATGTAAAAAGTGTTATTAAAATGTTTAAGGAAACCCTTACACTAGATGATAGTTTAAGTCCTGAAGCTGATAAAAAGCGTCAGACAGAGATTTTTAATAAACAGATGTACAAATTAAAAGAACAAGTTGGAGAAAAGAAATATTCAAAACTTAAAAAAAACATAGTGGAAATGCGAAGTATGTTATGGTGGCGAGAGGAATTTAGAGATGTTTCCACTAGATTTTATTACATAATAAGAATTTTCACAATTAAACTTTCAAAATCTTATGTTAAAGCAGGAATCCTGACTTATGAAGATGACATTTGGTATACAAAGATAGAAGATATATTTAATTTTATTGAAAATAAAATTACTAGGGAGGATTTACAAGCTATTATAAGTAGAAACAGAAAGTATTATCAGTCTTATAGGAATTTTTTAAGTGAAAATGAAATTGGAGCTTCATTTGCAGCTACTTTTACAAAAGATAAAAAAGGGTTTAATGGAATAAAAGGAATTGCTTGCAATAATGGGATAGTAACAGGGACGGCTAGGGTAATTAATAGTCTTGAGGACATAGATAGATTAGAAGTTGGAGATATTCTTGTCACAAGATTTACTGATACAGGATGGACAAGTAAATTTGCTATTTTAAAAGGGATTGTAACTGAATATGGCGGAATACTGTGTCATGCAGCTATTGTTTCAAGAGAATATGGGATTCCTTGTGTAGTATGTACTAAGGATGCAACAAAGCTAATAAAAGATGGAAGTACAATAACTATAAACGGAACAACAGGTGAAATAACTGTAGAAAAGGAGTAGATATGTTTATAGGAAAATATAATAAATCAGTAATACTAACATATATAGGTGTGTCATTAGCAGTTACTGGAATCTATTCTTCTTTTACTGGCAATATCCGTTATGCAATGCTTTGCCTTGTTATTAGCGGAGTATGTGATCTCTTTGACGGTATGGTTGCAAGACGTTGCAAGCGAACTGAGGAAGAAAAATTATTTGGAGTTGAAATTGATTCACTTGCAGATATGATGAATTTTGTTGCCTTGCCCATAGCTATAAGTTGTGGAATGGGTTTAACCAATTTGCATAATTTGGTGATTTACATAATATACACCTTGGCTGCTATTTCAAGATTAGCTTATTTTAATATTCATACTAAGCAGTCCGACACAGAAAAACCAGTAAAATACTATACTGGTTTGCCAGTGACTTTTGCAGCCCTAATATTTACTAGTTTCTGGTTATTAAGCTTTGTACTTAAGGCAAATATTTTTGAAGTTATATATAGTGCAATAATGTTTGTTATGGCACTCTTATACCTACTCAAAATAAAAGTGCCAAAGCCTAAAGGATTAGCTTATGTTTTTTTGGGATTACTAACAATTGTTATGTGTTGTGCCATTGTTCTTGTAAGGTAAAGGAAAAAGAAGTATTGTGAAAAATTAGGAGAAAGAGTATGCTAAAAAGACTAAACATATACTTTAAAGAGATGTATCCAATTATACCTAGACTTATTCTTGGCTTTATAATATTTCTTGAAATATATTTTATTTTGCTTTTAAATTATGGAGTAACTAAATTCAATATAGGAGTAGCAGAATTTGTTGGAAGCTTTACTGTTTTTAGTTTTCTACTTTTTCTAAGGATTGCGGACGATTTTAAAGATTATGAAGCAGATAAGAAGTTATTTCCTGATAGACCTTTACCGTCAGGACGTGTACAAAAAAGGGACTTAAAAACATTTCTTATAATTCTAATTGTTATAACATTTATCTTAAACTTTGTTTTTATGAATAATGTATGGTTTTTCTTACTTTTATATGGATATGGCTTGTTAATGTCCGTATGGTTTTTTAAGAAGCATAAAATACAAAAAAGCTTACCTCTTGCACTAATCACACATAATCCTGTACAGTTTATTATGAATATATACATAATATCTTTTGCGTGTATAAAGTATGATTTATACCCATTCACATTAACAAGTTTTCTTGTGGCACTTACATTATATTTTCCGGCACTTATCTGGGAAGTATCACGTAAAATCCGTGCACCAAAGGATGAAACAGAATATACGACCTACTCGAAATTATTTGGTTATAAAAAGTCAACAAGATTTGTTCTTATTCTGACCTGGATTGATATTTTGACTAATTTTATTCTGCTATACAGGCTAAATAGAATAGCAATAGTTGTTTTGTTTATTAATGTAGTTTGGATGACATGGAAGTTCCTTTCATTTATGAAGGATCCTAGCCAATACAAAATAGTTGATAAGGTTGAAAGATATACTTATATACAGGAGAGCACCATGGTTCTGACTGTAGCGGTTTATCTAATATGGGGGTACATGTGATGGAAGTTATTACTTTGGACAATTATAAAAACAATACAATCGGTAAAAAAGCTCAAAATTTGTTTTTAGCAAAGTCAAATGGAATCACCGTGCCAGAACTTTTTGTTATCAGCCATAAAGACTTGGAAAATCATGAAATGGCAAGTCGTGTTAATAAATTTATAGAAGATAATTTCGTCAGACAACAACTGTTTTCTGTGCGTTCTGCTGCCTTATTAGAGGATGGAAAGGAAAACTCCTTTGCTGGACAGTTTGATACTTTTTTGAACGTACCAGCCAATTTAGTGGTAGAAAAAATAAATGAATGTAGACAATCACTTTATAGTGAAAATATAGCTTTATACTGCAAGCAGCATGATATAACTGAAGAATTAGCTATGAGTGTCATTGTTCAACAGATGATTAATCCAGACCATTCGGGAGTATTGTTCACGGCTAATCCGCAAGGCTTATTAAATGAATCTGTAATTGTAATTGGTGAGGGAACCGGTGATGGTGTGGTTGAGGAAAGGGTTGCAACAACATCATATTATTATAATAACAATGACAAGATATACTACTACGAAACAATGGAAGGCTCGCCTATAATAGACAGGAAAAAAGTTGAAGAGCTTATTGAGTATAGTGATAAATTAAAAGAGATTTTTGGAGAGTATTTAGACATTGAATTTGCAATAAAAGACGGGCAAATATATATACTTCAGATAAGGCCAATAACAACTCTAAAGGACTCAAAACCAACTATTTTAGACAACAGTAATATAGTAGAGAGCTATCCTGGCATTACTTTGCCATTAACACAGTCTTTCGTGGAATTTGCGTATTATAGTGTGTTTAAGGGCGTAGCATATAGGTGCCTGAAAAGCAAAAAAGTAGTTGAGAAATATGATCAGGTTTTTAGACAGATGGTTGGAAATGCAAATGGAAGAGTATATTATAAAATCAGTAATTGGTATACCCTGTTAAAATTTCTCCCCTTCAGTAAAAAGATTATCCCTATATGGCAGGAAATGATGGGTGTATCCAATAAAGATTATGATCGTAAGAATAACATTTCAGTAATTCATAGAATAAGAGTTTATTTTAATGCAGTTTATGAAGCTTTTAATGTACAAAAAGGTATGAAAAAGCTTAATATGAACTTCGATAGAATAGAAAAGCTATTTCATGATAGCTATCATGAAAACATAGAAAACAAGGAGCTACTAGACCTATATAATTCATTAGCTGATGCAGTGTTAAAAGATTGGGATATAACTCTTTTAAATGATATGTATAGCTTTATTTTCACAGGGCTACTTAAGAAAAAATTAAAGCAAATAGGTATTGAAGATTATGAGCAAGAAACAAATGACTATATTTCAGGAATAACAAATATTGAAAGTATGAAGCCTATCAGGGAACTAGTAGCATTAACTAAGCTGGCAGTTGCTGAAGGAATGATAGAAAAACTTACTAATTTAGATAATGATTTAGCAGTAAAAGAATTTATGTCATCAAATAAAAATAATTTTACGAAAAAGTTTAATAATTATCTAAGGCTATATGGAGACAGGATAACGGAGGAGCTGAAACTTGAAAGCAAGACCTTCCGTTCCAATCCTAAATTACTGATAGATAAAATATTAGAGTATGCAAAAGACAGGGAAAAACTTAACAGCTTGTATAATAGCCTTAATAATAAAGATGTACAAGTAGATGTGAAGCTTTCAGATAAAATCAAAAAAAGAAAGCAAAAGTCTGTTAAAAGACTTAGTAGGCGAGCAATGCTAGGAATTAAGAACCGTGAAATTTCAAGGCTTAACAGGACACGTCTTTATGGAATGGTAAGGACTATATTCTTGACAACAGGAAGTAATATGGTCAAGGAAGGGGCACTTAATAATACTGAAGACATATTCTATTTGAAAATAGAAGAAGTGTTTGATTATATAAAAGGTAATCCATATGATTTTTCTTCTTTGCTGAAGGAAAGGAAAGAAAGATACAATCAGTTTGAACATTTACCATCCTATTCAAGATTGATTTTTTCTGGAGAAGAATTTGATAAAACTATTAGAAAGGTTAACCAAGCTGAGAACAAACAATCTTGTGAGACAAGCTTAACAGGTACACCATGTTCAAATGGAGAAGTCATAGGTGAGGTGCTTGTAATTGAAGATGTAAGTATGGCTAATGATGTAAAGGACAAAATACTTGTTACGAAAATGACTGACCCTGGATGGGTATTTCTACTTACTCTTTCAAAGGGAATAATTGCAGAAAAAGGATCGCTTCTATCACATACCGCGATTATTTCCAGGGAATTAGGCATTCCATCTATAGTTGGTCTAAAAGGAATTACAAAAAAACTAAAAACAGGGGATATAATTTATATGAATGGTTCTACTGGTGAGATTAGAATAGAGGAAGGTAAGAATTGTGCAAATAGTATGGTTTGATAATGAGGAAAAATATATAGCAGATTTTCTTTCTTTACCTAAAAAGTTATATGGCAAAAGAGAGCTTATGCAAAATGAAGGGGAAGAGCACAAGCTTCTAACAAAAAAACATGTTCTTAATAAGTACTTCAAATTGTATAAACTTTGCATATATAAAAAGGAAGAAATTGTTGGAAGGCTTGTAGTAACAAAGTATCCTAACGATAGTAATGCCTATATAGGTTTTTTTGAATGTATAGATGATATAAGATGTGCAGGTAAAATGTTTGCAGCTGCAGAAAAACTAGCCAAAGACATGAATATGACCAAAATGGTTGGACCTGTAGATGCTAGCTTCTGGATTAAGTATAGACTGAAAGTAAATCTTTTTAATCGACCTCCATACATATCTGAGCCTTACAACAAGGATTATTATTTAAAACTGTTTTTAGAGAATGGCTATGAAATTGAGGAAAGATATGTTTCAAACATATATAAGAAACTAGCTAAAAAGGGATTTGAAGTAAAAAAGTACAGGGAAAGGTATGAGGAATTCTCTGATAAGGGTTATAAAATAGTATCTCCTAATAAAAAAACATGGGATAAATCAATAAGTGAAGTATACAAACTTATCATGAAACTATACAGCGACTTTCCAATATTTAAGCACCTAAGTGAAGATGATTTTAAGGAAATCTATTCAACTTATAAGATAATACTTGATATGTCCATGGTGAAGCTTGCTTATTATGAAGGTGAAGCAGTGGGTTTTTTTATAGGGATGCCTGATTATGGAAACAGACTGTACGGAAAGATTAATCTGACAACCTTGCTTTATATCTTGATGAAGAGAAGAAAATGTTCCAACTATGTTCTCTTGTATATGGGTGTGGATAGCAAACATCAGGGATTAGGAAAAGCTATGACTCAAGCTATTATGGATAACTTGCAAGTTAAGCAAGCTTCATCTATAGGAGCACTTATTAAAAAGGGTAAAATTGTTGAACAGTATGTTGAAGAAGCTAGGGAAGATCAGCATGAATATGTATTATTAAGTAAGAATTTATAAGTAGGGAGGAATATGAATAGAACTATACAAGAGATTTTAAAAGAAGACTTTGAAAAATGGAAAGACAGAGAGTATATTTTTACAAGAATAAACGGTATATATAGGGCAAAAACATTTGGCCAGACAATATATGATGTGTTGGCTCTTGCTGAAATGCTTTTGGCTTTTGCCTTGCATAATGAAAATATAGCAGTGTATGGAGAAAACTCCTATGAATGGATGGTAGCTGACCTGGCAATAATGGCCTATGTTGGAACAAACGTTGCTATTGATAAGGAGTGGGAGGAAAAATCCATAGATAATGCTCTTAAAAGAACCGATGTGAAGTGTCTTATATATTCAAAAGATAAAGAACGTATTGTAAATACTTTAAAAACCAAAAATGACATAATTTACATATGTATGCAGGATGACTTCCCTGATCTTTTAGCAAAAGGTTACAGATTATTAAAAAACAAAGATGATATATTCGATTTTGATGAGAGAAAATACGATAAGATGTGCAAGATTGTTTTTTCTTCTGGGACAACTAGTGTACCCAAGGCATCCATGCTCACACAGAGAAATATTTTGTGTGGATGGGATAATCTATACAAAAGAGCACCTATAAATGAAAATGATATATGCTATTTGTTTTTACCTTTGCACCATACTTATGCTGGCTTGTGTAACTTTTTGTACTCTACGATTTCAGGCATGAAAATATATTTATGTTCAGATACGAAAAAAATAGGGGAGGAACTGCAAATCGTAAAGCCAACAGTTTTTTGTGCGGTACCCCTTATATATGAACGCTTTAGCAAGATTGCTAGCCAAACAGGTAAGGATTTAAAGACTTTGTTTGGTGGAAATATTAAATATATGTTTTCAGGTGGAGCGTATTTTGATGAGAATATTCGCAGACAATATAAGCAAGCAGGTCTTAATATGATGGAAGCCTATGCACTTACTGAAACCTCTTCAATTTTTAGCATTCAATATAGCAACAGTCCAAACGTCAAATCTGTTGGAACAATATTTGAAAATATAGATGTAAAAGTAATAAATTCTGATGAGAACGGATGCGGAGAGCTAGTAGTTAAAGGGGATAATGTTTGTCTTGGTTACTATGGAAATGAAAAGGCAACAAAAGAGGCCTTTGATAAAGATGGTTATTTTCATACAGGAGACTTAGGATACATAGATGAAGATAATGAATTATATCTTATAGGACGTAAGAAACGAATGATAATTACTGGAAACGGTGAAAATATAAATCCAGAAGAAATTGAACAGTTAATACTAGAAAATTTTAAAGTAACTAAAGTAAAGGTGTATGAAGATGGTGGAATAATAAAAGCCACTATGTATGTTAGTAGTGACATTGACGGCAAGACTATTCTTAAAAATGTAAATAAACTATTGCCAAAATATAAACAGATAAGAGAATATGATATGATAAGGGACTCGATAGATACTAGGTTAAAGTAATAGGATAGAGGGGGATATAATGAAAAATCAATATAATACTAAGAATGTAAATCAAGAAGAAAATCAAGAAGAAAATCAAGAAGAAAATCAAGAAGAAAATCA
>CAZJCV010000002.1:56383-80285 GCA_964544535.1 uncultured Lachnospiraceae bacterium | reverse complement strand
AAAAAAGAAGAAAATTGGTTGTTTCGGATGTTTTGGAATTTTATTGTTAACAATTATAGTTACAGTGCTTGCTATTTTTGCATTTAAAACAATACGAAAAAAATTCAAAGAAAAGGAAAATGAAAAGTTAGAAGCCAGATTTAATTATGAATTGAAATTATCTTCACAAGATAAGCTTCATCAGGCTTTTGAGCAGGGAGAAATTTCAGTAGATACTTACATTTTACAACTGGCATATAGTATCTATGATGTAGAAAAACTTGATCCTATATATAAATCAGATAATGAGATTGACATTGCACCGAATATTTCTGACTTGTTTGAGGAGCATATTGATGAATTGAGTGATGAGACGGTTGAATATCTTATTAAGAAGATGTTGGTGTTAGATGTAAAGATTGGTCCAGATGCCAGTCAGAATTCGAAGGCTGATAAAGAAAAAGGGTATCCTTTTTCTAAAAATGTATATGCTAGTGATTATGATGTTACAGTTCTTGACAAAGCAGTTTTATCATCTAGTGGTAAATTCTTAATATGGTATACTTCTACTGGAAAGTCTGCATTAGATGATAAAACTGCTAAGGAATGGGCTAACAATATTGATGATATAGCAGATAATATAGAGGAGTTTTTAGATATAGACTGGGTTTATAACTTCGACGAAATTAATTCTGATAGCTATGAAGATATGAAGAGTGTTTTGCAGAAATGTGGCATTGATGAGAATGTAATTGAAGAAGCATTTCCTATTTATGTATTTGAAGTGCCAAACACAAGTAATACACTTGCTTGGCATACAAGAGAGATGATAGGTAGTGAAAAAATTTTATTTAGAATTACTGAGTTGTTTAACCTTGAGGAAACATATAAAGAGATGGGAAGTGTCTATTCTCTACCTTATATTATTATAAAACCCTCTTCCGTCTCAGACATTGACAGCTTGAATGTGCTTTTAGCTCATGAGTTAACACATCATTTTCAAAGAATATATTATGACAATTTAAGATATAATGCACCCGATTTTACAAGTGAAACAGTAGCTAATTTTGTGGCTGCAAGTATTACGAAGATTAAAGATACAAAAACAATTACACTAACAAATAATCATGCGAATCAATATATGGATATTGTTGATCGTCATTTTGCTAGGATGATGACTAAAGAAACAACTGGATATATTGAATTTCTTTGGGCAAAATCATATGCAGATATCGTGGAAAATGGAAAGCAATACCTAAAGGAATCATTATTAGAAGATGATCCTTTTGGTTTTCTACATAAGAAGGCAGGGGATTCATACCAGTTGGTGCTTGAGGATCTCGCAGTTCGTAATATCACAAAAGACTATGAAGAAAAAACCTTTGTTTCAACAAAATATCCAAGACCAAAAGGGGAAATTGACCGTTATATGGACAGTGAAAGAGCTAGTATCTATCCTAATTGTTTTAACTATTATTATTTAGATACAAAAACATATAGCAAGTCAGAATCTGTAATTCATTTAATAAATGAACGTGATCCTAAGATATTTATTAAAGTAATGGGCAGAAAAAAGGATAATTATAACCTAATTGACACCCTATACTGTGACAAGGACGAGGAATTATTAATTGCAGATTTCACAGGAAATGATTATAAAAAGTATGATGAAGTAATTATAGCTCTAGGAAATTGTGATATAACAGAAAATGCTGAATATCAATTGATATCATTGTCTTCAGCAGTAGTAGACTTATACGATACACTTATGGGACTTAAGAAGCTTGATCCTTTGGAAATGAATGGTGACTGCATAACTATTAATGTTGATGATTTTGTAGAGGAATCAATTGCAATTACTGACTATTTGGATCGTTCAATTACACACACTAATGCAAATATAGAGTCAGATGATAAAGAACTTATTGTAGATTATACTAGTAGTCTTCAGGATGAAATCAATAGAATTGGAGATGCTTTAAAAAAATTCTCTGATGTATTTGAGTACAAAACTATTCGTATTTATACGGTTTTGTTAACAGATACAGTCTTATCTGATGACGAACTTCATGAAAAAGCATTTGATGCTATTTTAAAGCCTAGAATTAAACTTTATGACAAAACTGAAGATAATATGGGCATAACAGTCGGTGTGAGTATTCATCCCTTTTCTGAAACCCAACTTATTTTTACTGTAGTAATTACAGAGTCTGAAGGTGAAAAACTTGTGTACCGTATTGAAATAGAAAAATAGTTGGAACTAAGACGGTTATCTATAAGCAGGTAGCCGTCTTATTCTCAGCCGTAGCTGAGCTTTATAGCAAAGAGAAGCTGGCATTTGACCATAATCTTATTCTACAAAAAGAATTTTAGAGATAAGATTAAAGATAAGCTAGTTGAAACTGGAGTGGAAGGAAAATCAATAAAAGAAAATAGAATGTCTACTCTTTACACATACAAAAATATGGAGGTAAAATATGAATAAAAAAATTTTAGTTGTCGTGGATATGCAAAAAGATTTTATTACAGGTCCTCTTAGTAACGATGAATGTGCTAATACAGTTGAAAAGGTGGAAAGTCTTATTGAGAAAGGCGATTATGATGAGATTTATGTTACTTATGACACCCATAATGAAGACTACCTAGAAACAAACGAAGGAAAGAACCTTCCCATACCACATTGTATAGAAGGGACTGCTGGTCACGAACTTGACGATAGAATTCAAAAAGCAATAGATGCCGCATCTGATCGTAATGTAGCAATTATAACCTTTGAAAAAGATACATTCGGAAGTGTAAGTCTGGCACAGCATATGATGAATAACCATTTGTCAAATATTAAAAACGAGTTTAATACGCAGATTGATTTTTGTGGTGTATGTACTGGGTTTTGTGTAATTAGCAATGCTCTACTTGCAAAAACTATTTTACCAGAAACAAACATCAGAGTAATAGCAAATGCTTGTGCCTGCGTGACAGCAGAAAGTCACGAAAGAGCTCTTGAATCCATGAAAACTTGCCATATTCAGGTGGTTGAATAAGGAGGATGTCGTTATGAAGTTAAAACCAATTATTGTATCCTTACTAGAAACAGATCTTTATAAGTTCAGCATGGGACAATGTATTTATCACCAGTTCCCTTCTTATAAGACTACTTGGACCTTCAATTGTAGAAATAAAGATACACAATTTACAAAAGAGATGGTAGAAGAGATTAAAAAGCAGCTTGAGCATTATTGTACTCTTAGATTTACAGATGAAGAGCTTGAATATCTTCAGAATATTAAATGGTTCAAAGAGTCTTATATTGATTTTTTAAGACTATGGCAGCCAAGGTTTAAAGATTTTGATATTACAAGAGAAGGTGATAGCGGTCTTGCTATTGAAGCAAGCGGTACATGGCTAAACACATCAATGTATGAGACACCTACATTGGCTATTGTAAATGAAGTGTATTTTCGGATGGCTCATGATTATGACAAGCTTTTTGATTCTTTCAAAAAAAGACTTGATGATAAGATAGATAAGCTAGAAAAGGGAGTATATCAGATTGGTAATTTCTCTGAGTTTGGTCTTAGAAGAAGGCTTTCTGCAGAAGCACAGGATCTTGCAGTTTACAAACTTAGTATTGCTGGGCCTAAGTTTAGCAATTTTATAGGAACATCAAGTGTGTATCTTGCAAAGAAACACAGGGTTACTCCGGTAGGGACAATGGCTCATGAGTGGATTATGTGCACCGGCCAGGGTAACCATAAACACAATCCAGCCTATTCAAATTGGTTTGCACTTGATGCATGGGTGAAAGAGTACGGAATATTAAATGGAACAGCCTTAACTGATACAATAACAACTGATTGTTTTCTTGAGGACTTTCAGCTTACTTATTCAACTCTCTTTAGCGGTGTTCGTCATGACTCTGGAGACCCTTTTGAATGGGGAAATAAGATTATAGCCCATTATGAGAGCCTTGATATAGATTCCAAGACTAAGACACTTTTATTTAGTGATAGTCTTGATTTTGCTAAGGCAACAGAAATCTATAATTATTTTAAAGATAAAGCTAAAGTGGCATTTGGAATTGGTACCTTTATTAGTAATGATACAGATGTATCCCCGCTAAATATAGTAATGAAGGTAACTAAATGTAACGGCCAAGATGTGGCAAAGATTAGCGACACTCCAGGGAAGGGAATGTGTAAGAATCCTGACTATGTTGATTATCTTGAAAGATGTATTAACTGGAGAATGCAAAATTTATAATAAAAATCTTATTATTCCACATAATAATCTAATAGAATAATAGGAGGTTTTTATGGAAAAAAATAAAATGGATAATCAGGATAAACAAGATAAGAATTGCAAGAACACTCAAGAAGATGATAACAGAAGAAGTAAAGAAAGAAAAGAAACAGAAGAAGAAAAAAAAGAAAAAAAAGAAAATGACGAATTAGATGATAAAAAGATTCGGGAATTTGGGCAGACTGTTTTAATTAACGATAAAAGAGAATCTAAGATACATTTACTTTCTATTATTGGTGAAATTGAAGGCCATGAATGTCTGCCCCAACACAATAAAACTACAAAGTATGAACATGTTTTACCCCAACTAGCAGCAATTGAAGATAGTCCAGAAATTGATGGATTATTAATACTCTTAAATACTGTAGGTGGTGATGTGGAAGCAGGTCTTGCGATTTCAGAGATGATTGCTTCACTTAGTAAACCTACTTGTTCTTTGGTTTTAGGAGGTAGTCACTCTATAGGTGTACCTCTTGCAGTGTCAACAAATTATAGTTATATAGTTCCTACTGCAACTATGATTATTCATCCTGTACGTATGAATGGAATGGTAATAGGAGTGGCTCAAACTTATGAATATTTTGAAAGAATACAAGACAGGATTCTTACTTTTATTGTTAGAAATTCTAAAATTAAAAAAGATGACTTGAAAAACTTAATGCTAAACACAAATCAATTAGCTAAGGACGTTGGCTCAATACTTGTTGGTCAGGAAACAGTTGAGAAGGGTTTGATTGATGAGGTAGGAGGAATTAAGGAAGCCTTAAATAGACTATATAACATGATAGAAGAAAACAAAAAGGAAAACATTAATATAGGAGGGTAAAGATGCTGTATACAGTTGTCCCTTTAGAAAGAATATATAGTAATAGAGCAAGAAGTGTATTAGATGATTATAGAATAAAAACTTATCATACTCCTAATGAAACAATAGAGTATAAGGAACTTCCTATAGCTAATGGCAAAATTTCCATAAGGCAAGAAGGAAGTAAAAATATAATAGACCGAGTACATTCAACAGACATGTCAGATTACTTAAATGTTAAATATGTACCAGGTATGGAAATCGATATATAAAGAAAACGTATGTTTTATTATTTTCCTTGAAAGGCTGAGAAATTAAAGGTATAATAAAGTTGGTTCTAAGTTAATACTAGCTAGCTTGGTAACTTAGAATCAACTTTTTATGTTTAAAATTATTTGATAAATTTTGATATATATTTGCAAGTATTTTTAGAAAGGCATGGTGCAAAATGGCTAAAAAAAGTACAAATAAAAGTAAATCTACTAAGGCCAAAAAGCGTACATACACAACAAAAAAACAAAAGGAAGCTCAAAAAGCAATAATTAAGGATGAAATTATTCTTATTATTACTTTTGTGCTTTCAATTTTACTTCTTTTAAGCAATTTTGATTTAAGCGGTAAGGTTGGAAAAGTCATCAATAATATTACATTTGGCTTATTTGGATTTTTGGGTTATTTAATGCCTTTTGTTTTATTTTGGTTAGTAGTTTTCTTAATTGCTAATAGGGGAAATATGCTAGTATATAGAAAGGCACTAAGTTTCACAGTACTATTTATAACATTTACAGCTTTAATTCAGTTAGTAGGATCAAAGCATGCAATAGATACTATTGGACAGTATTACAAAGATTCTTCAACTAAGAAAAGCGGGGGAGGAATTATTGGTGGGGCAATAGTGAATTTGATTCATCCTTTGTTTGGAACTGTAGGTAGTTATGTAATAATTATAGGAATTATACTTATATGTACTTTGCTTTTAACAGGAAAGGCATTATTTGTATATCTAGGAAAAAAAAGTAGGAATACTTTTAATGAATATAAAGAAGAAAAAGCTAAAGATCCAAACAAAAGTAGTAAAAAGACTAAAATAAAAGAAGAAAACAACAAACCTAGAACTTTCTTATTAAAGGATACATTAAAGGGGCTCTCATCAAAGAAGGACAAAGTAGATAATGATATTTCCATTAGTGAAGATATTTCTGTTAGTGAAGAAAAGTCAGGTCAAAAAGCATTTGCAATGGAAGAAATTCAGACAACAGGTAATATTGACAATGATAATGATATTGATATTGCTATACATAGATCAGAACCATATATAGAAGAGCCTAAAGCAGTTGATAATATATTTGATAGTGCGACGTCAAAAGACTCTAAAGCAAGTACTTCTATCCAAGAAAAAATAGGCAAAGCTGATATCGAAGAGATAAAAATAGATCAATCTATAGATGAAGAAAAAGAATATGTATTTCCTTTAGCAAGTTCACTTGCAAGACCAAGAAAGAAAACAAAAGGTGTTTCGGATAAAATGTTAAAAGACACGGCACTAAAGCTTCAGGAAACTTTAGAAAGTTTTGGAGTAGGTATTACAGTGACAAATATTAGTTGTGGTCCAGCTGTTACTAGATATGAATTGCAACCTGAACAGGGTGTAAAGGTAAGCAAGATTACATCACTTGCAGATGATATTAAGCTTAATCTAGCTGCATCTGAGATTAGAATCGAGGCACCTATTCCTGGCAAAGCAGCAGTTGGTATTGAAGTTCCAAACAATGAAAACTCTATTGTAAGCTTCCGTGAGATGATAGAAAGTACAGAATTTGCTAATAATTCTTCAAAACTTGCATTTACTGCTGGTAAGGATATTGCTGGTAAGAATGTTATTGCAGATATTGCTAAGATGCCTCATTTACTTATAGCAGGGGCAACAGGTTCAGGAAAGTCTGTTTGTATAAATACTATAATTATGAGTATTTTATTCAATGCAAAGCCTTCAGAAGTCAGATTAATTATGATAGATCCCAAAGTCGTGGAGTTAAGTGGTTATAATGGAATACCACATTTACTTTTACCAGTTGTAACAGATCCTAAAAAGGCAGCATCAGCTTTGAATTGGGCTGTAAATGAAATGACAGAACGTTATAAAAAGTTTGCTGATTTAGGTGTAAGAGACTTAGAAGGATATAATAAAAAAGTTAAAATGGATTCTAGTATAGATGAAAAGTATGAAAAGCTTCCGCAAATACTTATAATTGTAGACGAACTTTCAGACTTAATGATGGTAGCTTCTAATGAGGTCGAAGATGCAATTTGTAGATTGGCACAAATGGCTAGAGCTGCAGGCTTACATTTAATTATTGCAACTCAAAGGCCCTCAGTAAATGTTATTACTGGTGTTATTAAGGCTAATATCCCATCTAGAATAGCATTTGCAGTATCATCTGCAGTTGATTCAAGGACAATAATTGATAGTTCAGGTGCTGAAAAACTGCTTGGAAAAGGCGATATGTTGTTTTATCCATCAGGTTCTTCAAAACCTATACGTGTACAAGGAGCCTTTATATCGGATAAAGAAATTTCCAAAGTAGTGGAATTTGTAACTAAGAATAATGGAGAAGCGACATATGACAAGGAAATTGAAAAAGAAATAGTTTCTATGCAAACTCAAAAGCCTGGAGTAAACGCTGATTACTTAGAAAGAGATGAGTATTTTGCCGAAGCTGGCCGATATATTATAGAAAAGGATAAGGCATCAATTGGTATGTTGCAACGTGTATTTAGGATTGGATTTAATCGTGCAGCAAGAATTATGGACCAGCTTCATCAAGCAGGTGCGGTAGGACCAGAAGAAGGAACAAAACCTAGAGAAATAATTATGAATGCTGATGAGTTTGAAAAATATCTAGACGTTTAGAATGGGATATAGGGAGGTTTTATGAAGGGGTTACTAGTCGTTAACGGATTTTTAAACACACAAAAATTTCAAGAATTATATGAAATGCTTCAAAAGTCAGCTAAGAAGTTTTCTCTTGATTTAGACTTAAAAACCAATGATGAAATAATGATGGATATTAATTTGGAAAATAAAAACAAATCTATTAATGATGTTGATTTTATATTGTTTTGGGATAAGGATGTAAAGTTAGCTAGATACTTAGAGAATCTGGGTTTTAAAGTGTTTAATTCTGCCAAGTCAATTGCAATATGTGATGACAAGTCTTTGACTCACCTATATTTAATGAATTCGGGAATTAAAATGCCAAGGACGATTGTAGCTCCGATGACTTATGCAAATATTGGATATACTAATTATTACTATCTAGAAAAGGTGAAGAAGGCTTTAGCATTTCCCATAATAGTTAAAGAGGTTTTTGGATCATTTGGTAAGCAAGTCTATATGGCAAGTAATGCAAATGAACTTGAAACAATTGTTAAGAAACATTCAAATGATTTTCTGATTTTTCAAGAATATATTGAAACGAGTAAAGGAAGAGACATTAGACTTCAAGTAGTGGGAGATAAGGTCATTGCAGCAATGTATCGTTATAACGATTCTGGTGATTTTAGAGCCAACCTTTCCAACGGTGGAAAGATGAAAAACTATAGTCCAACTAAGGAAGAAGCTGATATTGCTATAAAGTCTTGCAAAACACTAGGATTAGACTTTGCTGGTGTTGATTTGCTCTTTGGAGAAGATGACGAGCCTATTATTTGTGAGGTGAATTCCAACGCTCATTTTAAGAATATAACTGAAGTATCAGGTGTTAGTGTCTCTGACTATATAATGGAACATATAAAAAATAATTAATAAGGACTTGATAAATTATGACAGGTTGGCTAGTTTATAGATTAAAAGATATTAAAAGAAACAAGGCTTATATAAATTTTTATAAAGAAGAAGGAAAAGCTTTAGCTATTAATATCAAATTAATACTAGTAGACAAACTAAAATTTGGAGTAAAAGATAATAATCTTTTTATAGAATATGATGGCAAGCCTATAAAGAAACCGGACTTTGTCATTAATAGATCTATCTATCCACTATTAAGCAAACATCTAGAAGATATGAATGTTAAGGTTTTTAATAATTCAAAAGTGGCTAGTATATGTAATGATAAAGCAAAAACTTATCAATATATTTCAAGGCTAAACATACCTATAGTAGACAGTGATTTTATTAAGTCGGAATATTTAAGCCAAGCAATTGAAGACATAAAAGAAACGACTATTATAAAAGGGGTTTTAGGTCATGGTGGTAAGCAAGTATATTTATTGAATCCTGAAGATGAGGAAGCAAAAAAGCAAAAGATAGTGACAAAACTAAATAACTCTGATCTAGTGTTTCAGCCACTAGTTGGAAACAAAAATCAAGACTTAAGAGTTTATGTTATAGGGAAAAAAATAATTGCTGCAATTCTTAGGACAGCAAAAAGTGGGTTTAAGTCAAACTTTTCCCTTGGCGGGCAAGTGAAAAAGTATGAATTGTCAGAAAAAGAGATCAGCCTAACTAAGAGTATAATAGATGAATTTGATTTTGGCTTAGTAGGTATAGATTTTTTGATTGATGATGATGGAAGCTTGCTTTTTAATGAAATAGAAGATGTTGTAGGAGCAAGAATGTTATATCAATGTACGGATATTAATCTAGTTAATCTATATTTAAAACATATAGCAAGTCAAATTAGTTAAAAACACATATAACTGTAAAAGCACAGTCATATGTGTTTTGTATATTAAGCTATAATATTATAAATTTCTTCGGGTCTGTCAATTACATAATTAGCGCCTTCTTTTTCTAGAACTTGTCGTCCGCGAAAACCCCAAGACACACCAATGCATTCGATGCCAGCATTGTGGGCTGTATTAACGTCAACATCAGAATCGCCTACATATATACAATCTTCCTTTTTTGAATCAAGCTCTTTCATAGCTTCAAAAACAGTGTCTGGAGCAGGTTTTCTTTTCACACTGGAACTTTCTCCAATCGCAACTTCTAAAAAATCAAAAAAGTATTTTTTGCAAAGTGTTTTTACTGCAGAGTCAAACTTGTTTGAAACAACTGCAAGCTTATAACCATCATCTTTAAGTTTTGTTATCATTTCTAAAATCCCATCATAAGGGGTAGTTTTATTGTCCATATTGTTTTTATAATGTTTGCGGTAAATCTGTGTACAATTACTTAGTTCATCTTTTGTAGTATTGCTAGGAACAGCTTTTTTAATTAAATCATCAGTTCCATTTCCCACAAATGAATTTATCTCATCTAATGAACGTTTTGGAAATCCACACTTATCCAAAGCGTAGTTTACACTATCTTTAATATCCACTATAGTATTAAGTAAAGTTCCGTCTAAATCAAATATTATTGTATTATATTTCATGTTTTTCCCTTTCTGCCTTTTAATAATTATAATTATAATCTATAATTAGTAGGAGATATAGTGGAAAAAAATTAAAAGTATTTCGAGGAGGAAGCTAATTTATGAAAAGCGATATAGAAATAGCACAAGAAGCAAAGTTAAAACCTATAAATGAAGTAGCAAAGAATTTAGGTTTAGCTGAGGATGACTTAGAACTGTATGGGAAATACAAGGCTAAGTTTTCTGATTCTTTAATTGATAGGGTGAGGGACAATCCAGACGGTAAACTTGTATTAGTTACAGCGATTAATCCAACTCCGGCAGGAGAAGGAAAGACCACCATTACCGTGGGTTTAGGACAAGCACTTAATCTACTAGATAAAAAATCGATTATAGCTCTTAGAGAACCTTCTCTTGGTCCGTGTTTTGGCCTAAAGGGTGGTGCTGCTGGAGGCGGTAATGCTCAAGTTGTACCAATGGATGAATTAAATCTACACTTTACAGGTGATTTTCATGCAATTACTTCAGCAAATAACTTGTTGGCTGCAATGCTTGATAATCATATCCACCAAGGTAATCTTTTAAAGATAGATCCAAATCAAATTGTTTGGAAAAGATGTGTAGATATGAATGATAGAGTATTAAGAAATATTGTAGTTGGTCTTGGCCGTAAGGCTGATGGCGTAGTAAGAGAAGATCATTTTATAATAACGGTTGCTTCAGAAATTATGGCTATTTTATGCTTGGCAAAAGATATGAATGATCTTAAAACTAGACTAGGTAACATTTTAGTTGCTTATACTTACGAAGGGCAACCGGTATTAGCAAAAGAACTAAAAGCAGTTGGTTCCATGGCCGCACTTCTAAAAGATGCATTAAAGCCTAATCTAGTACAAACTCTTGAAAATACACCTGCAATTGTGCATGGTGGTCCTTTTGCCAACATTGCTCATGGATGTAATAGTCTAAGAGCTACTAAGCTTGCTCTAAAATTATCTGACATAGTAATAACAGAAGCCGGTTTTGGGGCTGATTTAGGTGCGGAAAAATTCTTCGACATAAAGTGTCGCATGGGTGATTTAAAGCCAGACACCGTGGTGTTAGTCGCTACCATACGTGCTCTTAAATATAATGGTGGAGTCGATAAAGCCAAATTAGGAGAAGCAAATCTAGATGCTCTTAAAAAGGGAATAGTAAACCTAGAAAAACACATAGAAAATATCAAAAAATATAAGGTTCCACTGGTGGTAACTCTTAATAAATTTTCAACAGATACAGAAGCTGAGTTGTTATATGTAGAAAAATTCTGTAAAAACCTAGGTTGTGAATTTGCCCTAGCAGAAGTATGGGAAAAGGGTGGAGAGGGTGGAATAGATTTAGCTAATAAAATAATTTCCACACTAGAAACAAAAAAGAGTAACTTTACTCCATTATATAATGATAACTTAGAAATAAAAGAAAAAATAGAAGTAATAGCAAAGCAGATTTATGGGGCCAAATCAGTTACATATGATAAAAATGTCTTAAATGAAATTGAAAAGTTAGAAGATTTTGGATATGGTAATCTTCCAATATGTATAGCAAAAACCCAATATTCATTATCAGATGATCCTAAAAAACTTGGAAGACCAGCTGATTTTGACATTAATGTAAGAGAGCTCTATGTATCTTTAGGTGCCGGCTTTATAGTAGCAATAACAGGTAACGTTTTAACAATGCCTGGCCTACCTAAAAAACCTGCAGCTGAAGAAGTAAGTGTGAGTGATGATGGGGTAATCAAGGGATTGTTTTAAAAATATAATATAAGGAAATGGTTGTCCACCGCTAAAGAAGATGCATAGCGTGGAGGACAACCATCCTGATTTCTATCGACGATTAAAGGCTTGTTCACAGTAAATACAGCGATAAAGACGTTTTTTTCTGTTTGTTAGTTTGAAAATATGAGGTAGTTCTTGTTCAATAGAAGTTATACATCTTGGATTTTTACAATGAATGATGTTTGTAACCCTTTCTGGTAAGCTTGGAGTATATTTTTCAACTTTTTTACCATCTCTAATAATATTTATAGTTATATCATGATCTAAAACCCCTAGTACATCTAAATCAATATCTAAAAACCCTTCAATTTTGACAATGTCTTTTTTACCCATTTTATTACTTCGTGCATTTTTTATGATGGCAACAGAACAGTCTAACTTCTCCAAGTTAAGGTAATAGTAGATATCCATAGCATTTCCTGCTTTAATATGATCAATTACAATACCGTTATAAATTTCATCAATATTTAACATACATCCACCTCCAACATTTTTAAAATCAGAGCCATTCTTACATATACACCGTATTCAGATTGTTTAAAATATGCAGCTCTTGGGTCTTCATCAACTTCAGTAGAAATTTCATTTACTCGTGGTAATGGGTGCAATATCAGCATATCATCTTTAGCTAATTTCATTTTGCTAGAAGAAAGTATATAAGAATCTTTTAATCTTACATAATCTTCTTCATTAAAGAATCTTTCCTTTTGAACTCTTGTCATATATAGCAAATCTAATTCTGGCATAGCATCCTCTAAAGACCTAACTTCTTTAAAGGTTATGTTGTTATCTTTTAAAACTTCCTCCCTTAGGTATGTAGGAATTTTAAGTTCTTCTGGAGATATTAAAACAAAAGAATTATTTTTATAGCGAATTAAGGCATGGATTAAGGAATGTACTGTACGTCCAAACTTTAAATCGCCACAACATCCTATAGTTAGATTGTTTAAATCGCCTTTTAATTCTTTAATTGTTAATAAATCAGTTAGGGTTTGAGTTGGATGATTATGACCGCCGTCCCCAGCGTTTATTACAGGAATTGATGAATGGTGAGCTGCTACTAAAGGAGCTCCTTCTTTTGGATGGCGTATAGCACAGATATCAGCGTAATTAGAAATTACACGAATTGTATCTGCGACACTTTCACCTTTTGAAACTGAGCTTGAACTGGCAGAAGAAAAACCTAGTATACTGCCTCCGAGATTAATCATTGCAGTCTCGAAACTTAATCTTGTTCTCGTACTAGGTTCATAAAATAGTGTAGCCAGCTTTTTGCCTTCACAACATTTGGAATATTTTTTAGGATTCTTGTAGATATCATCAGCGAGTTCTAATAATTTGTCTAATTCAGAAACAGATAAATCCAAAGGGGTAATTAAATGTCTCATGGGCACCTCCATATTTTGAATTTTATTTCAATTACTAATTATACAACAATGCTTTTTTAAATGCAATAAAAATTAAAAAATATAAATATTATTTTAAGCAAATAATTGACATATCTGAAAAAAATACTTATTATTTAGTGTGTAAATAAATAATTAAATATTATATGTATATAGTTAAAAAAAGGAGAGAAAATGAGTTTTATAATTGATGGGAAAAAAATATCAAATGAAATTAAAGATGAGTTAAAAGAAAAAGTTGCAAGACTAAAAAATGAGGGAAAAGAAATAACTTTAGCAGTAGTACTAGTTGGTTCTGATCCTGCTTCACAAATCTATGTTAAAAACAAAGAAAAGGCTTGTGAATACGTTGGTATAAATTCAAAAACATATAAACTTTCTGAGACAACATCTGAAGAAGAGTTACTAAAACTAATAAAGGAATTAAATGCCAATCAGGCGGTAAACGGTATACTTGTTCAGCTTCCTCTACCAAATCATATAAATGAAGAATTAATTATTAATACTATTTCTCCATTAAAAGATGTGGATGGATTTCATCCTGAGAATGTTGGCAAATTAAGTATAGGACAAGCCGGTTTTGTTTCATGTACACCTGCAGGAATTATACAATTGTTAAAGCGTTATAATATAGGGATTGAAGGGAAAAATTGCGTTATAGTTGGACGAAGTAATATAGTTGGGAAACCAATGGCAATGCTTCTTTTAAGAGAGAATGCTACTGTAACAATATGTCATTCAAGAACTAAAAATCTTGAAGAAATGACAAAACAAGCAGATATATTAGTTGCCGCTATAGGTAAGGCCAACTTTATTGCTAAAGAACATATAAAAGAAGGCGCTATAATTATTGATGTAGGAATGAATAGAGATGATAATAATAAACTTTGCGGAGATGTTGACTTTGATGCTGTAAAAGATTATGTAAAGGCAATAACACCTGTTCCAGGTGGAGTAGGTCCTATGACAATAGCAATGCTTCTATATAATTGTGTAGAAAGCTTTGCTTAATTTTAAAAACGAGCCTAAAGATTTAACTTTTAGGCTCGTTTTAAATTTAAATTATTTAATTTCTAAGATTGTATTAAGATCTTTTCCTTCAAGATAGTTAAAGGTTATTTTGTCATTTTCTTTATACTTGACGATATTTATATGATCAGATACAAGTACATCGTATATTGCCTCATCATTTTCTAAGATAATATAGTAATGAGTGTCACCTTCTACCACAACTTCAGATATTTTCTCAATTATACCTGAGGCCTCAGGTAAGATGGAGGTGTCTACTGATGTAATATTGCTTGACTTTAAAAGTTCTATATAATTTTGTTCACAATCTAATATTGAGTCACCTATAGAAACTATTTGATACTGTTTAACGTTAACCATAGCATATGATTTCACTAAACCAGCAGCATCTTTTAAAGCCAGAAAGTAGGTAGGCTCTCCACTGATGTTTAATAATAATGGAAATGTTGCATTATAACCAAGGTGTTGAACCTTACCTTCAGCAGAGCCCATAGCAGAGTATTCCTCAGCTCCTGCTATTGGATAATATTTAGCTTCCTGCGTCCTTTGATTCATAAGCACAAAGCCTACATTAGAATCATCTCCACCAACAGAAGTAACTCCTGTGTAAACCCAGACATCATCATCTAATGCAAGATAATTATAACCAGCAGTAGTCTGCAGGGAATCTTTTTGAGAAAATATAGAGTTAAGGTATCCATGCTTAAGAGTTCCATGATAATCATAATGATCAATTAGTAAATCAGCCAAAAACACTCTGTCAATCCACTGAGGAATTTCTCCAACTTCGTAATCATTATGTTCACCTGTTACAGCATTAACGACTACTACACGCCCTATAGTTTCTCCGCCAAACAAACCTATTGTATAATCCTTTACAGGACAAACCCAATGTGGAACACCATCATCATCTATTTCAAAATTAATATTTCCAAATATATATGTTGGATATCTAAATCTTAAATACCTATATATATTTCGACCAAAATGATCTGATTCCGTATATTTCATTCCCTGCTCTAATTCTACAAGTTCTACATGTTGATTAGTCATGTTGATACGAATATATGCAGGTATACCATCGCCCATATTACTTATCCATTTGAACAAACTTCCATATTCTAAAGGAGTTACCCTAACAGGCATTTCCTGATAGTTAATTTGCGTGTAATTATTAGCAACTTCAAATTGAGAAACATACTCCACAATGCTACCCATCTTTCTTGAACCAAGACGAATAGCAGATTCTTTATCTAAAATAGGTATTTCAGTGTAAGATATTTCATTAATATCTTCAGTAAAATCTCCTTCTTCAACAGTTAATATTTTTTGATACTTAGCGGCATTTATAATTGGTGACGATAAGATATAACCAATTATAAAAATTGCAAATAAAATAGCAGTAATTGAAAAAGCAATTTTAGGTAAGGTGTTGTTTAAAACTAATTTATCACCGTATTTCATCTTATTTTTAAGGTTATCATTATCAACATTTGCTAACATGATTACGAAAGAAATTGCTAGTAATCCAATTAATAGAAAGGCCCAAAAACCTTTTGAATGTATGTTAATAGCTGGAAGAGTTATATAATAATAAATAAATCCTAGGATTAATGCTACAAGTACAGTTAGTATTCTTTTAATATATTTTTTCACAATAAATAAATTCTCCCTTGTTAAATTTAAAAGCAAACAGTTGAAATAAAGTGCTTTTTATATTGATAGGCTTCACAATTATTCAGTTTATTTAGATTGAATATGTTATAATAATAACAAATTGATTATCAATGTCAAGAAAATAAAGCTTCATCTTTAAATAATTGGTCTTTAATTTTATCAATTTTATGTTAGAATTATTGAAGATATACTTATCTTTAAATTAAAGAAAGGCTTGGTTATATGAAAATATTATATATTTCTCTAGGCTGTGACAAAAACCTAGTAGACAGCGAAGTTATGTTAGGGCTTATAAGGGATAAAGGTTTTGAATTAACAAATGATGAATTTGAAGCAGAGTTAATAATAATAAACACATGTTGTTTTATCAATGATGCCAAGGAAGAAAGTATTAATACAATTTTGGAAATGGCTGAATATAAAAAGACTGGTAAATTAAAGGGCTTAATTGTAGCAGGTTGTCTATCACAAAGATATCAAGCTGAGATATTAGAAGAGATTCCTGAGGTAGATGCTATTATAGGAACTACTAGTTATGAAGAGATAGTTAGTGTAATTAATGAAGTTATAGAAGGTAAAAAGTCAATCAGAATGCGGGATTTGGAGTATTTACCCAGTGTTAAAAGCAAAAGGGTTAATACTACAGGCGGATATTATTCTTATTTGAAAATTGCTGAAGGATGCAATAAACACTGTACATACTGCATAATACCTAAGGTACGGGGAAATTATAGAAGTGTACCTATGGAAGTTTTGATTTCAGAAGCTAAGGAATTGGTTAACAATGGTGCGAGGGAATTAATATTAGTAGCCCAAGAGACAACCTTATATGGTCTTGATTTATATGGGAAAAAGTCTTTACCCAAGTTGTTAAAAGAATTATGTAAAATCCCAGATTTAAAATGGATAAGGGTTTTATATGCCTATCCAGAAGAAATTACAGATGAAATCATTCAGGTTATAAAAGAAGAAGATAAGATTTGTAAATATATAGACATGCCTATACAGCATGCCTCTGATAATATTTTAAAGAGGATGGGTAGAAGAACAAACAAAGAAGAGTTAACAAATATAATTAACAAACTTCGCCTTAACATACCTGACATAGTTATTAGAACAACCCTGATATCTGGATTTCCAGGGGAAACTAGCAAAGACCATAAAGAATTAATGGAATTTGTAAAAGACATGAGGTTTGAACGTTTAGGTGTTTTTACTTACTCGAAAGAAGAAGATACAAAAGCGGCAATTATGCAAGGTCATATAGAAGAGAAAGTCAAAGACCAAAGAAGAAATCAAATCATGAAATTACAGCAAACCATTGCCTTTGAGCAAGGAAAAGAAATGGTAGGTAAGAAGCTAAACGTAATTATAGAAGGAAAACTTCCTGAAGAAGAGATTTTGGATTATTCAGATGATGAAGCAAAGTCAATCTATATAGCTAGAACATATAAAGATTCTCCAGATGTGGACGGATATCTTTTTCTTCCATCAAACATAGAATTTATTTCAGGTGAATTTGTAGATGTTCTGGTAGTCGAATCAAGAGAGTATGACTTAATTGGAAAGTTAATCAACAAGGAGGAAGAATAATGAATTTACCTAATAAAATAACTATAGGAAGAGTATTAATGATTCCCCTGTTTTTGATTTTATACTTATCAGCAATACCTTATGGGGACTATATTGCAGGAAGTATTTTTTTAGTCGCAAGTTTTACTGATTTTTTAGATGGTTATATTGCAAGAAAGCAAAATCTAATTACAAACTTCGGTAAATTTATTGATCCGTTAGCAGATAAGCTTCTTGTGGTATCAGCATTAATATGTTTTGTAGGGCGGGGAGCTATAGCTCCTTGGATTGTTATAATTATAATCGCAAGAGAATTTATCATTAGTGGATTTAGACTTGTCGCAGCTAATGCTGGAATTGTAATTGCAGCAAGCCCTTGGGGGAAGTTCAAAACAGTTGCGCAAATGATAATGTGTATATTATTAATCTTTAATTTTAACATGTTAATTTTTGGCATATTAGAGCAAGTATTTATCTATGCTTCATTATTACTTACGATAATATCACTAGTTGATTATATTTTTAAAAATCGACATGTTATAAAAGATGGGATAAAATAATCAATTTATTTAAAATAAGAAGGTGTGAGATGATAGCAGAATTAGTAAGTGTAGGAACAGAATTACTTCTTGGAAATATAGTTAATACAAATTCAAATTATTTAGCAAGAAAGTGTGCAGAATTAGGAATAACAAACTATTATCAAGTTACAGTTGGAGATAATGAAGAAAGATTATGTGGCGTTATAAAAACTGCCCTTTCCCGTTGCGACATTCTTATTCTATCTGGTGGATTAGGTCCAACAACAGATGATTTAACAAAAGAAATCACAGCAAAAGCATTAGCTAGGGAATTAATTCAAGATTTATCAGTTGAAAAATCTATTATAAACTATTTTAAGGATCCAAATTTAAGAGATATTCCAGACAACAATTGGAAACAAAGCTATGTTATTGAAGGCTCTACAGTTGTAGAGAACCACAATGGAACAGCTCCGGGGCTAATTGTTGAGACGGATGATAATAAAATAATAATACTTTTGCCAGGTCCGCCAAGAGAATTAATTCCTATGTTTGAGGAAACGATTGTGCCTTATTTAAGGTCATATTTACCAGGAACTTATTATTCAAAAATAATTAAAATTTGTGGTGTTGGTGAAAGTAAAGCAGCAACAATGGTTGCTGACTTAATTGATAATCAAACCAACCCAACAATTGCACCCTATGCAAAACTTGGAGAAGTCAATTTTAGAATTACGGCAAGTGCAAATGACAAAGCAGAAGCAAAAAAGCTTATAAAACCTGTAGTAAACGAGTTCAGAAATAGATTTGCTAACAAAATATTTACAACTAATGAAGAAGAAACGCTCGAAGATGTAGTAGTTAAGCTACTTTTAAAACATGGACTTAAACTTTCTACTGCAGAATCATGTACAGGCGGGCTTTTATCAAGTAAAATTATTAATGTATCAGGAGCTTCTGAAGTTTTTGAAGAAGGCTTTATAACATATTCAAATAAGGCAAAAGAGAAATATCTTGGAGTTAATAAAGAAAGCTTGGATAAATATGGAGCTGTAAGCTCTGAGGTTGCTAAAGAGATGGTGCTTGGAGCAGCAAGAAATACTGAAAGTCAGGCTTGTATTGCCATTACAGGACTTGCAGGGCCAAAGGGTGGAAGCAAGGAAAAGCCTATAGGCTTGGTTTATATTGCTGTTTTACTTAATGATAATGTAGAAGTAAAAGAATATCGATTTAATGGAAATAGACAAAGTATAAGAGAAAGAACAGTTGTTATGGCACTTGATTTATTAAGACTATCCATAATTAACGCCTTATAAAAAACGGAGGTTTTAATAAAACCATGAAGGTAATAGTTGTTGGCGGTGGGCCTGCTGGAATGATTGCAGCAATATACGCAGCGAGACAAGGCAGTGACGTTGTACTGTTAGAAAAAAATAATAAATTAGGGAAGAAACTTTTCATTACAGGCAAAGGCAGATGTAATATTACAAATGCATGTGATTTAGAAGATTTATTTACTAGCATAGTGTCAAATCCTAAGTTTATGTACAGTAGCTTTTATTCCTTTTCAAACGATGATACAGTTCGTTTTTTTGAAGAATTAGGTTTAAAAACAAAAATAGAAAGAGGGAACCGTGTTTTCCCATGTTCCAATAAGTCATCCGATGTGATTTCAGCCTTATACAAAGAAATGAATCGATTAGGAGTTTTGATTCAATTAAATAGTCAAGTAATTAATGTACTTACAAAAAACAATGAGTTTGTTGGAGTGGAAATAAAAGAAGCTGATAATAAAAAGAACACTATTTATGCTGATAGAGTTATTGTTGCCACAGGTGGTCTTAGCTATCCTATAACAGGTTCAACGGGAGATGGCTATAAGTTTGCAAAAGGCATTGGGCATAGGCTTAAAAAGGCTTATCCTTCTTTGGTCCCACTTAATATACAAGAGATTAATATAATCAAAGAATTGCAAGGTCTTTCATTAAAGAACATAGAGATTAAGATATATCTAAAGGACAAACAGATCTACAAAGACTTTGGAGAATTGTTATTTACTCATTTTGGTGTAAGTGGCCCGGTCATTTTAAGTGCAAGTAGTTTTTGCAATACTTATTTACCAGCAAACAAGTTATTGCTTAAAATAGATTTGAAGCCAGCACTTAATTTCGAACAGTTAGATGATAGGTTGTTGCGTGATTTTTCAGAATTCAGTAATAAGCAATTTAAAAATTCATTGGACAAACTATTGCCACGCAAACTAATCCCAATTATAATTAACTTATCTAATATTAATCCAGAGAAAAAGGTGAATATAATTAGCAAGGAGGAAAGGCATAATCTGGTGAAACTTTTAAAGGGATTAACTTTTCACATTATAAGTACAAGAGGATTTAATGAAGCGATTATTACACAAGGCGGGGTAGATGTTTCGGAAATTAATCCTTCAACTATGGAATCTAAACTTGTTTCAGGAGTTTTCTTTGCAGGTGAGATATTAGATATAGATGGACTTACAGGTGGATACAATTTGCAAGTTGCATGGTCAACAGGATATCTAGCAGCTTTAGCGGCTAGTAATTAAGTGTTTTTTATTACATGAATAAAAAAGGAGAACAAACATGAAGTTTTATAGTATAGCTATTGATGGACCAGCAGGTGCAGGGAAAAGTACTATTGCAAAGACTGTTTCGAGTCATCTTTCATATGTATATGTTGATACAGGTGCCATGTATAGAGCTACAGCACTTTTTGTTTTAAGAAATAATATTAATCCAGATGATGAGCAATCCATATCAGAAGTTTATGATAAGATAGATATAAAACTAGATTATATTGACAAAGAACAGCATATTTATTTAAATGAAGAAAATGTTTCCGAAATTATTCGTAGCGAAGAGGTTGGAAATGCTGCATCTACAGTATCTAAACATTTGATAGTTAGAGAAAAAATGGTTGAGCTACAACAAAAGATTGCAGAAAAAACAAGTGTGGTTATGGATGGAAGAGATATTGGAACAGTTGTACTTCCTAAGGCTGACTTAAAAATATATCTAACAGCTAGTCCAAAGGAGAGGGCAAGAAGAAGATATTTAGACTTAAAGAAAAAAGGTATTGATGGAGATATAAATAAAATTAAAAAAGACATTATAGCAAGAGATAATCAAGATATGAACAGAAAGAACTCCCCATTAGTTAAGGCGAAAGATGCAATAGAAATCGACTCTTCAAATATGTCAATTGAAGAAGTTGTATTTTCTATATTAGAGTTATTTAAAGAAAAGGTTGATATGAATGAAAGTTAAAATGGCTAAAACAGCTGGTTTTTGTTTTGGGATTGAAAGGGCTGTTAACATAGTATATAAAGAAATTGAAGAATCTAAATTAGTGTACACTTATGGACCTATTACCCATAATGAAGAAGTTATAAAAGATTTAACTAATAAAGGTGTTAAGGTTATTAACTCAATTGAAGAATTAAAAAACATAGCTAAAAGCACAATAGTTATACGAGCCCATGGTGTGGCAAAGGAAGTTTATGACATTATAGAGAGCGAAGAACACAGGCTAGTAGATGCGACTTGTCCATATGTAAGAAAAATTCATAAGATTGTGCAAAGAGAAACTGAAAAAGGAAGACATATTATTATTGTGGGTAATGATACACACCCCGAAGTTGAAGGGATTAAAGGGTGGTGCCAAGGTAATTATACAGTTGTAGCAGGTGAAAAAGAAGCCCTCGCACTAGAGTTTAGTAATGATAAAAAGTTGTGTCTTGTGGCTCAAACGACATATAATTACAATAAGTTTAAAGATTTAGTTGAAATAATATTGAAAAAGGGTTATGATTGTATTATTATGAATACAATTTGCAGTGCTACCGAAGAACGTCAACAAGAAGTAAGAGAACTTGCAAAGAAATGCGATGCTATGGTTATAATTGGTGGCAAACATAGCTCAAACACTCAAAAGCTTTATGAAATATCAAAATCGGAATGTAAAAATACTTACTATATACAGACACTTAAAGACCTGGATTTAGAAGAACTCCAATCTTATTGTAATGTAGGTATTACAGCAGGGGCGTCCACCCCAAATCATATTATCAAGGAGGTTCATACTGCATGTCAGAGAAGAGTTTTGAACAAATGTTGGAGGAGTCAATAAAAACGATACACAATGGTGAAATCGTGGAAGGGACAATAATCGGAGTTAAAGAAGATGAGATAATTTTAAATATAGGATATAAATCTGATGGAATTATCACCCGAAATGAGTACACAAACACACCTAATGTTGACCTTACAGAATTAGTTAAAGAAGGCGACACTATGGAAGCCAAAGTACTAAAGGTTAATGATGGTGAAGGACAAGTACTGTTGTCCTATAAAAGGTTAGCAGCAGACAAGACTAACCAAAGGCTAGAAGAAGCTTATAAGAATAAAGAAGTTTTAAAAGCCGAAGTTACAGCCGTATTAAAAGGTGGATTAAGCGTAGTAGTTGATGAGGTAAGGGTTTTTATACCTGCAAGTTTGATTTCTGATCATTATGTTAGAAATCTGGACAAGTATAAAGGCCAAGAAATCGAATTTGTTATTACAGAATTTAATCCAAGAAGAAGAAGAATTATAGGTAATAGAAAGATTTTAATTCAACAAGAAAAAGAAGAAATGAAAGAAGTGCTATTTGACAAAATAGAAGTAGGCATGAAGTACAAAGGTACAGTGAAAAATATTGTTAACTTTGGTGCATTTATTGACCTTGGTGGAGCAGATGGACTTCTTCATATATCTGAAATGTCTTGGGGAAGAGTAGACAATCCAAAGGACATTTGTAAAATAGGTGAGGAACTTGAAGTTCTTATTAAAGAAATCAATGGGGATAGAATTGCATTAAGCTTAAAGTTTGATGAAACAAACCCATGGTTAGATGCCGAAAAGAAATATAGTCCGGGTTCAATTGTTACAGGCAACATAGCTAGAATGACTGAATTTGGTGCTTTTGTTGAACTAGAACCTGGAGTTGATTCATTACTTCATGTTTCTCAGATTTCAAAAGAACATATTGAAAAGCCATCGGATGTTTTATCAATAGGCGAAAAGATTACAGCAAAAGTTGTAGATTTAAATATTGAAGATCAAAAAATAAGTTTAAGCATCAAAGCTATGGATGACATAGAAACTGATGAAACTGAGGAAGTTGATGTTAAAGTTGAAGCAGCACAAACTGAAGAAGAAGTAGCAGAAGAAGCTGAAGAAGCTGTTGAAGAAGTAGCAGAAGCAGCAGAAGAAGCTGAAGAAGTAGAAGAAGTTGTTGAAGAAACAGAAGAAGTGGAAGAGGCTGATGAAGCAGAAGTTGATGAAACTGAAGAAGCATAGTCCGAACTAGAGGCCTTTAAAGTAGTAAAACAATAATTGTAATATAATGATATCAATAAACG
>CAZJCV010000002.1:0-56283 GCA_964544535.1 uncultured Lachnospiraceae bacterium | reverse complement strand
TAGAGGCCTTTAAAGTAGTAAAACAATAATTGTAATATAATGATATCAATAAACGCTATCATTATATTACAATTTGATTTATATGGGTTAATCTATTATTTAATTAGATTTTAAATTAAAAAGATAAACCAGAAAATAAAAAAATATTCAATGAAGGGATGTTATTATTTGCTGGACAATTATGATTACTTGAAAGCCCAAGTATATAAATTAACTAAAATTAATTTAGAAGCTTATAAAGAACGACAGATGAAAAGAAGAATTGATGCATTCATAAATAGGCAAAATACTCGAATTGACTATAAAAAAGGAACTATAAAAGAACTAACTGATGACCAAAAAAAAGAAAAATTTTCATATGTGTCCTTTGTTAAAAAAATTAAAAACGATCAGCAACTTATGGATAAATTTATTGAGCATTTAACAATTAATGTATCAGAGTTTTTTAGAAATCCCGAACAATGGAAACGGTTAGAGAAGAGTATTTTACCATACCTATTTGAATCATTTGGAAAAGATTTAAGAATTTGGAGTGCTGCATGTTCAACTGGCGATGAACCATATTCATTAGTTATGTTATTGTCAAAATTTATGCCTCTATCAAAAATACGTGTTTATGCAACTGACATTGATGAAAGTGCTATAGAAAGAGCAAAGCTTGGCATATATAATTCAAACAGCCTTAAAGAACTACCTAAAGAGTTTTTAGTCAAGTATTTTGTTAAAATAAATGAAAAAACATATCAGATTTCAGATGAAATCAAGTCCCGTGTTGCATTTAAAAAACATGATTTGTTAAATGATGATTATCTACAAAGATGTCATTTGATTGTTTGTAGAAATGTTTTAATATATTTTACAGAAGAGGCTAAAGATGAAATCTATAAAAAATTTAATTCTTCTTTAATGGAGAATGGAATACTATTTATAGGGAGCACTGAACAGATATTCCAAGCAAATACTTATAATTTTCAAACATATAAATCTTTTTTCTATGAAAAAATCACAAAGAAAAGTTAAAAGACTGCAACATTTTAAGTTGCGGTTTTTTGATTATTGTAAATATATAGTTGATTTTTAAATTATTATTTAGTATATTGACTATATGCTTATTTTCAGTAAAGATATTATGGAGTTTGAGCATAAATGTAGAAAGGTATGGTTACTTAATATGAAGATAACAAGAGTCGCTGTTGACGCTATGGGTGGAGATAATGCGCCATCAGAGATAGTAAAAGGTGTTGTTAGGGCAATCCAAGACGAAGACAATATAAAGGTTTTACTAGTTGGAAAAGAAGATATAATTAAAGAAGAACTTAATAAGTACCAATACGACAAAGAACGTTTAGATATAATTCACGCAGCTGATGTTATTAGCAATGATGAATCTCCGGCGATTGCCATACGTCGCAAGAAAGATTCTTCTATTGTAGTGGCTCTAAACCTGGTAAAAGATAATAAAGCAGATGCTTTTGTTTCAGCTGGTAGTTCTGGTGCAGTCTTAACAGGTGGTTTGTTTATAGTGGGTCGAATTAAAGGTGTAGAAAGAGCTCCCTTAGCCCCTCTTATTCCAACACTTAAAGGACCGTCTTTATTAATTGATTGTGGTGCTAATGTAGATGCAAGAGCATCTCATCTAGTACAGTTTGCTAAAATGGGTTCGGTTTATATGAAAGAAGTTGCTGGTATTGAAAACCCAAGAGTAGCTATAGTAAATATTGGTACAGAAGAAGAAAAAGGGAATGCTTTAGTTAAAGAAACCTATCCTTTACTACAAGAGTGTAAAGACATTAATTTTATTGGAAATATTGAATCAAGAAATATTCCATATGGTGAAGCAGATGTAGTAGTTTGTGAAGCCTTTGTAGGTAATGTGATTTTAAAACTGTTTGAAGGTGTTGGACTTGCGATGATGAAGACCTTAAAAGAAGGACTTATGAGTACAACAAAAAGTAAAATAGGTGCCTTATTAGTTAAAGATGCCCTAAAAAAATCTCTAATGATGTTAGACACATCAGAACATGGAGGGGCACCACTACTAGGACTTAATGGTCTTGTAGTTAAGACTCATGGCAATTCAACTTATAAAGAAATAAGAAACGCCATAATTCAGTGTATTACATTTTCAGAACACGATATAAATGATAAAATTCAAGATATAATAAATAAATAAGGAAGGTGTTAATTATGGAGTTAGAAAAAATTCAAGATATTATAAGCGAAGTGTTAAATGTTGAAAAAGAAATTATTACAGAAGATACAAAGTTTGTTGATGATCTAGGGGCAGATTCATTGGATATATTTCAAATAGTTATGGGTATTGAAGAAGAATTTGATATTGAAATTGACAATGAAGAAATTGAAAAAATTGCAACAGTTGGAGATGTAATTGAAGAAATTAAAAAAATAGTATAAAAACTATTTAAAACTTTCCCTTTCAATTAAGAATTTTTCAGAGTTCATAGTTGAAAGGGTAATTTATATATAGGAATAGGTGGTGACAAACAAGTGACGGTAGCTAGAAATTTTAACAACTTTAAAAATCTACAAGAATTAATAGGTTATCAATTTAGCAATACAAGCATACTTAAGCAGGCACTTACTCATAGTTCATATTCTAATGAAAAACAAATGAATAAACTATATAATAATGAAAGGCTTGAATTCCTTGGTGATGCTGTCTTAGAACTTGTATCAAGTGAGTATATATATGACATACACCCTGATAAGCCAGAAGGGGAACTTACAAAACTAAGAGCAAGCCTAGTATGTGAAAAGTCCTTAACATACTCAGCCAACAAGTTTAAAATAGGAGAGTATTTATTCCTTGGCAAAGGTGAAGATGCCACGGGAGGTAGGCAAAGACCTTCAATTCTTTCAGATGCCTTAGAAGCAATAATTGGTGGGATTTTCTTGGACGGTGGTTTTTCTAATGCAAAAGAATTTGTTGTTGAACAAGTATTAAAAGATTTAATAAAACAAAAATTCTTTTTCGATAGCAAGACTATCTTGCAAGAAATAATACAAAGCAAATATACAGATGCAATAAAATATGAAGTTATTAATCAAGAGGGACCTGATCATAATAAGGAATTTACTGTTGCTATTAAAGTAAATAATAAAGAAATTGCTAAAGGAAAAGGGAAGACGAAAAAGGCGGCTGAACAAGAAGCAGCATATCAGGCTATACTTAAAATTAAAGCTAGAAAGTAATATCGGAGGAATGAAATGCATTTAAAAAGTATTGAAATATATGGTTTTAAGTCTTTTGCAAATAAAATAACTTTTAAATTTCAAGAAGGTATTACAGCAATAGTTGGTCCAAATGGAAGTGGTAAGAGTAATATAGCAGATGCTGTAAGATGGGTTTTAGGAGAACAAAGCGCTAAACAACTTAGAAGTTCAAAAATGGAAGATGTTATTTTTTCAGGAACTGAGGCTAGAAAGCCTATGAGTTATGCATATGTACTAATTACAATGGATAATTCGGATCATCAACTTGCTATAGACTATGATGAAGTAACAGTTGGTAGAAGAGTCTATCGTTCTGGTGAGAGTGAATATTTATTAAACGGTTCAGTATGCAGGCTTAAAGACATAACGAATTTATTTACAGATACTGGTGTAGGCAAAGAAGGTTATTCTATTATTGGTCAAGGTCAAATAGATAAAGTTCTTAGTAGAAAGCCTGAAGATAGAAGAGAACTATTTGATGAAGCTGCTGGCATAGGTATGTATAAGAAAAGAAAACATGCCACACAAAAGAACTTAGAAAATGAAAGAAAGAACCGAGTTCGTATTGCTGATATACTTGAAGAAATTGAAAAAAGAATTGAACCATTAAAAAAACAATCAAAAGATGCAAAAGAATATTTAACTATTTATGAGGAATTAAAGAAATTAGAAGTCAACTTATTTATTATAGAAAGTGATAAAGTACGCAGATCCAAAGAAGAGATAGAAGGTAAAACTAAAATTATAGAAGATTCACTAAAAGAAACTAGAGATAAGCACGCATCTACAAGAGTAGAATATGGAAGACTTGAAAATTTGTTAGATAACTACGATGAAGATATAGAAAAAGATAAAAACCTTCTTAGTGAAAATAAGATTAATATAGAAAAAAAAGAAGGAGATATTAAGCTAATAAAGGAACAAATCAATAGCTTGAAAAATCAAATCGAACAATATCAGAAAAGAATTGAAAGTCTATCTCAGGAGATAAGTATAAAGTTAGATAACAAAGAGAAGTATATTCAAGAAAAAAAGGATATTGATATACAATTAGAAGCTATTGATGAAGAACAAATAAATTTAATAAAGCAAATAGAAGAAATTAAAAATGTAATTATAGATTACACTAAAGAAATCGAGATTCATAATAATGAAATAATATCATCGCTGAATCAAACATCTAATTATAAAAGCGAACTACAAAGATATGAAACTATATTAGAACAAAATACTGACAAAAAATCAGAAATAGAAAAAAAGATATTAGAATATAATAATGAGAAAAAAGAAACAAAGAAAAACCTTCTTAATTTAGAAGACAAATTAGAAAAGATATTAGGAGAAATCAATTACTATAAAGGAAAAACAAAAGAGACACAAGCTTATCTTTCTTCAATTCAAAAAGATATCGATGATATTACTATTGAAATTAATAAAAGACAAGAAGAATATCTTAATGGTAAGTCTAGGCTAAATTCCTTAATTAATTTAACTGAGCGTTATGAGGGATATGGAAATAGCATTAGAAGAATTATGGATTTAAAAGATAATAAGCATGGAATATTAGGTGTTGTAGCAGATATTATAAAAGTGGAGAAAAAATATGAAACTGCTATAGAGACAGCTCTAGGAGGAAGTATACAAAATATTGTTACTGACAACGAAAACACCGCTAAAGAGTTAATCAACTACCTTAAAAAGAACAGATATGGTAGGGCAACCTTTTTACCACTAACAGGAATAAGAAGTCAGAATAATATCTCATATTCAAATGTGAATTCTGAAGAGGGAGTAATTGGTTTTGCAGATTCTTTAGTACAAACAGATAATAAGTACAAAAACTTAGCCAAATATTTATTAGGAAGAAACATTGTAGTAGATAATATTGATAATGCTATAAGCTTATCAAAAAAATATAAGCAGAAGTTGCGTATAGTAACCCTAGATGGAGAATTACTTAACCCTGGAGGTTCTATGTCTGGTGGTGCATATAAAAACACAAGTAATCTAATAGGTCGTAGAAGAGAGATAGAAGACTTACAAGAAAGTGTCAAAAGTCAAGGCATTAGCCTAACAAAGTATATTAATGAAAAGGAAGCAAAAAAGAGACAAAGAACAGATTATACAGAAAAAATAAACTCTGTTAATATTAAGCTTCAAGACTTAGAATTAAAAAGAAACACAATAGAATTAAATATAGAACAAACATCTAATAAAATAAAGCAAATTGAAGCAGCCTATATAGAAGAAAAAGATTTTGCTTGCAATATTGATAGTGATGATAATGATTTACAGGAAAATATTAAGAAAATAAAGCAAGTTTTATCAAACAGTGATAAGCGCCTAAGAGAACATGAAGTTTCAATAGAACAAACAAATAAACTTTTACTAGAAAAACAAGAAGCACAAAACAAGTTTTTAGAACTTCAATCTAGTATTAGAGTAAAACATTCTGCCATAGAACAAAACAAAGAAAATATTATTGAAAATATTAAAAGAATAAAAGAAGAAAATGAGAAGTTGTATATTGATAAAAATAATATTAAAAAAACGATTGAAGAATCACTAAAACAGATTTCACAAAAAGAAAAGTCTTTAGAAGAACTAGAGAATACTATTCAAGAAATAAAGTCAGATATTATAAGTTTAGATGAAAATGTTTCTAATAAAATAAAATTAAAAGAAAAAGTATCCAATAATTATAAGCAAATTTTTAATGAGAGAGAAGAAATTTCACAGGAAATAAACGAGTTAGACAAAGAGCTTATAAGATTAAACAACAAATATGAAAGGTTTTCAATTCAATTAGAGGATCAAGTTAATCATATTTGGGAAACATATGAACTTACATACACTAGTGCCTTAGGTTATAGGGATGCTTCAATAGACAACATAAGTGCAACTAAAAAAGAAGTTTCAAGTTTAAAAGGAAAAATAAAGAACTTAGGTAGTGTTAATCTTGATTCAATTGAAGAATATAAACAAACTATAGCAAGATATGAGTTCTTATCTACTCAAAAAGAAGATTTGCAAAAATCAGAAGAAAACTTGATGAGTATTATTAAAGAACTTGAAGATGGAATGCGTAAGCAATTTAGAGAAAAGTTTAAAGAAATTAAAAGAGAATTTAATTTTGTATTTAAAGAACTTTTTGGTGGTGGAACAGCAGACTTAGAGCTTACTGAAGGTGACGATTTGTTAGATGCTGGAGTAGTAATTATTGCACAGCCCCCAGGGAAAAAACTACAAAATATGATGCAATTATCTGGTGGAGAGAAAGCACTTACAGCAATTTCATTATTATTTGCTATACAAAGTCTAAAACCATCTCCATTTTGTTTGCTTGATGAAATTGAAGCAGCCTTAGATGATTCCAACGTAGTGCGTTTTGCAAATTATCTAGATAAGCTATCAAAAAACACTCAATTTATAACAATTACCCATAGAAGAGGGACGATGAATGTTGCAGATGTATTATATGGTATTACTATGCAAGAAAAAGGTATCTCTACACTGGTTGCAGTTAATTTAATAGAAAATCAATTAGAGAATTAGAAAGGTGTGTTTATTGCAATGCAAGAAAAGAAAAAAGGTTTTTTTAATAGGTTAGTTCAAGGTTTATCTAAGACAAGAAACAATCTCTTATCTAATTTTGAATCCTTATTTAGTGGTTCTAATATTGATGAAGATTTTTATGAAGAATTAGAAGAAATATTAATTATGGCTGATATAGGTATAAAAACAAGTACAGATATAATTGACAACTTAAAAGAAAAAGTTGAGGGAAATAATATAAAAGATCCTGAAGAATGTAAAGAACTTTTAATTCAAAGCATTAAAGAACAAATGAAAACAAGTGAAGCTGCCTATGAATTTGAAAATAAAAAATCAATAATAATGGTAATTGGTGTTAATGGTGTTGGAAAAACAACATCAATTGGTAAGCTTTCAAGTCAACTAAAGGCAAAAGGAAATAAAGTTTTAGTTGCTGCTGCTGATACATTTCGTGCCGCAGCTATAGAACAACTTTCTGAATGGACTAATAGGGCAGGTGTAGAGATTATTGCACAAAAAGAAGGTTCAGATCCAGCTGCCGTAGTTTATGACGCAACACATGCTGCGAGAGCAAGAAATGTGGACAGCTTAATCATTGATACTGCAGGGAGACTTCACAGTAAAAAAAATCTTATGGAAGAACTGAAAAAAATTGACCGAGTTGTATCAAGAGAAGCTCCGGATGTCCATAGAGAAACCATAGTGGTGTTAGATGGAACTACAGGACAAAATGCTTTAGCTCAAGCTAAGAGTTTTAATGAAATAGCAGATGTTTCTGGGATAATTATAACTAAATTAGATGGTACTGCAAAGGGTGGAATAGCAATAGCGATACAGTCAGAGCTTGGTATACCAATCAAATATATAGGTGTTGGAGAACAAATCGAAGACTTGCAAAAGTTTGATGCAGATAATTTCATAGATGCACTATTTAATGTGAAGGAGAAAGAAGCGTAATGATGACTTTGGAGAAATTTGAAAAGGCTGTTGAAAGAGTTCATGAGGTAACACTAAAAACTAGTTTGATTTATAGTGAGTATTTTTCATGTGAATCAGGAAACAAAGTATATTTAAAACCTGAAAATATGCAACTGACAGGTGCATATAAAGTTAGGGGTGCCTACTACAAAATAAGTACTCTAACAGTGGAAGAAAGAAATAAAGGTTTAATTACTGCTTCTGCAGGTAATCATGCCCAAGGAGTTGCTTATGCAGCCAAGAGGTTTAATGCAAGGGCAGTGATTGTTATGCCAACTACAACTCCTTGGATTAAAGTTAATCGTACAAAAAGCTATGGTGCTGAAGTGATTCTTTATGGAGAAGTATATGATGAGGCATGTGAATATGCTTATAAATTAGCCAAGGAAAAAGGTTATACATTTATCCATCCCTTTAATGATGAAGTGCTAGCAACAGGTCAAGGCACAATTGCTATGGAGATATTTCAAGTATTACCGACAGTGGATGTAATTTTAGTTCCAATTGGAGGTGGTGGATTAGCTGCGGGAGTATCAACTTTAGCTAAGATGTTAAACCCAAGCATATCAGTTATTGGAGTTGAACCTGCTAATGCAAACTGTGTACAGGAATCCTTAAAAAAAGAAAGTATTGTAACCTTAAATGATGTAGACACAATTGCTGATGGTACAGCTGTAAAAACCCCAGGCGAAAAAGTATTCCCTTATATAAAGGAAAACGTAGATAAAGTAATTACAGTTGATGATCATGAACTTATAGTTTCTTTTTTAGATATGATTGAAAATCATAAAATGGTAGTTGAAAATTCGGGATTACTTACAGTAGCTGCTTTAAAACATTTAGAATGTAAAGATAAGAAAGTGGTTTCTGTACTTAGTGGTGGAAATATGGATGTTATAACACTTTCATCTGTAGTTCAACATGGTTTAATTGAGCGTGGAAGGGTATTTACAGCATCTGTACTTTTACCTGATAGACCTGGACAACTTGTAAATATAGCAACAATTATAGCCGAAAACCAAGGTAATGTAATTCGCTTAGATCATAATCAGTTTGTTAGTACTAATCGTAATAGTGCTGTTGAACTTACAATAACCATGGAAGCATTTGGTCATGAACATAAAAATGAAATTATTAAAGCTTTAAAGGATGCGGGATATTCCCCTAATCTAGTTCAACCTAAAAATCTATATATTTAGTAATTAACACCAATAAATGGCTAAAAAATTAGTTAATAAAGAGATTTACATAAGATAAGTGATTTGTTATAATGTTTCAACCTTATACATACTTTATGTTCTTATGATTAATGATCGAAGACAACTCTTTTTATTAGGAAAGTTCTTCAATAATTTCAGCTCACCCATTAAAGTTTTGATATGGATATTTTGTTGGCAGTTTACAATAATTAATATTTGAAAATGATTGACAAATATTAATTAATAGTTTACTATACATATAAGAACACAAGTTCGAATTTGAAAAAGGAGAAGAAGTATGGCCAAAGAAGATAAAATAAAAGCGTTAGATTCCGCAGTTTCGCAGATTGAGAAGCAATACGGTAAAGGCTCTGTTATGAAGTTAGGAACCAACTCTGTAGGTGAGAATATCCTTGCAAGCTCATCAGGTTCACTAAGTCTTGATATAGCTCTTGGTGTAGGTGGTATACCTAAGGGAAGAATAATCGAAGTATACGGACCAGAGTCTAGTGGTAAAACTACTGTAGCGCTTCATATGGTAGCAGAAGTTCAGAAGCAAGGTGGTATAGCAGCATTTGTTGATGCGGAGCATGCACTTGATCCTAAGTACGCTAAGAGTATTGGTGTAGACATAGATAATTTATATATTTCACAACCAGATAATGGAGAACAAGGACTTGAGATTGCTGAAACAATGGTTAGATCAGGTGCAATAGACATATTAGTAATTGACTCAGTAGCCGCATTAGTACCTAGAGCAGAGATTGATGGAGAGATGGGAGATTCCCATATGGGACTACAAGCACGTCTTATGTCACAAGCACTTAGGAAACTAGCAGGTATTGTTAATAAGACTAACTGTTCGGTAATATTTATCAATCAACTTAGAGAAAAGATTGGCGTTATGTTTGGGAATCCAGAGACAACTACAGGAGGGAGAGCCCTTAAGTTTTATGCCTCTATAAGATTAGATGTTCGTCGTATTGAAACACTTAAGCAAAATGGAGAATTTATCGGTAACCGTACAAGAATCAAAGTAGTAAAGAATAAAGTAGCCCCCCCATTTAAGGAAGCTGAATTCGATATTATTTTTGGACAAGGAATATCCAGAGAAGGTGATGTCCTTGATTTAGCAACAGCGGAAGACATAATTAATAAAAGCGGTTCTTGGTATTCATATAAGGACACTAAGATTGGTCAGGGTAGGGAGAATGCTAAGCAATTCCTAAAAGAAAACCCAGACATATTTGCTGAAGTAGAAAGACAAGTAAGAATAAAGTACAAATTGATTGAAGATGACATAGCAGCTAGTGAAGAAGAATCAGCAAAAGAAAAGGACACGAAAAGTAAGACTAAGAAAAAATAGAACTTAACATTTTCAAGCAAGATGTTCATAAAAAACAATAAGAGTCTGTTAAAAGTCTAGTACTTTTTCAGACTCTTATTATTAATATATAAAAAGACAGGAAGTAGGGTGGAAATGTATATAACAAGGGTTGAAAAGTTTGGGAAAAGCAAAGTTAAAATTTTTATAGATGAAGAATGTAAGTTTTGTCTATATGGTAAAGAATTAAGCAAGTATAGGATTAATGAAAATGATGAAATAACAGCAGAAGAGTATGAAAAATTATATCAATTAAATCTTAAAAGAGCTAAGAAATACACACTTAATATTTTAAAGATGATGGATAAAACAAGATGTGAGATTATTAGTAAGCTAAAACAAGCAGGTTATAATGATGAAATTATAGATAAGACACTAGAATATATAGATAGTTATAACTATATTGATGACGAAAGATATGCAAGAAAATATGTAAGGTTTAAAAGAGATAATAAAAGCAAGAGGGAAATTATGAATTTGCTTTTAAAAAAGGGAGTATCCAAAGATGTTATAGAAGAGGCTCTTCTTGGAGAATATAAAAGTGAAGAAACTGCTCTTAAAAAAGCAATTAATAAAAGAAAAAGAGGCAAAGATGAACTTTCTGAGCTGGATAAGAGAAGGCTAATGGCAAATTTGTGCAACAAAGGATTTGATTATGAATTAATAAGAAAATATTTGCAAAATTAAAGTAAGATATTAAATTTAATTTGATAAAAAGTGTCATAATTCATTGAAATAACAAACTATATGGACTATAATAAAATAGGTAATTTTTGATTAATAAATATTTAAATATAAATGGAGGGCAGAAAATGAATAATACATCACAATTGTCAGCGATGGATAGAATCAACTCATTGTTGGACAAAAACAGTTTTGTTGAAATTGGTAGTTTGGTTACAAAAAGAAATACTGATTTTAATTTAACTAATGAAGAAGTTCCTGGTGACGGCGTTATCACTGGATATGGATTAATTGATGATAGATTAGTATATGTCTATTCTCAAGACAAGTCAGCATTAAACGGAACTGTAGGCGAAATGCATGCTAGAAAGATAACTAGGCTATACGACTTAGCTCTTAAAGTTGGAGCACCAGTTATCGCTATTATTGATAGTGCAGGTATGAGACTGCAAGAAGCAACAGATGCGCTAGACGCTTTTGGTGCAATTTATCAAAAGCAAACAATGGCTTCTGGTGTAATACCGCAAATCTCGGCAGTACTTGGTAATTGCGGTGGTGGAACTAGCATTTTAACTGCATTAAGTGATTTTACTTTTATGGCAGATGAAGGTGCTAAGCTATTTGTGAATTCACCTAATGCTATAGAAGGTAATTATACAAGCAAATGTGACACTGCTTCTGCAGAATTTAAAGCTACTACAGGAACAGTGGATTTCTTTTGTAAAGATGACTTAGAAGTACTAGGAAGTATAAGACAGTTGGTTTCTGTTTTACCAGATAATAATGGTGACGATGTTTCTTATGATGAAGCTACAGATGATTTGAATCGTTTAGTGCCTAACTTTGCTAATGAATTAGAAGACGTGTCTCATGCCTTAATAGATATTTCAGATAATAACTTCTTTTTAGAAGTAAAATCTGAATATGCAAAAGATATGGTGACAGGTTTTATTCGTTTGAATGGACTAACAGTTGGCGCTATTGCTAACCGTATAAAAGTTAAAGATAGTGAAAGAAACACCATAGAAGAATTTGATGGTTCTCTTTCTACAGCTGCTTGTTACAAGGCTGAAAGTTTTGTTGAATTTTGTGATAGCTTTAATATTCCACTATTAACTCTAACTAATGTTGCTGGATATAAGGCTACAATAAAAGAAGAAAGAACAATAGCAACAGCAGTAGCAAAATTAACTTATGCATTTGCTAATGCAACTGTAGCCAAAGTTAATCTTATTGTTGGAAAAGCATATGGTTCTGCATATATTACTATGAATTCTAAGCATATTGGTGCAGATATAGTATTTGCATTAGACAGTGCTAAAATAGGAATGATGGATGCAAAATCTGCTGCTCAAATCATGTATGGAGACGATAGCGATTTAATTAAAGAAAAGTCAAAAGAATATGACAAGTTACAAACAAGTGCTCAGTCTGCTGCAAAACGTGGATATGTTGATTCGATAATTGAAGCTCCATCCACTAGAAAACATCTAATTTATGCATTTGAAATGTTGTTTACAAAGTTTGAAGAAGGTCCAAGTAAAAAACATGGTACTGTTTAAACTATAAAGCACATGCGTAAATAATTAGATAGGAGGAAAGCATGACTAATATAAAATTTCTAGTTACTTTAACAGCAACACTTGGAGATAGAATGAAACAAGCAGGACTTAATACTATAATTGGAATGGTAGTTGTATTTGTTTTATTAATTATTATGGCAGCAATTATTTACTTGTTTAAATTTTTGCCACAAGCAAAAGTTAAAGGTGTTGCTAAAGATAAGAAAGCTAGTAATAGCAAGCAGTCAAAGACAAGTAAATCAGTAGTGAAGCCTACAGATATGTCAACTACTATGCAAGAAACAAATAATACAGAACTAGTTGCAGTGATTACAGCTGCAATTATGGCAAGTATGTCTGAAGAAGGTATAGAAGTTCCAGAGGATGGATTAGTTATTAGATCAATACGTAGAAAAAACCACATATAAGATAGACTAGGTCAATTATTAAGGAGGAATTTAACATGAAAAATTATACAATTACCGTTAATGGAATATCATATGAAGTATCAGTAGCAGAAGGGACAGGAGTTTCACAAGCAGCTCCTGTAGCAGCAGCACCACAGGCGGCACCAGCACCAGCACCAGCTAAAGCGGTAGCGGCACCTGAAGCAACACCAGCACCAGCGGCAACTGGAACAGAAGGAAGTGTAGAAATTGAGTGTCCAATGCCAGGAAAGATACTTTCCGTAAAAGCTTCTGTTGGACAAGCAATTAACAAGGGTGATGTAGTGGTTATATTAGAAGCGATGAAGATGGAAAATGAAATCGTTGCAGCCGAAGATGGAACAGTTGCTAGCATTAATGTTGCAGCTGGTCAAATGGTAGAGGCAGGAGACTTAATTGCAACACTAAATTAAATTTTAGAATACAGAATTAAAGGAGGACATATGGATTATATAGTTGATGTTCTAACTGATTTAGCCAGGCAATCTGCCTTTAGTGAACTAACATATAAAAACTTTATAATGATAGCGTTTGCATGTTTATTTTTATATCTAGCAATAGCAAGAGAATATGAACCATTACTATTAGTACCAATTGCATTTGGTATGCTACTTGTTAACTTGTTCCCAGGTATTATGGCTCCACCTACAGTTGATGCCAATGGACAAGATGTAGCAGGAGGTTTATTATATTATTTTTACCTAGGTGATGAATGGGGTATTTTCCCTTCGTTAGTATTTATGGGAGTTGGAGCTATGACTGACTTTGGACCCTTAATAGCCAACCCTAAGAGCTTTTTACTAGGAGCAGCAGCCCAGTTTGGAGTATTTGGGGCTTATTTGCTTGCAGTTTTGTTTCGTTTTACAGATGGAGGGGCTGCCTCAATAGCTATTATAGGTGGTGCAGATGGACCAACATCCATATTCTTGGCAGCACGCTTAGCACCAAACTTATTAGGAGCTATTGCGGTAGCAGCATATTCATATATGGCATTGGTACCAATTATTCAGCCACCAATTATGAGGCTGCTAACTACTAAAGAAGAGCGTAAAATTAAAATGAAACAATTAAGAACAGTTTCAAAACTAGAAAAAATTCTATTTCCAATAGTTGTTACAATAGTTGTTGTGTTATTATTGCCTACAACAGCACCACTTATAGGAATGCTTATGTTAGGTAACTTATTTAGAGAAAGTGGAGTGGTTCCACAACTTACTGAAACAGCAACAAATGCACTTATGTATATTGTTGTAATATTACTTGGAATATCAGTAGGAGGAACTACAAATGCTGCAGATTTCTTAAGACCTGAAACACTTAAGATTGTTATACTAGGTTTAGCTGCATTTATGCTAGGAACAGCATCTGGTGTTATAATAGCTAAGATAATGAACAAATTCTCCAAAGACAAGATTAATCCACTTATTGGTTCAGCAGGAGTATCGGCAGTTCCAATGGCTGCAAGAGTTTCACAAAAGGTTGGTGCAGAAGCTGATCCTAGTAATTATTTGTTAATGCATGCTATGGGACCTAACGTTGCAGGAGTTATTGGAACAGCAGTAGCAGCAGGTGTATTTCTTGCAATATTTGGAGTTTAAAGATTTACTTAGTTTTGAGTTATAGATACATTTTGAAAATAAAAGATTAAACATAGGAGGTAGAATATGTCGGTTGAAAAAAGACCTGTTAAGATTACAGAGACAGTTTTAAGAGATGCTCATCAATCTTTAATGGCAACTAGAATGAGTACAGAAGCGATGCTTCCAATTATGGAAAAGATGGACCAGATAGGTTACCACGCGATAGAATGCTGGGGCGGAGCTACATTTGATGCATCTTTAAGATTTTTAAAAGAAGATCCTTGGGATAGGCTTAGAGTACTAAGAAAAGGATTTAAGAATACAAAGCTACAAATGTTACTAAGAGGTCAAAATCTTTTAGGTTATCGTCATTATGCAGATGATGTAGTTGAGTATTTTGTTCAAAAATCAATTGCTAATGGTATTGATATTATAAGAATATTTGATGCCTTAAATGACTTAAGAAATCTTGAGACATCAGTAAAGGCAGCAAACAAAGAAAATGGTCATGCACAAATTGCAGTTTCATATACTTTAGGTGACGCATATGACGTTGACTATTATGTAAAAAAAGCAAAAGAAATAGAGTCTATGGGTGCTAAGTCATTTTGCATAAAAGACATGGCAGGACTATTAGTACCAGAGATGGCTAAAGAATTAGTAACAGCATTAAAGTCAGAAGTGGATATTCCTATTAATATCCATTCGCATTATACAAGTGGTTTAGCAGGTATGTCTTACATGAAGGGTGTAGAAGCAGGTGCTGACATTATTGATACAGCCATATCACCATTTGCCCTAGGCACTAGCCAACCAGCAACAGAAGTTATGGTGGAAGTATTTAAAGGTACACAATTTGATTCTGGTTTAGATCAAGATGCCCTTGCTGAAATAGCGGATTACTTTAGACCATTAAAGGAAGAAGCTCTTAAGAGTGGAATGATTAATACCAAGGTACTAGGTGTTGACATCAAGACATTACTTTATCAAGTACCAGGTGGAATGCTTTCCAACTTAGTTTCACAATTAGCAGAACAAAATGCATCTGATAAATATTATGATGTTTTAGAAGAGGTTCCAAGAGTTCGTAAAGACTTTGGGGAACCACCATTAGTTACACCATCAAGTCAAATCATAGGTACACAAGCAGTTCTTAACGTACTTACTGGTGAAAGATACAAGATGGTTACTAAGGAATCTAAAGATATTATGCTTGGTAAATATGGTAAAACTACTGTTCCTGTTAATCCTGAGGTGCAAAAGGAAATTATCAAGGGTGAAGAGCCAATGACTGTTAGACCTGCAGACTTGTTAAAACCTGAATTAAGCAAGTTAGAAGAAGCAGTTAAGGATTGGAAACAACAAGATGAAGACACATTAACATATGCCTTGTTCCCTGAAGTAGCAATGGACTTTTTCAAATACAGAAAAGCTCAACAAGAAAAAGTAGATCTATCTATTGCAGACAGTGAGAACCAAGCATATCCAGTATAAAGGTAATTAAAAGATGGCCATGTATAGTTTTTAGAAACTTATACATGGCTATTTTACATAATAAGAAAAAAAGGCTTGACAAGTAATGAGTATTTTTATATACTATCATCTGTAAAGTAAATCACTTTACAGATGATTTTTATAGGTGGTGTTTAATATGAATAATAAAGTTATTAATACTAATACTTCCGGACAAAATAATTCTGCAGTTGATGATACTTTGCAAGAAACAATAGAACTATCAATACTTTTTGATTTTTATGGTGACTTATTGAATGATAAAAACAAGGCTGTTTTCGTAGAGTATATATTTAATGATTTATCTTTAGGAGAGATTGCAGAAAACAAGGATATTACAAGACAAGGAATTCATGATAATATCAAAAGAACTAGCAAAAAACTTAGAGAATATGAAGACTCACTACATTTAGTTAAGAAGTTTAAAACTATTGAAAAGAGTGTTAATAGTATAAAGGACTTAATTGAAGAATTAGAAGAAAAAGAGCAACTTAGCGAAAGAGATATATATAGAAAGATACATGATTTAGCGGATGGTATATTAGAAAGTTTGTAATTTATAAGACTTTTATAGGAGGTTTCTCATGGCATTTGATAGCTTAACACAAAAGCTGCAAAATGTATTTAAAAATTTAAGAAGTAAAGGGCGCTTAAGTGAAGCGGATGTTAAAGTAGCCCTTAGAGAAGTAAAGCTTGCCCTACTTGAGGCCGATGTTAATTATAAAGTAGTTAGAGACTTTACTAAGTCTGTAAAAGAACGTGCTACAGGTCAAGATGTTATGAAAAGCTTAACACCAGGTCAGATGGTTATTAAGATTGTTAATGAAGAATTAGTGAAGTTAATGGGCTCAGAGACCACTGAAATTTCTTTAAAGCCAACTAATGAACTTACTATAATTATGATGTGTGGTCTTCAAGGTGCTGGTAAAACTACTACAGCTGCAAAGCTTGCAGGTAAGTACAAGAAAAAAGGCAGAACGCCACTATTAGTTGCTTGTGACGTATATAGGCCTGCTGCGATAGAACAGCTTAAGGTTAATGGTGCAAAGGTTGATGTACCTGTGTTTTCTATAGGTGATAAGCATAAACCTGTTAATATTGTTAAGGCAGCAATTGAACATGCTGACAAAAACAATAATAATTTGCTTATTATAGATACTGCAGGACGTTTGCATATTGATGAAGATATGATGAATGAGCTTATTGAAATAAAAGACAATATCAGCGTTCATCAAACTATATTAGTTGTTGACTCAATGACTGGTCAGGATGCAGTTAATGTTTCCCAGATGTTTAATGAAAAGATAGGAATAGATGGAGTTATATTAACCAAACTAGATGGTGACACTAGAGGTGGTGCTGCCCTATCAATTCGTGCAGTTACAGGTAGACCTATACTTTATGTTGGTATGGGAGAAAAACTATCTGATTTAGAACAATTCTATCCTGATCGGATGACATCTAGAATATTAGGGATGGGAGATATCCTCTCATTAATAGATAAAGCCGAAGCTAGCCTTGATATGGATGAGGCGAAGGCAAGAGAGTTAGAGCAAAAGATTAAAAAAGCAGACTTTAACTTTGAAGATTTTTTAGAACAGATGCAACAAATAAAGAAAATGGGTGGAATCGGAGATATTTTAAAGATGATGCCTGGCATGGGTGGTCAAATAAAGGATACAGATGTTGATGAAGGAGCCCTCGCCAAAACAGAAGCCATTATATATTCCATGACTTTAGAAGAACGTAGTAATCCTGACGTTATCAACCCATCACGTAAAAGAAGAATAGCTAAGGGTGCTGGTGTTGATATTGCTGATGTTAATAGATTAGTTAAACAATTTGAACAATCCAAGAAACTAATGAAACAATATTCAGGCATGCTAGGAGGTAAAGGCATAAGAGGAAAGTTTAAGATGCCTTTCCGGTTTTAATTTAAAATACTTTAAGGAGGTGAAGAACAGATGGCAGTTAAAATCAGATTAAAAAGATTGGGCAAAAAGAAAGCTCCTTTCTATAGAATAGTAGTAGCTGATTCCCGTTCTCCAAGAGATGGTAGATTTATAGCTGAAATTGGAACTTATAACCCAAGAACAAACCCTACTTCAGTAAGCATTGATGAAGAAGCAGCAAAGACTTGGTTATCTAATGGAGCACAACCTACTGAGACAGTTGGAAGACTATTTAAACAAGCAGGAATTACAAAGTAGTCAAACACCTATGGAGGTGAAATCAATGAAAAAATTAGTAGAAGTTATTGCTACAGCACTAGTGGATAATCCCGAAGAAGTTGATGTAATAGAAAAAGAAACCGATAAGGCTATTATTGTCGAACTTAGAGTTGCAGACGAAGATATGGGTAAGGTTATTGGTAAGAATGGACGAATAGCAAAATGTATTCGTACACTAACAAAAGCAGCAGCTGTTAAGGAAAACAAAAAAGTGGTTGTAGACATATTAGATTAAACAATTTTTCAACGAAGTTTGATAAATCAAACTTCGTTGTTTTTCAAAGTAAGTATTCTTAAGAAAGGTTTGATTATCAATGGAAGATCTATTTAAAGTAGGAACTATATCATCTACTCATGGTATTAAAGGTGAAGTAAAAGTATATTCTACTACAGAAGATCTAAGTAAATTTAGTCAACTAAAACAGCTAATTTTGTATACAGGAGAAAGTTATATTAATCTTGAAATTGAAGGTGTCAAATACTTTAAAAATCAAGCCATTTTAAAGTTTAAAGGTATTGACAACATTAATGATATAGAAAAATATAAAGGCAAAGATTTGTTTGTAAGCAGAGAAAATGCAGAAAAATTAAAAGAAGATGAATACTATGTTGCGGATTTAATTGGATCTAGTGTTATCAGTGATAAAGGTGATGAACTAGGCCAATTAACAGAAGTCATTAAAACTGGAGCTAATGATGTATATGTAGTTACAGCTTCAGATGGTAAAGAGATTTTATTACCAGTTATTAGAGAATGTATATTAAACATTGATGTTGATAAGCAGATTATAAAAGTACATCTAATGGATGGACTTATCTAGTTTTTAAATTATAATAGGGTAGATTGGAGGTTTTTATGAATTTTCATGTGCTTACATTATTTCCCGCAATGATTGAGCAAGGTTTAGCAACAAGCATTACAGGTAAAGCAATAGAAAAAGGAATAATTTCTTTAGATGCAGTAAATATACGTGATTATTCAGAAAACAAACATAATCAGGTAGATGATTATCCATACGGAGGTGGCGCAGGTATGGTAATGGCTGCAGGACCAATTTACCGAGCATTTGAAGAAACCAGCAAAAACACTAAAAAGGGAAAGAAAATTCGTGTGATTTATCTAACTCCCCAGGGTGAAGTCTTTAATCAAAACATGGCAGAGCAACTTGCAAAAGAAGAAGAATTACTTTTTTTATGTGGGCATTATGAGGGAATTGATGAAAGAGCTTTAGAAATGATTGTTACAGATTATGTTTCAATTGGAGACTATGTTTTAACAGGTGGAGAATTACCGGCTATGGTTATGATTGATGCAATTTCAAGACTAGTTCCAGGTGTATTAAGTAATAAGGCATCTGCTGAATTTGAAACCTTCCATGACAATTTGCTAGAATATCCGCAATATACAAGGCCTGAAACCTTTATGGAGCAGTCTGTACCTAAAGTATTATTATCAGGTCATCATAGAAAAATAGAAGAATGGCGAAGGCAACAATCCTTAATTCGCACTGCCAAAAGGCGGCCTGATTTGTTGAAAAAGGCTAAGCTTAGTGAGGATGACAAAAAAGTTTTAAAAAAACTTGCAAACCATTCAAGAATGTGATAAAATTTTTAAATGTGAGAAGGATGGTCCTCTGATACAAAAGGTATTAAGAACATCTAAATGATAAGGAGGTCACAAGATGAATTATAATAATATAATTAAAAATATTGAAGAAGCACAACTTAAAGAAAAACCTGACGCTTTTAATGTAGGAGATACTGTTAGAGTACATGCAAAGGTTAGAGAAGGCGTTCGTGAAAGAATTCAGATTTTTGAAGGAGTTGTTCTTAAAAGGCAAAATGGCGGCGCAAGAGAAACATTTACCGTAAGAAAAACTTCTGGTGGTGTAGGCGTAGAAAGAACTTGGCCAGTACATTCACCTAATATTGATAGAGTTGAAGTAACAAGAAGAGGTAAAGTAAGACGTGCAAAACTAAATTACTTACGTAGTAGAGTAGGTAAGAGAACAAAAGTAAAAGAAAAGATGAATTAAAACTTAAATAATTTTATAAGAAAAAGGGACAACTACTTTTAGTATTGTCCTTTTTCTTATTTAGTAAAATAGTAAAAATTATAGTATAATAAATGTAAAAACAATGATAGAATATAAGACGAGGCAATTTTGAATATGTTCTTTGGGAGAAAAATATGAAATTATATTTAGAAACAGAAAGTAAAAAGCCAAATAAAAAACTAATACTTGAAATTTTAATTTTCGCTATAGCACTTATATTAGTTATATTGTTTGCTTATCTTATAGTCAATTATGCTATAGAAAGCACTACAGTATATGAAGAGTCAATGAGTCCTACCTTATTGGTAGAAGATGAAGTTTTGATTAATAAATTCAAATATCGATTTTCTGACCCTGAACGTTTTGATGTAATTGTATTTATAAAGACAGATAGGGAACATAGTTATTATAATATTAAAAGGATAATTGGGCTGCCAGGTGAGACAATTCAAATAACTGATGATGGTATATTAGTTAATGGACAGGTTTTAGAAGATATAGTTGAAGTAGAAGATATTTATAATTATGGACTTGCCAAGGAAGTTGTAACTTTAGATGAAAATGAATACTTTGTCCTAGGAGATAATAGGAACAGTAGTGAAGATAGTAGATTTGCCAATGTGGGCAATGTTTTAAGAGAAGATATTCTTGGTAAGGCATGGATAAGAACTAATAATTTTAATTTTATAAGCAAACTTAATTTACAAGAGAATAATCTAGACGAAGAAGATTCGGAAGATACAAAAGTAGAAAAGAGGTGAAGATATGCATTTTCAGTGGTACCCTGGTCATATGACAAAAACCAAAAGAATGATGAAGGAGAATATCAAGTTAATAGATGTTGTTATTGAGTTAGTTGATGCAAGAGTTCCTTTAGCTAGTAGAAATCCAGATATTGATGAAATTGCAGCTAATAAACCTAGAATCATTCTACTTAATAAATATGATTTAGCCGATACAAAATATACAAAGAGTTGGGAAGAATATTTTAGGAAAGAAGGATATTACACATCTTTACTAAATTCAAAATCAATTAAGCAAGTTGCTAAGGTAAAAGGTATAGTATTTGAAGCCTGCAAAGAAAGAATTGAAAGAAACAAAAGAAGAGGCATGATCAATAAGGCCGTAAGAGCGATGGTAGTAGGTATCCCTAATGTGGGCAAGTCTACATTTATTAATAGTTTTGCAAAAAAGGCTAGTGCAAAGACTGGAAACAAGCCAGGAGTAACAAAAGGCAAACAGTGGATTAAAATAGATAAAAATATTGAATTATTAGACACACCAGGTATACTTTGGCCCAAGTTTGAAGATCAGGCTGTAGGACTTAAATTAGCCTTAATAGGTTCAATAAAGGAAGAAGTATTACAGAGTTATCAGCTAGCCATTGAACTTATTAATTTTCTAAAGGAGAATTACTCAGATTCTTTGGCAAGCAGATACGGTATTAGCATAGCTAATGACTCTCAGATAATTCTAGAAGATATTGCAAAAAGACGAGGCTGTATTGAAAAAGGCGGAGAACTAAACTTAGATCAAGCGGCCAATATATTATTAGATGAATTTAGAAATGGACAATTGGGTAAAATCACTTTAGAACTTCCATAAATAAAAGAGATAAAGGTAGGATAAGTCTTGAATAAAACAATAAAAGAAATAAAAGTAGAGTTTGCACAAGTTGAAGAAAAACAAACAAAAAATATTGATATCTTAATTGATAAATATAAAGATGATCCTCGTAGAGGTGTAAAACAAATTGTAAATAAATATATTAAACAAAAAGAAGATCTGAGAAAAGAAATTGAACGTTCCAACAATATGAAGCTGTATGAGAGAAAATATAGGCAATATAGCTATATAGGAGGAATTGATGAGGTTGGCAGGGGACCCTTAGCAGGACCAGTGTGTGCAGCTTGTGTAATATTAGCAGAAGATTGTGATATTCTATATATAAACGATTCAAAAAAACTTTCAGAAAAAATGCGTGAAAGCTTATATGATGAAATAATAGAAAAAGCTATATCTTTTGGAGTTGGAAGCTCTAACGCATCACGTATTGATGAAATCAACATATTACAGGCTACATATGAAGCTATGAATAGTTCAATTGCTGATATGGATCCACAACCCAACTTATTACTTGTAGATGCTGAAACAATACCTAACCTATCTATAGAACAGCTTTCTATAACAAAAGGTGATTCAAAAAGTATATCAATAGCTGCAGCAAGTATTGTTGCTAAAGTTATAAGGGATAGGCTAATGGTAGCTTATGATAAGGTTTTTCCACAATATAACTTTGCTAGTAATAAAGGTTATGGTAGTAAGGAGCATATTGAAGCTATTAAGAAATATGGCCCTTGCCCTATACACAGAAGAAGCTTTATCAAGAACTTTATTTAAGAGAAAGGTATGGTCATGATTATGAAAGGAAAAAAACCAAATAAGGCAATTGCTTTATCCTATAATACAAGTGAAGAAGCTCCTAAAGTTGTAGCTAAGGGACAGGGCTATGTGGCTGAAAAGATCTTGGATATTGCCAAAGAAAAAAAAGTGCCCATACATAAAGACGAAAAATTAGTAGAACAACTTAGCGCTTTAAATCTTGATGAGAATATTCCGCCAGAACTTTATGAAGTAGTTGCCCAAATTTTAGTGTTTGTCGGAGACATGGATAAAATAAAGGGTAAGATTTCTGACCTATAAGTAAGAGGTGTTTAGTTGGGTAATTATAATAAAAGAACAATAGGTACAAAATATGAAGAAGTAGCCATAAAACACCTTGAAAGCAAGGGATATAATATTGTGGCCAAGAATTTCAGATGTAAAAATGGTGAAATTGATATAGTTGCAAAAGAAGGCAGATACCTTACATTTATTGAAGTGAAATATCGTTCAAATTTGAAATACGGCTATCCTCAAGAGGCAATTAATACTAAAAAAATTAGAAGAATTACTAACACTGCAAAATACTACATGTTAAAGAATGGTATTTCTTATGACACGCCCTGTCGTTTTGATGTGGTAGCAATTCAAGATGATGGAATTAAAATAATTAAAAATGCTTTTGAATTATGATATGGAGGAATTATGGAATTTATAAATACTAATAAGGCAATCTTAGAAAGGAATGGTAAAGCGCCCTATATAACATTTCCAGCCTTGTCTAAGATTTCTTTTATTAAACATGGATTTTCAACAAGGCTTGGAGGAGTAAGCAAAGGAAATTTATCATCAATGAATCTTGATTTCTCCAGAGAAGACAGAAAAAATGTAGAAGAAAACTACAAAATCATAAGTGATAGTATAGGCTTTAATCATAATGATTTAGTCCTATCAGACCAAGTTCATAAAAGCAATATTCTTCTTGTTACAAATGATGATAGAGGTAAAGGTATAAGAAAAAAAAGAGATTATAAAGAGATAGATGGGCTTATTACTAATACCCCTGGACTTGTCCTGACCACATTTTATGCAGACTGTGTCCCCTTGTATTTTATAGATATTAAAAAGAAAGCCATAGCTTTAAGTCATTCTGGCTGGCGCGGAACAGTAAAAGGCATAGCTGCAAAAACCATAGATGCAATGGAGGAAAACTTCTCCTCAAAACCAAAAGATATAGTAGCAGTTATTGGTCCATCAATTTGTAAAGATTGTTATGAAGTAAGTGAAGATGTTGCAGATGAATTTATCAAGGTGTTCAATGAAAAACAAATTAAAGAAATTATAGAAAAAAAAGATAATACAAATAACAAATATCTACTGGACTTGTGGAAGGCAAATAAGCACATACTCCTAGAAGCAGGACTATTAAAAGAAAATATAAATATATCTGCTGTATGTACAGCCTGCAATTCTAACTTGTTATTTTCCCATCGGGCATCTAATGGAAAAAGAGGAAGTTTAGCAGCCTTTCTAACAATAAAGTAGTAAGAAAATGTTGTTGATAAATAAAATCCAAACTGATATACTATAAATTGGGGAAATGAGTGAATGAATTTATGAAAGATAAAGGTCATCTTATATTTGATGTGCTAGAGGATAGCATTGCTTGGAATCTTAATATTGAACCAGGTGATAAGCTTCTTAGTATTAATGATCATGAAATTATAGATGTATTAGATTATCGTTATGGAATATCTGATTCGAATTTAGTTTTACTAATTGAGAAAAAGAATGGTAGTCAATGGGAGATAGATATAGAAAAAGATATAGAAGAAGATTTAGGTATTGTTTTTGAAGAAGGTCTAATGGATTCTTATCGTTCTTGTACTAACAAGTGTATCTTTTGTTTTATAGATCAGATGCCTCCAGATATGAGAGAGACATTATACTTTAAAGATGATGATGCAAGATTGTCATTTTTACAGGGAAATTATATAACACTTACTAATTTATCCGATGAAGATGTTGAAAGAATTATTTATTATAAATTATCCCCAATAAACATATCAGTTCATACTACTAATAAAGAATTAAGATGTAAGATGTTAAATAATCGCTTTGCGGGAGAGGCTCTAAGCAAGCTTCAAACTCTTTATGATAATAATATTATTATGAATGGTCAAATTGTTTTGTGCAAAGGGATTAACGATGGTAGGGAACTAGAAAAGACCATAGAAGACCTAGCAGAATATATTCCACTTATGAGAAGTTTGTCTGTAGTTCCAGTTGGAATAACAAAGTACAGAGAAGGTTTAGCAAGTCTTGAAAAGTTTGATGCAAAAGATTCAGAAGAAGTAATAGATAGAATTAATTATTGGCAAGAAAAGTGTCTAAAGAATAAGAATACTCGCTTTGTATATGCTAGTGATGAATGGTATCTAAAAGCGGGACTACCATTGCCTGATGAAGAAGAATATGAAGGCTATCTACAAATTGAAAATGGTGTGGGAATGACTCGCTTATTTATAGAAGAGTTCAAAGAAGAACTTTATTCTAATAGCAATAGTTCCAATAAAAAGAGTTTAGAAATAAACAATTTAAAAAAGAGCTTATCTCTAGTGACAGGACAACTTGCAACACCAATAATAAAAGAACTTATAAAACAAATTAATAAAATCTATCCTAATATTCATGTAAGTGTATATACTATTGAAAATGAATTCTTTGGAACGGATATAACTGTTACAGGCCTAATTACAGGCCAAGATATTATAAAGCAATTAGAAGATAAGGACTTAGGAGAAGCCTTACTTTTACCAAGTGTTATATTAAAGCATGAGGAAGATGTTATGTTAGATGATCTAAGCATAGCAGACTTAGAAGAAGCGCTCCAAACTGAGATTATTGTAGTAAATGACGACGGAAAATCCTTTCTAAAAGCTATAATAAACGAAAGGCGAGGTTAATATAATGAGTAAAGCAATTGTTGCAGTGGTAGGCAGACCAAATGTCGGCAAATCCACCTTGTTTAATGCATTAGCAGGTGAGCGAATCTCCATTGTAGAAGACACACCTGGTGTAACGAGAGATCGTATTTATGCGGATGTAGAATGGTTAGATCATAGTTTCACATTAATAGACACAGGTGGTATAGAACCGGATAGTAAAGATATAATGTTAACATATATGAGAGGCCAAGCAGAAGTAGCCATAGATACTGCAGATGTGATTATATTCTTAGTAGATGTAAGGCAAGGTCTTCTTGATGCGGATTTTAAGGTTGCAGATATGCTTAGGAAGTCTAATAAACCAGTTGTTTTAGTAGTTAATAAGGTGGATGATTTTCAAAAGCTTATGCCTGATGTGTATGAATTTTATAATTTAGGCATAGGTGAACCATTTCCAGTTTCAGCTTCATCTAAGTTGGGTATTGGTGATATGCTAGATGAATTAGTAAGTAAGTTTCCAGACAAAGAAATAAGCCATGAAGAGGATGAAAGGCCAAGAATAGCAATAGTAGGAAAACCTAATGTAGGCAAATCATCTATAGTTAATAAATTAGCAGGAGAAGACAGAGTAATAGTAACAGACATTGCCGGTACTACAAGGGATGCCATAGATACCGTTGTAAAATATCATGATAATGAATATGTTTTCATAGATACAGCAGGTCTGAGGAGAAAAAGCAAAATAAAAGAAAACATAGAGTACTTTAGTATTGTTCGTACAGTAGCAGCAATTGATAAATCCGACGTAGTTGTAATTGTTATTGACGCAATAGAAGGAGTAACAGAACAAGATGCTAAAATAATTGGTATTGCCCATGATAGAGGAAAAGGTATAATAATAGCAGTTAACAAATGGGACGCTATTGAAAAAGATAATAAAACAACCTTGAAATATACTGACAAAATACGTAATGTATTATCCTTTGTTCCATATGCTGAAATAGTATTTATATCTGCGCTTACAGGACAAAGACTAAACAAGCTTTTCGAATTAATTGAACAAGTTATACAGTTTCAAAACTTACGTGTACCAACTGGTGTAATAAATGAAATTTTAACAGAGGCTACGGCCCTTCACCAACCACCGTCTGATAAGGGAAAACAATTACGCTTATATTATATAACTCAAGTAGCAGTTAAACCACCGACTTTTGTTATTTTTGTTAATAATAAAGAATTAGCACATTTTTCATATATTAGATACATTGAGAATAAAATTCGTGATACTTTTGGTTTTTCTGGTACATCTCTTAAAATTATTACTAGGGAGCGAAAGGGAAATAAATAATGGTTATTTTAAAGATTATAATATGTATTATTATAGGATATTTTTTTGGTAATGTTTCAACTAGTTACTTAGTAAGCAAGAAGTATGATATGGACATTAGAAATCATGGAAGTGGTAATGCTGGCGCAACTAATGTTTTAAGAGTTGTTGGAGCAAAGGCCGCAATTATAACGTTTTTTGGCGATGCATTAAAGGCAGTTTTTGCAATCTACCTAGTTAGATATTTGCTTTATCCAGCTGATGATATGGGAACGATACTATCACTATACACAGGTATAGGCGTTGTTTTAGGCCATAATTATCCTTTTTGGTTACAAGGTAAAGGTGGTAAAGGAATAGCTGCAACTGGTGGAGTTATGTTTGCAATGGATATAAGACTGGCACTTCTAGCAATTGTTATATTTGTATTAGTTGTTGCTATTAGTAAATATGTATCAGTAGCTTCTCTAACTATTAGTTTGTTGTTACCAATATGGTTAATGATAAGATATCCAGGCCAGACTTATCTACATATATTAGGTTGGCTATTTACAATATTTGCATATTATAGACACCGGGAAAACATTAAAAGATTAATTAAAGGTACTGAAAATAAAATAAACCAAAAGAAAAAAGTAACTGAAAATTCTGAGGTAAAAAAAGGAGATCAAAGTGATTAATATTGGTATTTTAGGTGCAGGTAGTTGGGCAGGAGCTATAGCCATATTGTTAAGCAATAATGGGCATAAGGTTGAAATGTGGTCACATGATCAATCTATTGTAGATGTATTTAATGAAACCAGACAGCTTAAGAATGCTTTACCTGATGTGAGTTTTGATGAGTCAATAGAAATTAGCACTGATTTAGAAAAAGTATGTATTAATAAAGATATCATTGTAGTTGCAGTAGCTTCACCTTTCATAAGAAGTACTATTGCAAAGGCAAAAGATTTCATGAAAGATAAACAAATTATAGTTAATTGCAGTAAGGGCATAGAAGATAGTTCACTAAAGATATTAACAGATGTAATACAAGAGCTTATACCAAATGCCTGTGTGGCTGTATTATCAGGACCTAGTCATGCTGAAGAAGTAAGCAAATCTGTACCAACAACTGTTGTGGTAGGAGCAAGTGATAGTGCTATAGCCAGATATCTACAAGATGTTTTTATGAATGAGTATTTCAGGGTCTATACCAGTAGTGATATATTAGGAATTGAAATAGGTGCAGCCCTTAAAAATGTTATTGCCTTAGCTGCCGGAACATCTGATGGTCTAGGCTTTGGAGATAATACAAAGGCAGCCTTAATGACAAGAGGTATAGCGGAAATATCAAGGCTTGGTATAGCCATGGGAGGACATATTGAAACTTTCACTGGACTTTCAGGAATGGGAGACTTAATAGTAACTTGTTCAAGCAAACATAGTAGAAATCGAATGGCAGGTTATTATATAGGAAAAGGATATACTGCAAAAGAGGCTATGGACAAAGTTCAACAGGTAGTAGAAGGTGCAAATTCTGCAAAGGCAGCACTAGCCTTAGCAAAAAAATATGAGGTAGAAATGCCAATTGTAGAACAGATTAATTTAGTATTATTCGAAGATAAAAATCCCAAAGAAGCAGTCTTTAATCTATTGCTTAGGGACAAAAAAGAAGAATTTTAAAGAGAACTAAATTTAAATATAAGCTACATAAAGAATGATTACAATTTTAACAGATATTGTAGTCATTTTTTTTCGTCTTACAAGTCGTGCCGTAAATAAATGTAAAACAGTGATTTGCATTGAAAAATCAAAGTTTATGGGCTAATAGTGTTGACATCTTTAGACAAAATCGCATATAATAATCATATATGCGAGACTTTTCATAGTTCTTTTAAAAAATGAAATGGTGGAGGTTACTTTGACGAATAATACATATAAAAACAAGTGTAGAAAATTAAATAGAATAATTATATCAATATTATTGATTTTAAGTATAACCATACATACAGGCATGAAAGTAGAAGCCTATCCAATACAAGGATATGTAACAGGTAATAATGTTAATGTTAGAAAAGGTGATTCTACATCATATGAAAGCATTGGTAAGTTAAATAAAGATCATCCTGTTACAGTGCTTGAACAAAGTTCCAAGACTAGTTGGTATAAGATTAAATTTAATTTAAACGGTAAGACTATGCAAGGATGGATGTCTAACCAATACATAAGATTAGATGTTAAAGATAGTAATTTTGAAGAATACCTAAACCAACAAAAGTTTCCGGAAAGCTATAAACCATACTTAAGGGATTTACATGCAATTCACCCCAATTGGGAGTTTGTAGCTTTACATACTGGACTAGGCTGGGATGACGTTGTAAGAAATCAAACCAACCCAGTATATAGAAGTTTGGTTCCATCATCAAGTATAGCATCATGGAAATCCTTAGAAAAAGGGGCCTATAACTGGGACAAGGGTACTTGGACTAACTTTGAACCAGGTTGGGTAGCTGCATCAAGTGAGATAGTTCAATATTTTATGGATCCACGCAATTCCTTAGTTAGCAGCGGAGAAGTTTTGCAGTTTTTATCTCTGGGTTGGACAGGCAAGGAAACAAAGGCTGGTGTTAAAAATATTATCAAAGGAAGTTTTATGGAAAAGAGCAGCTTAGACTATGCTCAATACTTTATGGATGCCGGCAAGACTAATGGAATAAGCCCATATCACATAGCTACAAGAGTTATTCAAGAAGTGGGAGTTAATGGTAGTGGTAGTGTTAAAGGTCCCTACTATAACTTTTATAATATAGGAGCAACAGGGGACGATCCTGTTAAGAATGCAATTAATTATGCAAAGGGGCAGGGGTGGAACACGCCTAAAAAGGCCATTACAGAAGGCGCTAAATTTATAACTAATGGTTACATAAATACTGGACAAGACACCTTATATCTACAGAAGTTTGATGTGGTTGATGGAGGTAATGGGTATTATTGGCATCAGTATATGACGAATATACAAGCACCAACTAATGAAGCGAAAAACATGAGAAAGACTTTTCCAGACTTTAATAATGGCCACTTAATCCTTAAGATACCTGTATATAAAAATATGCCATCTACAGCCTGCATTAAACCAACATCAACTGGAAGCCCTAACAATTTATTATCATCGTTAAGTGTAAATGGTTATTCATTAACACCGTTCTTTAATAAATTCAATACTACATATGATTTAATTGTTCCTGATAATGTAACAAGTATTATAGTTAATGCAACACCTGTATTATCAACTACTAAAGTTACTGGTACTGGTAAGCATAATCTAAAGAGTGGTTTTAATGTAATTAAAATTACTAGTAAGTCACAAAATGGTCAATTAAAAGAGTATATAATTAATGTATCTAGAGGCAAGATTGAAACGCCAAGTCCACCTAGTAACTCCGGAGGAATTAATATTTCTACTTCTTACAAGGTAGCTAGCAATATTACAGGAGTTGCTCCAGGAACTTCAGTTGATTCCTTTAAAAAGAATATTAAGGTAAATGATGCAACTGTGGAGCTTGTAAATTCTGATGGAACAGCAAGAACTGGTAATGTAGGAACAGGAAGCATCTTGCAAATCAAGAAAAATAATAAAGTTGTAGATCAATATCCTGTGGTGATCTATGGGGATAACAATGGAGATGGTGTGATTAATATAGTTGATCTTGCAAACATACAAAAACATATTTTAAATGTTTCTAAATTGCAAGGAGTATATTTAGAGGCTGCTAACACTAAAAAGAAAGGAAATGAACTAACTATTTTAGATTTGGCAAATGTTCAAAAACATATACTAAAAGTCAGCCTAATTAGTCAATAGAAAAGAGAAGGATAAAAACATGAAGAAAATAAATTTTAAATATATTATATTAAGTATTTTTGCTTTGATTTTTACGATAGTAATACAAGTACAACCAGCTTTAGCTGATTCAGGTTCAATTACTGCATCTGGAGGAGGAACATTTCAAGTTGGTGATACAGTATCTATAACTCTAAATGTTAAAGCAGATGAAACCCTATATGGTGTGGATGTTGGAGTAAATTATGATGCTAGTGTCCTAGAATACACAGGTAACTCAAATTATGGTGGTAATGGAACATTAAGATATCCAATTCCTGCAAGTAGTGCAACTCCTTCAGTAACAATTAGTTTTAAGGCAAAACAAGCAGGAACAAGTTCTATATCATTAAATGAGGCAATTGCAGTAGGTACTGATCAGTTTGAATTGACAACTTCAGGAACTTCAGTAACAGTAGCTGCTCCATCAAACTACTCCAAAGATAATTCCCTTAAATCATTAAAGATTTCACCGGGAACTTTATCACCTGCTTTTACTAATCATACAGTTAATTATACTGCTACAGTACCTAGTAGTACAACTAAATTAACTGTTGATGCTCAGGTGAGTAATCCTGCAGCAAAAGTTATATCCGTAACAGGTGCAGACAGCTTATCAGCAGGTAGAAATGATGTGAAAATACTTGTAGAAGCAGAAGATGGCTCACAAGCAACTTATACTATAGTTGTTACAAGAGAACAAGGCGCAACAGCTCCAACAGAAGTTCCGGAGCCTACTGTAACGCCAGAGCCCTCGCCTAGTTCAGAGCCAGAGTTACCGCCCATATCAGTTCACATAGATGGAAAGAGCTTGCAGATTAAAAGTGATTTTGATAAAGCTGTTTTACCAGAATCTTTTAAAATAGCAAACTTTACATACGATGGAAATGAAGTTATAGGAGCAACAAGTATAACAGGAAACTTGAATTTACTGTATTTAACAGACATAAATGATGAAAATGGTGATTTTTACATATATGATAAGGAATCAGGGGAACTTTATGAATATCTAGAACTAGAAGCTAGGGGTGGAAGACATATAATTGTTCCCTACGATGAGAGTCTTTCTATACCGGACAACTTTATTCCGGTAACCTTTGAAATTAGTGGACATGAAATATCAGCTTGGCAATTAGAAGGCATTGACAGTGATGAATATTATATAGTTTATGCTATGGATGGATATGGCAAGAAGGACTTTTATAATTATGATACAGTTGGTCAAACCTTTCAACGTTTTTCTTTAGATATAATGGAAACTCTTACAAGTGGTTTTTCTGAGGAAGACGCTAGTAGTATACTAGAAAAAGAAAGCCTACTAAATGAAGAAATGGCAAAGTTAAAAGAAGATCATAAAGAAGAGATAAGTTTTCGCCATAAGATAATTATTGCATTGGCCATCTTATCAGCAGTGCTTCTCATATTTTTAACAAACATATTACTAAAAAATAAATTTTTAAAGAATGATTTAGAAGAATATGATGAATATAGCAATCTTTTTGATTCACCAGATTCTGCAATAGACAATGATGATATTCTAGATCCTACAGAGGAATATGCAGCTACAAAAGCTAGTAAAGTTGTTAAAGATAAGGTAGACAATAAAGCTAATGATATCTTTGAAGAAACAGATAGTGCAACAGAAAAGAAAGAAGAAGATAATGAAGAAGACTCTGAATTCAAAAGTGCTTCTTTAGAGGAAATATTTGAATTTTTAAATGTAGATGATATTGATGATGATGATTTGATTTAAGAGCAAAAGAATTAAAATTTAAGTAAAAAAAGAGTTCCACATTGATATAATCCTTGTCTACTTGACAAGGATTATATCAATGTGGAACTCTTTTTTATTATTTTTTTTCTCCGTAATACTTGCCATAATATTTACCGTAATAGCCGGTATCAGACATATCAACTTTATTAAGTACAACACCGAGTATTTTAGTATCGGACCTGTCTAATTGCTCTTTAACTTTTTGGGCAAACTTATAACTAATCATTTTTGATTCTACAACCAAAATCATTCCATCGCAGTTTTGAGCAATAATAGCTGCATCAATTACTGCGCCAAGTGGTGGTGTATCAATAATAATATAATCATATTCCTTCCTCAAATCTGAAATTAATTCTGAAAAAACCCTACTATTTAATAATTCAGATGGATTAGGTGGTATTTGTCCTGAGAATATAAGGTGTAAATTATCTAAATTAGCAGAATATATTATTTGATTTAAGCCATTCAACCCTGATAGATAATGAGTAAGCCCTTTTATTGGTTTGTTGATTCTGTATCTACCTAGTAAAACTGATTTTCTTAAGTCCCCATCTATAAACATAACTTTCTTACCTAATTCAGCCATAGATACAGCTAAATTTAAAGAAACACTACTTTTACCTTCATCAGGTTGACTACTAGTAAATCCAATAACTTTAACATCACTTCCACTAAATTGAATATTACTTCTTAAAGTCTTATAAGCTTCTTCTATTTGAAAGTTTTTTCTTGTTATCTTATTAATGCTAACTGTTTCCATTTATCTTATCCCTTTCTTGGAGCTCTTGTTTGAGGTTTTTTAGTTGACTTTACTGTTGGTCTTTTAGTAATATTTGTTTTTCCAAACTGTGATCTCGCCTTTTTTCTTTTTGAAGAAACTTCAGCCTCTTGAATAGGTATATTAGCTAAGACAGTAAGTCCAAGATATCTTTCAACATCGTCAGAAGTTTTTATTGTATCATTTAAAAAGTAAACAATGAGTATTGCTAAAACAGCAACTATAGCTCCTAAGATAGCGCCGATTAAGGTGTTTTGTGTAACGTTAGGAGAGACTTTATCTCTTGGGATATTAGCTTCTTCTACAACACTTATCTTTTCTAAATCCATAATATCCTTAATATGGTCTGCTGAAGACTCTCTTATCATATCAGCAATATTTTTGGCTGTAATAGGATTAGTATATTTTACTGTAATTTCAATAATACGTGTATTAGCGGGATTTGATACACTTATTAAATTTGCTAATTGTTTAGTAGTAACATCGAGCTTTAATTCTGATATAGTATCTTCTAATACGGGTCTACTTTTAACAAGAGCCATGTAATCATTAGTTAATTGACTACCAACTTGAAGGTCTGAATAAGTTACAGTCTGACTGTCGCTATTGGTCAAAAGATAAAGTTTAGTAGTAGATTCGTATTGAGGTGCTATACGAAACTTAGAAATTACAAATGCAATAATGCCAGTAAAGATAGTAGCAATTATAATTATCCACGCTCTTTTTAGAAGCACCATAATTAACTCTTTTATGTCTACTTCAATTTCTTCATAGTTTTGATTATCCATTCTTACCCACCTTAATTGTTTTTTTATTTTGTATTTTATGTACTTATAATCCTGTTTTACACTTCATCATTAGAAATTATCTTACTTGGATTAATATGCAACAACCTATCAACCAAGTCTTGTCCATAATTCTTTTGTAAATATGAGACACATTTATTAATTGTAGGAGTCCTACTAGAATGTCCGTTACTATCATTGTGAGTATCTGTAGCAATAAAATCAATTAAGTTATACTTAAGTAACTTTCTAGCAAACCTAGCTGGCTTTTTAGTAATCGAACCAGTAATGGTAGAAGCGTTGACTTGAAAATAAACCCCCATATCATAAAACTCATCTATGTAATTCCAGTTATCGATAATGTTGTTATAACGTTCAAAATGAGCTAATATTGGGAAATAACCATTCATGATTAGAGTTTGCAAAACAGACTTTATATATTGACAAGATGAACTTGGATAAAATTCTATAAGAACATAATCAGAATCTGCCATGGTAAAGATATCTTTATTAATAAGCAATTCACAAACATTATGACTAAAGAAGATTTCGTTACCCAGATGTAAGCTTATATCCAAACCTTCTTCTATAATTAGTTCTTTGGTTTTTTTATAAGCTAGGAGAATATCTTCCTTGCTACTAATAAACCTTCCTTCATGAAAATGTGGAGTTGCAATAATATGTCTAATTCCATCTTTATAGGCCATATAAAGCATATTCTTTGTTTCTTCGAGATTACTTGCACCATCATCTAGTCCCGGTAAGATATGACTATGTATATCATAATATTCAGAAATAATATCTCCCCCTTATTCAATATACATAAATTTGTTCAGACTCATTATACAAAATAAACAATCATAAATCAACAATATATCCTATAAATACTTACTATAAATTAATATTTATACTAAGGTATTAATCAAGCTAGAATAGCATATTCTTAAATATAAAGAAGTTATATCTATAAGTTAAGGAGGCAATACATGGAACAAACAATGGTTACTAGCGCTTCAAACCAGACATTTGATGTATATAATGATATAAAAGCTAGAACAGGTGGAGATATATACATAGGGGTGGTAGGTCCTGTTAGAACTGGAAAATCAACATTTATAAAAAGGTTTATGGATCTACTTGTAATACCAAACATAGCGGATATACATAATAAAGAAAGGGCAATTGATGAATTGCCACAAAGTGCAGCAGGAAAGACAATAATGACTACAGAACCAAAATTTATACCAAAAGAAGCTGCTGAAATTATTTTGGGAGAAGATACAAAGGTAAATATTAGATTAATTGATTGTGTTGGTTATATGGTAGAGGGAGCTACAGGACATATAGAAAATGAAGAAGAACGTATGGTAAAGACTCCCTGGTATAATTCAGAAGTTCCATTTACGCAAGCCGCAGAAATTGGAACTAAAAAAGTAATTAATGATCACTCAACTATTGGAATTGTTGTTACAACTGATGGGAGTTTTGGTGATTTATCAAGAGAAAGTTACATAGAACCAGAAGAAAGAACAGTATCAGAACTAAAAAGTATAGGCAAGCCATTTTTACTTTTATTAAACACTAGTAAACCATATTCTGATCAAACCATAGCTTTATCAAATGATTTATCAAACAAATATGATACAACAGTTATTCCAGTTAATTGTGAACAGCTGAAGAAAGAAGATATTAACAATATAATGGTAAATATTCTTTCTGTGTTTCCGGTTTCTGAAATTGATTTTTATTTACCTAAATGGGCAGAGATACTTTCTGACTCACATTGGTTAAAAGTTGATTTGATAGAATCTATAAGAGAAATATTAAGTGATATCTTTTTAATGCAAGATGTTAAAAATGAAAACTTTATAACTAATAGTCAATATGTAGATAAATTTAACATAGACAGAATACATATGGAAAATGGAAAAGTAAGAGTCAATGTTGTCTTTGATGATACATATTATTATAAAGTTCTTAGTGAACTAATTGGTGTTGAAATTGAAGATGAGTATGAATTTGTTCATACTTTAAAAGACTTAGCAGGCAAGAAGAAAGAATATGAACTTGTAAGTGATGCTTGGAAGCAGGTAAGGGCTAAAGGTTATGGTGTAGTAACCCCTACAAGGGAAGATATTATTATTGATAGTCCCGAGGTAATGAAACATAGTGGAAAATATGGTGTTAAGTTAAAAGCCAATGCTCCATCAGTTCATATGATAAAAGCAGATATAGTAACTGAAATTGCTCCTATTGTTGGAAGCCAGGAACAAGCTGAAGGACTTAGAGAATATATTCTTGAAAATGCTCAAGAAAATGAAGACGGTATTTGGGAAGCTAATATTTATGGTAAAACAGTTGGAGAGTTAATTGTAGAAGGAATACAGACTAAGGTTAATCGCTTAAGTGATGATAGTCAATTAAAATTACAAGAGACAATGCAAAAAATAATTAATGATAGCAATGGTGGTATTATTTGCATTATAATTTAATCTAAAAAAGGCCTAATTAACAAGGCCTTTTTTTCATTATAGTAAGGCGTACTTTCTTTCAAGATAATGTAAAGTATTGAAATTTTTACTTTTCTATATTATTATAATTTATATTACTTAAAACTAAAATAATGCCTATTACAAGGAGGATTTATATGCAATACGGTTATTTTGATGAAACAAAGAGGGAATATGTAATTACAAAGCCTGATACACCAGCACCTTGGGCGAATTACCTTGGTTCTCCCGACTATGGAGCAATCATTTCTAACAATGCAGGTGGATATAGTTTTGTAAAAAGTGGTGCTCATGGTAGGATAACTAGATATATTTTTAACAGTGAAGACAAGCCCGGTAGATATGTTTATCTTAGGGATGATGATGAAAATGATTATTGGTCAGCTTCTTGGCAGCCAGTAGGAAAGCCTCTAGGTGAAGCCTACGATGAATACCAAAGTGCCTGTCATCATGGTACTTCTTATACTAATATTAAAGCACGTTATAAGGATATTTCTTCAGAAGTCTTATACTATGTTCCTTTAGGTAAGTCTCATGAGGTTTGGAAGGTTAAAGTTACAAATAATAGTGATAGACCTAGGAATATTTCAGCTTTTGGATTTGCTGAGTTTACAAATGAAGGCTTTTACGAAAACGATTTAGTAAATCTTCAATACACCTTATTTATTTCAAGAACATATTTTAAAGGTAACAAAATATTACAAGCAATTAATGAAAACACAGACAAGAGAGAAGATGGCTCTAATGGTCAGGAAAGATTTTTTGGCCTTGCAGGAGCAGAAGTAGAATCATATAACGGGGATAGAACGGCTTTTATTGGCAACTATAGGAGTTATGGCAATCCAAAAGCAGTTGAAAATGGCTCATGTGATAATACTCTTAATTTTAATCAAAATGCTTGTGGTGCCTTACACACTAAGTTTAAACTAGAAGCAGGAGAAAGTAAGGAATTTGTATTCCTACTAGGAGAGAAGACTGACAAAGAATCTGCTGCAATTCTTGATGCGTATGGGGATCTTAGCCTAGTAGATAAGGAATATAATGAACTTATTAACTATTGGCATAAAAAATTAGACAACTTTAAAGTTAAAACACCGAGTGAATCTTTTGACACCATGATTAATACATGGAATGCATATCAGTGTTTCATAACATTTATATGGTCAAGAGCAGCTTCACTTATATATAACGGACTTAGAAATGGTTATGGATATAGGGATACAGTTCAAGATATACAAGGTATTATCCATCTAGATCCAGAGATGGCAAAGGACAAAATCCGCTTTATGTTATCTGCACAAGTTGATAATGGTGGTGGCTTGCCTTTAGTTAAATTCACTCATAATGCAGGCTATGAGGATACTCCTGATGATGAATCATATGTTAAGGCTACAGGACATCCTGCTTACAGAGCTGATGATGCACTATGGTTGTTCCCAACTGTTTACAAATATGTTGCTGAAACTGGTGATAAAGAATTCTTAGAGGAAGTTATACCTTATGCTAATAAGGATGAGGGCACTGTATATGATCACTTAAAGAGAGCAATTATGTTCTCTATGGAGAGATTAAGTACTCATAATATGCCTGCAGGGCTATATGCAGACTGGAATGATTGTCTGCGTCTAGGTGAGAAAGGTGAATCTGCATTTGTTGCCTTACAACTTTATTATGCAATGTCTGTAATAAAGGAAATAGCTGAAGATAAAAACGATACAGAATATATAGAATATATTAATAAGGTTCAAAAGGAATTAAAGGATACAATTAATGAAAATTGCTGGGAAGATGATAGATTTATTAGAGGAATTAAGGAAGATGGAGAAGTTATTGGTTCAAAGCATGATCCAGAAGCAAATATCTGGTTAAATCCTCAATCATGGTCTGTAATTAGTGGTTTGGCTACAGAGGAACAAGCTGAGATAGCTTTAGAAACAGCCAACAGAGAGCTAAACACACAATATGGCCTAAGACTAATGGCACCTTCTTATGTAGATCATGCATTTGATGGAGCAAGAGCGCTTTTATTTAATCCATCTACAAAGGAAAATGCTGGAATATTCTCTCAACCTCAAGGTTGGATTATACTTGCAGAAGCTATGATGGGAAATGGTAACCGTGCCTTTGAATACTTTACACAAACAAACCCTGCCTCTATGAATGACAAGGCAGATATTCGCGTACTTGAACCTTATGTTCATGGACAGTTTGTAGAAAGTGTTGAAAGTCCATTTGAAGGTAGGGCTAATGTACATTGGCTTACAGGAACAGCATCCACTGTTATGGTAGGATGTGTAGAGGGTATTCTTGGTATGAGACCAGACGCAGATGGTATAACTATTGCACCATCTATTCCTAGTGATTGGGAAGAGTTAAGTATAGAAAAGATATTCCGTGGCAAAAAGTTAAATATTCAAGTAAAGAATGAAAACAAGGCAGAAAGTGGTTATAAAGAATTCTACCTTAATGGAGAAAAGTTAGATAAAAATTATATAGCAGCAGATATGATGAAAGACGTTAATGAAGTACTGCTTATAATGTAAAATTATTCATTGACAAACATATTAACGATTGTTATAATATTGTAAAGAAATTTAATGAATTTGTAACAACTACAACAAAAAGATAGGAAAGTATAAGATGAGAGTAAAAAAATATTTAAGACTATCGTTAATATGTTTAATTACCACTTTTGTTTTTTCGAAGAATGTAATCAAAGTAAATGCATCACCTTATGCAAATGATCAAGCTGTTGCTGGAATATCTATGGTACTTGAGTCTTATCTAACAAGAGTATCTGAAACAGTTGATGTTGAATACAGTTCTGATTATGATAATTTAGGAATTGCAGATGTTACTAGCTCTCTTAATGTAAGAAAAGGACCTGGTGAAAGTGAGAAAAAGATAGGCAATTTACCAAAGGATGCTGGTTGTGAAATTATAGAGATGGGTGACGATGGTTGGGCTAAGATCAAGTCTGGTAAACTTGAAGGTTATGTAAAAGCATCATATTTGATTACAGGAGAAGAGGCAGAAAGAAAAGCTTCTGAAGTTGCTTCTCTTGTTGCAACAGTAAAGGGTGCAAAGACTCTTCGTATAAGGGAAGAGCCTAGTTTATTATCATGTACACTTGCTTTAATACCTGAAGGTGAAGAGTTAAGTGTAGTTGAAATTATGCCAGGATGGGTTAAGATACAGGTCGATTCAGATGATGGTTATGTTTCAAGTGACTATGTTGATATATCTTATGAACTTAAGAAGGGTGTTACTATAGAAGAAGTACAAACAGGAGAAACTGGTAGAAGAGCTAATATGGTTTCATTTGCTAGACGTTATCTTGGTGGCAGGTATGTCTGGGGTGGGACAAGTCTTGGAAGTGGTGTTGACTGTTCTGGATTTACTCAAGCTATATATAGAAACTTCGGTTATTCTATACCACGTACTTCTGGAAGCCAAGCTGCGGGTGGAAGAAGAATTAGTGCATCTAAGGCAAGGCCTGGAGACTTATTCTTTTATGGTAAGGGAGGCCGTATCAATCATGTAGGAATGTATATAGGTAATGGACAAATCATTCACGCAAGTAATAAGAGGTCTGGCATAAAGATTTCTAATTCTCATTATAGAACCCCTATAAGGGTGGTTAGATATATTAATGATTAACCACTAATTATAAAGAACTTATTAAGGTCATCACCTTTGGTGGTGACTTTTTTTGAAAACAAGGACACAGGGACAGGTTCATTATCCCTAAAACTAGACTAATCAACAGTTGACAAAATTAATCAAAAAACCTATAATCTTAATAGTTATTTAATGTAAAAGATATAAAAGTATTAAGCTTTAACTTTTAAGGAGGACAAGAACTTATGGCAAGAAGTAAAAGGAGAATGCGACGTAAAAGAAAATATAAGTGGACTTTTTATCTCCTCATTGTTTTGATAATAGCTGTCCTTGCAACTGCAACATATTTTGGTATAGAAAAATATAAGAAACATAAAGCTTATTTAGCGAGAGATAGGGTGAAAACTTCAATAACTATTGAACTAGGGTCAAGTATGATCGAAGCTGATGAGTTTTTACTTGAAGAAGATGATACAGCTACTTATGTACTTACACCATCCGAAGAAGAATTGCAGAAAGTAGGTACTTATTCTGTTGAAATTATGGTTGAAGATAAGGTTAGAAAGAGTACACTTAATATTGTTGACACAACTCCACCTTCAGCAACAGTAAAAGATATATCAATTATTTTAAATAATACAGTTGAAGCAGAAGAGTTTGTTGATACGATTGAAGATTATAGCCAAGTTAGTGTCTCTTTTAAAACAGAACCAGACTTCACATATGTAGGTAAGCAAGATGTTATATTGTTGTTTGAAGATGAATACCAGAACGTAACGGAAGTTGTAGCTGAACTTACTATAATAGCTGATACTACACCTCCTGTAATCGAAGGAGTAGAAGATCAATATGTATTTGTGGGTGATACTGTTTCATATAGACAAGGTGTAGTTGTAACAGACGATATAGATGAGAATGTTGAATTGGTTATTGATAATAGTCAGGTAAATATTCAAGAAGCAGGCGAGTATACGGTAACATATCGTGCAACCGATTCAAGTGGTAACGAGACATCTAAGCAAGCATTAATTACAGTAAGAAACATAATTGAAAATGCGGCAGATGAGGAAGAAGTATTTGTCATAGCTGATGAAGTACTTAGTGAAATTATAGATCCTTCTATGTCCCAATATGATAAGGCATGGGAAATATATACTTGGGTAGGTAGTAATATATCTTATATTGGACATTCAGACAAGTCTGATTATTTAACTGGAGCCTATGAAGGATTCACAAAGAAAAGAGGAGATTGCTATATATATTTTGCGGTTACAAAAGTTCTCCTTAATAGGGCAGATATTCCTAATAGAGATGTTACAAGAGTAGGTGGTAGAACAAATCACTACTGGCATTTAGTTGATTATGGAGAAGGCTGGTATCATTTTGATACTACACCTCAAAGGGATCCTATAGAGGCATTTATGCTCACTGATGAGGAAGTCGAAGCTTATACAGCTAGAAGTGATCGTAATTATTATACTTATGATAAATCCTTACATCCAGAAGTACAATAATTATCTACAATACAACTGTTTTTTTGAACGAAATTTTAAAAGATAGTTATAAAGTAAAAAGATAATGACAAAGATTATAAGAACAGAGGTGGTATTATTAATAAACTAGGAATATTAGGAGGACTAGGACCTTTGGCAACTGCTTATTTCTTTCAATTAATATTAGATATGACAGACGCTAAGATAGAACAAGAACATATTGAAATTTCTATATATAACAAGCCCTCCATACCTGATAGAACTAGTTATATACTAGATAGAAGTAAGGACAATCCAGTACCTGCCATGATTGAAGTTGTAGAAATATTAAAGAAACAATTAGCTGACTATATTGCTATTCCCTGTATAACAGCACATTATTTTTTAGAAGAATTACAAAAAAGTGTAAAGCTTCCAATAATAGATGGAGTAGAAGAAACTGTACAGTATCTTAAAAAGCATGGAAAAAAAAGAGTTGGAATTATGGCAACAGCAGGAACTATATCAAGTGATTTATTTCAAAAAAAGCTAGAGAAATATAAGATAGAAGCAATTGTTCCTAAAAAAGCTGAACAAGAATATATTGATCATATTATATATAACAATGTAAAGCTAAACAAACCTGTAGATATGGACAAGTTTAATGTAGTTGCAGATAAACTAAGAGCAAAGGGAGCAGAAAATATTATACTAGGTTGCAGTGAATTATCTCTTATAAAAGGGAATTATGATATAAGTGAAGAGTTTATAGATACTATGGAGGTATTAGCTAGAGCCTCAATAATTTGCTGCAAGGGAAAATTAAAAGAAGAATATAAATACTTACTATAAAATAAATGGAGATTATTATGAAAAGCCTTATGCGACAAAATAATGTTTTAGAATATTTAGAGTCTACAACAATGATAGTACCTGACAAGGTGGCTTTTACAGATGCTAGTGAAAGTGTTACATTTGCCCAAAGTATGAAAAGTGCAAAAGCAATAGGAACATTTATTTCAGAAAAAGAGCATTATAATGAACCGATTGTTGTGTTTATGGGCAAACACCCTAGAACCATTATATCCTTTTTAGGAATTGTTTATAGTGGGAATTATTATGTGCCCATAGATGATGAAATGCCAAAACATCGTATTGAATTAATTCTAAACAATTTAAAGCCAAAAGCTATGATTTGTGATGGCTCAACAATTGAATTAGCAAAGGATTATGGATATGATGGTAATGTATATCTTTATGATGAAATCATTGAGAATACCGTAAACGACAAACTATTAATGGATATTAGAAATAAAGCTATTGATACTGATCCAATATATATTGTGTTTACTTCAGGCTCTACCGGTATTCCAAAAGGAGTAGTAGCTTGCCATAGATCAGTAATAGACTTTGTTGATAATTTGTCTAATGTTCTTAGTTTTAACGCGGATACAGTATTTGGCCAGCAAGTACCCTTATATGTAGATGCATGCTTAAAGGAGATATACTCAACTCTTAAAATGGGAGCGACGAATATCTTAATACCAAAGGAATTATTTATGTTTCCAATTAAGTTAGTTGATTTTATGAATGAGTATAAAGTTAACACAGTTTGCTGGGTAGTTTCAGCACTAACTATAATTTCAGGCTTTGGAACCCTTGAAAAGCAAGTGCCTAAATTTCTTCACACAATTGCATTTGGTAGTGAAGTAATGCCAATAAAACAACTAAGAATATGGAGAAAACACTTATCAAAGGCAACATTCTTCAACTTATATGGTCCAACTGAAGCAACAGGAATGTCATGTTATTATGAAATAGATAGAGAGTTTGAACTAGATGAACAAATACCAATTGGACAGCCCTTTAAAAACACAAATATAATGTTATTAACTGAAGAAAAAGAACTTGCCAAAAAGGGAGAAGTAGGGGAAATATGTATTAGAGGAACATCCCTAGCCCTTGGCTATTATAAGGACTTTAAAAGAACTAATGAAGCATTTATTCAAAACCCATTAAACAATTATTACCCTGAACTTATATATTGTACAGGTGATTTAGGAAAGTATAACGAACAAGGTGAATTAATATTTTTGTCTAGAAAAGATAATCAAGTAAAACACATGGGACATAGAATAGAACTTGGTGAAATAGAAATCATTATTAATATGCTGGACAAGGTTCAAAGTGCTTGTTGCTTATTTGATGATAAAAAGAAAAAAATAGTGCTGTTTTATACTGGCGATGTTAGTAAGGCAGATGCTTCAGTATATTTAAGAAAAAAACTACCACGTTATATGGTTCCAAATTCAATTAAGCAACTAGATACAATGCCTTATACAACTAATGGCAAGATTAACCGCAATGAAATAAAAGAAAAGTATATTAAAAAATAAGAAAGAGAGTGTTAAACATGGAAGAATTACTAGAGATTTTAGAAGAGTTACATCCAGAGATAGATTTTGAAGAACATGATAGACTAATAGATGATAAAGTTTTAGACTCCTTTGATATTATTACACTAATAGCAGAAATAAATGATGAGTTTGATGTTGCAATTCCTGTAGAGCACATCATACCTGAAAATTTCAATTCAGCAAAAACATTATATCAATTAATAGAAAAACTTTTAGATGAGGATTATTAGGAGGAATCATGATATTTACTTCATATACATTTATTTTCTTTCTATTTATAACTTTTCTTATATATTATTTAATACCTAAGAAGTTTCAATGGGTTTTATTATTGATAGCTTCTGGTGTTTTTTATGCTTATGCTGGAGTAAAGTTCTTAATTTATATTATAGCGACAATACTTTCTACATACCTATTCAGCATTAAAATAAGTCAAAGCCATGAAGCACAAGAACTTTATTTAAAAGAAAACAAATCCAACTTGTCAAGAAGTGAAAGAAAAGAATATAGAGAAAAAGCAAAAGACAAGAGATGGAAGCTTCTTGTGTTTTGTCTAATAATTAATTTTGGTATATTGGCAGTTATTAAATATGCTGACTTTACAATTGCAAATATTAACTCTAGCTTTATTTTTTTTAATATAGATAAGCAGCTTAATTTTGCAAACTTTGCTGTGCCTTTAGGAATTTCATTTTATACTTTTCAAACTATGGGATATATAATTGATGTTTATAGGAAAAAATATCCTTATGAAAAGAACATTTTTAAATTAGCTTTGTTTAGTTCTTTTTTTCCACAATTAATACAAGGTCCTATTAGTCGCTTTGATGATTTAAAAAAGACAATGTTCGAGGAACATTCCTTTGATATAAATGAAATAAGTTTAGCCTTGCAAAGAATAACATGGGGATTCTTTAAGAAGCTGGTTATAGCAGACAGATTGTTAAATAGTGTTACAACAATAGTTCAAGATCCTGATGAGTACCAAGGAATATATGTACTTTTGTTAATGTTTTTATATGCCATTCAACTGTATGCAGACTTTACAGGTGGAATAGATATTACAATTGGAATTGCTCAAATGTTTGGCATTAAGGTTCAAGAAAACTTTATAAGACCATATTTTTCAAAATCTACGGTTGAATATTGGAGAAGGTGGCATATATCTCTAGGATCATGGTTTAGAGAATATTTGTTTTATCCGATTTCAGTAAGTGGACCAATGCTAAAACTATCAAAATGGTCACGTAAAAAGCTTGGTGACGGAATTGGCAAAAGGCTTCCGGTTTATATAGCCAGTATTATTCTTTGGTTTATAACTGGCATCTGGCATGGTGCTGCATGGAACTTTATTGTTTGGGGACTATTAAATTGTTTGGTTATTTTGGTATCACAAGAGTTAGAGCCCTTATATGATAAGTTTCATAAGAGATTTGACGTAAAAGGCAAGTTTCTATTTAGACTATTTCAAGTAGGTCGAACTTTTTGGATCATGAGTTTTATAAGGGTTTTAGATTGTTATAGAGATGTATCTACAACTTTTAGAATGTACGCTACTATATTTACAAATTTTAACTTCATGGAATTATTTCAAGGTGGTTTATTAAAAATTGGACTTGAGCTAGCTGATTATATAGTTTTAATTCCAGCGGTTCTATTAGTTCTACTAGTTAGTTTAATTGGCAGAACAGGAAGCGTTAGAGAAAAAATAGCAAAAGAACCAGAGTTAGTTAGATATCTTGCTTATAGTGCTTTAGTTTTTGTTATAATTATCTTTGGTGCTTATGGTATAGGATATGATTCTAGCCAGTTTATTTATAGCCAATTTTAGCAGGAGGATTTATGAAGAAAAAGCTAATTTCAAATGTATTAGTAGTTATTATTTTTGTTTTTGTATTCTCTTTATTACAAAGAATACTAATGCCAAAGTATATGACAGAAATATTCGAGGGTAATTTAGTAGAAGAGTATTATGATTCTAATAAGGACCATGATGTTATTTTCTTAGGTGACTGTGAAGTGTTTTCTAATGTTTCGCCTGTCACATTATGGGATCAGTATGGGATTTCTAGTTATGTTCGTGGTAGTGCACAACAACTTATATGGCAATCTTATTACCTTTTAGAGGAAACTTTAACATATGAAACTCCAGATGTTGTAGTATTTAATGTGCTGGCTATGAAGTATGATCAACCTCAAAATGAAGCTTATAATCGAATGACAATAGACGGAATGAAGTGGTCTAAATCAAAGATTGCTGCTATCAATGCTTCTATGACAGAAGAAGAGAATTTTATAGAATATGTATTTCCTATATTAAGATATCACAGTAGGTGGAATGAATTAGCTAAGGAAGACTTTAAGTATATGTTTGATAAAGAACCCTTATCTCATAATGGCTATTTAATGAGGGCGGATATAAAACCAGTTACTATGGTACCAGAGGGAAGAATTCTTCCGGATTATGAGTTTGGTGAAAACAGCTATTATTACCTAGACAAGATAACTAAAATATGTAAAGATAATGATATTGAGTTGATATTAATAAAATCTCCAAGTGTCTACCCATATTGGTATGAGCAGTGGGATGAGCAGATGGTGGATTATGCCAATAAAAACAACTTAACTTATATTAATTTTCTAGAAGTAGCTGATGAAATTGGAATTAATTACGAGACTGACACATTCGACGCAGGCTTACATTTGAATTTATCAGGTGCAGAAAAGTTTACTAGCTACTTTGGCCATATCCTAAGTGAAGATTTTGCATTAGAAAATCGTAAAGATGATACAAAGCTTGCAAGCACTTGGAATGAAAAGCTAGAACATTACGAGTGGATGAAGGAAGATCAGCTAAACGAAATTGAGAATTATGGAAAGTTAGTTAGTTATGGTGCACCTGCACAAGCGCAGTAAGAGAATAAATTTAAAGCTAAGAAAGGTATGGTGTTAAGTGTGAAAAAGATAATTATAATGCTTGTTTTGGCTTTACTACTAGTTGCATGTAGTGAAGATGGAACAGTAAGTGATAATGTAAACAAACAAAAACCCTCAGAGAATTCAAATGATAATAATGCAGATTCTAAAAATAAGGATAGTAAAAATGAGGATGAAGATGTGGAAGGTAACTTTGCATTTAAAAGTAGTGATGTTGTTATTACTATAGATGATGAAGCAGAAGTTATACTAAACAAACTAGGCAAACCTATGAAGTATTTTGAGGCACCAAGCTGTGCATATCAAGGACTGGACAAGACTTATTATTATAATGGCTTTGAAGTGACTACCTATACTGATAAGGGCAAAGACTATATAGCAAATATTTTATTAGTGGATGATAGTGTGACTACAGACGAAGGAATATATATAGGTTCAAGTAAAGATGATGTTGTTAATGCATATGGTAGTGAATATGTAGAAAGTACAGGACAATATTCTTATTCTAAGGGAGATTCTGAATTACAATTTATCTTTGAAAATAATTTAGTAATTTCTATTTTATATATTAAGAAAATTTAGACAATGGGACAGGGACAATGAACCTGTCCCTGTGTTTCTGAATTTGAAAGGCATGGTTATGGATATGAAAGTTAGTATTTATACAGATGGAGCAGCCCGGGGTAATCCAGATGGACCTGGTGGTTATGGGACTATTATAAGTTTCACAGATGCTAATGGTAGGGAACATATTAGGGAGTATTCTGCAGGCTACAAAAAAACCACTAATAATAGAATGGAACTTATGGCAGCCATAATTGGTTTAGAATCATTAATTAAACCATGTGATGTGGATTTATACTCAGATTCTCAATATCTAGTTAAGGCCTTTAACGAAAAGTGGATAGATAACTGGAAAAAAAATAATTGGAAGCGTGGAAAAAAGAAAGAGGCAGTTAAGAATATTGACCTATGGAAGCGTATACTTAAAGCAAAAGAGCCTCATAATGTAAACTTTCACTGGGTAAAAGGTCATGATGGACACCCTGAAAATGAAAGGTGTGATGAGCTTGCTACAAATGCTGCAGATGGGGATAATTTATTAGATGATGTATTTTAAAGATTAGTTTGGGAGGACGTAAGTATATGGCACAGTTGACACCAATGATGCAACAGTATTGTAGTATAAAAGAAAACTATAAAGATTGTATACTATTTTATCGTTTAGGAGATTTCTATGAAATGTTTTTTGAAGATGCTAAAATTGCATCTAAAGAACTTGAAATTACACTTACAGGTAAAAGTTGTGGATTAGAAGAAAGAGCCCCTATGGCAGGAGTGCCACATCATTCTGCAGATGGCTATATTAATAAATTAATAAAGAGGGGATATAAAGTTGCAATATGTGAGCAAGTAGAAGATCCTAATGAAGCAAAAGGAATTGTAAAGAGAGAAGTTGTAAGAATAGTTACGCCAGGGACTAATTTTAGTCCCCAGTCCTTAGAAGAGACAAAGAATAATTATTTAATGTGTATCGTTCATACAACTAACGCTTACGGAGTTTCTATAGTTGATATTTCAACAGGAGATTTCTATGCGACAGAATTAGATTCTGCCTCTAAGTTAATGGATGAGATTAATAAATTCACACCAACTGAGATAGTATGCAACAATACATTTGCAGTTAGTGGTTTTTTAATAGATGAACTAACTAATAGGATGCAAATATCATTATCTTATTTGGAATCTAGGTTTTTTGATGAGGACAATTGTGACAGGGCACTGAAGGAACACTTTAAGGTTGCTAACCTCAATGGCCTTGGTTTAGAAGACTTTACAATAGGTGTAGTTGCTGCAGGAGCTTTACTACAATACTTATTTGAGACGCAAAAAACAAGTTTAACTCATTTAACGAGAATAATACCATATCAATCTAACAAATATATGATTATAGATTCATCAACCAGAAGAAATTTAGAACTAGTTGAAACTATGCGTGAAAAACAAAAAAGAGGATCACTTCTTTGGGTTTTAGATAAAACAAAGACTGCAATGGGTGCTAGATTACTAAGGTCTTATGTAGAACAACCTTTAATTGAAAAAAACGACATTAATGATAGGTTAGATGCTATTGAAGAACTCAATAACAATCTTACTATTAGAGAAGAGATAAGAGAATATTTAAACCCTATATATGACTTAGAAAGATTAATAGGTAGAATAAGCTACAAATCAGCAAACCCAAGAGATTTAATATCATTTAAAAATTCTCTAGCTATGATTCCCCATATTAAATACATAATTAATCAATTAGAAGCACCCTTATGGCAAGGGATTAATAGGAACTTAGATACTTTAGAAGATATATATGATTTAATTGAAAAGGGAATAATTAATGAACCCCCTATACTCATTCGTGAAGGTGGTATTATAAAAGATGGGTTTAATAAGGAAGTTGACCGCTTAAAAAGGGCAAAAACCGAAGGTAAAAATTGGCTGGCAGAACTTGAAACTAAAGAAAAAAAAGAGACGGGAATAAAAAATTTAAGAATTAAATATAACAAGGTTTTTGGATATTTTTTAGAGGTTACAAATTCATATAAAGACTTAGTTCCAGAACACTGGACAAGAAAGCAAACTCTTGCTAATTCGGAAAGATACACAATACCTGAGTTAAAAGAATTAGAAGACACTATTCTAAATGCAGAAGACAAGCTTTATAACTTGGAATATGAGTTATTTATAGAGATTAGGGAAAACATTGCAAAAGAGGTTGCGCGAATTCAAAAAACGGCAAAAGCTATTGCGAAAACAGATGTATTTACCTCTTTAGCCTTAGTGGCTGAGAGAAATAGTTATGTACGTCCCAAAATTAATACAAATGGATACATAGATATTAAGGATGGTCGCCATCCTGTTGTAGAAAAAATGATCCCTAATGATATGTTTGTAGCAAATGAAACTTTTTTAGATAATGATAGTAATCGTATATCTATTATTACTGGTCCTAACATGTCGGGGAAATCAACATATATGAGACAAGTGGCCTTAATTGTACTTTTGGCACAGCTAGGTAGCTTTGTTCCTGCATCCTTTGCAGATATAGGAATAGTAGATCGTATATTTACTAGAGTTGGTGCTTCAGATGACTTAGCTTCAGGGCAAAGTACATTTATGGTTGAAATGACAGAGGTTGCTAACATTTTAAACAATGCAACTAAAAACAGTTTACTTATTCTTGATGAGATTGGAAGAGGAACTAGTACCTTTGATGGACTCAGTATTGCATGGGCTGTTATAGAGTATATAAATAATTCAAAAACTTTAGGAGCTAAAACGCTTTTTGCCACCCACTATCATGAACTAACAGAATTGGAAGACAAGTTAGCTAGTGTTAATAATTATTGTATTGCTGTTAAGGAAAAAGGTGAGGACATTGTTTTCTTAAGAAAGATTATTAGGGGTGGAGCTGATAGGAGTTATGGTATACAAGTTGCAAGGCTATCAGGTGTACCAAATAGTGTAATTAATCGCGCCATGGAAATTGCTGACTTGTTAAGTGAAAATGATGTAACACAAAAAGTTAAGGATATTGATGTAAAAGGTTCTGATATTATAGAAACCTATAAACAAGAACAACTGACCATATTTGACTATCACGGTAACGATGATATTATAAGTGAAATTAAAGAAATAAATCTTAATGATATTACTCCACTTGAAGCTTTAAACAAGCTTAGTTTGCTACAAAAGAAGGCTAAAAAGAGGTAAGGTGATTAAATGTCAAAAATTCAAGTGCTAGATCAATATACAATAAATCATATTGCAGCTGGGGAAGTAGTTGAAAGACCTTCTGCAGTTGTAAAAGAGTTGGTTGAAAATGCCATAGATGCAAAAGCAAGTGCTATAACTGTAGAAATAAGATCAGGTGGAATTGATTTTATTCGAGTTACTGATAATGGCTCAGGAATCGATAAAGAAGATATCCCTAATGCTTTTCTAAGGCATTCAACAAGCAAGATAGAGTCTGTGGATGATTTAAGTAGTATATCTAGCTTAGGATTTCGAGGTGAGGCTTTATCAAGTATTTCAGCTGTTTCACAAGTAGAACTTATTACAAAAACATCGGATTCAATTACTGGGACTAGATATCAAATAGCGGGAAGTAAAAAAGAAGACGCAGAAGATATAGGCTGTCCAAATGGAACAACAATTATAGTTAGAAGTTTGTTTTTTAACACACCTGCAAGAAGAAAATTCTTAAAATCTTCTACCACAGAAGCAGGTTATATTAATGAATTAATGAATAGATTAGCAGCTTCTAAGCCAAACATTTCATTTAAATTTATTAATAATAACAAATTAATATTGCACACATCTGGGAATGGTAATCTTAAGGATATTATTTATAATATCTACGGTAGAGATATTGCATTTAATTTAATTCCTGTTAATGTGGAAACTAAAGATATCTCTATAGATGGTTATATAGCAAATCCTAGCATTTCCAGAGGTAATCGTAATTATGAAAATTATTTTTTAAATGGACGCTATATAAAAAGTGATATTATTACAAAAGCTATAGAAGAAGCCTATAAGCCTTATACAATGAATCATAAATATCCATTTACATCTTTATATATAAAGATGGATAGCAAAAGTGTAGATGTAAATGTTCACCCAACAAAGCTTGAAGTTCGTTTTGAAGAAAAAAAAGTGGTTTATGATTTTATATATAATAGCATAAAGAATGCATTAACAACTAAGGAACATATCAGGCAGATAAAGCTTGCAGAGGATAAAAAAGCAGCTAAAGAAATAAAAACTAAGAGTAAGAGTTCTCCTGAGCCTTTTGAAGCAAACAGACTTAAAAATCAAGAGCTAAGTGAAAGTGTGAAAGAGACTGAGATTGGTAAATTAAGAGAAGTTGTCCAAGATAGTTCTAATATAATTAAAAAAGAGAAAATGAAAAAACAAGAAATAGAACAATACTCATTTCTTTCAGAAGAAGCTATAATGGAACATAGAATTATTGGACAAGTATTTTCAACTTATTGGTTGGTGGAGTATGATGAAAATCTATATATAATTGATCAACATGCTGCTCATGAAAAAGTTCTTTATGAGAAAATCATTAAGGACTTGAAGAAAAAGAATATCTTAAAGCAAAACTTAAATCCACCAATAATTCTAACTCTAAGCATGAGAGAAAAGGAAGTTGTAGAAAGGTTCAAAGATGAATTTAGTGCCCTAGGATTTGAAATAGAAGATTTTGGCGGTAATGAATATGCAATAAGAGAGATACCAAGTGACTTAGATGGATTGGCACAAAAAGAAATATTTATTGAACTAATTGATAATTTAACTGAAGAGACTTACAAACAATCATCAGATATTATTATAGATAAGGTTGCATCTATTGCCTGTAAGGCGGCAGTAAAAGGTAATCAAAAGCTTTCAACTAGGGAATTACATGTTTTAATAGCTTCCTTGCTGGAATTAGAAAATCCTTATCATTGCCCACATGGAAGACCTACTATGATTTTACTTAGTAAGTATGAACTTGAGAAAAGATTTAAAAGAGTTTTATAAAAATAAAAGGATTATGATGAAGTTATGAAAAAACCATTAATAATTATAACAGGACCAACTGCAGTAGGAAAAACACAAATATCTATTAAATTAGCAAAAGCAATTAATGCTGAAATTATATCAGCAGATTCTATGCAGGTATATAGACATATGGATATAGGTACAGCTAAAATAAACAAAGAGCAAATGAATGGAGTAAAGCATTATCTAATAGATATTTTAGATCCACAGGAAGAATTTAATGTAGTTAATTTCAAGACATATGCTAAAGCTGCTATTAAAGATATTTATAATAAAGGTAAGCTACCGATAATAGTTGGTGGGACTGGGTTTTATATTCAGGCCCTTCTTTATGATATTGATTTTAAAAAGTCAAAAGAGGACCCTATCTATAGACAAAAGCTTGACGCTCTTGCAAAAGAAAAGGGAAATAATTACCTTCATTCGAAGTTAGAAGAAGTAGATAGTGAAGCTGCAACAAAAATTCATCCTAATAATATTAAAAAAGTAATTAGGGCACTAGAATATTACAAAGAAACAGGCGAAAGAATATCAGAACATAATAAAGAGCAAGAAAAAAAAGAATCACCTTATAACTTTTCTTATATAGTTCTTACAGATGAAAGAGAACACCTATATGAACGTATTAATCTTAGAGTTGATCAAATGATAGAAAAGGGATTAGTAGGTGAAGTTAAAGAACTATTGTCTAAAGGATGTAAAAAAGACATGGTATCTATGCAAGGTTTAGGCTATAAAGAAATCATTGCTTTTATTGAAGGAGAAACTAATCTAGAGGAATCGATCTATAGGTTAAAACGTGATACAAGACATTTTGCAAAAAGGCAATTAACATGGTTTAAACGTGAAAAAGAAGTAACATGGATTGATAAAAGCAAACTACATTATGATAATGAACTAATACTAAATAAAATACTTGAAGAATTAAGAAAGAAGAAGATATATGGATAAGCAAACACAACAATTCAATATTGACGAGAAGATAAATGATATGTTTAAAGAGATGAATATTAGTGAAACGGTACTAAACTTTTGTGATGAGATAGAAGAAGAATTATATGACCGTTTTTCTCAGATAGATAAGATAGCACAATACAATCAACTAAAAGTTTTAAAAGCTATGCAAGATAATAGGGTAAGTGAAATGCATTTTAGTGGAACAACAGGATATGGATATAATGATTTAGGAAGGGATAAACTAGAAGAAGTATATGCTTCAGTTTTTAATGCAGAAGATGCATTGGTTAGACCTCAAATGTCTAGTGGAACCCATGCTTTAAATGTTGCACTTTCAGGAAACTTAAGACCAGGTGATGAGTTATTATCTCCAGTTGGCAAACCCTATGACACTTTAGAGGAGGTTATTGGAATACGTCCTTCTAATGGTTCCTTAGCTGAGTATGGAGTAACATATTCTCAGGTTGATTTGATGAAAGACGAAAGTTTTGACTATGAGGGTATAAAAAAGGCTATAAATCCACGTACGAAACTAGCCACTATTCAAAGATCAAAGGGATACGATACAAGACTGACCTTTTCAGTAAGTCAGATAGGAGAATTAATTTCATTTATTAAATCTATTAAACCAGATATAATATGTATGGTTGATAATTGTTATGGTGAGTTTGTAGAAATAATCGAACCAACAGATGTAGGAGCAGATTTATGTGTTGGATCTTTAATAAAAAATCCTGGTGGTGGACTAGTAGCAACAGGAGGTTATATAGTTGGCAAAAGCGAATTTGTTGAGAATGCAGCATACCGCCTTACTTCTCCTGGGCTAGGTAAAGAAGTTGGTCCTAGTCTTGGGCTAAACACCCAACTTTTTCAAGGACTTTTTATGGCGCCGCAAGTTTCCATAGGAGCTTTAAAAGGAGCAATTTATGCTGCAAATATTTACGAAAAACTAGGTTTTTTGGTAAATCCTAATGGAAAACAAGAAAGACATGATATTATTCAAGCAATTACATTAGGCAGTAAAGAAAGAGTAATTGCCTTCTGTCAGGGAATTCAAAAAGCAGCCCCTGTAGATAGCTTTGTTAGTCCAGAGCCATATCCAATGCCTGGTTATGATTCAGATGTAATCATGGCAGCAGGTGCATTTGTTCAAGGTTCATCTATTGAGTTAAGTGCAGATGGACCAATTAAGGATCCATATGCAGTTTATTTTCAAGGAGGCTTAACCTGGCATCATGCCAAACATGGAATACTAATGTCCTTAGAAGAATTATATAAAAGAAACTTAATAGACATTAATTAACATACAAAGACTTGTTTTCATGTACAAAATCCTAACATTATGTTAGAATTATTGTATTGTTATTATAGGATTTACTACAAGTACAGAAAGGATAAAACTATGGCTAAAGTTGCAAAAAGCACATGGACACTTGTCTTAATGATATTAGCAGGCATTGTAATTGGAGGATTTATAGGATATGTAGTTAGAGACGTTCCTTATCTTTCCTTACTTAACTATGGAAAGGATTTTTCAATTGGAGGATCTAACGATGGAACCCTGCGTTTAGATTTAGGCATTCTTATTTTAAATTTTGCACTAGCAGTTAAGATAAATATTGCGAGTATAATAGGCATTATTTTATCAGTTATTATCTACAAAAAGTTATAAATCATATTTAATGCTTGTAAGCTCATTTATTAAGTGGGTTAATTATATATTCCTTCTTTTCTTGGAGAGAGAAAAGCAGGAGGATATCTATGAAAGAAAAGTATTTTACAGTAAAAGATTTACCAGCTACAGAAAGGCCTTACGAAAAATGTGAGAAATACGGACCTCAAGTTTTATCCGAGGCAGAATTGCTTGCGGTTATTATTCGTACAGGTTCAAAAAATGAAAGATCAGTTGATCTTGCCGCAAGAGTATTAAATTACAATCAGACAACTCCAGGTTTAGTTGGTCTAAACTATATGAACTTAAATGATTTAAAGTCTATTCATGGGATTGGACCTGTAAAAGCAGTTCAACTTCTTTGTGTTACTGAGCTATCTAAACGTATGGCAAAGGCAACTCATCAAGAGAGAATGCAATTTACCAGTCCAGAGCTAGTAGCAAATTATTATATGCAAGATATGCGATATTTAACTAAGGAGAAAGTTTTCTTACTTATGTTAGATACAAAAAGTAGAAAAATAAAGGATATGGAGATGACTTCAGGTACAGTTAATGCATCCTTATTATCTCCAAGAGAAATCTATCTAACAGCCTTAAAGTATGAAGCAGTTAATTTAATCCTATTGCATAATCATCCTAGTGGTGATCCAACGCCAAGCCGTGAAGATATCCATTCAACAAAAAGGGTAAAAGAAGCAGGGGATTTAATTGGTGTAAAACTTATGGATCATATTATAATTGGAGACAATAAATATATAAGTCTTGGAGAAGAAGGATACTTATAGTTTTAAAAAAGATAAAAG
>CAZJCV010000001.1:168406-177475 GCA_964544535.1 uncultured Lachnospiraceae bacterium | reverse complement strand
CGCGTGGAGTTGAAAGTAATGGCAGGCGGTTTATAAGTGTATTTTAATACAAAAAGATGTTGGAGTGAAGTATTATGTTAATACCAGCCCAACATTAATTATAGAACCCTTGTTTATTTATTTTTCTTTTATAGGGTTTTAATATTCCAAGATGTTTGTTATAATAACTTAAGCTATTTTTTAAGGAACAATAAAATACGAGATTCTTTATGGAGGAAACTTTAATGAAAGATTATTCTTATGTTGAAGCGAGTGTAAAAAGAAGAGAGACTATTGGAAGCAAGATGCTAAGAGTATTTATGATTATAGTAGCCATATTTGCAGTTTTCCTTTCTCTATATAATATACCAACTTTTCTTATTAGTCTTGCTATTATCATTGCAGTTATTTACTTTTTCCCCAGGCTAAATGTAGAATATGAATACGTTTTTGTCGATGGTCAACTGGATTTTGATAAGATTTTTGGTGGAGCCAAAAGAAAATCAGACCTAAGAATTGAACTTGAACAAGTTGAAATAATAGCCCCTTTGGATTCGCATACTTTAGATCAATATAAAGAGCAAAGTTTCAAGACGAAGAATTATTCTTCTAGAGATCCAAATACAAAGCCTTATGTAATCATATATAGAAAAGGCGATTCAGCTTATAAAATTTTTTTTGAACCAAGTGAAGATTTAAAAAGAGCAATTAAACTAAAAGCACCTAGAAAAATAGTGGAATAAAAAACACTAAAAATACAATTGAAAAGTTTAGAAGGCGAGGTTAATTTATATGGGAATGATTATTAAAGAAGGAATTACGTTTGATGATGTTTTATTAGTGCCATCTTACTCAGAGGTATTACCTAATGATATAGATTTATCTACTAATTTAACGAGTACAATAAGATTAAACATTCCAATGATGAGTGCAGGTATGGATACAGTAACTGAAAACAGAATGGCAATTTCAATAGCTAGACAAGGTGGAATTGGTGTAATTCACAAAAACATGAGCATTGAACAGCAAGCAGTAGAAGTAGACAAGGTAAAGCGCTCAGAAAATGGAGTAATTGCAGATCCTTTTTATCTATCACCAGAACATACTATAAAAGATGCAGATGACCTTATGGCAAAGTATCGCATTTCTGGAGTACCTGTTACAGTAGGTAAAAAACTTGTAGGAATAATAACAAATAGAGATCTTAGATTTGAAACAGATTTTACAAAGAAGATTAAAGAATCTATGACATCAGAAGGATTGATTACTGCTAAAGAAGGAATTACTCTAGAAGAAGCTAAAAAAATACTAGGAGAACATAGAATTGAAAAGCTTCCACTTGTGGATGACGAAGGTAATTTAAAAGGTTTAATTACTATTAAAGATATTGAAAAAACAATCAGATATCCATCCTCTGCCAAAGATTCACAAGGCCGCTTGCTATGTGCGGCTGCAGTAGGTATTACAGCAGATGTTCTTGACCGTGTAGAGGCTTTGGTTAATGCTAAAGTAGATGTTATTGTTATTGATACAGCACACGGACATTCAGCAAATGTGCTTAAGGCTGTTGAGATGGTGACTTCCACATATCCTGATTTACAAATTATTGCAGGTAATGTGGCAACAGGAGAGGCAACAGAGAGTCTAATAAAAGTAGGTGTAGATGCCGTTAAGGTTGGAATAGGACCAGGTTCGATATGTACTACAAGAGTAGTGGCGGGAATTGGGGTTCCACAAATTACAGCTATTATGGATTCTTATGAGGTTGCTAGGAAGTATAATGTACCTATTATTGCAGATGGTGGAATAAAATACTCAGGAGATATTACAAAAGCCATTGCTGCAGGTGCTAGTATATGTATGATGGGTAGTATTCTTGCAGGCTGTGATGAAAGTCCAGGAGAATTTGAATTATATAAAGGTAGAAAATATAAAGTATATCGTGGAATGGGTTCTATAGCAGCTATGGAGGCTGGTAGTAAAGATCGTTATTTCCAAGATAATGCTAAGAAGTTAGTTCCTGAAGGTGTAGAAGGGCGGGTTGCTTCTAAAGGTAGTGCAGAAGATGCTATATTCCAATTGATAGGTGGACTACGTTCAGGAATGGGTTACTGTGGAACACCAACCATAAAAGACTTACAAGAAAACGGGAAGTTTGTTAAAATAACTGCTGCTTCCTTAAGAGAAAGTCATCCACACGACGTTCAAATAACAAAAGAAGCTCCAAACTATAGTGTCGATGTGTAGTTTGATGTTTTGAAATAAATAATAAAAAATAGCTAATGGCCAGTTGTTACTTGCTGGCCATTAGCTGTTTTTGTTTTTTTTATTTTCTACAAAGGAATCGAGATTTGACGACCTGTAGGTTTGTATTGATGATAGCTAATGCCTGCGGCATCGAGCATACGCTTTGATGCTATTGTGGTATCTGTGTCTGCGTATTTATCTGAGAGGTAAAAAATTGTTTTAATACCTTTTTGAATTATGGCCTTTGTACATTCATTACAGGGAAAAAGTGTAGTGTATAATTTTGCACCTTTTATGGAAGTTGTGCCTGTATAATTTAAGATTGCATTCATTTCTGCATGACAAACATAGGCATACTTGGTATCTAAGGTACTGCCTTCTCTTTCCCATGGGAATTCATCATCTGAACATCCCATTGGCATTCCATTATAGCCGACAGATAAGATTCTATTCTCATCACTAACTATGCATGTCCCAACACTAGTATTAGGATCTTTACTTCTTTTGGCCGATAATAAGGCTATTCCCATAAAGTATTCATCCCAACTTAAATAATCTTGTCTTTTCATTAGAAAATACCCCCTATAAGTATAAGTAAAATATATAAGTTGTTTATTATAATAAACAATCAATTTTAATATTAACATAGAAAATTATAAATGAGAAGATATCCAAACACTTTACAAGCAACAAATATGCTTATAACAAAATATCAATATTATAGAAGTGTACTTTAAAGGACATTAATAAAATAATAAAATTAATTTACAAAAACTAGGAGGCGATTATGAAAAAAATAATGAGGATATTTTTAGTATTTATACTTGCATTATCCCTAACTGCATTTGGTAGTAATAAAGAAACAGATAAAAAAGGCGAAAGTAAATCAACTCAGCGTACAACAGGAGAAAACACAGAAGAATATATAACTGGTAGATTTGGGTAAAAGGCCTTTGATTAAGCAAATTATTATGTTAAAATTAATAAGGCACAGTCCTTTAAGAGAAGTCACATCAATAATGAAGACAGTTACAGAGATAGAAAGAATGGCTGATCATGCCACAAATGTTGCAGAATAGGTTAAGCTTATTTTAACAGGAATTTTAACTATAGGGTAAATAAAGAAAGGCATAGTTGTTATGAGGAGAATACTTGTAGTAGATGATGAAGAGCATATATTAGAATTGCTTGAATACAATTTGGAACAAGAAGGATATCAGGCGTTAAAGGCTGATACAGGAGAAAAGGCTTTAGACATTCTAAAAAAAGAAGAAGTTGATTTAGTTATTCTCGACTGGATGTTACCAGGAATGAGTGGTATTGACGTACTAAAAAAGATTCGCTCTTCAGAAAATCATAGTCAGTTACCAGTTATTTTGTTAACGGCAAAAGGCGGTGAAATCAGCAAAGTAGTAGGACTTGAAATAGGTGCTGATGATTATTTAACTAAGCCCTTTGGTGTACATGAATTATTTGCAAGAATCAAAGCAGTTCTAAGAAGAAGTAATATAAACAATTTGAAGAGGGAAGAGGATGAAGGTATAATAATTATTGATAATCTTGAAGTTAACCCATCTAGACGTACGGTGACTGTTGATAATGAATTAATTGGTCTTTCATTTAAGGAATTTGAGCTTTTATATTTGCTAGCTAAAAATCGTGGTATTGTATTTACCAGAAATCAATTATTAGAAAGAATCTGGGGTTACGATTATGTTGGAGAAACAAGAACAGTTGATGTTCATATAAGTAATTTAAGGAAAAAGATTGAATCTGATGAAAGCCTTCCTGTTTTTATAAAAACAGTAAGAGGTATGGGATATAAATTTAAGTAAGCGAGGTTAGTTTATGCAGAAAAAGATACTACTTAGTTATATAATTATTATATTATTGGCAATAGGCATTTCTGCTACAACTTTTTGGAATACAGGCTACAAATATATAGAAGATGAGAATAATGAACATTATATCAGACAAGCAGAATTAATAGCGGATGCATTTGAATTAACAAAGTTTGACTTTGCTAATGATTTCTCGGCATTTACGAAATCTTATGGTGAAAAATATAGTAAGCGTATTACTGTTATTGATTTAGATGGTGAGGTGTTGTCTGATTCAGAAGCAGAAGACCAATTAGAGAATCATGGTGATAGAGAAGAAGTTCTAGACGCACTTAGAGGTAAAAAGACTTCTGTCACAAGATATTCAAAGACTTTAGGAATAGATTATTTTTATTATGCTATACCTGTTGCTAGCGAGTCTTTTACTGGAGTATTAAGGGTAGCGACACCTTTTCATGAGATATCTAATTTTAATAACAGTGTCAAATATTCAATAATTAGAGCAATAATTGTTTGTATTATTATAGCCTTTTTAGTTGCATTTTTATTTACAGAGCTAATACATAAACCAATTGAAGAAATAACTGAAGCAGCAGAACACATATCTGATGGTGATTATAGTATTAAAATATATAAAAAAGGTAAATCACATATTGCAAGACTGGCTTCAGCATTTAATACTATGTCTAGCAACTTAAATGATACTATTCGTAATTTAACCCAGCGTAAAACAGAACTTGAAGCTATATTAGGAAGTATGGCTGGTGGCGTAATAGCCTTAAATGATAATGACGAGATACTTTTTTTCAACAAATCATTTATAGATATTATGGCTCTTGAAGATAAAAAAGAAAGCATGAAAGGTAGCTCGATTTATAGTGTTGTTAGAAATATTATAATCTACAATGCTATGGACAAAGTTAGAAATAAAAATAAGAAAATCAAACTAGAAGGCACTGGAACAAAGAAAAACCAGACAATTTCCATAACCGGAACCCCCTTAGTGGCAGGAAGTAGGGAGTTATTTGGAGTGTTGTTAATAGTAGAGGATATTACACAAATCAAGAAGTTAGAAAATGTACGTACTGATTTTGTTTCTAATGTTACCCATGAACTAAAAACACCTCTCACTTCTATAAAAGGCTTTATAGAGACATTGAGATATGGAAAAGTAGAAGAAAAGGAAGTAGCTAATAAGTTTCTAGATATTATTGATATTGAAGTGGAAAGACTGTCAAGACTAATTGAAGATATTTTACTTCTATCTGAAATTGAATCAAGAGATGAACGAGAGACAGTTCTTTGTGATATTAATAAAGTTGCAACTGATGTTTTAGAACTTTTAGAATATAAAACTAGTGATAATGATAAAGTAAAAATAGTATATGAGGCCCCATCCTATATTAGACCTTTTTCAGGTAATCCTGATCGTATAAAAGAATTGTTTATTAATTTAATAGATAATGCTATTAAATATACAGAAGAAGGAGTAATTAAGGTAGTATGTAAGGAAAAAGATGATAATCTTTTTATTCTTGTAAAAGATAGTGGTATTGGAATCCCTAAAAAGGACTTACCTCGTATATTTGAACGTTTTTATAGGGTAGAAAAGGGACGCTCTAGAAAAATGGGCGGAACTGGCTTAGGTTTATCAATTGTTAAACATATTGTTCAGCTTTATGATGGAAATATTGAAGTTAAAAGTTCAATAGGTAAGGGGACGGAATTTAAGATTGTGCTACCTTATAAGCACTTATAAGTAAACCCAGACTTCCCATCAAAATAACCACTAAGATTAGAATCAGGGAATGCAGAAAAAAGGTTTGGGGAAGTATATTGATTATAGGGTCAAACTGAGGAATGAAGATCCAATAATCGTTACGGAAGAATACTTTGTGGAAAAGTGTAAAGACCTTATCAAAGTTAATGGCGGAAACTAAGGCAACAACTAATGGAAGAACGACAACAGTAATGGAAGACGTTAAAAGATACGTTTTATCATTCTTTTTATTCTTATATATTATAATTGCAAGGCAAGCAATTAATGTTATAAAGGCTAGATAATAAAATATTATAAATATGTCTTTAACTTCTTCAAAGTGCTGTAGTCCTTGGGGTGAAGATGGTAAGTCTGGAAATTCCAACTTCCCCTTGTAAAAGGGTGAATTATAATCAATTAAGGCATCATAGTTTCTGCGGATAAGTTCCTTATCATAGCCAGAGCTTTCAGGGATGTTTAAATAGTCTATATCAAAATAATATAAGGGTCTAAAGTTGACAGCAAAAATTACCCCTATAGAGATAAAAAACAGGGTAAAAACAAGACCTATTAAGAAATTTGTTGGCTTAAATTTTAACTTTTTGTTTTTATTTTTCATATCTTCTCCATTCAAATTATCTAATAGTTAAAGAATGTTAAAAGTATTTATCAATAAAATTATACAAGAGTATTGTCTAATAAACAACCATAAGATATTGAAATCTATTAAGATTTATAGTAAAGTAATCTTAGATTGTACGACTGGCGGAATAATAGGAAATAACCTATAGGAAGTACATGAACATATAATAGCCGACCGCCTGGGCAACATTGGGATCTTATTTAGGACAAATTCCGTGTTAGCCATTTTTTTGTCTTAAAATTAAAGCCCAGTGCTATAAAACATTATGTTTTTACTAAGAAGGAGGAAGTAATGAGAGCATTAATTAGTGTATCTGATAAGACTGGTATTGTTTCATTTGCAAAAGAATTAGTAGACATGGGCATTCAAATCATTTCAACAGGCGGTACTTATAAAAAGTTAATAGATGAGGGTGTTGATGCAACTGAAGTATCTGATATAACAAAGTTTCCCGAATGCCTTGATGGAAGGGTAAAAACTTTACATCCAGCTGTACACGCAGGGCTTCTTGCAAAAAGAGATAGGCCTGAACACATGCAACAAATTAAGGACCTAGAAATAGATACAATAGATATTGTTGTTGTGAATTTGTATCCATTTAAGAACACCATATTAAAAGAGGGTGTTACATGGGATGAAGTAGTAGAGAATATTGATATTGGTGGTCCTACTATGCTACGTGCAGCAGCTAAAAACTATCAAGATGTTACTGTTGTAGTAGACCCAAAGGACTATAAACTAGTAATAGATGAGCTAAAAGCAAACAAAGAAGTAAGTATAGATACTAAGTTTTCTTTAATGCAAAAAGTGTTTATGCATACTGCAAGTTATGACACTTTAATTGCAAATTATATTAAAAATGAAAGAAAAGATTTTGATTTACCAGAAACTTTAACTATGACTTTTGAAAAAGTTCAAGATATGAGATATGGTGAGAATCCTCATCAAAAGGCTGCATTTTATAAAGAGATTGCTAATCTAGAAGGTTCGTTAACAAATGCAAAACAGCTAAATGGAAAGGAATTATCCTTTAATAATATTAATGATACAAATGGTGCTCTTGAATTATTAAAAGAGTTTAATGAGCCTACAGTGGTTGCAAGCAAACATGGTAACCCTTGTGGTGTTGGTAGTGGAGAGAATATAGAAGAAGCATGGGATAAGGCTTATAAAGCAGATAAAGTATCTATTTATGGTGGCATAGTTGCTATAAATAATAAGTTAACTTTAGAATTGGCTAAGAAGATGCAAGCCGTATTTTTAGAAGTACTTGTAATTCCATCTTATGAAAAAGAAGCTTTAGAACTTCTACAAGAAAAAAAGAATTTGCGCATTCTTCTTTTAGAAGATATTGATGTTTTGCAAGATGAAAATGCATATGACTTAAAAAAGGTAAATGGTGGACTTATTGTACAAACTATAGATGCAAAGTTGCTAGATAAAGGTGGTTTAAAAGTAGTTACAAAAAGAGAACCAACAAAGCAGGAGATGGAAGATTTAGAATTTGCTTGGAAGATTGTTAAATATGTAAAATCTAATGGAATTGCTCTTGCAAAGAATAAGCAAAGTATAGGTATTGGACCTGGCCAAGTAAATCGTGTTTGGGCAACTAAGCAAAGTATTGAACATGGTATAGAATTAATAGGAGAAGATGCTCCAATAGGTGCAGTGTTAGCTTCTGATGCTTTCTTCCCATTTGATGATTGTGTTGAGGCAGCACATGAAGCAGGGATTACAGCGATCATTCAGCCAGGAGGTTCAATAAGAGATGAAGATTCAATTAAAAAATGTGATGAATATGGAATGACCATGATATTTACGGGAATGAGACATTTTAAACATTAAAAAAGAAAAAAATTCTAGTCAAATTAGTGTATATAAATATGGGTTCAGGTAAAAATAAGTTTAAGTCGACAAAAGCAAATTAGATGCATATAAATATTGGTTAAGACAGCAAAATGGTGATCATTTTAGCAGAGACATTACTATAATAATCAGACTATATGCATAGAATGAATTGATATTTAAATATTAATAAGTGCTTTTGTCGACTTAATGTAAGATGTGCCAATTTAAGGTATGTCATATGATTGCCTTGAATAATTGATTATAATAAGGTATAATGAAGTCAAATAAAAAAAGTATATCCTGAGATGTACGACACTCCTGTTATTTTGAACCTACAACATTTATACGGGTTACCAAATTTATAAATGGATGTCAGGCCGCCTTGAGCGGAAGACAAAAGTTTATATGAGGTTTCCCACCTAGCTAAGCTAGGAATCAAAATGCAGGAACCGGCATTTTGGGTATTACAACAAATGATAAGAGGCAGCTTGCTAAGCTGCCTTTATTTTTTTTCTTTTTATATTTCTACATATAGACTATTCTTTTAAACTGTTAAGGAAAAGAAATACATATTAAGCAAAACTCTATACTAACGAATTGACCTACACATAAATATAGGCTAATATGTAAAAAAATGATAATTATAACATGCAGTACTCGTACAACAAAAAGGAATTCCGGCATTCTTTTTATTGTGCGTATCTATGATTGCTTGTATGACTTAAGAGGATGAACTGCAAGACGGAGAAAAA
>CAZJCV010000001.1:0-168306 GCA_964544535.1 uncultured Lachnospiraceae bacterium | reverse complement strand
CGTATCTATGATTGCTTGTATGACTTAAGAGGATGAACTGCAAGACGGAGAAAAATATGGACGGTGTAATTAAAACCATGCTTTCTATTCTGCCGATTACAGAAGATAATGATGGAAGCGTGCCTAAACAGATAAGGAGTAGATTGAGGTAGAGAAATTAATATACTTTTAGTTAACTATTTATTTTCTGGGATTTATGTAGTATTATAAGATTGATTGATTTTGTAATGGAATGGTGAAAGGCAGGGTCTCATATCATGAAATACGGTTATGTAAAGGTAGCAGCGGTAACGCCAAAGATTGAGGTTGCTAATTGCGAATATAATGGAGAACAAGTTATTAAATTAATAGACCAAGCAGGTAAAGGGAAGGTTAAAGTTTTAGTATTCCCGGAGCTATGTCTTACGGGATATACTTGTGCTGACTTGTTTTTGCATGATGTATTGATTAAAAGTGCTGAAGAGAAATTAATAAAGATAGCTGAGTATACCAGAGGTATGGATATGTTAATTGCTCTGGGTTTGCCTTTTGTAAGGAACTCTAATCTTTATAATGTTGTAGCTATTGTTCAAGGTGGTAAAATACTTGGACTTGTTCCTAAGAAGCATATACCTAATCACAGTGATATGAATGAATCCAGATATTTTAATTCGGGAAATGATAAACCTGTTCTTGTTAACGTAGGGGACTTTCAGGTTCCAATGGGTACTAATCTATTGCTAAGATGTAAAAACCGAAAAGAACTGGTAATTAGCGTGGAAATAGGGGAAGATCAACTGGCACCAATACCGCCTGCTATTAATCATGCACAAAAAGGTTCCACAATAATATTAAATCCATCTGCTAGCCCTAGAACTATTGGCAAAGATTCGTATACAAGAGATTTATTAAGAATGCAATCAGCGGGCTTAATAAGTGGATATATAAAATCTGACGCTGGAGAAGGTGAATCTACAACTGACCTAGTTTTTTCCGGGCACAATATTATTGCTGAGAATGGAAAAATCCTAAGTGAATCTAATTTTTCATATGACAAATTGCTTATTACAGAAATAGATTTTGACAAACTTTACAATGATAGAAGAAGAAATTCAATTTATAAATTAAAAGAAAATGATGATTATATTATAGTTGATTTTGAATTTGATGTTAGTAAAGAGATAACAATGTTAACAAGAAAGGTTAATCAATATGCCTTTATTCCTGATAAGTTAGAAGAAAGGGAAGAAAGATGTGAGGAAATACTAAACATACAAGCTCATGGTTTAAAGAAGAGAATAGAGCATATTAAGATTAAGCATACTGTAATTGGAATATCTGGAGGTCTTGATTCCACCTTAGCTCTTTTGGCAACTAAAAAAGCATATGATTTAATGGGACTAGATCCAAAAGGTATTGTATGTGTAACTATGCCTTGTTTTGGAACAACAGATAGAACCCATAAAAACGCATTAGACTTAACAAAATATGTAGGAGCCACACTCAGGGAAATTCCCATAGAAGATGCGGTTATCCAGCATTTTAAAGATATTGGACATGATATAAATAAACATGATATAACATATGAAAACTCTCAAGCTAGAGAGCGGACTCAAGTGTTAATGGATGTGGCTAATCAATGTGGAGGCATCGTTATTGGCACAGGAAATATGTCAGAGCTTGCACTAGGTTGGGCAACTTATAATGGAGATCATATGTCAATGTATGCAGTAAACTCGACCATACCAAAAACCTTAGTTAAATGCTTGGTAGAATATTGTGCAGATAAAACAGATAAGGATGAACTTAAAGAAGTCTTATATGATATACTAGACACACCTGTAAGTCCAGAATTATTGCCTGCTGTAGATGGTAAGATAGTTCAAAAGACACAGGAAGTAGTAGGGCCTTATGAGCTGCATGATTTCTTTTTATACTATGTCTTAAGATATGGATTTATGCCATCAAAGATACTTTACTTGGCAACAATAGCATTCAAAGATGTATATGCAGAAGAAACAATTTATAAATGGTTAAGTTATTTTTACTCAAGATTTTTTTCTCAACAATTTAAACGTTCATGCCTGCCGGACGGTCCTAAAATCGGTTCAATTACTGTTTCACCAAGAAATGGTCTTAAAATGCCAAGTGATGCAAGCGCAAGAATTTGGCTAGAAGACTTAGAAAAGAGTAAAATAATTAAATCTTAATAATAATATAAATGAGACAGAGAACATACCTTACTACTAATATAGTATTATTAAAGAAGTAAGGAAGTTTTCTGTCTCTTAAGTCTTAAAATATGTAGTTATTGTAAGGGTTGAACTTTTGCCTTTTCTAAAGCAACCTTTACTGCATCGAGCATTATAGTTTGAGTATACTGGCCGTTTTCAGAAAATTCTACATCTTCAAGAAGAACACCATCATAAAGTTGAGAAGAAATTAATTCTAATGAGGGATTAATTAAGGGGAACATAGTAGTTGTAGCTTCATCAATATTTACTATTTCTACTGAGTTAATATGGTTAGCATCTACAAGAACTTCTAGATTTAGAGCGCTATCATTTAAAATTAAAGCTGCCGAATAAACACCAGGGATATATAGTTGGTCTTGTTTTGTAGAATTAGCATATTTGTCCTTATTTAGGAACATAGCAACTAGTAAAATTATAAGTAGAATTCCCAGGGCTGCAAATATTACTGTATATATAATTTCTTTTAAATGTACTACTAAAATTTTAGGGTTTGACAATTTTTATCACCTTGCCTTTCTTGATATTTGTGAATATGCAATCTGACAAAAATGAATGAACATTTGCATAAAAATACTTTATATATATTATTAATATTAAATTACAATTATGATTCATTTAAACAAGAATTTACGCTTTTTGAAAGTGGTCATGCCATTAGGGAGGAATATATGTCTTTACAACTTATTTTGGGAAATAGCGGTTCTGGAAAATCACACAAACTATATAATGAAATAATTGATAAATCGATTCTGAATGAAGATATCAATTATTTGATAATAGTGCCAGAACAATTTACCCTTCAAACTCAAAAAGAGATAGTAAAAAAACACCCATATCATGGAACTATGAATGTTGATATTTTAAGCTTTGGACGCTTAGCTTACCATGTTTTTGATGAGCTTGGAGTTAGTGGGCAAGTAGTATTAGAAGATACGGGTAAAAGTATGATTTTAAGAAAAGTCCTATCTCTTAAAAATGACGAACTAATCTTTTTTGGTAAGGAAACAAGTAAGATTGGCTTTGTTAATGAATTACAATCTCTAATTTCAGAAATGTTCCAATACAATGTTACAGGAGAAGATTTAAAGATAATTAAAGATAATGTAAAAGACAGACCTATGCTTTCAAACAAACTTCATGACATAGGCATCATATATAATGCTTTTAAAGAATATTTAGAGGAAAAATATATTACACAGGAAGAGATACTAGATGTTTTATCGAATGTAATTGATAAGTCTGACTTAATTAAAAATAGTGTTATATCGTTTGATGGATTTACGGGCTTTACTCCTGCTCAGTACAAATTATTAGGCCTATTAATGAAACTATCGAAAAAGGTGCTTATTACTATTACTGTAGATAAAAGGGAAGACATAAGTAGACTAGGGGAAGAGTTTGAGTTATTTCATTTAAGTAAAAAAACTATACATCGTTTATATGAAATTGCCAAAGAAAACAATATAAATATTGACAAGCCAATATATCCTTCAGCTAAGCATAATAATGAAATATTTCGATTTAAAGATCATAAGGCCTTGGCATCTTTAGAAAGGAATCTATTTAGGTACCCTTATAATAAATATGAAGAGCCTCAAGATGATATTAAGATTCATGTTTCGGGAAATCCTAAGCAAGAAGTTAGCTTTGTTGTTAGGGAAACAATGAGATTGGTTAGGGAAGAAGGATATCGTTATCAAGATATAGCAATTATTACTGGAGACATAAGCAAATATGCTAATACCTTAGAAGGAGAATTTCAAGGAGCAGACATTCCCTGTTTTATTGATAATAAGAGGGAACTGTTAAACAATCCATTTGTTGAAATGCTTCGTGCCATGCTTGATATTATTAAGGATAATTTTGATTATGAGAGTGTATTTAGATTTTTAAGAAGTGGATTACTAGACTATTCATATGATGAACTGGATATTTTGGAAAATTACATAATAGCCTATGGCATCAGAGGAAAGAGCTCTTGGGAGAAAGAATGGACTAGGGAATATAAAGGCCAACAAGAAGGGCAGTTAAATCAAATAAATAAGATTAGAAGTGAGTTAGTAGAAAACCTAGTTCCATTAGCAGAAGTTTTGTTAGATAAAGAGAAGACAGTAAAAGAGTATACAATAGCTATATATGAGCAAATAACAGAAATTAATGTAGCAGAAAAGCTAGAGGTTTTCAGAAAACAACTTGAAGAAGAAGGTATGTATTCAATTGCCAAGGAATATCAACAAATATACGGTATTGTTATTGATTTATTTGAAAAAATGGTGGAATTACTAGGTGAAGAAAATCTACCGCTTAATGAATATATTGAAATTCTTGAAGCGGGGCTTAGTGAAGCAAAGGTTGGAATAATTCCTCCTGGGCTAGACCAAGTTGTGGTTGGTGATATTGAAAGAACGAGATTAAACCATATCAAGGCAGTGTTTTTTATTGGAGTTAATGATGGTATAATTCCTAAAAATAGTGGTGAAGGTGGAATCTTATCAGATTTAGACAGGGAATTACTATCTAAAGAAGAATTAGAATTAGCTCCTACTAGAAGGCAAGCTGCATACATAGAACAGTTCTATTTGTACTTAGTTATGACCAAGCCAGAGGAAAGATTATATTTATCATATAGCAAATTAGATGAGGAAGGAAGCACTATAAGGCCTTCTTATTTAATTAATCTAATATTAAAACTTTTTCCAAGTATTAAAATTGCTGACGAAGAAGAAAACAATGAAGACCTAGAACATATTTTGGGATCTGATAAAGGGATAGAGTATCTGATTAAAGGTGTAAAAACATATACAAATGCAGATGTTTCAAATTGTTGGAGAGAACTATATAGCTACTATTATCAGGATGATAAAGGACAAGATATATTAAAAAACATAATTAAAGGAGCTTTTTACAAAAATTTTGAACTTAGATTGGGTGAAGATATTGCTAAGGACTTATATGGCAATTCACTTTTAGGCAGCGTTACAAGATTTGAGCAATTTGGATCTTGCCCATTTTCACATTATGCAAAATACGGATTAAACTTGCAAGAACGCGTGGAATATAGTTTGCAAGTCTTTGATATAGGGAATTTATTTCATGATTCTTTAGAGATATTCTCGAAAAGATTACATAATAGTGCTTATGATTGGAGTAATATACCGGAAGATATACAGAATGAGTGGGCAGAAGAAAGTGTTATTCTAGCAGCAGAAGACGACAATAATGCTATATTTAGTAGCAGTAGACGTCATGAATATATAGTAAGTAGGGCAAAGAGGATAGTCACAAGAACAATATGGGCACTGAAACAACAAATAACTAAAGGTGACTTTATACCCTTTGGTTATGAGGTTTACTTTTCAGAAGAAGAAGGGCTAGAAAGCCTTGATATAATGCTTTCAGAAGACAGCTCGGTTAAATTACGTGGAAGAATTGATAGGATAGATGTTTTTGAGGATGATAACAAATTAATGGTTAGAGTAGTTGATTATAAATCAGGAAAAACTAGCTTTGATTTGTTAGGCATTTATCATGGATTGCAACTTCAATTAGCTATTTATTTAAATGCTGCTATTGAATATATGAAGAAGCTTAATCCGGATAAAGAAATTATTCCTGCAGGGATTTTATATTATCACATAGATGATCCCATTGTTGATAAGAATAGTGATGTAGAAATGAGCATATTAAAAGAGTTAAAGATGGATGGTGTTGTTAATAGGGATGATGAGGTGATAATGCGCCTAGATAAAAGCTTTGATAATAAAGAAAGTGAACACATAAAGCCTTCGGTAACTTCAAGTGTAATACCAGTAGCTACCACTACTAAAGGTATTCTTACTAAGAATTCAAAAGTGCTGGCGAAAACAAAGTTAAAGGCTATAGAAAGATATGTTACTGGACTAGTAAAAGAATATGGTAGAGGTATATTGTCTGGTGATTTAGAGGCAAGACCTTATAAATATAAGGATAGGACAGCTTGCAAATATTGTCCTTATGATGGGATTTGTGGTTTTGATCCTAAAATAGAAGGATATAGTTATAGAAAGTTATTTGATCTAAAAGATGATGAAATATGGGATAAAATTAAGGAGGGGCTAGCCAATTATGAATTGGACGAAAGAACAACAGAAAGTAATTGACCTTAGGGACAAGAATATTTTAGTTTCTGCAGCAGCAGGTTCAGGAAAAACTGCTGTATTGGTTGAGAGAATTATTTCTATGATTTCTGAAGGTGACGATCCTATAGATATAGATAAGCTGTTAATAGTTACTTTCACAAATGCTGCGGCCGCTGAAATGCGAGAGAGAATTGCTCAAGCAATAGAAGAAAAGATATCTTATGAGCCTGAAAACCTTCACTTACAAAAGCAAATGATGTTAATTCATAATGCACAGATAACAACTATTCATAGTTTTTGTTTATTTGTTATTAGAAATTATTTTAATATAATTCATATTGATCCTTCTTTTAGAGTTGCTAATGAATCAGAACTTGTTTTGCTAAGGTCAGACGTTATAGAGAAACTTCTTGAAGAATATTATGAAAAGGAAGATAAGGACTTCTTGTATTTTGTAGAATGTTTTGCATCTGGAAAGTCTGATGATGTAATTGAAAAATTAATACTTAAATTACATGAATTTTCAATGAGTTTTCCTTGGCCAGGAGATTGGTTAGAGGAAAAAAAGAATGCATACGATATTAATAAAGTAGAAGATATGGAAGCTACTGACTGGATACTTTCTTTAAAATTCTACATAGAATCTGTTATAGAAGATATAGAGGATAAATATAAGGAACTTGTGGATTTGTGTGAAGAAGAAGATGGACCACAAGCATATTTGGAAGCTATAAATGATGATATTAAACAAGTAAAAAGACTAAAAAAAATTAAAAATAAAGAAACACAAGCTACATATATGGATTATTATGAAGAGTTTAGCAATTTTAAATTTAAAGCATTATCTAGGAAACAACAAAAGAATGTGCCAGAAGAGAAAAAGGATCTAGCCAAAAAGATTAGACAAGAAGTAAAAGATTTAATTAATGATATTATTAAGAGTTACTTTTTCCAAAGCCCAGAAGAGATGGTAGAAGATATTGGGGCTATGAAGCCAGCAATAGAAGTTCTGATAAATATCACCAAGGATTTTTCTAAGGCTTTTAATAAGAAAAAAGCAGAGCGAAACCTTGTGGACTTCAACGATTTAGAACATTTTTGTCTTAACATTTTAGTGAAAAAGGAAGATGGAAAACTTGTATATTCATCAGCAGCCGATGAATTGGCTAAGCACTATGAGGAGATATTAATAGATGAATATCAAGATAGTAACTCTGTCCAAGAAACCATATTAAATAGTGTTTCTAGAGAACGTTATGATAAGCCGAATCGTTTTATGGTTGGAGATGTAAAACAAAGCATATATAAGTTTAGGCTTGCAAGACCTGAAATTTTCATGGAAAAGTATGTGCAGTATGACGATGACGAAAATAATAAAGATAATGAAAATATAAAAAATCAAAAAATAGACTTGCATAAGAATTTTAGAAGTAGAAACATTGTTTTAGATACTGTTAATGCAATATTTAAGCAAGTAATGACCAATAAGGTTGGAAATATTACATATGACGATAAGGCAGCTCTTTACCCAGGTGCAGACTTCCCTAAAGATTCTAATTTTGTATCAAACAGTAGTGAAGTAATTCTAGTTCCTGAGATATTAGATGAAAACACAGGCGAAGATAAAAAGGAAATAGAAGCAAAAGCTATAGCACTAAGAATTAAAGAACTTATTGATGAAGAAGATGGACTTGAAATTTATGATAAGGAAACTAAGAAATATAAGAAGGCACAGTACAAGGACATTGTGATTTTACTTAGGACTATGAAGGAATGGTCTGATGTTTTTGTTGATGTTTTAACTGGAGAAGGAATCCCCTGTTATGCTCAAACTCAGACAGGGTATTTTAACACATTAGAGATAAAAACAATTTTAAATTTACTAAGAATTATTGATAATCCAAGACAAGATATTCCATACACAGCCATATTGTCTTCACCAATAGTTGGACTTAATACTAATGAACTAGCAAGAATAAGAATGGTAAATCGTAAGTGTTCTATATATGAGGCTAGTGTAAAATATGTAGAAAAACACAGCAGTGAAGATGGTTTAGAAGACTCTCTTACAAAAGAATTAAGAAAATTCCTTGACAATTTACATAAATTTAGATATATGGTACCATTTCAAACAATTAATGAATTAATTATTAGAATTTTAGAAGAGACAGGATATTATAATTTTGTAGCAGCCATGCCTTCTGGTGAAAAAAGAAAAGCAAATATTGATATGCTAGTTCAAAAGGCTATTCAGTTTGAAGAAACAAGCTATAGTGGTTTATTTCATTTTATTAGATATATAGAAAAACTTCATAAATATGATGTGGACTTTGGTGAAGCAGATGCTGTAAGTGGTAGTGATAATTCTGTAAGAATTATGAGTATACACAAAAGCAAGGGTTTAGAATTTCCAATTGTTTTTGTTTCTTCTATGGGTAAGAATTTTAATCAACAAGATGCTAAGGACAAGGTACTTGTTCATCCGGATTTAGGTCTAGGCACAGACTTTGTTGATCCAAAAGAAAGAATAAAAGCACAGACTTTACTAAAAAAAGTTATTCAAAAAGATATCGTTTTGGAAAACTTAGGAGAAGAATTACGAGTTCTTTATGTTGCTCTTACACGTGCAAAAGAAAAACTTATATTAACAGCTTCCGTTAAAAAGATGGAAGACCAGTTTTTAAAATGGGAAAATATATGTAAGCAAAGGAATGTTGAAATGCCTTTTTACCAAATCAGTAAAGCCCGAAGTTATTTAGACTGGGTAATTCCTTCATTATTGAGACTTAAAGGCTTAGAGATAATTAAACAAGGCAAGAGGAAGTTATTTGCTTCAGAGCATACACTTAATGACCTGGTCAATATTTCCATAAGGCTTTTATCTGATGAGGAATTAATGATAAGAGAAATGATAGAAGATATGGAAAAAGAGCAGATAAAAGGTGAACTTATTAATTGGGATGCTAGCAAGGTATATGATGAAAACATACGGCAAGATTTAGATAAATTAATGAATTACAAATACCCTTATGATCTAGAAACCAAGATTTATGCAAAAATGACAGTTACAGAACTTAAAAGATTAAGTCAGTTAGAAGAAGAGGAAACTGCTTCTAGATTAAAAGGAATAAGTAGCGTTACTGATACTTTATTAACACCTAATTTTATGCAAGAAGGCAAAGATATAAAAGGATCTACATTAGGAAACCTATACCATCGAATATTGGATAAGGAGGATATTATACATATTAAAGATCTTCAATCCTTAAACAACTACTTAAATGACTTGTATAACAATGGTAATTTAACAACAGAGGAATTAAAAACAATAAATCAAGATAAGCTTCTTATGTTTTTGACAAGTAATATTGCAGAAAGAATGAGAAAAGCTTCCATGCAAAAGAAACTCTTTACAGAACGCCAATTTATCATGGGTGTGAAAGCTACTGAAATAAATAAACAGATGAAAAGTGATGAACTTGTTTTGATTCAAGGTATTATTGATGTATACTTTGAGGAAGAAGGAGAAATAGTTTTATTAGACTATAAGACTGACAGGGTTGATTTTTCAACTGGTGAGGAGACTTTAATTAAAAGGTATGCTGTTCAGTTAGATTACTATGAAAGAGCAATAGTAAAATTAACAAATAAAAAAGTCAAAGATAGAATTATTTATTCTTTTGCATTGAACAAAGCTATAAGCCTATAAATTGAATTAAATCCGTTCATATTGGTAATAATAAATAAAGATTTATATAGTAAAACTTAGTTATGAAAGGATATTTAATATGGGAAAGAAAAGAAAGAAAAAGATTGACTTAAGAAATATTAAGCGAGAAGAAATGACCAAGTATGAAATTGCAAAAGAATTGGGACTTATAGATAGAGTAGTAGAGAATGGCTGGGGATCATTAACAGCCAAGGAAACTGGGAAAATAGGCGGAATAATGACAAAGCGCAAGAGACAAGCGAAAAAGGAGGCGTTAGAAAGCAATGATAATGAAAAAGAAAATGCTGATGATATATAATCCCTCTGCGGGAACGGGAAAAATCAAAGAGCACTTATCAGACATAATTGAGTTGTTTTCAACAGCTGGCTATAAAATAACTATATACGCCACAAGAAAAAATAGTAATGTAATTCAGGATGTTATTGATTTTTTAAAAGATGATAAGTTTGATAAAATTGTTTGCTCTGGTGGAGATGGTACTTTAAACCAAGTAATTAGTGGAATAATAATGTCGGGGAAGGAGCCAACACTTGGCTATATCCCTGCTGGTACCACTAATGATTTCGCCTATAACTTAGGAGTTTCTAAGAATAAAATACAAGCTGCAAAAGTTGCCATAGCTGGGGAACCTTTCAAAAGTGATATTGGGTTATTGGGAAATAAAATATTTACATATGTTGCTGCCTTTGGCATGTTTACAGATGTTTCCTATGAGACTGTACAAACGACAAAAAACTTACTAGGACGTATGGCTTACATATTAGAAGGAATAAAAAGACTGCCCTCAAATTTGAAATCTTATGAAATGAAATTAATTTGTGGAGATATTAAGATCCCAGGAGAATTTATATTTGGTATGATTAGCAACTCTAATTCGGTAGCTGGATTTAAAGGTCTTACTGCCAAGGGAGTGCTTTTAAATGATGGATGTTTTGAGGGGATTTTTATTAGACGTCCCAAAAACATTATAGAAATACAAGAAATTATTAATGGGCTTCTAGCAAGCAAGTTAGAAAGTGACTTGATTGTATCTTTACCGGTTAAAAAATTACAAATTGTGTCATCAGAAGCAGTTTCCTGGACTGTTGATGGAGAATATGGTGGCGAATACAAGGATGTGGAAATACAAGTAAAAAAGGAAGCTTTTACAATTATGCGTAAACAAAAATAAAATAATTACTAGTATTTATTGTTGTGATAAATATTATATGATAAAATTATTACAAACTTTTAGAGGTGGACAAATGAGATTTAGGCCATGTATTGATATACATAATGGGAAGATAAAGCAGATAGTAGGTGGAAGTCTAGAAGATAAAGGCGATAGTGCAAAAGAAAACTTTGTTTCAATGAAGGATGGGGCTTATTATGCTAACTTGTATAAGAGCGACAATCTAAAAGGTGGGCATGTTATAATGCTAAATCCTATTGATAGCGAGTACTATGAATTAAATTATAAGCAAGCAAAGCAGGCACTACAAGCATATCCTAGAGGACTTCAAATTGGTGGTGGAATTAATGATGAGAATGCCAAGGGCTTTTTAGACTTGGGAGCATCTCATGTTATTGTTACTTCTTTTGTGTTTAAAGATGGTAAGATAAACTATAGCAACCTTAAAAAAATGATAACTGCTATAGGAAAAGAAAAACTGGTATTAGATTTAAGTTGCAGGAAGAAGGATAATGAGTACTATATTGTCACAGATAGATGGCAAAGCTTTACCGATGTTAAGTTGAACCATGAGACATTAGATTATTTATCTGATTATTGTGATGAGTTTTTAATCCATGGTGTGGATGTTGAAGGTAAATCTTCGGGTATAGAGGAAGACTTAGTGCTTATGTTAGGTAAGTGGGATGAACTTCCGATTACTTATGCTGGTGGCGTAGCTACCTATCATGATATAGAATTGATTAATAAGTTAGGTAATTCAAAGCTAGACGTTACAATTGGAAGTAGTTTAGATATATTTGGTGGAACCCTGGAATACAAAAAAGTAGTGGAAATGTGCAAATAGGAGGTAAGTATGGAGGCATATACTGGTTTTGCACAAGTTTACGATACATTTATGGATAATGTTCCTTATGATAATTGGGTTAAGTATCTGCAACAATTACTAAAAGAATATGGAGTGGATAGTGGTCTAGTATTGGATTTAGGATGTGGTACAGGCAATGTAACTAGGAGACTAAGGACACTAGGTTATGATATGATTGGATTAGATAGTTCCACTCAAATGCTTGAGATTGCAAGACAAAAGGATGAATCTGAAAGCATACTTTATATTAATCAAGACATGCGAGAATTTGAGTTATATGGAACTGTATCAGCAGTGGTTAGTATTTGTGATAGTATGAATTATATTACTTCTGAAGATGAGTTGTTAAAGGTTTTTAAGTTAGTAAACAACTATTTAGATTCAGGCGGGATTTTCATCTTTGATATGGACACTAAGTACAAGTACGAGAGTGTTCTAGCCTATAATGTCATTGCAGAAGATAGAGATGATTGCAGTTTTATATGGAGCAATTACTATTATGAAGAAGAACAAATAAACGAATCGAATATTTCAATATTTATAAATAAAGAAGAAGATATGTTTGAAAGATTCAGAGAAGTGCATTTTCAAAAGGCTTATTCTATTGAGACTATAATTGATTTAATAAAGAAGGCTAATATGGAGTTTGTTGCTGTATACGACGCATTTACACATAAACCACCTAGAGATGAGAGTGAAAGAGTATATTTTGTTGCAAGAGAAAGATATCAGGAGAATAAGACTTATATAAAGGAGCATGAAGATTAGAATGAAAGATTATATAGTGAGAGCTGTTGCAGCAGATAATCAAATAAGAGCATTTGCAGCAACAACAAAGAACTTAGTAGAAGAAGCGAAAAATCTACATAATACCAGTCCAGTAGCTACGGCAGCACTTGGGCGCTTGTTAACAGCAGGTGGTATTATGGGAATTATGTTAGGTGGGGACGAGGATATACTGACCCTACAAATTAAAGGTGATGGACCTATAGGAGGCTTGACTGTAACTGCAGATTCACAAGCCAAAGTCAAAGGTTATGCCCATAACCCTATGGTTATGATACCAGCTAGCCCAGAAGGTAAGTTGGATGTTGGCACAGCTGTAGGATCAGGATATATTAATGTGATAAAGGACTTGGGACTTAGGGAGCCTTATTCTGGACAAACGAATTTGGTTTCTGGCGAAATTGCAGATGATCTTACCTATTATTTTGCAAATTCGGAACAAGTACCTTCTACAGTAGGTTTAGGTGTTTTGATGAATAAAGACAATACTGTAAATACATCAGGTGGATTTATCATCCAACTAATGCCATTTACTGATGACAAGGTTGTAGACAAATTAGAAAGTAGGATAGAAAGTATTGATTCGGTTACTAATTTGTTGTTAAAGCATAAAACGCCTGAAAAAATATTAGAATATATTCTAAAGGATTTTGATTTTAAAATACTAGAAACTGTACCTACCGAGTTTTATTGTAATTGTGATAAAGAAAGAATTGAAAAAGCAATTATTAGTATAGGTAAAAAAGAACTCAAGGAAATAATTGAGGAAGACGAAACTATAGAAGTTAATTGTCATTTTTGTAGCAGTAAATATTACTTTGATATAGAAGAACTAAAAGAAATTTATCAAAATAAATAACTAACAAGGATTTAGAAAGGAAATGAAGATTATGGACTCAGATTTTCACAGTTGCCAGAATTTTAATGCTGATAAACCTCATCATGAATGTGGAGTGTTTGGAATTTATGATTTAAATGGTGGAAATGTCACAGATTCTATATATTACGGATTGTATGCTTTGCAACATAGAGGGCAAGAAGGATGTGGAATAGCAGTAAGCGATACTAATGGATCTCGAGGTAATATTAAGTCTCATAAAGGCATGGGATTAATGAGTGAGGTTTTTACATATGAAGATTTAGAAGGTCTATCTGGTAATATAGGAGTTGGTCATGTAAGATATGCTCCGGAAAGTGGTAGAACAAGAGAAAATGTACAACCGCTAGTCTTGCATTATGCAAAAGGAACCTTATGCTTGGCTCATAATGGAAACATTATAAATAATAAAGAATTAAAGCATGAGCTAGCTTATACAGGAGCAATATTTCAAACTTCAGTTGATACCGAGATAATTGCTTATATTATTGCTAGAGAAAGATTAAAAACAAATTCAGTAGAAGAAGCTGTTCATAATGCTATGAAAAAGCTAAAGGGAGCTTATTCTCTAGTAATAGCAAGTCCAAGAAAGTTAATAGGTGTTCGTGATCCTTTTGGATTTCATCCTCTTGTAATTGGAAAGAGAGATAATACTTATGTAATTGCTTCTGAAACAAGTGCTTTAGATGCAATAGACGCTGAGTTTGTTAGAGATGTAGAACCTGGAGAGATTGTATCTATTGATAAGGATGGTCTACATTCAGACAAATCTATGATACAAGATAAAAAAGCAATATGTATATTTGAATATATTTATTTTGCAAGAGCGGATAGTAAAATTGATAATGTAAGTGTTTATAGTTCAAGGATAAAGGCAGGAAAACTTTTGGCAAAAAGACATCCTGTAGAAGCGGATTTAGTTGTTGGTGTCCCAGACTCAGGTAAAGCTGCAGCAGTAGGCTATGCTAAGGAATCAGGGATTGATTATGGTACGGCATTTATTAAGAATAGTTATGTTGGCCGTACATTTATAAAGTCTAAACAATCTATGAGAGATTCTAGTGTAAGAATTAAGCTAAATGTACTAGAAGAAATAGTTAAAGGTAAAAGAATTATAATGATTGATGACTCCATAGTTAGGGGTACAACAAGTGGAAGGATAGTTAGGGCTCTTAAAGAAGCTGGAGCAACGGAAGTACATGTACGTATTAGTTCACCACCATTTTTACATTCTTGTTATTATGGTACTGATATTCCATCAGGTAATGAGTTGATTGCTCATAATAATACAGTGGAACAAATATGTGAAAAGATTGGTGCAGATTCGTTAGGTTACTTAGAAGTAGATGATCTTAGTCAGATAATTAATGGTGAAAAAGGATATTGTGATGCATGCTTTACTGGAAAATATCCAATTGAGCCAACTGTCTAATGATACAAAGAAATGGTTTTTAATTGTTTATGAGGAGATATAGCTATGAACTTTCAACATGAAGATAATCGTATATTTTTATTGAATGAAGATGGTAAAGAGATTGCAGAAGTAACGTTTCCATCCTTAAAGGATGATGTTGTTAATATTAATCATACCTTTGTTGACCCTTCTCTTAGAGGTCAAGGGGTTGCAAGTAAGTTAATGATGGAGCTAGTTAAGAAGTTAAGAGCCCAGAACAAAAAGGCTCTTATATCATGTCCTTATGCAGTGCAGTGGTTTGATAGGCATGAGGAGTATAAGGATGTAGTTTATAGAGCGTAGGGGTGAAAAAGATGAAGAGGATTGCAAAGTTTCATAAGGTGAGTAAGGATCAGTTTGTTAAGGATTGGATTGATACTTTTCCAGAAGCTGATGAGGAAGAGGTTATTAAGCTATATGATAATATTGAGCATCCTAAAAGGGCTACGAAGGGTTCAGCTGGATATGATTTCTTTAGTCCTATGTCTTTTACTCTTGCCCCAGGGGAAAGTATTAAGATCCCTACTGGGATTAAGACAGAGATTTCAGATGGATGGGTTTTAAAATGTTATCCAAGGAGTGGTTTGGGTTTTAAATATCGCTTACAACTTAATAATACTGTAGGAATCATTGATAGTGATTATTTTTATTCAGATAATGAAGGTCATATGTTTGCTAAGCTTACTAATGATTCAAAAGAAGGAAAGGTCTTAGAACTTCAGGCTGGGGTGGGCTTTATGCAAGGGATTTTTGTCAGGTATGGAATAACTGTTGATGATAATATGGATGAGTTAGATGTAAGAAATGGTGGCCTAGGTAGTACTAGTAGGTAGTTTTTTAAAAGTTTGTAAGGAGCAGATTAATTATGAAGAAAGAAAGTTTGTCAGGATTGGTAATAACACTTATTATTATACAGATATTTTTAGTTTTGGGGTTTTTTGGACTATCATCTAAAGTTGAAGATATGTATTTCACAATAAAGAATATGGAAGGAAACATTAATAATAAGATCGAATCAATTGAATCTGAAATAACTAACAGTATAGAAGAACAAGCAACTTTAATAGAAAGTGTAGAAATTGACTTTGGAAAGCTTGATAAGAAAAACCTCACAGTACCAGTTACATACACAATTATTCCCAAAGAATCTAGTGAAGAGACTATCTTAAGCCTTCAATTTGATGAAGAAACACTGGAAATGGAAAGGAATATGTCAAGATTTACTCTAACTGTTGATACTGATGTTTTTGCTTATGAAATATATCCTAATATTATTATTTCAGAAGATGGAAAGATAAAGACTGAGCAAAATGAAAAATTAGCTATTTACAGTGTTAAATACTTTGTATTTCCAGACGTTTATATGGAAAATTATGACGTATCCAGTCGTAGAGGAAACAAAGTTAGATTTAGTGGACAAATAGGTTACCAGGAAAAATACTATGACATACCTAATGCAGTTAATTTAACTGAAGCAAGGATTGTTATAGAAGTGGATAATGCTGTTATTTCAGAGAAGAGTATTGACATTAAAGATCTTGACGGATATAAAGTTGAGGAAGAAATATCGCTAAAAGATGATCAAAACTATAAGATTTATGTTATTGCCAAAGATGAACTTAATTTAGAGCATCACTTCATTATGGAAAGTTATTCAAATAATCAACAAGGTGTTGTGCAGGTAGATGATATTAATCAAGTATATGGTGGATTGGTTTATTCTCAAGATGGAGAACAACTTTGGCCTCCAGAAAGCTATTAAGAAAAAGTAGGTGCCTGGCACCTACTTTTATAATTCAAGTAGAAATTCTACTAGTTTAGTATTGTTTTCGGGATCCATAAAGCAAAATCTTACAAATTTATCATCTAAAAAAGGGAAGGATAAGCAATCCCTTATTAGAAAGCCTTTTTTAAGGGCCTTATTAAAAACTTCAGTAGAAGACAAACCATGCTTTAGTATGCGAATCAAAATAAAATTAGTTGTTGGTGGATAAACCTTTAAGTTTTTAGACTTGCTAAGGATTTTATATATCCTTTGTCTTTCGTTTTCAATAAGTGTCCTGGTGTCATTGATATATTGAGTGTCAGTAAACATAATTTCACCAGCAATTGCAGCAAGAGAATTTATAGTCCATGGATTCTTTCTGCTATTAATTTCTTTAAGCAAGTCCTTGTTGCCACATATTCCATAACCTAGTCTAAGGCCAGGAGCTGCAAAAAACTTTGAAATACCGCGAATTACAATTAGGTTATTGTAATATTTGGTTAAGGAAACTGAAGTGATTTTATTGATGTCAGATGAAAACTCAACATAAGTTTCATCAATTAAGCAAAGGATATCTCTTTGCTTACAAATATCAAGAATTTTTCTCATATCGGAGATATCTATAGCTGTAGATGTTGGATTGTTTGGGTTACATATTACTAACAAGTCAAAGTCTGAAGTTAAAAACCTAGACAATTCATCTATTTGCAACTTAAAACAAGCCTCATAATCAAGGGGGAAATATCTAGAAGATCCTCCTCCTAAGGCTACTTCCCTTTCGTATTCTGAATAAGTGGGGCCAATAATACAAGCTTTCTTGGGTTTTTTTATTTGTATTATTAGGGAAAGTAATTCGGTTGAACCATTGCCTACAAAGACATTATCAATTTTAGTATTGGCATATTTGGCCAGACATCTCCTAAGACTAGTATATTCTCTGTCAGGATAACTAGAGATCACATCTATGTTATTTGCTAGCGATTTTTTTAACTTGGGTGAAACACCTAAGGGATTTACGTTGGCTGCAAAGTTAATGATGTCTTCTTTTTTAATACCATACATTTCTTCTATTTTTTCTAAATCACTTCCGTGAAATTGTACATTTATTTCTGACATGATAAGCTCCTTTTTAAAGTAATTCATAGATAAGTCGACTACATATTGCTAAAAACTGTCGATTGGTGTTATAATTGTTATAATTATAATCATAATAAAAATTATATGCAAGGTAATTTTCGAAAATTGGGGTGGTTAATTTGAAGGAAAAGGTTACTAAGTTATATAAGGGTGATTTCACTTATGAAACTCCGAAGTTAATATTATCTTCAGAAGAGATTGATTTTAGTATTTGTGCAGGGAGTGTTTTTTATGGGCATTTTACAGTGTCTAATAATAGTAACACTGTAGTAAAGGGAATCTTAGATTCATCTAGTCCGCTTTTAACCATAAAAAATGAGCAGTTTATGTCAGTATCTAATAGGGTTGATTTTAAGTTTGATGCCACATATTTAGAGCCTAATAATACTGTTTATGAAAGTATCAAAATAATTAGTGATTGTGGAGAATATACTCTAAGAGTACGTGCTCATATATCAAGACCATACTTTGATAGTAGTATAGGCAAAATAATGGATTTAACTAGGTTTACATATTTAGCAAGGTATAATTGGGATGAAGCTATTGAAATATTTAATTCTAATAGATTTCCTTATTATATACTATCAAATTATGATGATTATACATTTATTCGCAAACACTTGTTAAAAAGCAAATCACAAAATCATGCATTAGAACAATTTTTAGTTGCTATAAATCAGAAGAGCCAAGTTGAACTTAGTATAAATAATGATAGTTATAGTTATGAAGTAGATAGTGAGAGCGTTGGGGATAAGATATTAATAACAATGGAAACGTGGGGATACATTAACGTTGATATAAGTACAGACTCACCATTTATAATGATTCAAAATAAGAATATTTCTAGTGAATCTTTTGTAGGCAATAGTTATTTTTTGGAATTTATAATTAATCCTGAAAAAATGCATAAGGGAAATAATTATGGAAGGATTTATATTGCTAGTACATATCAAACATTAATTGTTGAAGTAAAGGCTGTAAAAACTGGACAAAACCAACAAGAGTTAGAAATAGCAAAAAAACTCAAATCATATAGGATGGAACTTACAACATCATATTTATCTTATCGTTTAGATAAGATCTCTAAGGAAAGATATATAGCTCGTGCAAATGACTTACTTGCTGGAATTAAGCTTATAAGTTCTAATTCCACAGGAGTTTATAATAACTTAGTTGCTGATTATTCTACCTTATTTCTTATAGAGTTATTGATTATTGATAAGGATGAGGAACAAGGGAAAAGGTTGTTAAATAAGCTTGAACTCCAGTCAAGAGGATGGAAGAAAAATAATACTAAGTTATATTGGACTTATATGGCCTTAAAAGCTAAATATTCTACGAATGAAGAATCAAAGAAAATAGTTAATAGAATTACGCAATATTATGAAGGAGAAGGCAGAGGTAATTGGCAAACATTTTTCGCCTTATTATATTTAGACTCGAAATATGCAGAGAATAAAAAAATGGCGTTAAATGAAATAAGCAATTATTTTTATAAAGGAATGAATAGCCCATACCTTTATTATGAGACATTAAAGATTTTAAATGAAAACCCAAATTTTTTAAATCAACTAAGTCGATTTGAAATTCAAGTCATGAACTTTGCTATGAAAACAGAGTATGTATCAAGTGAACTTGCTAGACAATTCACTTATTTAGCAAGCAAGTTAAAGCATTATAATAATATAGTTTTTGAAATTTTAACAATCCTTTATGATACTTTTGAACCACTAGATGTTTTAAATGCAATATGCAGCTTGCTAATAAAAGGTAATAAGCGTAAAAACAAATATTTCAAGTGGTATAAGCTTGGTGTATTATCTAACTTAAGAATTGCTGAACTATACGAATATTACTTATACTCAATAGATGAAGAAAAGGAGAATGTTCTTCCTCAAAGTTTGCTTTATTACTTTTCATATAGTAACACACTTAATGTTCAAAAACGATCTTATCTATATGCATATGTAATTAGGAATAAGGATAGTATTCATGAACTCTATAAAACATATTTGATAAATATAGAGAAGTTTGCCTATGAACAAATAAAAGAAGGGCGAATAAATAGCAACTTTGCAGTAATTTATCAAGAGATATTTTTCAACAGTGATTTTCTACAAGTTCACAAACATTTATTGTGGAATGTTGTCTTTAGACATGATATTAAGTGCAACAATTCGAATATAAAGGGTATTTTAGTGGGCCATAAAGAACTAGAGAAGACTTCTTATATTCCTCTTGCAAAAGGACAGGTTCAAATTGATATGTTTACTGACAATGCAGAGGTGTTTTTCATAGACAAAAAGGACAATATTTACTATAAAGATATTGATAATTCAAATAAAGCCTTAATGGATTTAACTAGCATTGAAAGCAGTAAAAAAGATCAATTGCAAGTAGACATGGATAATCCAATATCTGTTTTTTATACAGCCTATAAACTAATAAAAGAACAAAGGTTTGACAATTCTTCAATGGAAATTAGAAAGCAAGCCTTAAAGTTAGAAAATATAACAAAAGATTTTTATAATAATAACTTGTTATCTATTATCTCTTTTTATAATAACAAGTCTAATTCTATTATGCTTGATAAGTATATAGAGCAACTTGATAGTATACCAAGAAACGTAAAGAATAAGCAGAAGTTTATAGAATTATTGATTGATAGAAAGTTTTATTATAAGGCCTTTAATGAAATTAAAAAATATGGATTTAATGCTATTAATGAATCAAAGTTATATGTTTTATGCTCATATATTTTAAAAAAGGCTTGTGAAGAGAGCTTAACAGACTTAGATATTAATATAGATATAAGAGATGATACCTTGCTTAGCTTATCCTATTATTGTTATAAACATGATAGGCATAACAAGAACATATTAACATATTTAATCAAGCATTTTACTGGTAGCTGTGAAGACTTATATAAAATATGGGAAGGCGCAAAAGGCTATAATCTTGATACTAATGATCTAGAAGTCAAGCTATTAAGCCAAAAGCTTTTTACTGAGGCTGAGTTAAGAAATAGTTATAAGGTATATGTGAATTTTACTAAGAATGGATTTAATTCAAATTTAGCAAAAGCTTTTATCAACTATAAGGCCTATGAATACTTGGCCAGACAGCAGAATATAGATAAAAGATATTTCGCTAGTATGGAATCATTAGTAAAAAAAGAAAAAAATAATTATTGTATATTGGCCTTGCTAAAGTATTATTCTAACCTAGAAGAATTAGATGATGATCGAATAAAGTTTATTCATCGTTTCAGCTTAGAATATATTAATAATGGAATAGTCTTTTCATTTTTTAAAAAACTTGTAAAACATATTTCTATGCCTTTTGACTTTGTTTATAAGACCCCTGTAGAGGTTGCATCTGAGCCTAGTAATAAAATAACTATTTCATATTGTTATTTGGATAAGGATACACCTATAGAAGAGGCAACTTATATTAATGAAGAGATGAAACATGTATTTGCAGGAATTTTTTCAAAGCACTTTCTACTTTTTTATAATAATAAGCTTAGCTATTCTATTATTGTAGAAAGACCAGATGGAAGCATACAGACAACTGAAGAGAAAACCATTGAATTAGGTCAAGACATGGAATTAAATGATCAAAATTTATATAACAAGATTAATTTATTGAAACTAGCCTTAGAATCTAATGATAGCAAGACTTTTATAGAGTCTTATGATAAAATTATAAAGACAGATTATATTGTAAGTAAGGCATTTAAACCTTTATAAATTAAAGTAGATAAAGATAGATTGGAGGAAGAAAATGAGTGAAAGAGAACTTATAATTGGCCTTGATTTAAGGGATGATTATGCTCAACTAAGCTATGCCCTTGATCTATCCAATGAAGTAGAATCTATTTTGATGGAAGAGCATGAACAGAAATTCTTAATACCAACAGCCATTGGCCTTAGGAAAGATATAAGCCAATGGTCTTATGGAGAGGAAGCTCTTATATTAGGAGAAGAAGGTAAGGCACAAGTTGTTCAAAGCTTATTAGACAAGGTGATTAAAGGATATAGGATTAAGTTATATGGTTCTTTGTATGATCCGATTTATTTATTAGAAAGGTTTATATACAAAATACTTTTAGAAATAAAGGGTAGAATGCCTGATAAAACTATAAGGCAAATGGTAATTACAATAAAAGATATGGATATGATTTTAGTTGATGCTATATATAAGGCCTTAGAAAATTTAGGTCTAGGAAAAGACAGGGTTCAAGTCCAAAGCCATATCAAAAGTTATTTGTCATATGTACTTAGTCAAGAAAAAGATATATGGATGAATGATGTTGCATTATTTGACTTTGATGAACATGGCTTTACCTACTCACAAATAAAGGTACAAAGAAGGAGGCTACCATACTTGGTAGAAGTCTTTTCAAGAGATTATAGTAAGTCGCTTAGGTATGAGGAGTTAGGTCAATCAACTGCTAGTGGAAATCTTGATTATATATTGGATAATATTGTAAATGATGCAATGTATAAACAGATTATATCAGCTATATATTTTACTGGTAAAGGTTTTATAGATGGACTTCCTAAACCGGTAGTAAGAAACATTAGCAAAGGCAGAAGGATTTTTATAGGTCAAAATCTTTATTGTAAAGGTGCCTGCTACTATGCACAAAAGTTAGTAGGGGCGAGTATATTAAATGATTTTGTTTTTCTTCTAGATGATACTATCTCTTATACGGTATCATTAATCCTTTATGATAAGGGAGAATATAAAACTATTACAATAGGCAAGCTTGGAGAATCGATTTATGAGTCAACTACTACAGTAGAGGTAATATTAGACGAGGAAGAATCAATTAAGTATCAGGTGATGGACAAAAACGGTAATAGAATTCAAGAAGATATGATTATATTAGATAATCTACCCAAACGTCCAAATAAAACAACAAGAGTTGAGCTTACAGTTAAATATATAAGCAATTCTAGATTTAAGATTCATATTAAGGACAAGGGCTTTGGAGATTTATATAAAGCCACAAACAAGTCATGGGAAAAAGAGGTGGTTATTTATGAGTAAGTTAATTCTCTGCCGTGGCAGATATGCAAAACATCCATATTATATGGAAATTGGCAATATCAATATATATTCTATTGAAGAACTAAGTTATTATATGGTAAATAACCTGGACCTAGTAATAGAACTTGACTATAATAAGTCCTTATTTGAATGGATAAGAGATGAGTTAGAACTAGAAGATTTAGCAGATAATCTCTTAAAACTGAAAGAAGAAAAAGTCAATAATAAGATTTTAATACAAACAATATTAAATGCTTCTAATTACTATAGTAATGAAGAAAAAATTAAGATAAACCAAACAATAGAAGATCTGGAGAATTTACCAGTTCTTCAAAGAAAGATCCAAAAAGCTAATCAATTTCTTGCAACAAGGCACTTTAAGGAAGCCGAAAGAGACTATGAAGCTATAATAAATGGTGATAAGGCTGATGAACTAAGTGCAAAAGAATACGCACAAATTCTTAATAACCTAGGGATTTCAAAATTGTATACAGTTGGAATAAAGGAAGCTTCGGTATTATTTAAACAGGCATTTGAGCGAAATAATCAGAATGAATCCTTAAGACAATATTTTTTATCAATGAAACTAAGTAATCAAGAAGAATTATTTGATGAGGAAGTAGTTAACTATGATTTGAGTCAAGAATGGATTTTGGAATTAGAAAAGGAATTAAACAACTATATAAATGAATATGAATCAAGCAAGGATTATCAGGAAGTACTTAGATTAAAGGAAACAAGTGATGATGACTTCTCATCATTTTTAGCTGAAGCAAGAAAGATTGCCATGGATTTAGAAGGTAAATATAGAAGGTGCATTAATGGGAATAGTTAAAAATATTAGTTCGTTTATTAAAAGAAAACTACCATTTTATAAAACTGTTGATGTAAATGAATCGATTGATGATTTTCAGGTTTACGAGGACAGGTCAAGCTATATTGCAGATGTTTGCGAACAAATAATCGAAGGACTTAAAAAGCAAGAAGAACTAAAGATAGAATATGAAATAGTAACTTTTTATTTAACGGATATACAAAAAATTGATAGAATCCCTACTGAGCAACGAGAAGAACTTAATAAAATTGCAAATAGTATTTATCAATTAACAAAAGAGCGAAGGGATTTTCAAGAAAGCACAAGGAAGTTATCAAATCGTCAGTATAGAGCCTTTATGGAAAATGAAGATCGAATGCCAGATATAATTGATAACTTGAAAAAAAATGAAGAATATAACAATGCTATAAAAAAAGATATGGAATATTTAGAAGGAGAAAAAGGTTCACTATTTTATGAGAAGGAGATTCTTGAAAATAGGCTGAAATTCATAAACTGGCTTGCTAAGGTTACATGTGTTTGGTTAGTCATTATCTTAGCTGTGCTAATACTCTTAGGATTTGTGCAAAGTGTTAAAGTAGAAAATCCTATTATTGTTACTACAAGTATAGCAGCCATTTTACTAATACTAATTTTATTTAGTATTTATAGAAATAGAAGAAAGCAATACACAATCTCCCCCAAGATAAAGAAGGCTATTAGACTTCTTAATAGAGCAAAAACAAACTTTGTAAATAATAAGAAAAGCCTAGACAACACATGTAGAAAATACATGGTCAGAAACTCAAAGGAACTTGAATATATCTGGAGCCAATATCTGCAAGAAAAAGAAAAAGAATTGAGATATAGAAAGAACACTGGTCAACTAAATTCATTTGTTAATGAACTAATGGATATTCTACAAAAGAATGCTATTGAAGACCCTGATATATGGATTCATCAAGCCTCAGCCTTAGTTGATGACAAGGAGATGGTAGAAGTTAGACATAGCTTGAATACTAGACGACAGAAGATAAGAGAAGAACTAGAAAGTTATGAGGAATTAGTAAGTTCCAGTGTGAAAAAACTTAAGGATCTTGTGGAGAAGTTTCCAGAAAGTAGAGGAGAAGTAAGCGATTATTTAAATAAAATAGGTGTAAATTTATAGAATGTTTTACTTGACAAAAGGCTAATGTTTGCATAGAATGATACAAAAGTAGAAAAATGTTATGATAGAGAGTAGTAAGCAAGTACTGCTAATAGAGATGATAATTCATAGGCTGGAAGGTTATCTTAGATAAGACTTGCCCAAGTAGCTCTTGAACAGTATATCTGAACGAATGGGTAGAAGTGCAAGTAGGATATAACGGGTTGTTTCGTTAAAGACTTTAGAGATAATAAGCTAAGGAAAGTCAGAACTGTAGTATATAGGTTATACAGTTTTCTATTAGAATATTATAAATAAAGGTGGTAACACGGTTCTTCGTCCTTTGACGAGGAGCCGTATTTTTTTTAAAAAAGGAGAATAATTATGTATAAAGAAATGGCAAAAACATATGCCCCAAAAGATATTGAAAAAAGGCACTATAAAAGGTGGATGGATAAGAAGTATTTTCATGCAAATGTGGATAAAAGCAAGAAACCCTTTACAATTGTAATTCCTCCTCCAAATATTACAGGACAATTACACATGGGACATGCTTTAGATAATACCATGCAAGATATTATTATTAGATTTAAAAGGATGCAAGGCTTTAATGCCCTTTGGCAACCAGGAACTGATCATGCAAGTATAGCTACAGAGGTTAAAATAATTGAAGAATTAAAAAAAGAAGGTATAGATAAAGAAGATCTTGGAAGAGAAGCTTTTTTGGAACGTGCATGGGAATGGAAAGAAAAATATGGTGGTCTAATTATAAAGCAATTAAAAAAGCTTGGTTCTTCTTGTGATTGGGATAGAGAAAGGTTTACCATGGATGAAGGTAGTAATAAGGCAGTAATAGAAGCCTTTATTCATCTTTATAAGAAGGGATATCTTTATAAAGGATCAAGAATTATAAATTGGTGCCCAGTATGTGAAACAACAATATCAGATGCAGAAGTAGAGCATGATGAACAAGTAGGTCATTTCTGGCATATAAGATATCAAATAGTTGGAACAGAAGACTTTATTGAAATAGCAACAACAAGGCCTGAAACAATGCTTGGGGATACTGCTATTGCAGTTCATCCAGATGATGAGAGATATAAAGATTTAGTTGGAAAGAATGTGATTTTACCACTAGTTAACAAAGAAATTCCTATCATTGCTGATAGCTATGTGGATAGTGAGTTTGGTACTGGTGCAGTTAAAATAACTCCTGCTCATGATCCTAATGATTTTGAAGTAGGAAAGAGACATAATTTAGCAGAAGTTAATATTATGAATGATAATGCAAGTATAAATGAAAATGGTGGCAAATATGTGGGTATGGATCGTTATGCCGCAAGGAAAGCTATAGTTAAAGATTTAGAGGATGAAGGATACCTAGTTAAGATTACTGACCATAGCCATAATGTTGGTGTACACGATAGATGTGATACAACTATAGAACCCCTTATTAAACAGCAATGGTTTGTAAAAATGGAGGACTTAATTAAACCAGCTGTAGAAGGAGTTAAGAATGGTGAAATAGAGTTTGTTCCAAAACATTTTGAAAAAACTTATTTTAACTGGACCAACAACATTCAAGACTGGTGTATATCACGTCAACTTTGGTGGGGACACCGTATTCCAGCTTACTATTGTGAATCATGTGGAAGAGTTGAAGTAACAAGTGAGATGCCTGATGTTTGTTCAGACTGTGGAGGAAACGACTTTGTACAAGATGAAGACACACTAGATACTTGGTTTAGCTCAGCCTTATGGCCATTTTCAACTCTTGGCTGGCCAGAAGAAACTGAAGAATACAAGTATTTTTATCCTACAGATGTATTAGTTACAGGATATGATATTATATTTTTCTGGGTTATTCGTATGATTTTCTCAGGATATGAATATACAGGACAAGCACCATTTGATAAGGTGTTAATACATGGTTTAGTGAGGGATTCTCAGGGGAAAAAGATGAGTAAATCATTAGGCAATGGTATTGATCCACTTGAAGTAATAGAGAAATATGGCGCAGATGCCTTGCGTTTCACCTTAATAACAGGTAATGCCCCTGGAAATGATATGCGTTTTTACTATGAACAAGTGGAAACAAGTAGAAATTTTGCAAATAAAATATGGAATGCGTCTCGTTTTATAATGATGAATATTGATAAAGCTAATAAAAATGTAGAAATCGATAAGTCAAAGCTTACAGATGTAGACAAATGGATTTTATCTAGATTAAATAAGGTGGTTCAAGATGTAACAGATAACATGGAGAAGTATGAACTAGGAGTAGCTGCTGGAAAAATTCATGATTTTATATGGGAAGAATTTTGTGATTGGTATATTGAAATGGTAAAATCGAGACTTTACAGCGAAACTGATGATACTAAAGATGCAGCTATTTGGACTTTGAAGTATGTTCTAAATACTTCTTTAAAATTACTCCATCCATATATGCCCTTTATTTCAGAAGAAATATATTGTATTTTAAAGGCAACAGAAGGCTTAGATATAAATGATACTTCTATTATGATATCCGATTGGCCTATTTATAATGAAAAATACAATTATGAAGCAGAAGAAAATGCAATTGAGATTATTAAAAGTGCAGTAAAAGAAATACGAAATCTTCGTAGTCAGATGAATGTTCCACCTAGTAGAAAAGCAACAGTTTATATTATTTCGGAAGATGAAAGAACAAGAGATATATTTGAAACAAGCAAGTTGTTCTTTGCAGCCCTAAGTTATGCTACAGATGTAAAAGTACAAGTGGAGAAAGAGGGAATAGATGATGATGCTGTATCAGCTGTAACTCCAAATGCAACAATATATATTCCTTTTGCAGACTTAGTTGATATTGAAAAAGAAATTGAAAGATTAGAAAGTGAAGAAAAAAAATTAGAAGGTGAAATTAAAAGAGTTAATGGTATGTTAAGTAATAATAATTTCATTTCAAAAGCTCCAAAAGTTAAGGTTGACGAAGAAAGAAACAAAAAAGAGAAATATACAAATATGTTAGAGCAAGTAAGACAAAGGTTAGAACATTTCAAGAAATAATGTAGATTATTTATTTTTGTCGAATGTAACAATGTATTATCAAAATCAAACGAAGAACATCGATGGCTTTTTCTTGCAATAAGACATAAGTCTAACTATAATGTATCTAGTATGCTTTATATTTTAAGAAACTATTAAGAATAGGTAAGAATTCCTTGATTTTATTATAGGTTAAATGTATTATTTACTTACTTATATGATTTTAGTAAACAAGAGTATAGAAAAGAGGTAAGGTATGCTTAATTTTGAAGAAGAATTAAAAAAATTTCAACCTAGTTTAGAGATAGACGATGTAGAAGATGTGATAAATAGTAATGACTTAACTGATCTTACAGACATTGTGAAGGATCTTTTAGAAGATTTAAAGGATAAGGAATAGTATATTTGTAAAGTTGATATGCACATTGAATGAAGTATGCAGTAAAGAGAGGAAGAACTGAGGATGTTACAAAAGACTCACAAGTTATCTAATTTATATTATAATAGTGGTCTGGCTAAGGCAAAAGTTAGGGATTTAACTGGAGCTATTTTCGTTTTAAAGAAAAGTCTAGAGATTAACAAACGCAATATTAATTCTAGAAACTTGCTTGGTTTAATTTATTTCGAAATGGGAGATACTGTAGCAGCTCTAAGTGAGTGGATTATAAGTAAGCATTTTGATCCTGATGATAATGATAGCGACTACTATATTAAGTCAATACAAAGCAATCCTACACAACTTGATGTTTTAAACCAAACTATCAAAAAGTATAATGTGGCTTTGAACCTCGCTAAGCAAGGTGATGATGATTTAGCAATCATTCAACTGAGGAAGGTAATCAATCTAAACCCACAATTTATAAAAGCCTTACAGCTGTTAAGTTTACTATATATATATAATAAAGAATATTCTAAAGCCTACAAGTGCCTAAAGAGAGCAAGAGAGATTGATATATCTAACACAACAACTCTTAGATATATAAATGAAATAAAAGATAGTATTTCTGAAGTTCTACCTAAGAAAAAAAGGAAATCAAGATCGACACGAAAGGCCAATATAAGTAAAGACCCAGCAACATCTCAAGTTTTTACTGCTTCTTCTTATAAGGAAGACAAACCTAATATATGGGTTTTTATTAGCCTAATTGCAGGGATAATTATTGGTGTGGTTGCTTGTGTTGTTTTAATAATTCCCACTGTTAGAGATGAGGCGATTAATGAATTTAGAGATTCTGAGGTTGAATATAATGCACAGATAAGTCAGAAAGATCAAGAAATATTATCTTTATCTAAGGAAAAGGAAAATTTAGAAGAAGAAGTTACTAAACTAGAGTTACAGGCATCTCAATTAAAAGATGCAAAGAAAGAAGCAGAACAAGAAGCAGACAATTCTAATGTGGAAAAACTATTAGAAGCAACTATATTATATTTAGATGGAACTACTGCAGGAGAACTCGATTATGTAGCTGTAGCAGAGGCTTTATCTAAGGTTGACGTTGAGGAAGTTGATGATTTAAATGGGGTTAACATCTATAATAATTTAAAAGATGTAGTATATATTGAAGCTTCAAATTTATTATATCGAGAAGGGTATAATGATTACGATAGCAGTAAATACGAAGAGGCTTTAGAGAAACTGTTAAAAGCTTATGAATATAACCCGACTAATGTTGATGCTGCTTATTTTCTAGGACGTTCATATGAACGTTTAGATAACGATACTAAGGCTAAGGAGTATTACACTATATTAATTGATGAATATCCTGCAACCAGGAGAGGGACACAAGCTAAAAGTCGCATAAGGAACTTAGAATAGTATTTAACAAACTTCACTTTATTTATAATGTAAGAATACAACACATATACACAAGATAAAAGTTTCATGAAAAAGACAATTCTAATGAATGTTTCATTAGAAATGTCTTTTTTCGTCTTATTATTAAAACTATTAATTATAGAATAAATAGAAAGGAATCATTATGAAGGATATGGACAAGAAGAAAGATACTATAATATCCATACATGAGGGGGTGAAGGGTAATTTTGAAATTATTGATCATTGTTTAATTGTGAAACTAGAAGAAGATTTAGACCATCATAATTGCATTAATGTTAGAGAAGAAGCAGATAAAATAATAATGAGGAGAAACATAAAACATATAATATTTGATTTTTCAGCTACTAACTTCATGGATAGCTCTGGAGTAGGAGTTATTATGGGACGTTATAAAAAGGTTATTTTTATTGGAGGAAGTGTATTTGCAACAGGTATAGGACCCAATATAGACAGGATATTTAAATTATCAGGTTTATATAAAATTATTCAAAAATGCGATACAGTTCAGAATGCCTTAGATTTAATAAAGGGTAATAAGAAGTAAAAAAGCTATTATAAATTATGTTTTTGGGAGGATAAGTATGGACTTTACAAACGAAATGGTATTGAAATTTGATAGCAAATCTATAAATGAAAGTTTTGCAAGGATGGTTGTAGCGGGTTTTGTAGCACAACTTGATCCTACTATTGAAGAGGTAAATGATATAAAAACAGCTGTGTCTGAAGCTGTAACAAATTCAATTATCCATGGTTACAAAGATAAAATAGGAAAGATAAAGATTAAATGTAAAATTAAAAATAATGAAGTTTTTATTGAAATTCATGATAAGGGTGACGGAATTTCAGACATTAAGCAAGCAATGGAACCCTTATATACAACTAGGCCAGAAATAGAAAGATCAGGAATGGGATTTTCTTTTATGGAGGCGTTTATGGATGATTTAATTGTAGAATCTCAAGTTGGAGCAGGCACAATTATTAAAATGAAAAAAACAATTTATATAAGTGGGGATTAATCAATTTAATATAGTTTGGCCTAGATGACGAAGGGAGTGAAGATGTGGATAATATTGAGTTGATTCGAAAATCCCAAGCTGGAAATAAGGAAGCACGAGACCTTGTTGTTATGAATAATGTTGGTCTTGTGTGGAGCATAGTCCGTAGGTTTATTAATAGAGGCCATGAACCAGATGATTTATTTCAAATAGGTACTATTGGCCTTATTAAAGCAATTGATAAGTTTGATTTTTCTTTTAAAGTAAAGTTTTCTACTTATGCAGTTCCTATGATTATGGGAGAGATAAAAAGATATTTAAGAGATGATGGAATGATTAAGGTAAGTAGGTCACTAAAGGAGACATCAGTAAAAATTAAAAGAACCAGGGAAAAGCTCACAAATAAGTTTGGAAGAGAGCCTACAATAGAAGAAATATGTGATGAACTAAATTTAGACAGGGAAGATGTAATTATGGCTTTAGAATCGAATACAGAAGTAGAGTCATTAAATAAAACAATATATAGAGGAGATGGTAATTCTATATATTTGATAGATAAACTAGAAGGAAATGATGAAGATGAAAGTGAGCAAGTAGTTGATAAGCTTACATTAAGAGAAACAATAGAGTCATTAGATGAAAAAGATAAAAAAATAATACTTTTAAGATATTTTCAAGACAAAACTCAAACAGATATTGCTAAAGAACTTGGTATTTCCCAAGTTCAAGTTTCAAGATTAGAAAAGAAGATATTGGAAAAGTTAAGAGAGAAGATGACTTCATAATAAGAAATATAAAAAGTTAAAAGAAAATTCTTGTTTAAAATTGATAATAAAATATTACCAGTATATATATAGATAAAAGTTAAATAATATTAATAGAGTAAAGATAATAAGCATCAGTATTATAAAAGATACTGATGCTTATTATTTTATATTATATATGAAAGGTATGGTGGTGATTATTGTAACCCTTAAAAAAAAGATTGTTGCCTTTATTCTTGTTTTGTTAATTGTAATTCTCACATTTGTATACCTATATTTTGAAAATAATAAGGAGGAGGAATATAAAGGAGTCTTTGTTAAAGCATGTAATCAGGAGGTAAGCTTCTGATATGAAAAGTGAATATTTATATATTAAAACCAATAAAAACAGTGTAGTAAGTAATAAACGAGTGCTTATAAAAGATGTTGTAAAGGTATATAGCCCAGACAAGAAGATGGTTAATGAAATAAATCGTATGGAACTATTAAATATAAAACAAGAAAAAAAAGCAAATTATATATTTTCAATTTTAAAAGTTATAGAAAAGATTTCTGAAAAATATCCTAATGTAGAAGTAATTAATGAGGGAGAAAATGAATTTATTATATATTATGAGCCCATAAAAAGTAAAAGCAAGGCTTTGGATATATTAAAAACAATTATAGTTAGCTTAATTGTTTTTATTGGATCAGCTTTTGCAATTATGACTTTTAATACTGATGCAGAGGTGTTTGAAGTTTTTGCTATGATATACAGGCTTTTTATGGGAGTTGAAAAAGAAGGAATAAGTATTCTTGAAATATCCTATTCTATTGGACTTCCCTTAGGGATTATTATATTTTACAGTCATTTTTCAAAAGCAAAATTAGGAAAAGACCCTACTCCAATGCAGATTCAAATGCGTTTATATGAAGAGGACATTGATATGACTGTAATTAAAAATGGGAATAGGGAGGGTAAAACGATAGATGTTAATTAAACTGATCTTTATGGGTATTATAGGCCTATCATCTGGGATTGCAATTGCAGGAGGAACATTTGCCTTTATTACATGGTTGGGCTTAGTAACTAGATTTGCTACTAAAACACAAACAGCTTCCCATATTTTACTTTATGAAGACATGGTGGTTTTAGGAGCTGGAGTTGGTAATGTTTTGTATTTATATGAACCCACAATATTGCTAGGATTATGTGGATTAATAGCTTATGGACTTTTTTCAGGAATTTTTACTGGCTGTTTGTCGGTTGCACTTGCAGAAGTAATACAAACCTTTCCTATATTCACAAAAAGAGCAAAAATTAAAAAGGGTACATTATATATATTGTTAGCTTTAGCTATAGGAAAAGGTATTGGAACGCTTATACAGGCATATTTTTAGGAGGTGATATAATGTCCCTAGATAAAGAAACTATTAAAGCATCAGATGTTACTATGGAAAAAAATAAGAAACTTAAAGAAATAAAATATAATGAATATGTAAAAGAAAAAACACCTACACATAATTTGCCAAAAAACGTATTTAATGCCTTTCTTGTTGGTGGAATCATATGTTCAATAGGACAAGCATTTACGAATTTATATATTAGCTTAGGTGCAAGCAAAGAATTAGCATCTTCTTATACTACTTTGAGCTTAATATTTTTATCAACATTATCTACAGGTTTAAATCTATATTCAAAACTTACTAATTTTGCTGGGGCAGGAAGTGTGGTTCCTATAACTGGGTTTGCTAATTCTGTAGTTTCAGCAGCTATAGAGTATAAAAAAGAAGGTCATGTATTTGGTATAGGATGTCACATGTTTATTATAGCAGGACCTGTAATTTTATATGGAACACTATCATCTTGGATATTAGGAGTAATTTATTATATTTTAACAATTATGGGAGTTGGTTAAATGGCTAGAGATAAAAAAACGACTTTTAAATATGAACAAAACCCAAAATTAAATAAAGTAGCAGGCAAGGAGAGTATTATTTTTGAAAATCCCCCCTTTATTATAGGAGAGGCATCAGTTGCTGGGAAAAAAGAAGGAGAGGGACCACTGGGCACGTATTTTGACAAAATAGAAGAGGACTCTTTATTTGGGGGTAAAACATGGGAGGATGCGGAGAGTAAGTTGTTAAACAAAACAGCAAAGCTGGCGATAAAAAAAGCTAATTTAGTAAGTTCCGATATTAATTTTTTGGTAGGTGGAGACTTATTAAGTCAGTTAATTGCAACATCATTTGGTGTTTCAGAATTAGAAATCCCTATGCTTGGTATTTATGGTGCCTGTTCTACCATGGGTGAGGCTATGATAATTGCTTCTCTATTAGTAGACGGAGGATATGCAAAAAAAACTTTAGCTATAACTTCAAGTCATTTTGCAAGTGCAGAAAAGCAGTTTAGATTTCCTATGGGATATGGTAATCAAAGAGCTCCTTCTGCATCATGGACAGTAACTGGAAGTGGAGCAGTAGTTGTTGCTAATAAGCCACCCTCTAATAGTGGAGTAAAAATAAGGATAAAAGGTGCTACTATAGGGAAGATAGTAGATTATGGTTTAAAAGATAAGGAAAATATGGGGGCAACCATGGCACCTGCCGCTACTTTGACAATTAGTCAAAATCTAAAAGATTTAAATGTTCAGCCTGGATATTACGATAAGATTATCACGGGAGATTTGGGATATATAGGAACAGATATTTTAATAGACTTATTAAAGCAAGAAGGATTTGATATATCTAATAATCATATGGATTGTGGAATTGAAATATTTGATAAAGATACCCAAGATACCCATGCAGGTGGCAGTGGTTGTGGATGTTGTGCGATAACACTAACGGCATATATATTAAAGAAATTAAAGCAGAGAGAATGGAAAAGGATACTTTTTGTTCCGACAGGAGCCTTGCTTTCAAAAGTAAGTTTCAACGAAGGAAATACAGTACCAGGTATTGCTCATGGTGTAATTATTGAAGTGGAATAAAATAAAAGAATACTGGAAGTAGAGTAATTAATAGGAAAGGAGCATATATGGAATATATAAAAGCATTTTTAGTAGGTGGAGCCATTTGTGGAGCTGTTCAGATATTGATGGATACAACAAAGCTTTTAGTGGGTAGAATTATGGTTATATTGGTATGCCTAGGGTCTTTGCTAGGAGCCTTAGGAATATACCAAACATTTTCAGATTGGGCTGGTGCAGGAGCAAGTGTTCCCCTAACTGGGTTTGGAAATGTGTTATTTCATGGGGTAAAAAAATCTATTGATGAAGAAGGATTTATAGGCTTGTTTAAAGGAGGATTTACTGCAATGGCAGTAGGTGTATCTGGGGTCCTAATCTTTGGCTATATAGCATCATTATTATTTGATTCAAAGATGAAAGATGAGTAAATTTAAAGGTTTTATAATAAAATAAACTTATTATAAAACCTTTTTTTAGTAAATATTTAACTTTTTATCTTTAGTTATTTTAATTATCATCATTATCAGGTTCTGTAGCGTTAGTTGCTTGTTCGTTGACGTTACTATCACCATCAGCAGGATTTGGAGTTGGACTAGGTATTAGGTTATCGAAGAAATCGGTTAGTTGAGTGTGAATATCACACGTTTTGGTGCTTTCTGGTAGTATAAATTCAGTATCTCTGGTTTTTGCACTGTAATCTTCATTCTTCACTAGATAGACTGTATCTTTAACCTTATCTTCTGGACAATAATCATTAGCAATTTTTTTGGACTCTTCACATAATTTAAGTCTTACATGAACATCGCATAAATCACTAGGAACAGTTCCTTTAGCAAAATACTCTGTTCTTATAGTAGATCCACCAGCATATTTATCACATAAACCTTCTACTGCAAGCTTGCCGCTTTTTGTGCATATTTTTGCAGTAACTACAGAATCGGGCTTCTCAAACTTGACTGCTTCCAAATCATATTGTTCGTGTATCCTCTCCATTATTGTTCGCCAAATTACCTTTTGATAATCCTTCTCTTCTTGATCAAAGTTATTATCATAACCAGACCACACTGTTGCAGTATAATAAGGTGTAAAACCAGAGAACCATAAATCCCAATCATCAGAAGTGGTTCCTGTCTTACCAGCAACTGGCATATTGGAGTTTCTAAAAGCATATGCAGAACCGGTACCACCAGAATTAGTGACAACATCTTGTAAGGCCTCAGTTAATAAAAATGAAGTAGACTCTTTCATAACCTGTTTAGTTCTAGGATTCTTTTCAAGTATTACTCTACCATCATGATCCAAAACCCTTGTATAATAAATCGGCTCAGTGTAAAGGCCATTATTGGCAATAGCTGCATATGCGGCTGTTAATTCATCGTTATAAACACCATCAGTAATACCACCAAGGCCAAGAGATGGGACAGAGTCATTAACAGGGTCTAATGTTGTAAAGCCTAAATTATCTTCACCCAAGTAACTCATTGCCAGTTCCGGAGTGATAGACATTAGAGTTTTAACTGTTACAACATTCATAGAACGATAAAGTCCACGCCTTAATGTGGTTAAACCTTCAAATGTACTGTGCCAGTTCTCAACTTTCTTGCCATCTGGATAATGATATGGTGCATCATCTACAACAGAAGCTAATGTCATATCAGCAGAGTCTAAAGCAGGTAAATAAACTGCTAGGGTCTTAAAGGTTGAACCAGGTGATCTTTTTGTACTAGTTGCTCTATTCAGTGTACGATTACCTGTTTTTGGTCCTCTACCACCAGAAATACCAGCTACATATCCAGTGTCTTGTTCCATGACCACAAAGGATGATTGAGGTTGTATCACTAATTCATAATTCTCACCTAATAATATATCTCCAGTTTCTAGCATTGAATGCTTGAAGGCTTCAATAAAGAAATATGCATGTTCCCGTCTTGAAAAATATACTGTGAATTTAGGTTTTGAATTAAGAAAATCACTTAAATCTTCTTCATCAAATTTATTTTTTAAAGCTTCTGAATTTTCATAAATTTCTACAATATCATTCTCCTTAAAGAATTCTTCGAAATCATATGGCTGATAGTGAATTGTATCGCCATTTCTTTTTTGTACAGACATTCTATATTCTTGTAATTCCCAATAAGAATATTTACCTAAGCTTTCGGGAAACTTCTTGGATTTGCCTCTATAGTTCCATGAATATCCATCATATAAAGGTGGAAAATTATCTTCATCACCATATACATTATCTATAATGCCTTGAATGTTTGAATCTAGTGTAGTTTCAATACTTAAGCCACCACTATAAATTGCGTTGCTAGCCTGAGTCTTTGAATATCCTATGTTTACTAAGTCTTTTTGTACTTGTTCAATAATTTCATCAACAAAGTAACTATTATAAGCATCATCGCCAAACTCTTCATTCACTGTCAATATTCTTTCATATACATTGTCAGCCATTGCAGTATCATATTCTTCTTGTGAACAAAGTTCAAGTTTTAATAGGTTCTGTAAAACCAGCTCTCGTCTTGCCGAATTATTCTCAGGATAGTTAATAGGGTTTAAGTTAGTAGGAGATTGTGCAATTGCAGCAATTACAGCAGATTCTGACAAAGTTAAATCGTTTACATCCTTATTAAAGTAGCGATTTGAAGCTGTTTGAACGCCATAGGTTCCAGCACCCAAATTAATTGTATTTAAATAATTTTCCAAGATTAAGTCTTTATTCATTTCTAGTTCTAGTTTAATAGACAGTTGCTGCTCTTGAATCTTTCTTATAAATCGATCCATAAAATTATCTTCTGCACCACCATCAAAAACTTGGTTTTTAATAAGTTGTTGGGTAATTGTACTTGCACCTTGGCTAAATTCACCCTGTTTGATTCCAACAAAAAAGGCACGGAAAAGCCCTTTTACATCAATGCCACTATGTTCGTAAAAACGTTCATCTTCTATTGCAATAAATGAATTCTGCAGTATTGGTGGAATTTGGTCTATTTTAACATATTCCCTATTTGCACCAGCACCAACCAAAGTTTCTATTAAATTTCCATCTCTATCATAAATATTAGTTTTATATCCAGTTGGAACAACACTAATCTGTTCAATACTTGGTGCGCTATCTAAAATACCATTTAAAAAACCAACGCCAGCAATGCCTCCCATAGTAACAAAAAACATAAGGAATATTATCAAAAAGCGATATAAATTAACCTTCGCTTTTGAAGCCATTTTTTTGGTGTTTGATTTCAATTGCTGTTGCTTTTTAATTGTACTATTTTTACTAAAATTCATAGCCATCCTCCTTCATTTAGCTATTATATCAAATTGCACTAATAAAATAAAGCTAAACTTATTATTAGGAATCGAACAATAGGAGTTTGCCAGAAAGCTCTGAATAATACAATTCCTTTTGAGGAACTATTTCTATATTACCACTTGTTGCTTCCATTAATTTTTTTTGCAAACTATTATTAACATCAACAGGGGAAACGTAAATCATCTTTACATTATCAGTATATATTGTGTCTAAAATTGGAATTTGTTCTTCTGATAATAAATATTGTATTTTACCAAGAGCTGTATAGTCCATTTCTATGGAAAACTTCGTAGCTTTTTGTTTTTCAATAATAGTACAATGTTTAAGTCCTTCTTTTACAGCATCTGAATATGCCCTAATAAGACCACCAGTTCCAAGAAGGGTACCACCAAAGTAACGAGTAACAACAGCAACCACATTATGTAAGTTTTCCCCTTGCAAAACATTTAACATGGGAAGTCCTGCAGTTCTTGAAGGTTCACCATCATCATTAAATCTAGTTATTTTATTACTAGTAGAGATTATATAAGCTGTGCAATTATGTACAGCATCATAGTACTTTTTTTTCATTTCATTTATAAAAGAGATGGCTTCTTCTTCAGTATTAGCAGGAGAAATTGAGGCAATAAATTTAGATCTTTTCACTTCAATTTCACCGCTAGCACCACTATATATTGTTTTGTACTTATTAATAATATCATCTCCTTATTGTATCAACCGATATATTTTGTTATAATGTCATAATATAAATCTTTATTTAAAGTAGGAAAGGGGCATTTATGAAAAAGTTAACAAGAATTTCAGCAATAATTGGAGTAATTCTTTTGCTTTCTATATATGTTATTACATTAGTGAGTTCATTTGTGGATTCGCCGTTTGCACATTCATTGTTTAAGGCTAGCTTGTTTTCCACCTTTGCAATCCCTGTTTTTATATATGGAATGATGCTTGTATATCGCCTTATAAAAGAAAAAAATGATAACTTGAATATAAAAAATGAATCTGAAGAAGATAAAGATAATTAATCTTCGGCTTCTTCATTAAGCTTTTGTAAGTGTGCTTTTATATCTGCTTCATATCCTTGATTGGAAGGATTATAAAAGGTTCTATCTTTTAATTCATCTGGGAGATATTGCTGCTTTACATAATGATTTTTATAAGCATGAGCATACTTATAATTTAATCCATGTCCTAGTTTCTTGGCTCCTTTATAATGAGCATCCATCAAATGGCTTGGAATTTTTGCTGTTTGTTCACTTTTCACTACGTTCATAGCTTCATCAATGGCTAAATAAGCTGCATTACTCTTTGGGGCACAAGCAACATATGTGGCTGCTTGGGAAAGTACAATTCGTGCCTCAGGCATCCCAAGTCTTTCTACTGCTTGAGCAGCAGAAGTGGCAATAAGCAAGGCCCTAGGATCAGCATTGCCTACATCTTCAGAAGCACATATCATAATTCTTCTTGCGATAAAGGTAATATCCTCACCAGCATATAGCATTCTTGCTAAATAATAAACAGTAGCGTCAGGGTCTGAACCTCGCATACTTTTTATAAATGCAGATATGGTGTCATAATGATTGTCTCCCGATTTATCATATTGGATTATCCTTTTTTGAATGCATTCACTAGCAACTTCTAATGTAATATGTATAAACCCATCCTCAGAACGTTCAGTAGTTAAAATGCCAAGTTCAAGAGCATTTAATGCATGCCTAGCATCTCCGTTAGACACATTACTTAAAAACTCGAGGGCATCATCATCTATTCTAGCCTTAAAAGAAGCCATCCCTTTTTCCTTATCATTTATTCCGCGAAGAATAAGCTCCCTTATATCTTCTTTTTCCAAGGGCATAAGTTCGAAAATAATTGACCTAGAAAGAAGGGCCCCATTAACTTCAAAGTAAGGATTTTCAGTAGTTGCCCCAATTAAGGTTATTGTACCATCTTCAACAAAGGGTAATAAATAATCTTGTTGACTTTTGTTAAACCTATGAATCTCATCTATAAATAGTATGGTTTTCTTACTGTACATACCCATATCATCTTTGGCTTGCTTAACTACAGCCTCCATATCCTTTTTTCCAGATGAACTGGCATTAATTTGTTTGAACAGTCCCTTTGTAGTGGATGCAATTACTTTTGCAAGGGTGGTCTTTCCCGTTCCTGGTGGCCCATAAAATATAACTGAATTCAATTTATCAGCCTTAATAGCTCGGTATAACAACTTATCCTTAGCGATTATATGTCTTTGACCAACTACTTCTTCTAACTTTGTAGGGCGTAGTCTTGCTGCTAAAGGCGCTTCGTTCTCCATGTTTTGTTCTCTCATATATTCAAATAAGTCCATTTTTCAAACCTTTCTGTAGTTAGACTTCTTACTTCATAGAACAAATAAGATGTTTTTATGTTCTAATCTATATTTTACTACCTACATAGTATTTAGTCAAAAGACAAATAACCCACTATTATTTAAGCGGGTTATTTGTAAAAAAGGGGAGGATAAGTATTTAACTTTTCTTTGGTGTTAGATATTTACGCAAATACTTGTTTGCGTCTTTGCTGGAGGGGGAGTCCAACAAAGTTTTGCTTTGCTTTTGGATAATCTAATTTTATTATTAGATTAATTATAGTATGATACCATTATTAAGATTTTATACATTAATTATGTAAATAATATTTTTATAAAATTTTTGATTAAACTTAAGACTTGGTAATCTATATAAAACGTGTTAGAATAAAAAATAATATATAAGATTTAGCATACAGAAAAGATAAAAGGAAGGTATAAATAATGAGTTTGATAAATGAATGGAGAGAATATGCATATTCTTTACCTGAAAATCAAAAAGACGGAAAGAGATTTTGGAAAGATTACTTCGAAGTTGAAAAGAAAATTTACGAAGAGATTTTATCGAATCCAGATACAGTTCATGAAGGTAGCGTAAAAGAATTATCAGAGAAGTTTGAAGTAAGTTTAGCATATATGGTTGGTTTTATAGATGGTATTAATGATAGTTTGAAGACTTCTAATCCACTAGATGATTTAGCAGAAGACACCCATGTAAGCCTTGATTTTGATAAAGAAAAACTCTTTTACAATATGGTTGCTAATAAAGCTGACTGGTTATATAAGTTGCCACAGTGGGATAAATTATTAACAAAAGAAAGAAAAGATGAACTATATAAAAAAAGTAAGGCTGCAGGGACAATAGTAAAAGGTAGAAAAGTTGGAAGAAATGAACCTTGTCCATGTGGAAGTGGAAAAAAGTATAAGCATTGTTGCTACCATAAGGATAATTAAAAACAGGATAGGAATAATAGTTATAGTAACTAATAGACAAATTTCTGGGAGATTTATATGGCTAAAAGAGATTTATATATTGATTATAATAAACATAAAAAAAGAAAAGGTAATAAAAGACCCAAAATATTTCGAAATATAGTGATAATTATAATATTAGCCATTGTTTTAGGATTGGGCGCATATTATTTAGCGAAGGAAGGATATATTCCTCTAGATTTTTTATCTATAGCTAAGGAAGACCCTAAAGAAACAGAACAGCTTACAAAAGAAAGCACTCAAGATAATATAAAAGAAGAGAATTTAAGTAGTTCTATGAATAAGGAAGAGAATTTAGAGCTTAAAGAAGAAGTAATAGAAGAAACTAAAGCATTACAAGAGACTGTTAACTCTCAAATTAATGATAAAATACCAGTAAAAAAAGAGGGAGTTAAAGTAAAAGGGATTTATGTTACAGGACCTGTAGCGGGGTCTGCTGGTAGGATGGGTGAATTAGTTGACTTAGTCAATGCTACAGAATTAAATGCTATGGTAATAGATATAAAGAATGATAGTGGTGAAATTACTTATAATATGGATCATGACCTTGTAGGTGAAATAGATGCTAACGCTAATTATATTATGAATATGGAGCAGCTAGTCAAGGATTTAAAAGAACAGGATATTTACTTGATTGCTCGAGTTGTTGCATTTAAGGATCCCTTGCTAGCAGAAAAAAAGCCGGAACTTTGTATTAAGAATGCAGATGGTTCACCATTTAGGGATAAAGATGGATTGGGTTGGGTAAACCCTTATAATAAAGATGTGTGGGAATATATAATTCAAGTTTCAAAAAAGGCAGTTGATATTGGATTTGATGAGATTCAATTTGACTATATTCGCTTTTCTACAGATTCAAGAATGAAGAATGCGGATTTTGGAATAGAAGCGGAAGAAAAAAGCAAAACAGACATAATCACAGAATTTACTAAATATGCTTATGAAGAGCTTGACATATATGGAGCCTTTGTTTCAGCAGATGTATATGGAGCAATTATTGATTCAGAAATTGACCAAGAAATAGTTGGGCAAGATTATGTTGAAATGTCAAAACACTTAGATTATATATGTCCGATGATTTACCCGTCTCACTATGCGGATGGTTCATATGAAATAGAATATCCAGACTTAGAACCCTATAGGCTAATACTAGCATCTTTAAACAAATCTAAAGAAGTCTTAAGCGAGATAGAAGATGGAGAACATGTGGCTATTGTCAGACCTTGGTTACAGGACTTTACTGCTCCCTGGATTTCTAATTATCAAAAATATGGTCCCAAACAAATACGTGAACAAGTAGAAGGGGTATATGATTCGGGTTATGAGGAATGGATACTATGGAATGGTAGTAATAAATATACTGAAGAAGGATTATTAAAAGAATAGCTCAAATATAAAGAAAGAGTTTCGCTAGCGAAACTCTTTCTTTATATTTATCTATCATTCATTGGAACATAATCTTTTAGTTGTGAAACATTCTTATAAGCTGGTCGAATGATCTTTCCTGAATTAATCAATTCCTCTAATCTATGAGCACTCCATCCAGAAATACGTGAAATTGCAAATATTGGTGTATATAATTCTAGTGGAAGTCCTAACATACTGTATACGAAACCACTATAGAAGTCTACATTTGCACTAACGCCTTTATACATCTTTCTCTTACCAGAAATAATCTCAGGAGCTAGTCTTTCTACTGTGGAGTATAAAGTGTATTCATCCTTCAAACCTTTTTCTTCTGAAAGCTCTTCAACATATTGTTTTAATACTTTTGCTCTTGGATCTGAAAGACTATAAACAGCATGACCAATTCCATATATTAAACCTGATTTATCAAATGCTTCTTTATTTAAAAGTGCATATAGATAGTTGCGAACCTCATCTTCATCTTTCCAGTCTTTTATGTTTTCTTTCATGTTTTCAAACATTTGAACCACTTTAATATTAGCGCCGCCATGCTTTGGTCCCTTTAGTGATCCAAGTGAAGCAGCAACAGCAGAATAAGTATCTGTACCTGTAGAAGTAACAACATGGTTAGTAAAGGTTGAGTTATTACCTCCGCCATGGTCTGCATGTAAAATAAGAGCTATGTCTAATATTTTTGCTTCTAGCCTTGTGTATTGCTTATCTGGGCGTAATAAGGTTAGTATTGTTTCAGCTATTGAAAGTTCTAAACCAGGTCTGTGAATGTATAAACTTTCACCATGTTTATAATGTCTATAGGCTTGATAGCCGTATACTGATAACATTGGAAACAATGCTATTAATTGTATTGATTGACGTAGCACATTAGGTATTGAAATATCATCAGCGTAATCATCATATGCATATAATGTTAAAACACTACGTGCTAAAGTATTCATCATGTCTTTAGATGGTGCTTTCATAACAACATCACGAACAAAGTTTGTTGGTAATGTACGATATGAGCCAAGAATGTCAATAAACTCTTGATATTCGTCTTTAGTTGGTAACTTTCCAAACAAGAGTAAATAAGCTGTTTCTTCAAAGCCAAATCGATTCTCAGCATTAAACCCATCAATTATATCTTCGACATTATAACCACGATAAAATAGTTGCCCCTCAGTTGGAATTAGTTTATCACCGTCTAGGTTATATGCTTTTATATCAGCTATTTCGGTAAGGCCAGTTAATACCCCTTTTCCGCTCACATCACGTAAGCCTCTCTTAACGTCATACTTTGCGTATAGAGATGGGTCAATATTATTGTTATCTATACATAATTGTGCTAACGATTTAACTTCTGGTGTAATTTCAGAATATGTTGGATTATTCATATAAAACCTCCTTTATGTATATATATTTTATTTTTGTTAGTTTGTTTTTGTTTCATGCGAAAATGTATTAAAAGAGTTTGCTGAAAAAAGATTAAAATGTATATTAATTATGGTAAGAAGATTGCTTGCTATAATTAAGCACAGTTACCATAGTTTATCACTAATATTACAAACATACAAGAGTATTCTATCATAATAACTTTTTTGCTACAAGTATTTTTAATTAGAGATTTTGCATTATTTTGTAGTATATATTGCAAATGTAGTTTATATTTTATAAAATAAGAGTATATGTGAAAAAAATAAATTTATAATATTAAACTGCAACTAGTATAGACTTATAGATAGGAGAAGAACATGAAAATTGATGAATTGAGTTTTAGAATTGGTAAACAAAAACGTATAGCCCTTGTTGCTCATGATGGAAAAAAAGATGATGTGGTAAATTGGGTAGACACAAACAAAGATGTTTTGAAAAACCACTTCCTATGTGGCACAGGGACAACAGCACGTATCTTATCAGACAAAACAGGTTTGCCAATAAAAGCTTTTAATAGTGGTCCCCTTGGAGGAGATCAACAAATTGGTGCAAGAATAGCGGAAGGAAATATTGACTTTATTGTGTTTTTGTGGGATCCACTTGAAGCACAACCTCATGATCCGGATGTAAAGGCTTTATTGAGAATAGCAGTTGTATATAATGTTCCAATTGCTAATAATATTGCAACAGCAGATTTTTTGTTGAATTCAAAGCTTATGAATGAGGAATACGATAGAAAGATTGATAATATTAGTAGACATATGGCAAATAGAATGGAAATGTTTAAGGATGAAACTACAAAACAGTAATCGTTATTGATTTGTCCCTAGCTTTTTGTTATACTATATATATAGTTAGCATTTTAAAAGAGTAATATGATTATTATTCTTAAATTAATAAAATGAGAAAGAGGTATAAAATGGAGTTTAATTACAAAGACAAACTAAAAGGAACTCAAACTGAAAAGAACTTACAAGATGCTTATTCTGGGGAATCTCAAGCACATACAAAATATCTTTATTATGCATCACAGGCTAAGAAGGATGGATATGTGCAAATATCCAAGTACTTTCTAGAAACTGCCCTTAATGAAAAGGAACATGCAAAAATATGGTTTAAATTACTTAATGATGGAATGCCTGACACATTAGCTAATTTAAAGGATGCAGCAGAAGGCGAAAATTATGAGTGGACTGAAATGTACAAAGACTATGCTAAAGTAGCAAGAGAAGAAGGCTTTGAAGCAATAGCAGAATTATTTGAAGGCGTTGCAGCTATAGAGAAAGACCATGAAGAAAGATACTTGAAACTTTTAGATAATATTGAAAAAGGTATTGTTTTTTCAAGAGAAGGGGATACAGCGTGGAAATGTGCAAATTGTGGACATATTCACGTGGGCAAAGATGCTCCGGATATGTGTTCAGTATGTGATCATTCAAAAGCTCATTTTCATATTTTATGTGAAGATTATTAATTCGCGATTTTATAAGGAGGAAGTATAATGAAAGCAGAACTTAAATTTTTGAGATGTAAACATTGTGGTAACATTATAACATTTTTAGAAAATTCAGGTGTTGTTCCAGTATGTTGTGGGGAACAAATGACTGAGTTAACAGCAAATACAGAAGATGCAGCTACAGAAAAGCATGTTCCAGAAGTTACAGTAGACAAAAATAAAGTAACAGCTGTTATTGGTAGTGTAATTCATCCTATGGTAGAAGAACACTATATTCAATTTATTGCCTTAGAAACAAATAATGGCTTGCATGTAAGATTCTTAGAAGCAGGACAAGAACCAAAGGCTATATTTGAATTAAATGGTGAAGATGCAGTTGCTGTTTATGAGTATTGTAACTTACATGGACTTTGGAAGAATGAATTATAATATTTTTATAAATTAGTTTAAATAAAAAAATGATGCCCCTAAATCCATATAGATGGTTCTAGGGGCATTTGAGATTTTTTGTATTTTTAAAGTAAAGACAAGGCTTCTTTGTCAGCTACTATTGTTACGTTCTTATGTAACTGTAAAATAGATGCAGGTACTTTAGGAGTAATAGGTCCTAATATTATTTGTCTTAGTATTTTTGCTTTACGTTTGCCGTTAACTAAGAAAAGTATTTTTTTGGAATCCATTATATTTTTTATTCCTAGAGTATAAGCATAGCGTGGTACTTCATTCTTGTTTTTAAAAAATCTGGAGTTTACTTCTATTGTGTTCGGAGTTAATGCTACTAAATGGGTTCCTTTTGAAAAGTGTGTATTTGGCTCATTAAAACCAATATGACCATTCTCACCAACTCCAAGTAATTGAAGATCTATACTACCAAGTTCTTGAATTAAATTTTCATACTTTGAACATTCTTTCTGACTATCCTTTTCCATACCATCTAATAAGTGACAATTATTAGATTCGAGATTAACATGGCGAAATAGTTTGTTTTTCATGTAGTAATGATAACTTTGTTCGTTATCAAAATCTAACCCTAAATATTCATCTAAATTAATTGTGTGGACTTTAGAGAAATCAATTTCTCCTCGATTATATCTAGCAATCAATTCTTGGTACATACCTTCCGGGGTAGAACCTGTAGCTAATCCTAGGACACTATCGGGTTTTGAAATAATTTGTGAAGCCATAATATCTGCAGCCTTAAGACTCATTTCATTATAGTCGCCTGCTTCATAAATACGCATATATTTTCCTTCTTTCTATAAATATAGATTACAACATTATAATTATAATGAATAGATGCCGGGATTACAATCTTTTTTTATAAACATTACAAGTCACGTATGATTAAAAAGAGTGAAGATGACAAGTGTCATTTAAGCCTAAAGTTAAAGGTTTACGGTCTTCGAAAAACTTAATAGTAGTAATTGATGTATTATCTATATACATATTGTGATACATATTTATTCCGAAGTTATAAAGGCCAACGATTCCAGCCTTTATAAGTCCACCGTGGGCAACAAGAAGAATACGTTTGTTTTGGTTTTTATTTACAATATCTAAAAAAGCATTCTTTCCACGAATACTGGCATTTTTCATATTTTGTTCACCACCAACAAGGGGTGCAGTGTTGTTATCTGTTTTCCACAGTTTATGTTCTTTAGGGAATATATCTTTAATTTCATCATATGGTAGGCCTTCCCACTTGCCAAAATCAATTTCAATTAGATTCTCGTATATAATAGGTGAGAGTTCTGTATTTTCTGATATGATTTTTGCAGTTTGAACAGCTCTAGATAAAGGGCTTGTATAAACCACATCAAATTTACCCTTGAGGAGTTCCTTAGTTTGCTTTGCTTGCCAAATCCCTTCTTCAGATAAAGGTATATCAGTTCTGCCTTGAAAAAGATTTGTCTTGTTCCAATCAGTTTCACCATGTCTAACCAAGTAAAGAATTGTACTCATATTACCTCCTAATATTTTAATAAACACATTTATATTATACCTTAAACAGATTAATTACAACAGAGAATAAAAATATTAAGTATTTTGAATAATAATTGATACCGTGTTATAGTAATAGTAGGAATATAAAGACTATAAATTAATTGTGGAGGGTGCCATGAGATTAGCTGTACTAAGTGATATTCATAGCAACAATATTGCATTAGAAGCATGTATTAATGATATAGAAAAATCTAATATAGATGGTATATGTTTATTGGGCGATTATATTAGTGATTGTCCTAATCCTCAAGCCACTATTAATTTAATTAGAGAATTAAAGAGTAGTTATAAGACCTGGATGGTAAAAGGTAATAGGGAGCAGTATTTTATAAAACATGAAGAGGATATAGATGATGAATGGAGCTACTTATCCTATGAAGGAAGCCTTCTTTATACCTATGATAAATTAAGTAAGAAAGACTTAGATGTTTTTAGAGATTTACCAATGAAAGTTACAGTAGACATTCCTGGTACAGAACCAATCCTTATGGTTCATGGTTCCCAAAGACATTTAAAAGAGCTGCTTTTTAAAGACAAAGATAACACAAAACAGCGCATGTTAGAAATGCAAGAGAACTACATATTAAGCGGACACACTCATGTTCAAACTTATTATAGATATAAGAATAAAGTTTTGATTAATCCAGGTTCAGTTGGTCTTGCCATAGGAGAAAGAGCAACTGCTCATTATGCTATTCTAGAATGGAGTAAGAAGGAGTGGAAGGTCGAACTAAAGGCGGTTCCATATAATTATGAAAAAATACGTGATATTTTTCATAACAGTTCATTAATGAAAAAAGGTGGAGTTTGGCCTTATTGTATTTTAAAATCGTTAGATGAAGGAATAAATTATGGACCCATATGTTCTAAAAAAGCTCGTGATTATGCAATAGAAGATGGCGTTGATATAGAAAATAAAAAAATTCCTAAGAAGTATTGGCTTAAGGCAGCTAGAGATTTAGGAGTTATTATTGAATAGTTGTTGATAATATGAAGAATAATAATTAACAAATATAATTTGACAAAAATCATAAAATATCATACCCTAAAGATACCCCCCAGGGGTGTGGTGATAAACTAAGGACGTGAGAATAGAAGCGAGGTAATTATTATGAAACAAAAGTTTAGCGTAAAAGGAATGACATGTTCAGCATGCTCAGCTTCTGTAGAGAAGAATATTAAGAAACTAGAGGGAGCAAAAGATGTTAATGTCAATTTGATAACTAATAGTATGATAGTTGAATATGATGAAACAATTCTTGATAATAATGAAATTATAAAAACCGTAGAAAAGGCAGGCTATGGAGCTTCTCTTTATAAGGATACTGATAATGTAGATAAAGAAAAAGGAAGAGAACAAGAAGAAAGTAACACCGCTAGGACTCAGGAGAATGAATTGAAATATAGGGTAATTATTTCCTTTGTTTTTTTAATTCCTTTATTTTATATAGCTATGGGGCCTATGGTTAATTTGCCCATACCATCTTTTTTAACTGGACAAGAGAATGCAATTAACTTTGCATTTACCCAGTTGTTATTAACTTTACCTATAGTATATATAAATCGTAAGTATTATTCAGTGGGATTTAAGACATTATTTAGAGCTAATCCAAATATGGATTCCTTAATTGCACTTGGCTCTGGTGCAGCACTTGCATATGGTATATTTGCAATTTATAGAATTGGATATGGTTTAGGTCATGGAGATATGAACTTGGTTATACTGTATTCTCACGATTTGTATTTTGAATCAGCAGGAATGATATTAGCCTTAATTACTATGGGTAAGTACTTAGAAGCAAGGTCTAAGGGTAGGACATCTGAAGCAATTTCTAAAATGCTAGACCTTGCACCTAAGATTGCAACAGTTATAAGGGATGGTAATGAAGTAGAAGTTCCTGTAGAAGAGGTAGTTGTTGATGATATCCTTGTTGTTAGACCAGGTCAAAATATTCCTGTGGATGGTCTTATTACTGAAGGAAGTGCATCTATCGATCAATCAGCACTTACAGGTGAGAGTATTCCTGTCGAAAAGAATATTGGAGACAAGGTAATAGCTGCTACCACTAATAAAACAGGTTACTTTAAGTTTAGGGCAACACAAGTAGGAGAAGATACTACATTTGCGCAAATAATTGAATTAGTTGAGGAAGCCAGTTCATCAAAGGCACCAATTTCTAAACTAGCAGATAAAATAAGCGGGATATTTGTTCCAGTTGTAATTATAATTTCAGCTTTTGCTACTATTACTTGGCTTCTCTTAGGGTATCCATTTGAATTTGCTATGTCTATAGGAATTGCAGTTTTAGTAATTTCTTGTCCATGTGCCTTGGGCTTAGCTACACCAGTAGCAATTATGGTAGCTACAGGTAAGGGTGCAAGCCATGGAATATTAATAAAGTCAGCAGAAGCTTTAGAAACACTTCATTCAGTAAGTAGCGTAGTATTAGATAAGACAGGAACTATTACTGAGGGACAGCCAAAGGTAACTGATATAATAGTATTTAATGATACTTCTGAAAAAGAATTTTTAAGAATTGCAGCTTCTATTGAAAAGCCTTCAGAACATCCTTTAGCAGAGGCTATTATTAGTAAAGCAAACGAGAAAAGTATTGATACTACTGAAGTTGACTCATTTAAAGCAGTTTCAGGTAGAGGTATAGAAGCAATAATTAATAATAAAGACTACAAAGCAGGTAATCTTGCCTACATGGAAGAAAATAATGTAGATGTAAAAGAACACATAAGAATGGCTGATAAGTTTGCAGATGAAGGGAAAACACCTTTATTCTTTGCAAAAAACAAAAAATTAATTGGTGTTATTGCAGTAGCTGATGTAATTAAACCTACAAGTAAAACGGCAATTAAACAATTAAAGAATATGGGGCTTCATGTAGTAATGTTAACAGGTGACAATACAAGAACAGCTAATGCAATACAGAAACAATTAGATTTAGACCATGTAGTAGCTGATGTATTACCTCAAGATAAGGAAAAAGAAATTAGAAGATTACAGGATTCGGGAAGTAAAGTTGCCATGATTGGAGATGGGATTAATGATGCACCAGCCCTAGCAAGAGCAGATGTTGGTGTAGCAATAGGTGCAGGAACAGATGTAGCCATTGAGTCAGCTGATATTGTATTAATGAACAGTAACTTGCAAGATGGAGTTACGGCTATTGAGCTTAGTAAGGCAACAATTAAGAATATTAAGCAAAATTTATTCTGGGCCTTCTTTTATAATACACTTGGAATTCCACTGGCAGCAGGAGTTTTATATATACCTTTTGCTTTAACACTAAATCCTATGTTTGCAGCAGCAGCCATGAGCTTAAGCTCAGTATTTGTAGTAACTAATGCACTGAGATTGAGGTTTTTTAAAGCAAACAAGAGTAAATAATGAAAGGAAGATATATTATGAAGGCTGATAAAACAAAGGTTACTAGATTATTAAAAACAGCAAGAGGTCAAATTGATGGTATTTTAAAAATGCTTGACGAAGATCGCTATTGTATAGACGTATCGAATCAAATTATGGCAACGGGGGCTATTTTACGCAAGGTAAATAATGAAGTATTACATGGTCATATAGATTCTTGTGTCAAAGAGGCTGTAGAGTCAGGGGACTCTCAAGCAGCAGATGTGAAGTTAAAGGAAATAGGAGTTGTTATTGATAAGCTTACAAAATAAGAAGATAGATATATTAAAGGTATATTTACATTATATAAAAAATAGGAGGAATTAATTATGGCAAGACTAACAAAGAATGTAACAGAACTTATTGGGAATACACCCTTACTTGAACTTTCTAATTACGCTAAAAAGAACGAGGCAAAAGGTAACATATTAGGAAAGTTAGAATATTTCAATCCTGCAGGAAGTGTAAAAGATAGAATAGCTTATGCAATGATAAGAGATGCTGAAGAAAAGGGTTTAATTAAGCCAGGAGCAACAATAATTGAACCAACTAGTGGTAATACTGGTATTGGTATTGCCTCAGTTGCTGCAGCAAAGGGTTATAAGGCTATTATTGTAATGCCCGAAACCATGAGCCTTGAAAGAAGAAAACTTCTCAAGGGATATGGAGCAGAACTTATATTGACAGAAGGTTCAAGAGGAATGAAAGGTGCTATTGCAAAGGCAGAAGAGATTCAAAAAGAAACACCAAACTCAATAGTAACAGGACAATTTATTAATAAGGCCAACCCAGAAGTACATTACAAAACAACAGGGCCAGAACTTTGGCAAGCAACAGGAGGAAAAATTGATGTGTTAGTTTCTGGAATTGGAACTGGTGGAACATTAACTGGTGCAGGTAAGTATTTAAAAGAAAAGAATCCAGACCTTAAAGTAGTAGCAGTAGAACCAATAGGATCACCAGTACTATCACAAAACAAAACAGGTAGCCATAAGATTCAAGGTATTGGAGCTGGATTTGTACCTGAGGTATTAGATACAGAACTTTATGATGAAATTATAACTGTAGAAGACAAGGACGCATTTGAAGCTTCAAGAGAAGTTGCAAGAACAGAAGGAATCCTGGTAGGAATTTCCTCAGGTGCAGCACTTTGGGCAGCTACTCAAGTAGCAAAAAGAGAAGAATATGCAGGAAGAAATATAACAGTAATCCTTCCAGACACAGGTGAAAGATACCTTTCCACTGATTTATTTAAAGAAGACTAAAGGACAAAGGGATACAGGAACAATAAACCTGTCCCTGTGTCCCTACCCATAAGCTTTAGAAGAACTTATCGGATTTTGCAATGAAAGAACTGCATTCAGTGTCCCTTGAAGTCTGAGATACTTGTTCATGATTTCTATTTACTCTAATAGAATCAAGCGTGCAATAATCCGTGCTGTTGGAGTGGTACTTACATTCCTTGACTATACATTGAATACTTGGGTTTTTTTCTTTATTATTTAGCATTGTTAAAAGCTCCTTTCATTTATTACAATACCATTATTAGAATAAACAAAAGGGCATTTTTTATTCTTAAGAGTCTATATAAATTATTTTTTAAAGAAGGCAAAGCCATAGGCTTTAGGCCCGGCGTAAGTGCCAATAACACTGCCAATGGAGAATATTTCTGTGTCTTTAAGACCTAGGGTTTCATCTGCTTTTTCTTTAAAGCATTCACATCGTTCTGAATTTCCAGAAAATCCATACACTACAGGATTATTAGGGTCAAATGGTCCATATTCTGCAGCTAATTGTAACATTGTATTCATATTAGCTTTAAATCCACGTGACTTAGCAAGTAGGTTAGCAGTTCCGTCTGTTACTGTAATTATAGGTTTGATTTTTAATAAATTTCCAGCAATTGAAGCACCTTTTGACAACCTTCCACCTTTATATAGGTAGTGAAGAGTATCCAAGGCTAATAGTAGTACAACCTTTTCTTTTGCTTCTTCGACAGCTCTTACAATTTCATTAGCATTTTTCCCCTCATTCTTTAATTGAACAGCATATTTTACTAAAAGCATTTGAGAAAGAGTCGCTTGCTTAGAATCTATTACATCTATATTGGAATATTTGGAAATGTCTTTAGCAATATTAGCGCACTGGTAAGCACCACTAAGACCAGATGATAAAGTAATTACAATCACATGATCTCCTGCCATCTTTGCTTCTTCAAAGTATGCAAGGAAGTCATCTGGAGCAGGTGTACTTGTAGTAGGTAGCTTATCTGCTGTTTCAAGTTTTTTGTAGAACTCCTCATTGCTAAGATCAATACCTTCAGTGTAGCAATTACCATCTATATTGACTTTTAATGGAACGATATCAATTTTTAGTTTGCTAGCCTCATCTCTTGATATATCCGATGTTGAATCTGTAATAATTCTAATTCCCATAATAATTTAACTCCTTTTCTTGTTTTTTGATATAAAAGCAATTGCAAATGCTCCTGGTCCTGCATGGGTACCTATAACACTGCCAATAGGATAAAGTCTTGTGTCTTTAAGTTGGTACTTATTATCTACCCTTTCTTTAAAAAGTATGCCCTGAGTAGGATCAGCAGTATAACCAAAAATTATTTGTTCTGATAAATCTATATCATAGTCATCTAGCAACTTCAAAATATTTTTTATGCTAGCATTAACACCTCGTGCTTTTCCAATTAAAGATACGGATCCTTTGTCTAAGGAAATAATAGGTTTGAGTTTCAACACATTACCCGCTATGGCAAGGCTCTTTGATAGTCTGCCACCTTTATGTAGGTATTCAAGCGTATCTACCATTGCCAATATAACAACTCTATTCTTTATATCGTTCAGGTAATTTACGATTTCCTCTGCTGATTTACCTTCATCCCTTAGTTTAATGGCATATCTTACTAATAAAGCTTGGCTAATAGTTGCTTGCTCAGAATCGATTATAAAAATTCTGGAATAGTTTACCATATCCTTTGCAAGATTTGCGTATTGATAGGTAGCACTAAGTGCGGATGCCAGAGTTATTACGATCACATCGTCTCCAGCTTTTTTAGCTTCTTCATAGTAAAGAAGATAATCTTCTGGAGAGGGCGTGCTTGTAGTAGGTAAGTTTTTAGAGGATTCAAGTTTTTGATAAAATTCTTCCGTGCTAAGATCTACGCCTTCAGTATAGAAAAACTCATCAAAATGTATCTTTAAAGAAACTATATTAATATTTAAATCTGTACCTTCTTTTATAGAAATATCAGATGTTGTGTCAGTAATTATCCTTATTGCCATATGTAATCTCCTTTTCAAGTAAGTGCTTGTTGTCTTGTGGTTTTGTATTCTTACGTTATGACTACTTATACACGAGAATTTAAAAAAACTTGTAAATATAAAATGTTAAAAAAACTTAAGTATTAATCCTTAAATTTTCAATCAAAACTTTTGACAAAAGGAAATAAATATGCAAAAATTAAGAAGATAGAAAATAAAAATTGGAGGAAAGATTAATGTCCTTGATTGCTAAAGAGTTAACAAAAAAGTATGGAGAAAAAATAGTTTTAGATCAATTGAGTTTTAATATGGAAGAACCAGGCGTTTATGCACTGTTAGGAACCAATGGAGCAGGCAAGACCACAGCACTTCGTATTATATTAGGTATGTTGAATAGTGAAGGTGGAACAGTAACATGGAAAGATAAAACCTTTTCCCCTTTTAAAACAGATGTTGGATACTTGCCAGAAGAAAGAGGTCTTTATCCAAAGTACACAGTAATGGATCAATTACTATATTTTGCAAAACTTAAAAATATATCAAAAAGTGATGCAAAAAAAGAAATTATATACTGGTCAGAACGTATAGGTGTTGAAGAATACATATTCCCGAAGAAAACAAAAAAGAACAAAACAAAATATTATACAGCAGAACAGCTTTCAAAAGGTAATCAGCAAAAAATCCAACTTATGATTGCCTTGCTTGGAAATCCAGAACTTTTGGTACTAGACGAACCTTTAAGTGGTCTTGATCCAGTGAATTCGGATTTGTTTAAATCAATAATTAGAGAAGAAATAGACAAGGGTAAGTACCTTATTATGTCTAGTCATCAAATGCCAGTAATTGAAGAGTTTTGCGAAGATATAACTATATTAGACAAGGGAGAGACTGTCTTACAAGGAAATCTAAATAAAATCAAAAAAGGATACGGTAGGGTTAATTTGATTTTACGCTGTGAAGGAGATATTAGCACTTATATTGAAGAATATGATTTTGATTTAATTAATAGAACTCCAATGGAATATCATATTAAGGTTGAAGGCGAGGAAGTAGCTACGCAGTTCTTATCTAGATTAATTGATGAAAAAGTACCTGTTATTAAATTTGAGTTAAGGGAGCCATCTTTACATGAAATCTTTATTGAGAAGGTGGGGAGAGAAGATGAATAAGAACGATTTATATGGAAGTAAGCGTGTGTTTAAATTTACATTAGTACAAACTCTAAAAAGTAAATACTATAAGATTTTTACAATTATATTATGTGCACTTGCCTTAGTCTCTATGCCGCTAGTAGAATTAATTACTAATGGATTAAGTGATGTGACTAAAACTAGTGATATAAGAAAGGTCTATATTATTGATGAAACGGGGATTCCTGAAACAGATTATAGTAGTATACCTGAAGAATATGAGGAATACAAAGATATAACATTTGATTATACTAGTAAGTCAAGTGAAGAAATAAAAGAAGAAATCAAGAATAACAACGATGGCGCAATCTTTCTTCATTTATCACAAGGAGATATGACATATAATATGGATTTTCTTAGAACTCCAGATGGTAATGTTTCGGAAATGCAAGTACAAAACCTAGGAAATGCCATGATTGAGGTGTTTAAGGCTAATCTAATTAAGAATCTTGATATTAGCACAGAACAAATGACAAAACTAGAAGAACCTATCCTTACAGAAGTTGAAACATATACTGGTGTGATAGATGATGAAAGTACAGCTTTTCATATTACAGAAAGCCAGTATAATATAGTTTTTGCCCTGTTATTTTTTGCCATAATAATAGTTTCCTATAGTGGTCAGGCAGTTGCCTCTAGTGTTGTCACCGAAAAGTCTTCAAAACTAGTAGAGATTTTGTTAACAAAAGTACGACCTATGGCAATTGTTGTGGGGAAAGTATTAGCTATGTTAACAGTTGTTTTAATGCAAATGATTACGATGCTTATAAGTTTCATGTTATCATCACTAATCTACAAAGTTATTTTTAACAGTGAAAACTTTCTACCAGATGTTATCTATGATTCTTTGAGAACTGACATGTTTGGAAATATAACATTTGTAAACGTTTTACTATGTTTAATTATATTTATTTTAGGTTTTTTATTTTATGCTTTTTTAGGCGGACTTGTAGGCGCAACAATTAGTAAATTAGAAGAACTAAATGAAGGAATGATATCATATTCATTTACTATGATTATTGGTGCATACATAGGTTTAGGAATAGTTTTTGCTTCAGGCATTAGAGGAGTCTCATATAGCTATCTAAATTTTGCGTGTATATTTCCTTTATCATCACTTTTCATAACTCCAAGTTTTATTTTGCTTGGGGAAATATCCATATGGATTGCTTTATTAGCGATAGCAGCTTTGCTAGTTAGTATTTTTCTATTAGTTATATTTACATCAAGGGTATATCAAACCTTAATTCTAACTAAAGGAAATAGAATTAAGATTAAAGATTTAATTGCTATATCAAAAATGCGTAAGGAGGCGAGATAATGAATAAAGATAAGGCTTCAAGCTGGACAGATATCTTTAGTTTTACTTTTATGCAACAGTTTAAAAGTAAATCATTTAAAATAGCAACTCTTCTTATTGGTGCAATTACCTTTGTTTTGATATTTGCAGTTTTGTTTTTTACAGGTCGTGATTCGGATCATGAAGAAGAGATACAAGGAATTGAAAATATAAATCAAGTTTATATCCTAGATAGGACAAAAGATTTTAAGGATATAAATATGTATATAGATTCATATGAAAATATTTCGGAAATTCATCCTGATTTTACAAAGATAGAATTTAAAGAAGTTGATAGAGAAATGAATTTATCGGATGCCATGGAAGATATATCAGCAGAAGATGATGGATTGCTTATTCATATAGAAAGACAAGAGGATGGAATCCTCTTACAAGCACTTCTTCCAGAAGAAACTCTTATTAATGAAGATGAATTATGGGAATTTGTAGATAAGCTAACTCAAATAATTGAAACTTATAAAATAGCTAACAGTGAATTAACAGGAGAACAAATAATGGCTATTAGTAAGCCAATAGTTCCTAGTGTTGCACTAGCGGGAGAAGAGCCTCTTAGCTTTGCAGAACAGATGGTAAACTTCTTTATTCCATATTTATACTCATTTATTTTATACTTTTTACTACTTATTTACGGTCAAACAATGATGAATTCATTAATGATAGAAAAGACATCAAAACTCACAGAAATGCTATTAACATCTGTGAAACCAAAGTTTGTTGTAACAGGTAAAATCCTCGCAACATCTACTGTGGCAGTTTTACAATTTCTCTTTTGGATTATATGTGCTATTGCGGGCTTTATTTCTGGAGTAGTATTGCTTCAGAGCCAGAATGATGAGTACTTAAACCCAGTTGTTGAAACCGTTAAGATGGTTCAAAAGAGTACAGATGGATTCGGCTTTTCAGCCTTTTCAATCATACTTTCTATAATTGCTTTATGTTTAGGTTTTTTGTTTTACTTTAGCATAGCTGGAATAATAGGATCGACACTTAGTAAAGCAGAGGATGTATCTAACGGTATAGGACTATTTACTTTACCTGTTATAATCTTTGGATTGATGGCAATAACGCTTCCTTCATTTATAGAAGGTTTTTGGTTAAAGTTTTTAAATTATTTTCCGTTTACATCAGCTTTTGTTCTCCCAGCCAATATATTAATTGGCCATATAAGCATAAGAGGGGGCCTTATATCTATAGCAATACTATTAATTAGTATAGTTATTGCTTTTATCCTATCAGGCAAACTATATAAAGGACTTATATTTTTCAAAGGAGAAAAACTATCATTTAAAAATATTATTTTTGCATTCAAAGAAGTTTAGTAAATAATTAAATATCATATAAGATAAAGACATATAATAAGAATAAATACTTATTATATGTCTTAGTTAATTATTGGAGGAATGCATATGGAAAAACATTATTTTGCGGGCAACAATACATCAGTAGGATTTTATAACTACTTTGATAATATTATTAGTCCAGAGCAAGCAGAGCGAATATATATATTAAAAGGTGGACCAGGAGTGGGAAAAAGTTCATTTATGAAAAAGTTCGCAAACTTTTTTTCGGAGTTAGAAACTCATATTGAATACATTCATTGTTCTACGGATTATAATAGTTTAGATGGTATATTTGTTCCAGAATATAAGTGGCTTATGGTGGATGGAACCTCTCCTCATGTTCTAGAACCTAAATTCCCAGGTTTGATAGATGAAATATTAGATTTTGCCAAATATTTAAATATAGAATTACTAGAAGAATATGCTAGTGAAATAAAAAAAATTAATAAAGAAAAAAGTAGATTTTATAAAAGTGGATATCGTTATTTAGAAATGGTTGCTATAATATTAAATGAGACAAATCAAATATATGATGATTTATCAGATGATAATAAAAAAAACTTAGAGATTAAAAAGCTTATTAGTGATCTGAATAAAATTATGATCAAGAAAAAAGAAACTAAGAACCTAGAGGGACATGAAAAAGGGAAACTTAGGAGATTGTTTTTAGAAGCTTATACTGCAAGTGGATATATATCATATATATATAATTTATGTAAAGGTAAAAAAGTTTGGGAAATCATTAGTCCGAATTATAGTAATATAGCTATCTTGTTAAATAAGCTAGTCAACTTAGTAACACTTTTGGGTTACAATGTAGAAGTTTACTATATGGCTATATTTCCCCAAAAGCCACAACATATATATATTAAACAACTTAATTTGATGATTATTTCATCAGAAGCCAAGTACTATAAAGACAAGTTCAAGAGAGAATATTACAAGGGTGAAAAAGCCCTTTTACCTGAAAAAACTTATAATATCTATCAATATAAAGATGAAGCTCAATTAACATTTTATCAAGAAGAAATAGAAGAACTTAATAAGTTACATGATTTGTTTTTGGAAAAAGCAATTAATAGTTTTAAGATTGCCAAAGATAAACATGAATCTTTAGAAAAAATATATATAAAAAGCATGAATTTTGACAAAGTTGACTTGCTATACAAGGATATTATATTTAAACTAAAGAAGGAAATAAAAACACATAAGGAGAAATAAGTTTGAAAAAGGGAAGGATCAAGTATTATATTATAATAAATACATTGCTTATTCTTATTTTGTCAATCATAGTATTTCTAGTAGTTTTAAAATTGAATAATATATCTGTAAAATCATTTGTATCCGACTTATTTCAACAAAATGATTCGGACAATATTGTAGATAATAAAGAGACGGAAGAGTCAACAGAAGAAGAAACTAAAGAAGAAGAAACTGAAGAAGAGACAGAGCCAGAAACAGAAGTTGTAGAGGATGTTTATGATACAATCACCATAAGTGCAGCAGGAGATGTCACTTTAGGTAGGGATTCTGAGTATGGTTATACTGGATCTTTTGATCATGAACTTGAATTACAAGACAATGATTATTCTTATTTCTTTAGAAATGTTAAGGATGTTTTTGAAGCAGATGATATTACGCTAGTTAACCTTGAGACAACTCTTACTAGTGCAACTAAAAAGGCAGACAAGTCATTTAGATTTAAGGCAGATCCTTCTTATGTAGAAATACTTAAAGAAGGAAGCATTGAGGCAGTTTCTATAGCCAACAACCACAGTCGTGATTATCTAGAAGAAGGATATCAAGATACTATAAATACTTTAGAAGATGCAGATGTCGGATATTTTGGATATGAACACAAGTATTTGGAAGATATACGGGGTATAAAAGTAGGGCTTGCAGGCTTTTATTTTATGAAAGAGACAGAGGAATTAAAAGAAAATATTAAAACATCTATTGAAGATTTAAGGAATGAAGGAGCAGATATAGTTATATTAATGTGCCATTGGGGAATTGAAAAAGATAATTACCCTAACTCAATTCAAAGGAATATTGCACATTATTCTATTGATAAGGGTGCTGACTTAGTATTAGGTACACATCCTCACGTTCTTCAGGGAGTTGAAGAATATAAAGGCAAAAACATAGTATATAGCCTTGCTAATTTTTCCTTTGGAGGCAACAAAAATCCTTTTGATTATGATACTATGATATATGTACACAAATTCAACTTTAAAAATGGCGAATTAATATCAGAGGAAAATGAAGTAATCCCTTGTTCAATATCATCAGTAAGTAATAGAAATAATTATCAACCTACTATTTTAGAAGGGGAAGAAAAGGAAAGAGTTCTTGCTAGAATAGAGGAATATAGTGAACCTTTAAACATAATAGAATAAAATAAAAATCGTAGATATGCGTGTTAATATCTACGATTTTTATTTTATGGTTTAATTATTTAATTCCTATTTTGACTATTTGGCATTTTAGTTTTTAAATTCTTATATAACATATAAATTCCCATAAGAAGTAAGGGTAGGCTAATCCACTGTGAAGTTGATAAGTTTAGAAAGATACCTCTAGCAGAATCACCTCTAAGAAACTCAAGGAAGAATCTAATTATAGAATAAAAAATTAAATATAAGCCAATTACTCTTCCTGGCTTTCTAAGTTTCCTAGAATATATTACTAAGATTAAAAATAAAATAAAATTAATTAGACTCTCTATTAATTGAATAGGCATTAATGCAACTCCATTAGGTGCCCCAATAGCATCGTGAAAGACAACATGTAAGGGGCCATCGTACTCAATTCCATAGCAGCAACCCGCTGAAAAACAGCCTAGTCTACCAAAAGCATGTATTAGTGGTACTGATGGTGCTAATAAATCTAAAACCGCTATAAAGTCTAACTTGTATCTTTTGCAATAAAAGTAAGCACCAATAATAGCTCCTATTAATCCACCATAAAAAACAAACCCTCCAGAGAAGAATGCGGCGAAATTCTGAACACTTGCAAAAATTAACTTTCTATATTCTATTATTATAGGAATAGATGATATAAGAGAAAGAACTTTAGCACCTATAAGCAAGCCTATACCCGCATAAAGTGAGGCAAAGACCGTATCCTCTTTTCCTATATTATACATATAACTTCTCCTAGTAGCAATAAATACACCTAAGACAGCACCTATTACAGTTAGTAGGGCATAGGTAGATATTGTGATTTTATATATTTCTATTGTTGGGAACAATTTTAGCCTCCAATGATTCTGTCATAAGTAAGTAATAATAAGGGAAAATAACAATAAGAAATATGATAGGAATTAACCTATATCATATTTCTTATTGTTAAAAGTTACTGTAATATTATAGATCCAAACCTTCTAATTCACGTAGAGCATTTTCGCCTAAACATGCAAAAGAACCAATGCATAATGCACATGAAATAAATACAAGAGCGTTTAGAACAAGTCCAATAATATTAATAATTACACCAGCCTTAGCTTGACCATTATCAGGATCCTCTTTTTTTGCCTGAATGCCTAGAACTAATCCAATAATAGAAAGAACAACTCCAACAAAATGAGAAGCTCCAGGAAAGCCAAAGCCAATTATTAATATAATTGAGCTTATTATTCCTAATACTAATGAACCAGTAGCTTTTCCATTGCTTTGATTTACTTGATTATCCATACTTACCTCCATGAAAGTAGTTGATATTACAAAATTCACTAAATTATATCATGATATAATGAAAATATCAACAATTTATAAAAATAATAAAAAAATTATAAAAAATGCATAAAAAAAAAGTTTTAATCTATGCAAAATATACAACTATTAGTTTGTTTTTTGTCAACTTTCTTTAAAATTAAAAATGTAGAGTAAATTTATGTTTTTCGACTTAACATTTACCATAATAAATAGTACAATTAAATTTGTATGAAAAGTTTTCATTAGAAAGTTGCTGAGGAGGGATTGTAATGGAAAGTATAGATATAATTGTACCTTGTTATAATGAGGAAGAAGTTATAAAAATATTTTATAAGGAAACAAAAAAAGTACTAAGCAATATATCTACCTACACCTTCCAATTTATTTTTATAGATGATGGAAGTGGGGATCGCACATTAGAATATATTAAGGATTTAGCAGAAAAGGACTCAGAGGTAAAGTACTTATCATTTTCAAGGAATTTTGGAAAAGAAGCAGGTATGTATGCTGGATTAAAACACTCTACAGGTGACTATGCAGTGATTATGGATGCTGATTTACAACATCCTCCTGAACTATTACCCAAAATGATTAAAGAAATTCAGAGCGGTCACGATTGTTGTGCTGCAAGACGAGTTAAAAGACGTGGAAATGAGCCCTTTCGTAATCTTTTTTCAAAAGCATATTACAAGATAAGTAATAAACTAACCAATGTAGAACTTGTTCAAGGGGCTGTAGATTACAGGATTATGACAAGACAAATGGTTGAAGCAGTAATAGAATTATCAGAAGTACAAAGATTTTCTAAGGGAATTTTTGAATGGGTAGGATTTGATACAAAATGGATTTCATATAAAGATGTTGATCGTACCATAGGAAAAACAAAATGGAGTTTTTTTGGCTTATTTAAATACGGCATAAGCGGGATTACTGCTTTTTCAGTTGTTCCTCTACAAATAGTTACAGTTATGGGATTTTTGATTTCGATTTTTGCTTTTATTTATATTGCAGTAACCTTAGTAAGGACATTTGTTTATGGAATTGAAGTTCCTGGCTATGTGACTACTTTATCAGCAGTACTTTTCCTAGGAGGAATTATTGAGTTTTCTATTGGGATTTTAGGAGAATATATAGCACAGATATACATGGAAGCAAAAGATAGACCAATATATATATTAAAGCAGACTAATATTAAGCAAGTTAAGAAAACAAACTAAGAAGCATATAAAAGAGGTATGTGTTTTATGAATGAATTAAAAAATAAGCTAGTCTATGTGTTCAGTGAAAAATTTATTAATAAAAAAAGATATATATATTTCTTATCTTTTTTTATTCCGTTTTCCATTTTAATTTTTACTTATATTATTAGAGGTGTTCATCCTTTTGGAGATAGGATATATTTAGCAAGGGATATGTACCACCAGTATGCACCATTTTTCTCAGAACTCCAGAGTAAGCTTACAAAAGGAGAAAGTCTTATATATTCATGGAACATAGGACTTGGAACTAATTTTATGGGTTTATATGCATATTATTTATCTAGTCCAATAAATTGGATGCTTGCTATATTTAATAGAAAAGATTTAATAGAAATTATGAACATGTTAATCTTAGTAAAGATAGCACTATCTAGTGTAACTTGTACTTATTATCTTAGGAAGCACTATAATCGAAAGGATACTTTAGTTTTAGTTATATCAATGTTTTATGCTCTTTCCGCCTATGTTGCGGCCTATGCTTGGAACATAATGTGGCTAGACTGTTTACTACTATTACCCTTGATTGTTCTTGGAATAGAAAGGTTGGTAAAAGAAAACAAGGGATATCTATATTTTATTAGTTTATCTATATCAATCATATCAAATTATTATATTTCTTATATGATATGTTTTTATATGATTTTATATTTTCTTGTTCTTTTATTTACAAGTGATACAAAAAAAGATTGGACATATTTTAAAGAAAGAATATTGAAATTTTCCGTTTTTTCGATACTAGCTGGAGCGACTGCCGCCTTTATAATTGTACCTGAATATTTTGCATTAAAGGTATCTGCAGCAGGGGATATGTCTTTTCCTGATAATATAAAAAGATATTTTTCCATTTATGAAATTCTGTCTAGAGGTCTAATGAACTTGGAGGTTTCTGCAACAACTGAAAATGATCCGAATATATATTGCTCTGTAATTGTATATTTGCTTTTACCTCTTTACTGGATGTTGCCAAAAAAGAAAGTAAAGGAAAGGCTAGGAAAGACATTATTATTTGTGTTTTTCTTACTTAGTTTCAACTTTAATATATTGAATTATATATGGCATGGTTTTCATTTTCCCAATAGCTTACCAGCCCGTCAATCCTTTATTTACATTTTTCTTATATTAACTATGGCATATGAAGCTTTGATAAACATTAAAGACTTTAAGGATAAACATATATATGGTGCTTTTGCTGGAGCATTGATATTGTTTTTATCCTATGAACATTTTTTAGTAGGAGACGAATTAGATTATAAAGTTATCTATTTAAGTATTATGTTTTTAGCTATTTATGTGTTAGCCCTACAAATATATCGCTATGTAAAAGAAAAGTATGATATGAATTCTTTCAAAAAGACTATAGCCATATCTTTCTTAATTATAGTTGCAATTAGTGAAATCACAGTTAATTTTGCTGTGACTGCTATAAAAACCACATCAAGAGAATTATATATATCAGACAATGAAGACATTGAATTTTTGCTGAGTAAGATTAAAGAAAATGAAGAAAGTAAAGACTCCTTTTATAGGGTGGAAAAGTATAAAAGAAGGACGAAAAATGATGCTTCATGGCACGGATATAAAGGGGTCTCTGTTTTCTCATCTGCATCAAGTGATAATTTAAATGAATATCTGAGGTATTTGGGTTTTGAAAAATCAAAGAATGCTTCTTCGTTTTATGGACATACTCCTTTGACTTCATCACTTTTTTCGGTGAAATATATGTTGAGTAAAGAAGTGTTGACTGAGGAATATATGAATTTAACTACTTTAATAGCAGAATCCGAAGGAGAATATCTTTATAGAAATAACTTCACATTACCACTAGGATTTATGTTACCAGAAGACTTTGAGTCAAGTTGGCATAATGAACTATCCAACCCATTTATTGTACAAAATGCTTTTGTAAAGACCGTACTAGATAAAAAACTTTTTGATGAGATTATTAGTATAAATAATGGACCAGAGCTTACTCTTGAAATAGACAATAATAAAGAAGTTTGTGTATATATACCCACAAAAGACGTTAAAAGTATTGATTTTCTTATGACAGACATGGATGGAAATGAAATTACCTCATATGAATATGATAATCATAAGCGCCCACACATAATTAATTTAGGAAAATTTGAAGCAGGTGACTTCATCCATATAAGTTCACCTGATGTTACGTCAGATATAGATGTGTATGCTTATGCATTTAATGAGGAAGTCTTTGTGGAATTATATGAAGAATTAAGTCAGCAAGTATTTGAAATTGAAAGATTTGAGGACACCTTTATCAAGGGCAAGATTGAGGCTAATGAGGATGGAATTATGTATACATCTATTCCTTATGATAAAGGATGGTCAGTTACAGTTGATGGCAAAGAAATTGAGACTGTTGCTTTTAAAGATGCCTTACTTGCTGTACCTTTGACTGCTGGTGAACATACAATAGAATTATCATATTTAAGTCAAGGTTTGAAAGAGGGAATAGCTATCTCTATTATAGCTTTAATATGCTTTGCATTTATAGCTTTTAAGGATAAGAGAACTAGAAAAATATAATGAAAACATTATATAAGGAGGTCAATAATGAAGTTAAGTAATATTGTAAAAGAAACAATAAAAATAGGTGGAACTATTGCCAAGGTAGGAGTAGAAGTAGGTGCAGATGCAATAGGAATTCTTGCTGAGAAAGTAGATAATAATCCTCAAGATAAAGAAAAATATGTTGCTGCTGGTAAGAAAATTGGACAGAAAATAAAAATGTCTACAAATAAAGTTGCAAAGGATTCGGTAGAGGTCGTTGATAATTTTGTAGAATCAGGCAAAGAAGTGTTTAATGACATTAGTAATAAAGTAAAAGAAAAAACCGGTAAAGATAGTAAAAATAAATGATAATAGTCCTACTTATATAACAATAGAACAAACATCAGAATCAGATTAATTAATGAACTGTACTATGGTTAAAAAATTCATAGTACAGTTCTCTTAAAACATCTAGAATTTTTTTTATAAACACGGTAGATTCTTGAAACATCAAAGCCTACACATTTTACGGTCTGAAGTGAGTCAATGTTAAACTCAGCAATAGTAGAGGCCTCCATATCTTTATAACCCTTTCTTAAGAAACCCTCATATAAGGCCAAATATAAACCCGGAGTAACTACTGATTTTTGATATTTAGGGATTACAAACTGCATAAACATTCTAGCCCTTGTAATTTTGTTCCTGTAATAAAGGAACTTAAGTATAGAGAAGAAATTTCTCATAATTTAGATCACTTAAGAGATATTTGTAATAATACATAGTGTAAGTAGTGTTTATAGCGGGGAATTCATCAAAACCTTTTATTAAAACACCACGAAAATCATCACCATTAGTAGGAGATATAGGGCCTGTTAGCATATCAACTTTATATTTCTTAAGCCAATTAATTGCACCTTCTAATAGTATTTTAGTAGCATCCTTATTATTAACACATTCAAACAATGAGAAGTATCCTTCTCCTGCTGTTCTATTATTGTCAAAAATTAAAAAATAAAAAACATTATAAAATTATTATAAAATTCAAAAAATTAATTGCAATGCTTAAGTGAAAATTTATAGTTTGTTTAGAATGCTACTATTGACATAAAAGCTTATAAACTGTACGATAATACATGTCTGATTAATTTTAATTGACAGGTTAATTGAGTATTTAAGAATGAGTGGAGATGTTATTTACATGAAATTACGTGATAGATTCATTATATTTATGCAAGGAAGATATGGACCAGATAAGTTTTCAAAATTTCTGATAATTGCTGGGCTAATTTTTGTTATTTTATCAAGAATTACAACATGGTATTTTTTATATATATTAGCTTTTTTAATGCTTATTTATTCATATATACGTGTTTTTTCTAAAAATATAAATAAACGTTATGAGCAGAACCAAAAATATCTATATTATGAAAGTAAAGTAAAGAAGCTTTTTAGTGGAGTAAAATATAATTTTAAAAAAAGAAAGACTCATCGTATTTTTATGTGTCCTTCTTGTAAACAAAAGATAAGGGTACCTAGAGGAAAGGGTAAGATAGAAATTACTTGCCCTAAATGTCATACTACATTTATAAGGAAGAGTTAATATGTATGGATATGTTACAGTAAACAAGGCAGAATTAAAATTTCGAGAGTATGATTTGTATCATTCTTTTTATTGTGGTTTGTGTAGAAAATTAAAAGAGAAATATGGCAAGATAGGTCAATTCACATTATCATATGATATGACCTTTCTTCTTATGCTCCTTACTGGCCTTTATGAACCAGAGATATTTACCAAAGATATAAAATGTGTTGCTCATCCCTTTGAAAAAAAACCAGCAAGAATCAATGAAATTACTGATTATGTTGCAGATATGAGTCTTATTTTGTCATATTATAAATGTAAGGATGACTGGATAGATGATAAGAAGGTTAGTAAATTAGTTTATTCGAAACTACTAAAATGTAAATGCAAGAAAATGGAAGTGGAACAGACAGAAAAGATAGAAATTATAGATGCTTTATTAAAAGAACTTAGAAATAAAGAAAAAGCAAAAGAAAAAGATATAGATATTATGGCTGGCAAGTTCGGTAATGTTATGGCTGAGGTATTTGTCTACAAAAAAGATGTTTGGGAAAATAATTTACGTAAGATAGGTTTCTATTTAGGCAAATTTGTTTATCTTATGGATGCATATGAAGACATAGAAGAAGATATAAAAAGTAAAAATTATAATCCACTTTTATCTTATTATAAAAGTTTGGATTTTGAAGAAAAGTGTTCTAAATTATTAACCATGATGATGGGAGAGTGTTCTAAAGAATTTGAGCTACTACCTATAATAGAAAATGCTGAAATATTACGTAATATATTGTATTCTGGAGTATGGAGTCGCTATGAAGAAATTCGAAAAAAAAGAAATGAAAAGCAGGTGCAAATAAATGAATGATCCATATAGTATATTAGGTGTTTCAAGAAATGCATCTGATGACGAAGTAAAAAAAGCATATAGGAATTTGAGTCGTAAGTATCATCCGGATTCAAATATGAATAATCCAAACAAAGAACTTGCAGAAGAAAAATTCAAACAAATACAAGCCGCCTATGAACAAATTATGAATAAAAGAACTGGGAATAGTAGAGCTTTTGAAGATTCTGGTGACTTTTGGGGTTTTGGAAGACAAAGCTATGTTAACGAAGAAGAAAGATATATGCAAGTTGCAGCTAATTATATTAACAACGGACATTATTCTGAGGCCATTAATATTTTGGGACAAATTGAGAATAAAAGTGCAAGCTGGTATTATTTAAGTGGCTATGCTCATTATGGTGTAGGAAATAATGGACTAGCCTTAGAACATGCAAAAACAGCAGTACAGATGGAACCATACAATAACAGTTATCAAGAACTTGTTAGTATGATAGAGTTTGGTGGAAACTGGTATCAAAATAGACGTGGATCATATGGTCAAACCCCAATGTACGGAAGTAGTTGCTGTACGAGACTTTGCCTCCTGAACTTATTTCTAAACCTTTGCTGTAGTGGTTCATGTTGTAGTACTCCAGGGATATATTATTGTTAGAATTAAAAGAGTATTTCATGGCATATATATATAATGATATAAGAATACAGGTGCTTGCCACCTAAGGAGCGTATATGCCAAATGGAAAGGCAGACAGTGAGCTTAATCTGGCCCTTGGAGTTAGTGAAGAGGTTAGAGAAAAGTCTTTAAGTTTAGATGTAGGATACTTGCCTGAAACAAGGCAGTGGGAATTAATTATTAAATATAGTGGTGATATTAACTTAATAGCAGAGGAATTTAATATGACTGTAGTTCCTTTGTTAAATCAGTATGCTATTGTTACTATTAGTGAGTATCTTATTGAGCTATTAGAGGAGCATCCTCAGATAGAATTTATTGAAAAACCTAACAGAATATTTTACGAGGTTAATATTGGAAGGCGTATATCTTGCATAAATTCCTTACAAACGTCACAATATGACTTGTTTGGCAGGGGAGTAATTGTGGCTATTATTGATTCTGGGATTGATTATACTCATCCAGACTTTAGAATGAATAATGGACAGACTCGAATACTAGATTTGTGGGATCAAGTTATTGTGGGTAATCCACCAGAAGGTTTCACGATTGGTAGTTATTATAGTAGAGAAGATATTAACGAGGCACTTGAAGCTACTAGCGAAAGCTCGAGAATGGAAATTTTACCAAGTTTTGATATTTCCGGACATGGTACTCATGTGGCAGGAATAGCAGCAGGTAATGGCAGGGCTAGTAACGGAACTTATAGAGGAGTTGCTTCTGAGAGTGAATTAATTGTTGTAAAACTAGGAAGTTCAGTTGCTGATTCATTCCCGACTACAACTAGGTTAATGGAAGCTATAGATTTTTGCATTAGAAAAGCAATAGAATATAATATGCCTATCGTTATAAATCTGAGTTTTGGCAATCATTATGGAGCTCATAATGGTAGTTCTATAATAGAAGCTTATATAAATGATGTATCAAGTGTTGGAAGAAATAATATAGTAATAGGGACTGGAAATGAAGGAACAGCAGGAGGACATGTTGGAGGAATTATAGGCAATGCAATAGAGACTATTGAACTTGCAGTTGGCCAGTATCAATTCGCATTTAATCTACAAATATGGAAAAACTTCTATGATAGGTTTGATATTTCAATTATATCACCAGGAGGAACTAGAGTTGGACCAATTCCTACTCGCTTAGGTACGCAACAATTCTCTATAGGTCCTACAGAAATATATCTTTATTATGGAGAGCCTACTCCGTACAATCCTGAGCAACAAATATTTATAGAATTTCTTCCTCGTAATAACTATGTAGAAGCAGGGATTTGGCAAATAGAACTTGTGCCAATTGATATAGCTGTTGGAAATTATGATATGTGGCTACCATCGGGAGGAGTATTAAGTATAGAAACTAGATTTACAAGGCCTAGTATAGATACGACCCTTACTATACCATCGACTGCACTTAAGGGAATTAGTGTCGGCGCATATGACCCACAACTTGGGGGTCTTGCCTTTTTCTCGGGAAGAGGCTACCCAAGAGGATATGGATATGTGAAACCCGACCTTGTAGCTCCAGGTGTTAATATTACATCATGTGCTATAGGAGGAGGATATACTGCTCGTTCGGGAACATCCATGGCCACTCCTTTTGTTACAGGAAGCATAGCCTTGTTAATGGAATGGGGAATTACAAACGGAAATGATCCTTATATGTATGGAGAAAAGGTAAGGGCATATCTTCTTGCAGGAGCAAGAAGGCTTCCAATTGAGCCACTATATCCAAACCCTATTCTAGGATACGGAGCCCTTTGTTTATATGACAGTTTTTTGCTTACTCAATAAAGTAAAGAGGAATGTATAAGTGGAAAAGTATTGTAAAAATCGTGTTGTTGTTATAGTATTATAGAAAGTATATTAATAACTAATGTGATAGGAGAAAAAATGGATAATAAAAAAATAAACACATTAAAATTAGTTCAATTAGCATTATTTATAGCAATAATACTTATAATGGCTTTTGTACCTTACCTAGGATTTATTCCTTTAGGATTTATGAATGCCACAATAATTCATATCCCAGTAATAATAGGAGCCTTATTTCTAGGCCCTAAGGCTGGAGCATTACTTGGATTTGTTTTTGGTTTAACCTCTTTATACAAGAATACATTTAGCCCAAATGTTACTTCATTTGTATTTTCGCCGTTTTATACTGCTGGTGAAGTAAATGGAGGATTGAGAAGTATAATTGTGTGCTTCCTTCCGCGTATCTTAATTGGTATTGTAGCCTATTATACATATAAACTTATTCTTAAAAAGGCTGAAAATAAGTCCAATAAAAGAACTTTAGCATTTGTAGTAGCTGGTGTGTTAGGATCTTTAACAAACACTATCTTAGTAATGTCAGGAATTTATTTCTTATTTGGTTCAAGTTACTCTACAGCTCAGGGTTTGGCAGAAGACGTTCTTTATAAAACAATTCTTACAGTGGTAGCTACTCAAGGAGTTCCAGAAGCAATTGTATCTGGAATAATAGTAACTGCAGTTGGACAGGTTCTATATAAAGCAATAAAATTAAATAAATAGGAAGTGATTAGGGTGTTAAAAGGGAAAACAGTTTTGCTTGGTGTTACAGGAAGTATTGCAGCGTATAAGATAGCGAATTTAGCTAGTATGCTAAAGAAACTTAACTGCAATGTCCATGTTATAATGACTAAGAATGCAAGCTACTTTATTAATCCAATTACATTTGAAACGTTAACTGAAAATAAATGCCATACAGATACATTCGATAGAGATTTTCAGTTTGATGTAGAGCACATATCCTTAGCAAAACAGTCAGACTTAGTTTTAGTAGCACCTGCTTCAGCCAATATTATTGGAAAGATGGCTAATGGAATTGCAGATGATATGCTCACAACCACAATTTTAGCATGTGCATGTAAAAAAATCATAGCTCCAGCTATGAACACAAATATGTATGGAAATCCTATTGTTAGAGATAACCTAGAAAAGCTTATGCAATATGGAATGGAAATAATAAGTCCGGATTCAGGAAGACTTGCTTGTGGTGATATAGGTGCTGGCAAAATGCCTTCAGAACAAGTGTTACTAGAATACATTTTAAAAGAAATAGCTTACGAAAAAGATATGCTAGGAAAAAAGGTACTTGTAACTGCGGGACCAACAAGAGAAAAGATAGATTCTGTTCGCTATATAACTAATCATTCAACAGGGAAAATGGGATATGCTATTGCAAAACATTGTATGCAAAGAGGAGCAGAACTTACATTAGTAACAGGTAAAACAAGCATTGAACCACCTTCATTTATAAATACTATAGAGGTTGACAGTGCAAGGGACATGTTTGATGCCGTTAAAGATAATTTTGAAGAACAAGATATCATTATAAAAGCAGCAGCAGTAGCTGACTATGCTCCTAAAGAACAAAGAGATGGAAAGATAAAAAAATCTAATGATGACCTAAGTATACATTTGAAAAGAACAGATGATATACTCAAATATTTAGGAGAACATAAGAAGGAAGGTCAATTCCTATGTGGTTTTTCCATGGAAACAGAAAACTTAATTCAAAACTCTAGAAAAAAACTCGAAGAAAAAAATGCTGATATGATTGTTGCTAACAACCTAACTACCTATGGAGCAGGTTTCGCTACAGATACAAATGTTGTTGCATTTATAACGAAGGACAAAGTTGTTGAATTTCCAATAATGACAAAGGAAGAAGTGGCAAAAAATATAGTTAATTTCATCCTAGCTAGAAGCTAGTGGTCTTGATATTTAGAAGCATATACCTTAAAATGAAGCTTATGATACTTAAGACATTTGCTTTTGCTTCATATTTAAAACATATAAACAGTCAAAGAGGTTTGTTGTATATGGAGGTAAAATATGATTTATTCATGTATATGTGAGTTGCCTGATAGATATAAGGCTGCTATTGTTAAAGCGGTTAATTTAATAATAAAAAAAGACATAACAGATTTAAAGAAAATAATATTATTTGGAAGTTGCGCTAGATTGCATTTACACGTAGGTAGTGATATCGATCTATTAATTGTAACAAAAAAGGTTATTAGAGACAGACGTTTGTTAGGATACTTAAGAGCTGACTTGGAGTTTTTGCCAGATGAAATAATGGGAGATATGGTTTTCACTACTGAAAAAAGGTTAGCAAACAGTAAGGAAAAGTTATATGAAGATATTAGAAGAGATGGAATTCTTCTATGGGATGGAGGTAAATTTACAGATGAATATGAACAGTTATTACCAATTAGCGAAGAATGATTATCTTTTTTTACAGAGCGCAAAAGGATCCAAATTATATAATAATATTGCAGTTCAATCACAACAAGTAGTTGAAAAATATCTAAAACATCTTGTATATACCTTTAGCATTGAGCACAAAGAAGCACTTAGAGCTTTAAAGTCACATAGCCTAGTAAAGCTTAATAGTATTTTATTAGAAACAGGTATAGATTTGGAATTATCCAGAGGAGATTTAGCTATTCTAAAAGACTATTATTATGATGCCAAGTATCCAGGAGATAATTTTATAGTAGTTACAAAAGAAGATGCTGAACATGCACTATATTTTGTAGATGAAGTAAAAAGCAAAATAGAAAACTATTTAACTAGCATTGGATATTGTGATAAACATGGTGGTTTATCAGAAGATGGAGGTTGTACAAGTTAATAAACAAAGAGGAGATTACTATGGGCAAGGAGCCAACTAATGACAAGAACTATAATAAAAAAATCAAAAAACAAAAGATATCAGTTCATTAGGAGACGGTATGCTTAAAATTATCAATAATGGTGCGAAAAGAGTGGAAAAAACTTATGTTATATATTAAAATGAAAGAAATGATTTTGTTTGTTTTGTGACATGGAACACTACAAAAGGAGGTGTGTTGATGGCTAAAGAAGCAATTAAGTCCATCAAAGATACTGAAGATGAAGTAAAAAAGATGTTGCAAGAAGCGACAGAAGCGGCTGCAAAGTCTAAGGAAGAAGCAATAGAATTTGCCAAGAAGGAATATGATAGGATTATTTTTGAAGCAGAAGAATCTGCCAAAATGATAAAAAAAGAATCAATTAAAGAAGCAGACTTGATTTCTCAACCTATTATACAAGAAGGAAGATCAAAGGCAGAGGCTATACTAAGCATCAAGGATGATAAACTAGATGAAGCAGCTAGAATGATTACACGGAGGGTTGTGGGTGTAAATGGCAATAGTTAAAATGAGCAAATTCAACTTGCTTGTCTTTAACTCAGAAAGAAAAAATCTCCTCCACAAATTACAAAAATTCGATGAAGTGCATTTCATGGACTTAAAAGAAGATGAAGAACTAGGTGAATATGATTTAGAGAATGTTAAAGAACCTGAAAGCATAGTGGCCATAAATGAAGAGATTAACAGAATAAATTATGCTATTGAGGCTTTAAGCAAATATCAAAAAAAAGACTCCGCTTTGAAAGTTCTTAAAGAAGGTAGGACAACCCTAGAGTTTTCAGAAGTAGAGGATAAGGCGAACAAAGTAGATTACAAATCTATTTGCAAGCAAGTCATTGAAATAAATTCAGAAATGGACCAATTATCTCAGGAGATAGCTAATCTTAATATAAAGATAAAGGAACTTAGTCCATGGATCAACTTGGATGTACCCATTAAAGATTTAATGTCATTAAAACATGTTAAGTTAATGATTGGGAAAATTCCGGTAAGATTCAAACTAAAAGTGGAAGAAGGTTTTGTATCAACTGAATACACTTACTTTGAAGTATTAAGTGAAAGTGGTGGAAATCTTTATGTCTTAATTATAACTAATGATGAAGAAGAAGACTTAGTTAATGAAATACTAAGAAATAACTATTTTTCTGATATAAAGATTGAAATAGAAGGCAAGCCTAAAGAAGAAGTAGAAAAACTGAAAAATGAAGTTAAATTAAAGCAAGAACAAATTAAAAAAAATGAAGAAAGGTTAAAAAAACTTTCTCAAAAAGTGATTGACCTTCAGATTGTATATGAACATTTGATGAATGTAATCTTAAGAACAGAAGAATCTGAAAACTTTTTAACTACAGACAGTGTTAATGTTATTGAGGGATATGTTCCTACAAGTAGGAGTGAGGAATTCAATAATTTAGTTACTAGTACTCTAAGTAATGATATCTATTATTTTAAATTAGAAGAAGCAGATAAAGATGATACTAATGCACCAATTTTGCTTAAGAATTCTAAGTATACAAGAGCTTTTGAATCATTAACAACCATGTACGATTATCCTAAATACAATGAATTAGATGCAACAGGTGTTATGGCACCATTTTATTCATTTTTCTTTGGAATGATGATAGCTGATGCAGGTTATGGATTATTGCTTTTACTGGGGACAGTCCTTGCTTTAAAGATATTTAAATTAAGAGAAGAGCAAAAGAACACAATGAGGTTTTTTGCTTGCAATGGCTTCTTTACTATATTATGGGGACTAATATATGGGTCTTTTTTTTCGTTTTCAATACCAACAGGAATTATAGATCCAACCACCCAGTACATGGAAGTGTTAATTTTATCTATAGGTCTAGGGATTGTTCATATTTATGTAGGACTAGGAGTTAGTGCTTATGTGAATATTAGGGATGGTAAACCTTTAGATGCTCTATTTGACACTGGATTTTGGTATATGGCCCTTACAGGAGCTATTTTGTTACTTGTAGGCAGTCAATACCCTATTTCTAGCGTGCTTTCAAAGATATCCTTGTATGTAATGATAATTGGCATGGTGGGAATAGTTTTAACAGCTGGAAGAGAGTCGCCAAGTGTAGGTGGCAAGTTAGGTGGAGGTTTATATAGTCTTTATGGAATATCAGGTTATGTAGGAGATTTCATATCTTATTCTAGGCTTATGGCTCTTGGACTAGCAGGAGGCTATTTAGCAGCAGCAATTAATGATATGGTATTTATGTTGTTTGATTTAAAGGCTATAGGTATAGTAGTAGGTATTATTGTTTTTGTAATAGGGCATTCATTTAACTTGTTTTTAAGTGCATTAAGTGCTTATGTACATGATATTCGACTTACTTATGTAGAGTTCTTTGGTAAGTTCTATGGTGGTGGCGGTAAAGCATTTAAAACTTTAAGAAGTGAATCAAAATATTTTGACATAAAATAATAAGGAGGAATTATAAATGGATTGGTTTGTAAACTCAGGAGGAGTAATATTTGGAGCAATAGGAGTTATTTTAGCAGTTTTACTTTCAGGAATAGGTTCATCAAGAAATGTTGGCAGGATAGGTGAAGCTGCATCAGGATTAATGATAGAGCAACCTGAAAAGTTTGTAAGTTCACTAATACTTCAATTATTACCAGGTACACAAGGACTTTATGGATTTGTTATTGCAATAATGGCACTAGGAAGTTTAAACGCTAATATGGCTTTAGGTGAAGGATTATATTTATTACTGGCATGTTTGCCAGTTGCAGTTGCTGGTTGGATTACTGCAAATTATCAAGGAAAGGTAGCACTAGCTGGTATAAATTTAGTAGCAAAAAATGGAGAACAATCAACAAAGGCTATTATTTTTTCAGTAATGGTTGAAACATATGCATTATTAGCATTTGTTATATCGATTATGCTTGTAAACGCGGTGAGCTTCTAAAAATAAGGATGTGATAATATGTCTAACTTGAAAAAAATGACTGACAAAATCCTTGAAAATGGAAAACTAGAAGCCGCTAAAATAAAAGAAAGATCCCAAGAGAGCGATAAAAAGATAATTGACTCTAGGATTATAGAAGCTAATGAGAAAAAAGAAAAAATCATCAATGATGCCAAAAAAGATGCAGATATGGCTAAAAGTAGATTAAAATCAGAAACCGAAATAAAGGTAAGAGATGAAAAACTAATTGCAAAACGTAAAGTTTTAGATAAAGCTTTTGAACTTGCTAAGGATAACTTGAAAAATATTGATGAAGATAAATATATAGCTTTTCTCAAAAGGAACTTAGATAAGTTAAACTTAAAAGGTTCTGAGCAAATTGTGGTTCCTGAAAAATTCAAGGATATAGTTAAAGAATCAGAATTAAATATTAATATTTCCCAAGATGAAAGTATAGAATCAGGTTTTTTAATAAGAGATGACAATATAGTGATTAATAATTCATTTGAATCTCTAGTAGATTTTATGAGGGAAGATTTAGAAGCAGAAGTGGCAAAGATACTTTTTAAAGAGAAGGAGTGATTTCATGAATAGATCAGACTTCATTCAAGGTGTTACAAGAACTAAAGTCATTGAAACCAGGCTCCTCTCACAAGATAAAATAAATAGAATGATTGAATCTAAGAATATTGAAGAGGCTTTAAAGCTTCTTAATGAAAGTGAATATAGTGATTCTTTTAAAGGGGTTTTAGTAGCAGCTGACTATGAGAAAATTCTTTCTAATGAGTTGATTCGCATATATGATTTAATGAGAGATGTGTCAGCAGATCCTGTAATAGTTGATTTGTTGGCCTTAAAATATGATTATCACAATATGAAGGTTATGTTAAAAGAAAAGCTATATAAAAAAGATTTGAGTGATTTATATATATCTGTTAGTGTTATTGCACCTGATTTTATGAAGGAAGCATATACAACTCAAGACTTTAGTCAAATATCTAGGGAATTTAAAACTGCTATAGATGCTGTAGAAGAGGATTTTAAGAAAAATAGTGACCCCCAAAGAATCGATTTTATCTTTGATGAATACTATTTTAAACATTTGTATAATATGGCCAAGAATACAAAGATAGATTTGTTTGTAAACTATGTTCGGGACATGATTGATTTTACTAATGTTGGGTCCCTTATTAGATTAAAAAAGCAAAACAAAGACATTGAATTTTGTAAAGATGTTATTTTAGAGAATGGAAATATTAAAAAGGATGATATACTAGATGCTTTTAATGATTCAATAGATGATATGATGGATAGATTTAAGAACTTAAAGATCAGTAATAGTTTAATCAAAGGATTGGATTCATATAAGGAAACAAGAAGCTTATCTATCCTTGAAAAATATAAGGATGATTATTTGATGGACTTAAACAAAACATCCAAGTATATCAATATTGGACCAGAACCAATTTTCTCATATATAGTAGCAAAAGAAGCTGAAATTAAAACACTAAGAATTATATTGGTAGCAAAGCTAAACAATCTTTCACCGGATGTTATCAGAGAAAGGGTGCGTGAATTATATGTATAAAATAGGCGTAATAGGAGACAAAGATTCGGTTACTGCCTTTAGAGCACTAGGTGTAGATGTGTTTACAGTTATCGATGAAGGTCAGGCACGTAAAACTATAAATACTCTAGCTAGGAATCAGTATGGTGTTATATTTGTTACAGAACAAATAGCAGCTATGATTCCAGAGACTATAGGGCGTTATGATAAAGAGATAATCCCTGCGGTTATTCTAATTCCAAGTAATCAAGGGACACTTAATATTGGAATGGATCGAATTAATCAAAGTGTTGAAAAAGCCGTAGGAACAAATATATTATAGAAAGTGAGAGGTTATCTTGAAGGTAGGAAAAATAATTAAAGTATCTGGCCCCTTAGTTATTGCTAAAGGGATGGATGAAGCAAATGTATATGACGTTGTAAACGTTTCAGAAGATAAAATAATTGGTGAAATTATTGAAATGAGAGGAGATGAAGCCTCCATTCAAGTATATGAAGAGACTACGGGAATAGGGCCTGGAGATCCGGTATATACAACAGGTGAGCCCTTGTCTGTAGAATTAGGACCTGGATTAATTGAGAATATGTTTGATGGAATACAGCGTCCTTTAGATATGATGCGATTGCTATCAGGAGATTTTTTAATTAAAGGTATAGAAGTTGCTAGATTAGATAGAGAAAAAAAGTGGGACTTTAAGCCGACAGTAAAAGTGGGAGATAAGGTTTCCGAAGGTGATGTTATAGGAACAGTTCAGGAGACACCTGTAGTACTTCACAAAATCATGGTAGCAGCCGGAGTTTCAGGAGTAGTTACAGATATTAAAGAAGGTAAGTTTACAGTAGTTGAAGATGTTTGTACTTTAGATAATAATAAAACTTTGCAGTTAATGCAAAAATGGCCTGTTAGAAAAGGTAGAGGATATAAAGAGAAAATCAATCCTACGGAACCTCTTATTACGGGTCAAAGAGTAATAGATACATTCTTTCCAGTTACTAAGGGAGGTGCGGCAGCTATTCCTGGGCCATTTGGGTCAGGAAAAACAGTTGTACAGCATCAACTTGCCAAGTATGCAGATGCTGAAATAGTAGTGTATGTTGGTTGTGGAGAACGTGGAAATGAAATGACTGACGTTCTTATGGAATTCCCAGAAATAATTGATCCAAATACTGGAGAGTCCCTTATGAAGAGAACAGTACTTATAGCTAACACATCTAATATGCCAGTTGCAGCAAGGGAGGCTTCAATATATACAGGGATTACAATAGCTGAGTACTTTAGAGATATGGGTTATTCAGTGGCAATTATGGCAGACTCAACATCTAGATGGGCAGAAGCCCTCAGAGAAATGTCTGGTAGGCTTGAGGAAATGCCAGGAGATGAAGGATATCCTGCTTATCTTGCATCACGTGTTGCAGACTTTTATGAAAGAGCTGGAAGAGTTATTTGTTATGGTAATGATGATAGAGAAGGAGCAATAACAGTAATAGGGGCAGTTTCACCTGCAGGTGGTGACATGTCAGAACCAGTAACCCAAGCGACCCTAAGAATTGTAAAGGTGTTTTGGGGACTTGATTATTCTTTATCATATAGAAGACATTTTCCGGCAATTAATTGGTTGGACTCATATTCATTATATCAAGACAAAATAGATGAGTGGATGGATAAGACTATAGATAATCAGTTTTCTGATAATAGAAAGAAAGCAATGAACCTCTTACAAGATGAGTCGGAACTAGAGGAAATTGCCAGGCTAGTAGGTAAGGATACACTTTCTGAAAGTGACCAGTTAAAGCTTGAAACTACAAAGTCTATAAGAGAAGACTATTTGCAACAGAACTCTTTCCATGAAATAGATACTTATTGCTCTTTAGAGAAACAAAACAAAATGCTCAAGTTAATATTATCTTTTTATGAAGAAGGTAAGAGAGCACTAGATCAAGGAGTATATTTGAAGGAAATTATGAACATGGAAGTAAGAGAAAAGATTGCAAGAGCAAAATATCTTTTAGAAGATGAAATAGATAAAATTGATGAAATGCAAAAGGAATTAACTAAAGAAATAGATGAATTAATAAGCAAAGGAGGTATCCTTGATGCTTAAAGAATATAAAACAGTAAGTGAAGTAGTTGGTCCTTTAATGGTAGTTGAAGGAGTTAGTGGGGTCAAATACGAAGAGTTAGTAGAAATAGAGCTACAAACTGGTGAGAAAAGAAGAGGTAGAGTTTTAGAGATTACTGAAGACAAGGCTATGGTTCAATTATTTGAAGGGTCTTCTGGAATCAACTTAAAGGGAACAACTGCAAGGTTTTTAGGAAGGCCACTTGAATTAGGAGTTTCAACAGACATGATAGGTAGAGTCTTTGATGGTTTAGGAAGACCTATTGATAATGGACCAAATCTTATACCTGATAAGAAAATAGATATAAATGGTGCTCCAATTAATCCTGTATCTAGGGATTATCCTGACGAGTTTATTCAAACAGGTATATCTTGTATTGATGGTCTAAACACACTTGTTAGAGGACAAAAACTTCCTATATTTTCAGGTTCAGGATTACCTCATAACCAACTTGCAGCTCAAATAGCAAGACAAGCAAGTGTACTTGGAACAGATACTAAGTTTGCAGTAGTATTTGCAGCTATGGGTATTACTTTTGAAGAAGCACAGTTTTTTATAGACGACTTTACAAAGACAGGGGCAATTGATAGAGCTGTAGTATTTATGAATTTAGCAGATGATCCTGCAATTGAAAGAATTGCAACTCCTCGAATGGCTCTTACATGTGCTGAATATTTAGCATTTGAAAATGATATGCATGTACTTGTTATTATGACAGATATGACAACATATGCTGAAGCCCTTAGGGAAACCTCAGCAGCTAGAAAAGAAGTTCCTGGTAGACGAGGATATCCTGGGTATTTGTATACTGATCTTGCAAATATTTATGAAAGAGCAGGTAGAATTAGGGGAAGAGAAGGTTCTATTACACAGATTCCAATACTAACTATGCCAGAGGATGATATTACCCATCCGATACCAGACTTAACGGGATATATTACAGAAGGACAGATAATCCTCTCTAGAGACCTTTATATGAGGGGTATAGAGCCACCAATTGATGTTGTGCCATCTCTTTCAAGGCTTAAAGATAAGGGTATAGGTGATAAAAAGACAAGAGAAGACCATGCAGATACCATGAACCAATTATTTGCAGCCTATACAACAGGTAGAGAAGCTAGGGAACTTGCAACAATTCTTGGTGAATCAGCCTTATCTGAGACAGATAAAGCTTTTGCTAAATTTACAGAAAACTTTGATAAAGGATATGTTGACCAAGGATTTTATAATAATAGAGGTATTAACGAAACCTTAGACTTAGGATGGGAGTTGCTTAAGATAATTCCTCGAAGTGAACTTAAGCGAATTGATGATGCCTTAATAGAAAAATACCTTCCACAAGGTGATAAAGGGGTTGAGTAAATGGCTAGGATAAACGTTAACCCTACCCGAATAGAACTTTCTAATCTAAAGGCTAGATTAGCCACTGCAAATCGTGGTCATAAGCTATTAAAAGACAAGCAAGATGAGCTTATGAGAAGATTCATTGAATTAATTAAGAAAAATAAGGCTTTAAGACTTGATGTTGAAAAAGAGCTTGAGTCAGCATTCAAAGAATTTTTACAAGCCAGTGCAGTAATGTCTCCAGAAATGATGGAGGAAGCCGTAGCTATAGCTATTGAAGAAATAACTGTGGATATTAAGAAGAAAAATATTATGAGTGTTAATGTTCCAGTAATGAGTTTTGAAAGGCAATCACAAGAAGGTTACAAGAGTGATTCACCTCAAGGGAATATTTTTCCCTATGGTCTAGCTCAAACATCTTCAGAACTAGATGATGCAATTATTAAGCTAAATAATATAATGCCTAAATTACTAGAGTTAGCTGAAATTGAAAAAACGTGTCAGTTAATGGCGGATGAAATTGAAGGCACTAGAAGAAGAGTAAATGCACTAGAGTACAGAACTATACCTGATCTTGAGGAAACTATAAGATATATTAGATTAAAACTAGATGAAAATGAAAGAGCAACAATTACTAGATTAATGAAAACTAAAGATATTATTAATAGTTAAAATTTAAAAAGCCGGTGTAGATTAAGTGAAGTCTCAGCATAATCTGCACCGGATATTTGTATGTTATGGATTATTTTTCTATGTATACAACACCTAATGTACCAGGCCCGCAATGACAAGAGATGGTTCCGCCTGCGCTAGTCACTAAGACCTCTTCAAAGTAATTTTTACTTTCAATTTTTTCCTTAATTCTTTGAACTAGTTCTTCATCCTGTGAAGTATGAGTTATAAATATTCTTTTTGGATCAATTTTATCAAGGTATGCTAATCTTTCATCTACATATGCGTTAAGACATCTTTCTAAGCTACCGCGATACTTTTTACCTACCTTCATTGTACCCTCAATCACTTCAATACAAGGCTTCAATTGCAACAAATTAGCGCCCATAGCAGATAAGCCAGAACAACGTCCACCTTTCCATAAATAAGTCAATGTATCAATAACAAAACTTGTATTAATTTTTGGAATAAGTGCTTCAATCTCTTTTACAATTTCCTTTCTACTAAGTCCATCTCTAGCTAGTTCGGCAGCTCTCATTACAGAGTGTCCAATACCAGTAGAAAGATTCAATGAATCAATAAGAGTGATTTTATCAGGATCTAGTGCATTTGCTGCATTTATGGAATTTTGATGAGTAGAAGAGAACAAAGAGCTAATACTAAAATGTATAATTTCATATCCCTCGTTAAGTAATTTTTCAAAGGAGGCTTTAAGGTCATAAAAAGGAATTGCAGATGTACTTGGTAACACTCCATCTTTATCAAATCTTTCGAATATCTCTGGTGGGGTAATTTCAATTCCATCCTTATATGAGTCCTCACCTACATTAATATATAAGGGAATAATCTGAATATTTAAATCTTCTACTATGGCAGGAGATAAATCACTAGTGCTGTCACTGGTAATTATTACTTTGCTCATTTGTTTTGCTCCTTAAAATTTAATAATGTTGTTTGTTAGTAAAAACGACAAATATTTTATTAATATGACAAAATGTCATGGTAAAAATATTATGTATCATTTATATAGTATCTATATAGTATAATAGATAAACGTAATTTAATCAATATTAAAAGAAATTAAAGGTATTAAATCTATATTAAACTAAAAATAATATTTTAATTTACTAGACATTTGAAACAAACTTTGCTAATATTACTCATAGGCTTATGCGTTTACATATTATAGAAATTAGGGGTTAATAAAATGTCAAAAACAAAAATAACAAATAAAAATAATCAAGCTTTAAGAAATGAAAAAAAGAATTTAAATAAGAAGATTAAAAGAAGTCGTAAGATAGGAATTGTATTAGCAAACATATTATTAATTGTGGCGCTTGTATTCTTAGGATTATTAATAATGTTAAATGTTTTGCCATTAAGGTACTTGCTTGCAGTTATAGGTGTCTTACTGTTTTTTATAGCTTATGCTTTTCTGTCACAATTAACCAAACACTATCGGATGGTAGGTAAAGTGCTTGCAGTTATTCTCAGTATAGTTTTATCTTTCGGGATTTATTATTTAATCCAGACAGGGTCAATGTTTTCTAATATTTCAGGTTCAAATAGTAAGATTGATGAGATGTTAATTATTGTGTTAGAAGAAGATCCTGCAGAAACCATCAATGATGCAATAGATTATACATTTGGAATAAATGAAGTTATAGATAGAGACAAGTCAGAAGAAGTAATAGATAACATTAACAAGGAATTAGATACGGAAGTATCTGTTAAAACATATGTGGGATATGATGAACTTGTGAATGGATTGTATAGTAAGGAATCGGGGGTAATAATAATTAACGATGCTTTTAAAGAAATGATTAAAGAAACCCATCCAGACTTTGAAGAAAAGACCCGTGTATTAGGCAATTATGATGTAGAAACAGCTATTCCTACTCCAGAAGCAAATAGCAAGGATATTACCAAGGAACCTTTTAATGTATATATAAGTGGTCTGGATACTTCGGGTTCTATTAAGAAAACTAGCCGTAGTGATGTTAATATAATTGCTACAATTAATCCTGAGACAAAGCAAGTATTATTAACATCAACTCCAAGAGATTATTATGTTCCACTTCCAATTAGTAATGGAATACCAGACAAGTTAACTCACGCGGGTAATCATGGTATTGATGTTTCAGCAGGAACTTTAGAAGACTTATATGACATAGAAATTGACTATCATGTTAAGGTGAATTTCACAACACTAATTGACTTAGTGGATACATTAGGTGGTGTTAGTGTCTATTCCGAGTATTCCTTTAAAGCAGGTGGTTATAACTTCAACAAGGGCTATAATGATATGGATGGAGAAAAGGCCTTGGCCTTTTCGAGAGAACGTAAATCTTTTGGCCTAGGAGATATGCAACGAGGAAAGAATCAGATGGAAGTTATTAAAGGAATTGCAAATAAAGCACTTTCTCCAGCTATTATTACAAATTACGGTAGTATAATGAATGATATTTCAGGAAGCTTTGAAACTAATATGAGTAATGATAGAATGACTAATTTAGTTAAGATGCAAATAGATGATATGGCTACATGGAATATTGTATCAAACGCCACTATGGGTAAGAGTGGGCCTATGGCCACAACTTTTTCAATGAAGAATAGAAAGTCATCTGTTGTTTATCCAGATCAAGAAAGCATAGATAACTCTAAATATAAGATGAATCAAGTTATGAATGGAGAAATCTTAGTACAAGAGTAATAAAAGTAAGTAAAATTCTTCAGGTGCCAGGCGCTATTAATTTAATTAATGGTGCCTGGCACCTGTAAATATAGTTTGAAAGGCATGATCGTTACATGTTTAACTCAATTAAGAAATTAACTTATAAACTATATAATAACAATATTATACGTTATGTTTTCTTTGGAGCTTTAACGACCTTTGTAAATCTGATTACTTATCTTATTTTAAGAAAATTTATAAACTTTAATATAGCAAACTTTATTTCTATTGTTTTAGCAATTTGCTTTGCATATGTTGTTAATTCTAGATTTGTATTTAAATCAACTGCCAAAACTATAAGAGAAAGAGCTAATGAGTTTTTTAAATTTATTGCTGCTAGGATTTCAACTATGATAATTGAATTGCTTGGAGTCTTTATTTTTGCTGATATTTTAGGTTTTAATGATATGATTATAAAGATGGCAGTCCAGTTTGCTGTCTTAATATTAAATTATGTTTTCAGTAAGTTAATAGTCTTTAAAAAGTCTTAAGAATTCTTAATATGCTTGTAATTGAGTTAGTTTGATGCTAAAATAAATTAGAAATTTGGGAGAAAAGAAAGTTAAAAATAAGTTTATAAGAAAAACAGAGGAAAGAATTATGTTTAAAAAAATTGTAGATGAAAAGTTATTATATCAAAGATTTTTTTTACTAATATGCGATATGTTTATAATAGTATCTGCATCAGCACTTGCTTTGCTTTTTAGATTTGATTTTGAAATTAAGAATATAAGTGAACTATATTTAGAATCTGTATTAAGCTACCTGCCTATTAACATAATTATTACGATAGGCATATTTTTTGCGTTCAGATTGTATCATAGTTTATGGAGCTTTGCTGGTGTAACAGAAATGCAAAATTTATTTATGGCTTGTATTGTATCTACATTAACGCAATTTATAGGAATGACGGTATTAGACTATACTATTTACAGAAGCTATATATTTTTGTATGGAGGAATGCTGTTTATTTTAACAATGATTTCTCGTTTTGCATATCGTTTTTTTTCTAAGATTATGCGAAACAATAAAGTTGGACATGAACTTTCTAATGTTATGATTGTAGGTGGTGGTGAAGCAGCAAATATTCTTATTAAGGAAATCAACTCTTGTGTTAATGTTAAGGATAAGGATATAAAGTGTGTAATTGATGACTCTACAGGCAAGCAAAATAGATATATACAGGGAATTAAAGTTGTAGGTACAAGATATGAAATTAAAGAATGTGCTAAAAATTATAATATTGATGAAATAATCATTGCTATGCCTTCAGCTAATCGTAAAGATATTAGTGAGATAGTTACCATTTGCAAAGAAACCAACTGTGAGGTTAAGATTTTGCCAGGAATATATCAGTTAATGAATGGTGAAGTAAATATTAGTAAGTTAAGAGATGTGGAGATAGAAGATTTATTAGGAAGAGATCAGATTAATGTTGATTTGGATTATATAATGGATTATGTAGAAAACCAGACTGTTTTAATTACAGGTGGTGGCGGTTCTATAGGAAGCGAGCTATGTAGGCAAATTGCTTTCCACAAGCCAAAGCAATTAATTATTGTAGATATATACGAAAACAATGCATATGATATTCAACAAGAAATACTTAGTAAATATCCTGACTTAGACTTAAAAGTACTTATTGCTTCAATTCGTAATGACTATAGAATGAATAATATATTTGAAACCTATAGACCTAATATAGTTTACCATGCAGCGGCCCACAAGCATGTTCCACTAATGGAAGCTAGTCCTAACGAGGCGATTAAGAATAACGTATTAGGAACTTGGAATACAGTCCGTGCAGCATGTAGATATAAAGTGGACAAGTTTGTTTTAATTTCAACAGATAAGGCTGTTAATCCGACCAATATTATGGGTGCTTCTAAGCGTATTTGTGAAATGATAGTTCAAACTTATAATAACCGCTCTAAAACAGAGTTTGTAGCAGTAAGGTTCGGGAATGTACTAGGCTCGAATGGAAGTGTAATACCTCTATTTAAAAAGCAAATAGAAGAAGGTGGGCCTGTAACGGTTACTCATCCAGACATTATTCGTTATTTTATGACCATACCAGAGGCTGTATCTTTGGTCTTACAAGCAGGAGGTTATGCAAATGGTGGGGAAATATTTGTTTTAGATATGGGAGAGCCAGTTAAAATAGTTGATTTGGCAACTAATTTAATTAAGTTATCAGGCTTAAAACCTGATGAAGATATAAAGATTGAATTTACAGGACTTCGTCCAGGTGAAAAACTATTTGAAGAACTTCTTATGGATGAAGAAGGGTTAGAGGAAACAGCCAATAAAAAGATTCATATAGGAAAACCTATAGATTTTGACGAGAATAAGTTTTTAAATCAGTTAGAAGAGCTTAAGGTTTTGTGTTATGATGAAACTGTAGATATACGAAAGGTAGTGCAAGAGATGGTATCAACTTATCATCCTAAAACAATAGAAGCCAAGAAGGCTGATGCTATAGAATCAAAAGATGAAGGAGAAATAGCATGTCAATTTTAGTAACAGGTGGTGCAGGTTACATAGGTAGTCATACATGTGTTGAATTACTTGAAGCTGGTTATGAAGTTGTTGTAGTAGATAATTTATCTAATTCAAGTGACTTATCTTTAGCTAGAGTTAAAGAAATCACTGCTAAGAGTTTAACCTTTTATGAGGCAGATTTACTTGATAGAGATGCATTAGTGGACATATTTGAAAAAGAAAAAATTGACTCAGTAATACACTTTGCTGGTTTGAAAGCAGTAGGTGAGTCTGTTGCTAAACCTTTAGAATATTACCATAACAATGTTACGGGAACTTTGGTATTATGTGATGTTATGAGGCAGTTTGGAGTTAAGAGTATAGTATTTAGTTCTTCTGCTACAGTTTATGGTAACCCTAAAACAGTACCAATTAAAGAAGACTTTCCGCTATTTGCAACTAATCCTTATGGACGAACAAAGTTAATGCTAGAGGAAATATTTAGAGACCTATATGTTGCAGATAATGAATGGAGAATTGTACTACTTCGTTATTTCAACCCAATTGGAGCACATGAGAGTGCCTTAATTGGAGAAGATCCAAAAGGAATTCCTAATAATCTAGTACCATATATCACCCAAGTTGCAGTTGGAAAATTAGAAAAATTAAGTGTTTTTGGTGATGATTATGACACTCATGATGGTACAGGAGTTCGTGATTATATCCATGTTGTAGACTTGGCTGATGGTCATGTTAAAGCATTGGATAAAATAAAAGAAGCATCTGGAGTATACACATATAATCTAGGAACAGGTGTTGGATATAGTGTTTTAGACATGGTAAAGGCTTTTGCAAAGACTATAGGTAAGGAAATTCCTTATAAAGTTATACCACGTCGTGAAGGTGATATCGCTACTTGCTATGCTGACCCTTCTCTTGCGGGTAAGGATCTTAACTGGAAAGCCACAAGAGATTTAAAAGATATGTGTGAAGATTCTTGGAGATGGCAAAAAAATAATCCTAATGGATATGAAAATAGCAAATGATTATTTGATAAAGAACTGTTACAATGATAAACTCAATTTTATAAATAAAAACCTAGGGGGTGCTTGTTAGGCAGGCTGAGATGAAACAGATGTGTTTCACAACCCTTGAAGTGTTATTGCTTCGAACCTGATCCAGATAATGCTGGTGCAGGGATTTATAAAGTAAGCATAGTTTTAATGTTTCTATATGCATATAAACCTCTCCGTTTCGGAGAGGTTTTTTTGTTATAGGAAGAGATTTTGAGTGGTCCCCAAATTTCCTTGATCAATTAGAAGATTTAAGGGATTTAAATATAATAATAGAGAAAAGGAGAAGTTTATTATGAATGCAAATGTGGCTATACAGGTTTTGCCTCAAAACTATGGAACAAAGGAGGAAGTTGTTCGTATCATGGATGAGGTTATTGCTTATATTATGAGTACTGGATTAAAGTTACCAAGTTCATTAAGCTCGTTTTTTAAAGCTCTTAAGATTTCAGTATCATACTCTAGTTGTAGGTGCAGTAATCTCGGAGTGGCTAGGTGGTTTTGATGGTTTGGGAGTATATATTACAAGGGTAAGAAAATCATTTTCATTCGATAAAATATTGCAGTCATATTTTTAATTTCAATAATTAGCTTTGTTATATATAACTACAGCATGCAATAGCGAAGAAGCCAGTAAGGAAAAAACAAGTATTGTACTTGACTGGACACCAAATACAAATCATACTGGCCTATATGTAGCCCAGAGCAAGGGCAGCTTTGCTTCGCACTTACCTTTTTTCTGATCAAGTTGCACTATTAGACGAGACATTTAGTGCGCTTGATACAATTACAAAAGGTAATATGCATGAATGGTATTTAGGTGTTATGGAACAGATTAAACTTGCAACCATATTTATAACTCATGATATTGACGAAGCCATATATTTATCTGATAGAATATATATTATGGCCGGAAAACCTGGTAAAATCATAAAAGAGATAAAAATACCCGTACAAAAGCCGAGGGACATAGAATTTTTGTTAAGTGAAGAATTAAAAGAATCACTTATCATAAGATTGCTATAAAGCAGTTAGTAATTGAAAAATGTTTTAAGGTGGTCTATAATTATTGAAAGTGGTTTTTAACAAGAAAAGGAATGATATGGTATGAAAAAAAAGTTAATCTTCTTAATAGTCAGTATGATATTAATTACAGGTATTGGTTTAGTCTTGACATCAATGGTGTCAAAGGAAGAAGATAGTGAGAATATAAAAATAGTAACATCATTTTATCCAATGTACACACTTACAAAAAATATAATTGGAGAAGATTTATTAAATGATGAAAGGGCTGAAATAGAAGTTGTCAACTTGACAAGCTACCAGACTGGTTGTTTACATGATTATCAACTAACAACCGATGATATGAAAAAACTGGAAGATGCCTCAGTTTTAGTTATAAATGGTGGAGGTATGGAAGGGTTTGTTGAAGAAATTGTAAAATCCTACCCAGATATAGAGATTATTAATGCTTCTGAGGGAATATCCATGCTAGCTAGTGAAGGGCATAGTCATGAAGAAGATCACGACCATGATCATGACCATGAACATAATGCTCATGTCTGGCTAAATATGGACCTTTATATTCAACAAGTAAAAAATGTTGAGCAAGAATTAGGAAGACTATATCCAGCTCATAATGATATTTTCAGAGATAATAGTAAGGAATATCAAGAAAGAGTTAGAGAACTACAAGATGAGTTTAAGATAAGCCTTGCTGCCTACAAGAATATACCAATAATAATATTTCACGATGCATTTGTGTACGTAGCTGATGAATTTGGACTTAATATGGCTTATGTTATTAATATAGATGAAGATTCTGCAACATCTTTAAGTGCAAGGCAGGTTAGTGATATAATTAATATAGTTAAGCAAGAAGATGTTAGGATTCTTTTAAGTGAGGAACAATATAGTGAATCAGTAGCTAAAACTATTGCGGATGAAACAGATGCAGAAGTTTATGTAGTTGATACTATCGTAACAGGAGATGAAGATAAGGAAGCATATTTTGATGGAATGAGAAGAAATTTAGAAACTCTAAAAGAGGTATTCCAGGAGAATAAGGGTTATTATGAATAATAAACTTTTTAATAAAAAAACAAAGCATAATCAAAACTCCACTCACTGTGGTTTCCATTGTATAAAAATGCAAGAAATTAATGTCTCATTTGGTGAAAGTGTAATCCTTGAGGATGTGAATATACATATTCATTGTGGTAACCTTACAACGCTTATAGGGAGAAATGGAGCAGGTAAATCCACTTTGATTAAGGCTATCTTAGGAGAGGTACCACACAAGGGAGAGCTATTTTTTCAAGATACAAGATTTAGCAAGGTGCTAGATATGAAGATTGGATATGTACCACAAAATATTAATGTAGCAAAAAACACGCCTACAAGTGTATATGACTTATTTGCCTCATATATTACTAATAAACCTGTATTTTTATATAAAGATAAAAAAATATACGAAAAGATAAAAAAATCTTTAGCTGTGTTTGAAGCCCAAGATTTGATTGATAAGTCTCTTAGTGATTTATCAGGAGGCGAATTGCAAAGAGTTTTGTTATCTATTGCAATAACTCCAGTCCCTAATTTACTATTATTAGATGAACCTATTTCAGGAATGGATAAGAATGGGATGGAGCTTTTTTATTCTAATATAAATTACCTAAAAGAAAACTATGATCTTGCTATTATTATGATCTCTCATGATTTTGAATATGTTAAGAAATATGCCGATAATGTTATTTTGTTAGACCGAACTATTGTAAAAGAAGGAAGTCCAGAAGAAGTTTTTAAAAGTGAAGAATTTAAGAAAGAGTTTGGTAATATTTATTAAGCTAAGATTATTAAGTATACGCAGATGTTAAGGAACTTGTTATGTGTAAAATATAGGAAAGTGTGATTTTATTATGGCCATAATTTATGATATATTTGAAAAATTACTACCTTTTTCTTGGATAGAATATGATTTTATGAAAAATGCCTTTATTGCAATTCTAATAATAACTCCTTTGTTTGGGATTTTAGGAACATTAATTGTGAATAATAAGATGGCTTTTTTTTCTGATGCACTAGGGCATTCAGCATTAACAGGTGTTGCTATAGGTGTAATATTTGGGGTTAGTAATACTAATATGTCAATGGTAGTATTTGCAGTTATTTTTGCCTTATTATTAAATAGAATTAAAAGAAAGAATACCCTATCAACAGATACAATAATTTCGGTATTTGCATCCTTTAGTATGGCTATTGGCTTAGTAATACTATCAAAGGGGGGCAATTTTTCGCAATATTCAAATCTCTTAGTCGGAGACATTTTAAGCATTACAAGTCGGGAAATTCTTTATTTATTAATTGTTTTTCTTGTAACTGTTAGTTTTTGGCTGCTTTGCTTTAACAAATTACATGCCATTAGCATAAATGAATCACTAGCAACAAGTAAAAATATAAAAACCTCTCTTCTAGACAATCTTTTTGTTGTAATAATTGCCATAATTGTAATGCTATCGATTAAGTGGATAGGTATCTTAATTATAAATGCCTTATTAATACTTCCAGCGGCATCAAGCAAAAACATTGCTTCAAATGTAAGAGAATATCATCTTTTTTCTATAATTATATCATTATTTTCTGGTTTACTTGGACTTGTTTTATCTTACTATATTAATACTGCAACAGGACCTACAATTGTTATAATAGCTTCTATATTATTTTTCCTGACATACTTGGCAAAGCCAATATTTAAATAAGAATATATTGTTAAAGGAGTAGCGCTATGGAAAAAAGAGAAGGAAATATTTATCTTAAGATATTAGTAAATTTAATTATATATATTGTTGGAATATTATTTTTCATTTTTCTATTTCCTAAAGTTTTTAGGTTTTTCCTACCATTTATAATTGGGTGGATTATATCTGCTATAGCAAACCCCTTAGTAAAATTTTTAGAACAAAGAATTAAAATTCTTAGAAAACATAGTTCAGCACTTATTATAATTATTGTAATTGCTATAGTTATTCTTGCTATATATGGAATAATTGCTTTTCTAATTACTCAAACCCAGTCTCTTATAGATGACGTCCCTAACATTAGCAAGTTAGTGACAGACAGATTTAATCAAGTGTTTGAAAGTCTTTCTGATGTATTTGGTATATCAGCAGTGGAAGCTAAAAAAACATTTGATGATTTTGTCTTAAACATAAGAGATGAGTATGCATCCTTATTTGACACTGAAAAAATATCAGAATTTACTATTAGTTTTGCTAGAAATGTTGTAGATTATATTTTAATGACTTTGATAGTATTTATGTCAGCATATTTTTTCATTAAGGATAGGAATGTTATAGTGGAAAAAGTAAAAAAACTTACACCAAAGTCAGTTCTGGGAAATTACAATATAGTAGCTCAATATTTTAAACAAGCAGTTGGTGGCTACTTTAAAGCACAATTTAAAATTATGCTAATATTAATAATTATAATGTTTATAGGATTTAAATTTATAGGAACAAATTATTCCTTCTTAATTGCAGCTTTAACAGGTATATTAGATGTGTTGCCGGTTTTTGGAACTGGGGCTGTACTTTGGCCTTGGGCATTGGTAGAATTTATTTTGGGTAATTACTTTGAAGCAATTATTTTAATGGTTATATATTTAGTATGTCAACTAGTAAAGAATATATTGCAACCTAAATTAGTAGGGGACAGCATAGGATTAAACCCACTAGCCACCTTGCTTTTTATGTACATAGGATATAGGTTTGGCGGAATAGTTGGTTTGATTGTAGCAATCCCTCTAGGACTAATTATAGTAAACTTAATACGTGCTGGAATGTTTGACAATATAAAACGAGGCTTTAAAATCCTCATTAACGATATAAATCAATACAGAAAGTTTTAGGGGCGATTTGGATGTCCCAAATCCCTCCCCTTGTAATTTTTAAAAGTTTTTTTGTTTGATAAAATATTTTTCTTCTAGTCTGATTGGTCGGTAAGAAAGTTTTGATTTTCTAAGACCAGCTTGCCCTAAATCATCTTCACGATTCACTAATTTAGCATCTGGAAAAGCATTTATTAGAAACTGTTGGTTTATATAATTATATAGACCAGTTATTTGTGTGTTTGCCTTTTCAGTGTGTATAAAGGCACATTCTATTGATGGGTCATAGGTTCCAATAGTGAATGCTTGTAAGACACCATCTACATAGACACTACCAAACTTGCATTCAAGCTTATTACAGTTTTGAAGGACTTCTCTCACACCGATATCTTCACTTTGTATTGTATCTTGAATATCTTCATAACCTCTGTTATCTAGCCATATCTGATAGAACTCATCTACTTCTTTCATATTATTGCAGTTGATTGTTTTATATTCATAGCGGCCCTTATAGGTTCTTAAAAATCTATTTAAATGGTTTTTCTTTTTGTGAAACCTCTTGCCCCTTAGAGTTTTTAATTGTTCTGCATCATATATATAATCATAACTATCTCTATCATCAATAATCTCAAACTCTTCTTCAAAAGATGGATTGGTTTTTAACACTTCTATAAATGGCTTATCCAAAAAATACATGTTTAGCGGTAGATTAAGCTCGTTATTCCAGTGACTTTTTATTTTATTAAAGACATCCTTTATATCTTCAAGTTTGCAAAAAGGCATCATGGGAATTAAATTTTCGTCTTTATTGGTAACATACATTAAATATTCTTCATTGCAATAGTATGTTGTGTTATAGAAGTTTTGCCAAATAAACTGGTTAATAAATTGACGTTCTGATATATAAGTAGGTCTTAATCCTGTATACTTGTTCAATCGATTCTCGTCATATGTGGTAAAATTGTTAAAGCTAATACTCATATAGCACCTCTCTTAAGGGTATGTTGTAATAATTTTTGTCGTTAATTTTGTTTGTTTTTATAGGCCCTCATACGCATTGAAGGATTTAATATTTTCTTGCGAATCCTTAAACTTGTAGGTGTAACTTCTAATAATTCATCTGTTTCGATGAAATCTAGAGCTTGTTCTAAGGAAAGGTTTCTAGGAGGAGATAATTTTAAGGCATCATCGGCTCCAGCAGCTCTCATATTTGTAAGTTGTTTTCTTTTGCACACATTTACCTCAATATCGGTTGCCTTAGCATGCTCTCCAATAACCATACCTGAATACACTCTTACACCAGGACCAATAAATAGTGTACCACGTTCTTGGGCATTATACAAACCATATGTTACGGATTCTCCTGTTTCAAAGGCAATTAATGAACCTTGCTTTCTGTATTGAATATCACCCTTATAAGGGGCAAATCCTTCGAAAATTGTATTAATTATTCCTTGTCCTTTTGTATCAGTCATAAATTCATTTCGATATCCTATAAGCCCCCTAGAGGGTATAAAAAACTCCAAACGAGAATATCCACCGACACCATTGGAGGACATGTTTTGTAATTCGGCTTTTCTTTGTCCTAATTTTTCTATAACGCTACCAGTAAATTCATCAGGAAGATCAATGATTACACTTTCCATGGGTTCTAATCTACCCTCTTCTTTATCTTGTTTATAAAGGACTTGAGCCTTACTAACAGCGAACTCATATCCTTCACGTCTCATGTTTTCAATTAAAACAGATAAATGCAGTTCGCCTCTTCCGGAAACTTTATAGGTTTCTGTCCGGTCAGTTTCTTCAACTCTCAAACTAACATCCGTATTAAGTTCGCTGAACAATCTATCCCTAAGATGTCTGGAAGTGACATATTTACCTTCTGTTCCTGCAAAAGGACTATCATTTACAAGGAAATCCATTGATATTGTAGGTTCCGAGATTTTTTGAAAAGCTATAGGTTGACTATGTTCTGGGGAACATAAGGTATCGCCAATTATTATATCGGGAATTCCTGACACTGCGACAATAGAACCAACAGAGGATTCATTAACATTTACTTTTGATAAGCCATCAAATTCGTACAAGGAACTAATCTTTACTTTTTCAGATTTGTCTGGATCATGGGCATTAACGAGTAGAGCTTCCTGGTTAACTTTAATAGTACCATTATCAATTTTGCCAACACCAATACGACCAACATAATCATTATAATCAATAGTGCTAATTAATAATTGGGTAGGTGCCAGTGGGTCACCTTCTGGTGCAGGAATGTAGTCAATAATTGTATCAAATAAGGCTTGCATATTGTTGGCTTTATCATCAGCGTTAAGTATAGCTGTTCCGGTCTTTGCAGAAGTAAAAACAAAGGGAGAATCCAACTGCCAATCAGAAGCATCAAGTTCCATAAGCAAATCCAAGACTTCGTCAACAACATCATTTGGTCTTGCATCTGGACGATCCATTTTATTAATACACACAATAACTGCTAGTTCTAAGGACAAGGCTTTTTGTAAGACAAATTTTGTTTGTGGCATTGGTCCTTCAAAGGCATCAACTACTAAGATAACACCATTAACCATTTTGAGCACTCGTTCAACTTCACCACCAAAGTCAGCATGTCCAGGAGTATCTATTATGTTTATCTTTACATCTTTATAAGTAATAGCAGTATTTTTTGAAAGAATAGTGATTCCACGTTCTCTTTCTATATCATTAGAGTCCATTACTCTATCTTGAACAGTTTCATTTTCACGAAACACTCCACTTTGCTTTAACATCTCATCTACTAAAGTAGTTTTGCCATGATCAACATGAGCAATAATAGCAATGTTTCGTATGTCGTCTCTTTTTGTTTTCATAAATATCCTTTCTATAATGGCGGAAATATATTTATGTAAATGAGAAAACTCATTTACCCTATGAATAATTCCAATTAAATCTTCATACTATTAATTATCTGTACATTTGAATACATTTTCTAAAACAGATACATATTGAACCTTTATATTTTAACATAAAGATTAAAATATACAAGTTATATAATTTAATCTAAAATATTAATTTTTGTTCTAAAAATTAATATTAAGTCATATATATAATAATGGGGTTTGTTTTATATTCTACATAGAAATGATTTTGTATAAAAGTTTGGATAACTTAAGTTAAGTGTACAGAACAGATTAAAGAGAAGGGAGTCATAAGATATGGCGGATAAAGTATTTGATACAAATCAAGTAAATGTTGCAGGGGAGGTTATGAATGATTTTGAGTTCAGCCATGAAGTATTTGGAGAAGGTTTTTATTTAATTGATGTATATGTTCCAAGATTGAGTAAGACCTATGATATGATACCAATAATGGTATCTGACAGAATTATTGATGTAAAAGAAAGTTTAAAAGCTAAAAGGGTAGAAGTTAATGGACAATTTCGTTCTTATAATCGTCATGAGAATAATAAGAACAGATTAATATTGTCTGTTTTTGCACGTGAAATTCGCATACTAGACGATGATGAAGAGATTGATAGTTTAAAAACAAACTATATTTTTCTAGATGGTTATGTATGTAAAGAACCAGTTTACCGTAAAACTCCACTTGGAAGGGAGATATCTGATTTATTAGTTGCCGTTAATAGACCTTATGGAAAGTCCGATTATATTCCTTGTATTTGCTGGGGAAGGAATGCGAGATATGCTCAGAGTTTTCAGGTTGGAGGTCATTTGCAAGTTTGGGGAAGAATTCAAAGTCGTGAGTATCAGAAGAAGTTGAGTGATGAGGAATATGAAACCAGAGTAGCGTATGAAATATCAGTAAGTAAATTAGAATATCTTGATGAAGAGTAATATTAAGTAGATTAATTATACATATATATCAAGAATAAGGTCAGATAGTGGGCAAGAAAACATGTAAAAGTTTTCTTGCCCTAATTGCAATATAATGTTTAATAAGTTATGCATAGAAAAGTAAGGGCAAATTTCTTGACAATGCATATACTGGGTGGTAAGATGAAGTAGAATTACTAATCAAATAATTTTGTTACAAGTTGGTAGAGGAGCATTTTTTATTAGTAGATTGTATGATATGGCAGACATAGATGAATACAATTAAAAGGGGAAAGTGCCGAAACTAAAGTTATTCTGCAGTGGCTTTAGTTGGACGTATGGTTAATAACTATATGACTGTCATCTATTTTGATGGAGAGCTGCCTAAAGAATACATGGTCATCGTACAGTGTACTTATATGAAGGTATATTGTTTGCTAGTTTGAGGCCAATGCATCATTCTTTAGCGTCGACTCCTTGTCGACTATTTTTTTATAATTTTATAATTTCAGGAGGTGCTTTATGGCAATATTTACAGGATCGGGAGTAGCGATAGTTACACCATTTAAAGAAAACAAAGAGGTTGATTTTGATAAGTTAGGAGAACTTATTGAATTTCACATTGAAAACAAAACAGATGCAATTATTATTTGTGGAACAACGGGAGAAGCGTCTACATTAACGCATGAAGAACATATTGAATGTATAAGATATACAGCTAAGAAGGTAGACAAGAGAATTCCTGTAGTAGCTGGAACAGGTTCTAACTGTACAAGTACGGCTATATACTTATCAAAAGAGGCAGAAAAAGCTGGTGTAGATGCATTACTGATAGTTACACCATATTATAATAAGGCAACACAAAAAGGTTTAATATCTTATTATACAGATATAGCAAAGTCTGTTGATTTACCAATTGTTATGTATAATGTACCTAGTAGAACAGGATGCAATATTCAGCCAAAGACAGCTGCTACAATTTTTAGAGAAGTAGACAATGTAGTCGCTATTAAAGAGGCTAGTGGCAACATATCTCAAGTTGCAGAATTAATGCATTTAACAAAAGGTAAGATTGACTTGTATTCAGGTAATGATGATCAAGTTGTACCTTTGCTATCCTTAGGTGGTAAAGGTGTAATATCTGTAGCAGCTAACATTATCCCTGAGCAAATGCATAATCTAGTAACACGCTATTTAGATGGAGATGTAGAAGCTAGTAGAGACATACAACTTAAGTATTTATCATTAATGAATTCGCTGTTTTGCGAAGTTAATCCAATTCCAGTAAAGGCGGCTATGAATTTACTAGGAATGAATGTTGGTGGGCTAAGAAAACCTCTAACTGACTTGGAAGTAGATAATATTAAGGTATTAGAGAAAGAACTAATAGATAGCGGGCTTTTAAAATAATATAAATATATTTATGCGAGAGAAGAATAATTAAATACACAGTACAGTATAGGAGATTAATATGACAAGAATTATATTAAGGGGCTGTAATGGAAAAATGGGTCAGGCAATTACCCAATTACTACAAACAAAAAAAGAAGATGAAGAAACAGAAGCTTTGCTTAAGGCAAAAATAGTAGCAGGAATTGATGTTAGTGATGTAAGTTTGAACAACTATCCAGTATTTACATCATATAATGATTGCGATGTTGAAGCAGATGTAATTATCGACTTTTCTTCTCCTAACAATATAGAAGAAGAATTTGTATATGCTAAAACTAATAATATACCCATTGTTTTATGTACTACAGGCTTATCTGAAGAACAAGATCAGATGGTAAAAGATTTATCAAAAGAAATACCTATTTTACAGGCAGCTAATATGTCTATTGGAGTGAATATGCTGATTAAGATTGTTAAACTGGTTAGCGCGGCATTGACTGATTCAGGTTTTGATATAGAAATTATAGATAAACATCACAATCAAAAAGTAGATGCACCATCAGGAACAGCTTTAGCTCTTGCAAATGCAATCAAAGATTCTCTAAATGATGACTATCATTATATATATGATCGCAGCGATAAAAGAGAAAAAAGAGATAGCAAAGAAATTGGAATTTCTGCGATAAGAGGAGGCACAATTGTTGGAGAACATGATGTAATCTTTGCAGGTGTAGACGAAGTTATAGAATTAAGTCATACTGCTTATTCAAGAAATGTTTTTGCAAAAGGTGCAATAGAAGCTGCATTATTTTTACCAGGCAAGACTTCAGGACTATATGATATGGAAGATGTATTGGACTAAGGCTTATAAGATTAATTAAATAATTATATTACAATTATCTTCTAAAAGGTTAGATTTAAACACTTGCAAGATATAATTATTTTGTATCTTAGGGTGATGAATTTAACCTTTTTTTATTTGTAGATATATAGACTAAGTTGATATTGCTTGCCAAGTAAAAGTTAGGTATACTTGTTTAAGTAGATGTTCACAAAAACTTCGCAATATAGATGTAAGATGTATGTCAAGTTAAAAAAATATCAATAATAAAGGCTAGTAATTGATAAAAAGGGAGGACTAAGGTTTGATTGAGGTTAAGAATTTAGTAAAAAAGTACAATGATAACTTTTTGGCACTAGATAACTTATCATTTACTGCAAAAGAGGGGCAAATAATTGGGTTTTTAGGACCTAATGGTGCAGGCAAGTCTACAGCTATGAATATTATAACAGGTTATATTTCTGCTACCGAAGGAACTGTAATTGTTAACGGACATGATATTTATGATCAGCCAGAAGAAGCAAAGAAAAGTATTGGTTATTTACCAGAGCAACCACCACTTTATCAGGATATGACAGTAATAGAATATTTAAACTTTGTTGCAGATCTTAAGAAGGTGGATAAAAAAGAAAAAAAAGAAATGATAAATGATGTAATGAACATGACTCAAGTTTCTGATGTTTCAGGCAGATTAATTAGACATCTTTCAAAAGGGTACAAACAAAGAGTTGGTCTATCTCAGGCATTGATAGGGTATCCACCTGTATTAGTATTGGATGAACCAACAGTGGGACTTGATCCAAAGCAGATAATAGAGATTAGACAACTAATCAAAAGTCTAAGCAAGGGACATACTATAATCTTAAGTTCTCATGTTTTATCTGAAATTAGTGCAGTATGTGATTATGTGCTTATTATTAATAACGGTAAGCTGATAGTAAGTGATGAAGCGGATAATTTATCAAATCATATAGATGGTTCCAAAGTATTAAAACTACAGGTAAAAGCTAGAAAAGAAGATATTGAAAATGCACTTAAGGATATTTCGAATATAATTAACATAGAATTCACTTCTTTAGATAATGAAGAGATAGTTTCTTTATCTATTATTACTAATGAAAATGATGATGTTAGGGAAGATGTTTTTTACTCATTAAGTGATGCAAAATGTCCAATTATGAGTATGAATTCAAGCACCATGTCTCTTGAGGAAATTTTCCTTGAAGTTACTAGTAAAGCAGACGATGATCAAGCAGAGGAGGATAAAGAAAATGCAAGCAATTTATAAAAGAGAGCTAAAATCATATTTTACATCAATGACAGGATATGTTTTTATAGCATTTTTTGTAGCAATTATTGGTTTATTCTTCTATGCTAACAACTTGATTAGTGGAAATCCCAATTTTGGATTTGTTCTATATAATGTAGCCTTTTTATTTATGCTTTTAATACCAATATTGACTATGAGAATTATGGCAGAAGAAAAAAGGCAAAAGACTGATCAACTATTATTAACATCACCAGTAGCACCTGGTCAAATTGTATTTGGAAAGTATTTAGCAGTACTTAGTATATATATAATTGTAATTGCTATTATCTCTACTTTTCCTTTAATACTAGGCAGATTTGGAAAGGTTCCATTTGCTTTATCTTATAGTTCCATACTAGGCTTTTTCTTATTAGGAGCCGCCTTTATCTCAATTGGTTTATTTATATCTTCTTTAGTAGAAAGCCAAATTGTAGCAGCAGTGATCACCTTTATAACTATACTTATAACTTATTTTATAGATAGTATTGTGGCTATGCTTCCAACTGATCACAAATCAACTTGGATTATTTTGGCCCTTATATTCTTTTTAATATCAGGAATAACTTACATAATAATGAAAAATACATATTTTTCAGTTGTATTTGCATTTATAGGAGAAGCTATTATAGCAGTAATTTATTTTGTACAACCAACATTATTTGACGGACTAGTAGTTAGGATTGCTAATTGGTTTTCTGTAATGAGCAGGTATAATAGTTTTTCAATAGGAGTTATTAATTTATCAGATATCGTTTATTATATAAGCGTGGTTTTTATATTCCTATTCTTGACTGTTCAATCTATTAAGAAGAGAAGATGGAACTAAAGAAAGGGGAAGAAAAACATGAATAATAAAATAAAAAAAGCATTTCAATCAAAAAAGTTTATAGGCGGTGCATATGCCACAGTAATCTCTGTAGTGGTAATTGCAATAGTACTATTAATCAATTTTATATTTACAGAGTTAGATATTAGCTTTGATACTTCTACCCAACAACTATATACAATTTCTGAAAAGTCAAAAGAACTTGTTAAGGATATAGAAGACGAAATTACTATATATTATCTAGTTGAATTAGGCAATGAAGATGCACAGATACTTGAAGTAATTAATCGATTTAAACAAGCAAATAAAAATATTAGCGTTGAATATAAAGACCCAGTGCTTTATCCACAGTTTGCAAATCAATATGTTGACCATGAGATTTCACAAAATAGTGTTATTGTTGTTAATGAAACACGAGGCAGAAGCAAGTATGTTGATTATATGAGCATGTATGTAGTTGAGACTGATTATAGTACTAATAGTTACAATGTAACTGCTGTGGATGTAGAAGGTCAAATTGTATCTGCAATTAACTATGTAACCACTGATGATTTACCTGTTTTATATGCTGTTGTAGGACATGGAGAAGAAGGAATAACCAATACATTAGCAATGTCATTAGATAGGGTAAATATTACAGTAAAGACGCTTGATACTCTAAGTAGTGAGAGTATTCCAGATGATTGTTCCGTATTGTTAATTAATGCACCTGATACAGATTATAGTGAAGAAGAAGCTGTATTAATTAGAGAGTACCTGCAAAATGGAGGAAATGCTATTTTCCTAGTTGATTTTAAGACTAATAGTTTAGCGAATATAAGTGGACTAATAGAATACTATGGAACTACTATAGTAGATGGATTTATTCTTGAAGAAAACCCTAACAATTATGTTGGAGAATATAGAAACTACTTATTTGCAGGTGTAAAAAACCATGAAATTACTTCTAGTATTACTAATAGTGGTAAAAGAGTTATTACACCAATATCAACAGGGCTAGAAGCATCCAAAACAGCAAGGAACACACTAATAATTGATAGTCTGTTAGAAAGCCAAGCTACTTCATATTCTAGAACAAACATTGATTCAACAGATCCTAACAAACTTGAAGATGATATAGAAGGTCCTTTTAATTTAGGGATGGCAATTAAAGAAACCTACAATGGTGTAGAAACAAATGTAATTGTTTATGGAAGTTCTTTTTTGGTAAGTGATGATCTAATTACCAGTGAAAGCATTGGGAATTTAGATTTAATTATTAATTCTATTAATTATGTAACGAAAAGAGAAGCAAGTGTTAATATAATGCCTAAGAGTCTTAAGGTGGAAAGACTACTTCTTAGAAGCTCAGATGTGAATTTATGGGGAGCAGTAACAGTCCTAGTACTACCAATTTTCATATTGATAATAGGTGGAGTAACAGTGATTAGAAGGAGGAAAAAGTAGTGGCAAGGGGTAAAAAGAATAAAAAGCAGACCTTAATCATTTTACTAATTGCCGTAGTTATATTAACTTCGATATTGTTATTACTAAAGAATAAAAACAAAGATAATGATATTACAGAAGAAACTACAGATACTATAATAGCTGAAATTGATATAAGCAAGATTAAGGAGATTTCATTTAAAAACGAATATGATAGTTTTGAGTTTGTAAAGGATGCTGATGGAACATGGACAAATCTAAAAGATGATTCATTTCCACTAAAACAAGCAGAACTTTATTCTATAGAAAATAGTATTGAAACTATCAATTATAATCTTGTTGTTAGCAAGACCCCAGAGGACTTAGCTCAGTATGGATTAGATAATCCTCTAGTTTCAGCTCTTATAACTTTAGATGATGGTAGTAAGACACAATTAAATATTGGAATTAAGCTACCTGTTACAGACGGCTATTATGCAATGATTAATGATGACTCGGCAGTATATGTAATTAATAATGATTTGTTCAATGTGTTTAACAAAAGCCAATCAGATATGCTAGCTATTGAAGTATTACCAACTATAAGTGCTGATAGTATTGGTTATGTTAAGCTAACTAATGAAGATAAAGTTACATTAGAAATGAAATACAATGAAAATGAGCCATCAGGCTTTTCTGGATTTAATAACTGGCAGCTACTGCAACCATATGAAAAGGTAATGGAAGGTAACACGTATACTGTATTGGAATATCTAGAAAAGTTTGGGAACTTATACTTTAACAAATGTATTGATTATAATGTGGATGACTTGGCCCAATATGGTTTGGAGAATCCTTCTAGAATTATTTACTTAGAGTATGTTGAGAATTTAGAGAATAATGATAATGCTGGGGAAATGCCCACACATACTTTAGAATTGCAATTAGGTAATACTAATGAAGATGGAGATTATTATGCAAGAACTTCAGATTCAAACTCAGTGCATATTTTAAGTAAAGGATTTATTACAGACTTGATTGAAGTAGATGCTTTTACATTGCTTGAAAAAGGACTTACATCAATTAATATAGATACTGTAGAGAGTATGGAAGTTCGCAGTGGGCAAGAAGAGTATCTTATGGAGATAAAGCGAGATACAACTGCTACTGAAGAAGATGATGAAGTAGCTACTTATTATATTGACAATATAGAGATTGAAGAAGATAAGTTTAAGACTATATATCAAAGAATTATTAAAGCAAGAGGTGAAAAACTTCTAGCAGAAGATTATGTACATAATGAAACTGACGAACCTTTGCTTTGGATTACATTTCATAGAAATACAAAGAAGGATCAGACTGTAGATGTCAAATACTATGTATATGATAATAGTTACTGTGTGGCTGATATAAATGGAGATATGATATATATTACCGATAGGAGAACAGTAGAAGAAGTAATAGAATCATTTGAATAACAGAAGAGACTGAACCTCTTAGAGAATATATAATAAATATGTTATGTTTTTCAGTAAGTTTTTATGAAAGACATAACATATTTTTTGTATATTTGAAGGGGGTCTGCTATAATAAAAAAGTCATATTCTTGTCCAAGATGTATATAATTTATTATAGACTTAGGATAATGGAGGTATAAAAGTGAAAAAAATCGAACTGAAAACAAAGCTTATAATACTAGGTATATGTGGTCTTTTGCTTTTAACCTTATTTGCAATAGGTGTAAAATTAAAATACGATGAAAAAAATAAAGATAAATTAATATTACGTGAAGGTGAAATGATTACTACTAAAGAAGTGGAATATTTATTATCTTTTCTTGCTATAGAAGAGACTGAACTTCTTAAAGAGGATACATTTTTCACCTTCAAAGATTTTCAAAATATAATTCCTTCTCTAGCCAATAAACTGAGCATAGATGAAGATAGCATGCTGAACAAGGTTTCATTTAAAATTCAAGAAGAAGATCAAAGAAAAGCTGTTCTGCTAGAGGAGTTTTTAGAAATTTATGAAGCCTTTATAGAATCAATGCAAGCGGAGGATTCACTATTTAAAGAAAGCAAGCTTTTTTTAGTTGGAATACCTGATGAATATAAGGACAATGAAAGCAAGAATATTGTGGCAACAGACCAAGGTAAGTTTGATGTTTCTAACACTCTAGATTATGGCAGCTTTCGTATAAATGATGAGTTGACAAAGGAAGAGGATTATAAGTTAAATTATCATGAATTTAAAATTGATGATTTTATAAATCATAAAGTTAAGGCAGTAGTATATGATGATAAGATATTATATGTAAAAGAGATATTAGCTGAAGAGACAATATTATATAATGCGTGGATTACAAAGGGCTCGGACACGACTATTAATGCCTTTATTCATGGAGTGACAAAAGAATTTGAGACAAGACATAGTTTATCTGAAGAAATAAAAGAAGTGGTTGGAGATATAGTTGTTGAAAACCGCAAAATTGTTGGAATACGTATGAAACCAGATAGAATAGATGGGAAGGTTTTGCTTACAGACAAGGAATATATAGAGGTGGAAGGCTATGGAAAGATACCTTTAGATGAAAACTATAAGATATATAAGATTTATGGTGAATTAGCTCAAGAGTTAACAAATAACATATTAGTGGGATATGAAACAACTGACTTTATAGTTGCTGATGGAAAAATAGTTTCTGCCTTAATAAAGGGCCCTATAAAAGCTGAGAATATCCGAGTTTTGTTAAAAACTAATGGATATGAAAGCTACTACCATAAAGGAATATCATTTACTTGTAACAAAAATTTTAGTGTAACTTCTTTAGATGAAACTACTTCTTATCCAGCAGGAACAACACTTACTTATAATGTTGGTGATGATGCTTTATCCAAAGGTCGTCTTACTATAAAGCCAGATGAAGAAACAGGTAAAATAATTATTTCATCTATGGAACGTTCCTACGGCAGTCCCTCATATAGGGGTGCAGTAGAAGTTGCACCTACTGATGGTGGACTTCTTATTGTCAATGAACTGCCTTTAGAAGAATATCTATATGCTGTAATTCCAAGTGAAATGCCTTCTTACTATAGTATGGAAGCCTTAAAAAGTCAGGCTGTTTGTGCCAGAAGTTATGCATACAATCATTTGCTAGCAAACAGCTTAAAGGAATATGGAGCCCATGTAGATGATAGTGTGTCATATCAAGTTTACAATAAAATAGCAGAAAATGAAGAAACAATACTTGCTGTAAAGGATACATACGGGAAAGTAATGACACATGGTGGCTTAGTAGTTGACGCTTATTACTTTTCTACTTCTTCAGGCCATACAGCTTCAGTAGGAGAAGTGTGGAGTGGCGACGCCCAGTATCTAACTGGTAAGCTACAGCAAGTTCAAAATGAAGATGAGGTTACAGTCTCATCTACTGATAATGAAATAGATTTTTCAAATGAAGAGACATTTAGAAACTTTATATTAAATCCTAGCTATCAAACCTATGATAGTGAATTTGCATGGTATAGATGGAAGGTAACTCTTCCCTTAAAAGAATTAGGCAATAGTATTAATTCGAAGATTGGATCAAGATATAAGGCAAATCCAGACTATATACAAACTTTAGCAAAGAATGATGAGGGTAAAGAAGTCTTTGAAAGCCTTGCTATAGAAAGTATAGGAAGTTTACAAGACATTCAAATAATTAAGAGAGAAAAAAGTGGAATAATTACAGAAATAAAACTAGTTGGAGACCAGAGAACAGTAAAAATAATAGGGGAATACAATATAAGAACACTCTTGTCTCCTGGAGAACAAAAAATAGTTCGCCAAGATGCTAGTGAAGTATCTCAAAGTATGTTACCAAGTGCATTTTTTATAATGGATAAAGTGGATACAAGTGTAACAATTACAGGTGGTGGCTATGGACATGGAGTTGGAATGAGCCAGAATGGTGCAAAGGCTATGGCAGATATGGGGAAAGAATATAATGAAATACTAAAGCATTATTATTCAGGTGTAGAGATAGGTTATATATATGAATAAAATAGTAATAAAATATAAGAGAACACAAAGGGATTGCCTAGGTGTTCTTTTGCTATATCTACATACAATCCTACAATAATTTATCGCTTACCAGTAAAAACCTACCGTTTACCGGAATAATATTGCATTTTATATCAAATCGTATATAGCAGGGGGGACAAATGTCATTAAGCTAGCAACTTAGATATATATGAAATTATTCAAGGGGGATTAAGTTGATAATAGCAGTATGTGATCTCGAGCAGGAGATTGGACATGGATTAATAATATTAGTAAAAAGACTATTAAACAAGAAAGGTGTTTCGGTTGAAGTACTATTTTTTGAAACTGCAGATAAACTAATAAATAGCAATAAAAAAATCGAATTATTCTTTATGCCAATAGATTTAGAGTGGGATGGCATGGATGCTCTAACAATTAGCGACATCTTGTATAAGCAGGAAAAAGGCTGCTCAGTTGTTTTTATTGCAAAAAATAAGGAATCCCTACATACTGTCTTTGGTAAAGGAGTGTGTGGACTTTTATCTAAGGAATTTAAAAAAGAGCAAATTTATAATTGTCTTAAAAGTATCTGTAATAGAATTATTTCAAAAGATGATTTAATAGAGCTAGGTAAAAATATTTGGGTGATAAAATCAAATATTAAATATATTAAAGCAGCTGATAAATATTGTAAAATATACACAAACAACAAGGTGTGTCTTGTAAGAATTACCATGGCTGATATAGAAAGAAAGCTTTGTTCTAGAAGTTTTATAAGGGTTCATAGATCATATATTATAAATCTTGCATATGTAGAAAATATTGATGAAGAAATATTGATTAATGATGGGATAAGTATAAGGTATTCTAGAAAGAAAAAGAAAGAAATTCTAAACAAATATGATGAATATATAGAGGAAATTTCTATAGGCTATTAAAATATAAGGGGAGTTATAGTTCGCCCTTAAAGGGGGAACAGTTTGCGACAAAATAAGTTTCTCCACCTATGGATTTAGTGGGCTTAAAAGCATAAAAATGTATTTCACGACATTTACATTGACAGTAAATAGAAGGTGTTGTTATAATCATATATAGACAATACATAAATTTACATCCCGACAAGTAACTGGAGGAAACTAATGAAATATACATATGTTAAACAACACGATGCAACAGACTGTGCAGCAGCATGTCTTGCTATGGTGTGTCTTCACTATAAGAAGAGACAACTATAACTAAACTTAGAGACATGATGGGAACAGACCTAAAAGGGACTAATCTTATTAGCATAATACTAGTCTTTATTTTTAAACAGCCTTATAAGAAAATAAACGAAGAACAAATGGAACAATCTGCTGTATTAAATTCTCAAATAATTGAAGGGTTTCGTGCTGTAGAAACCATCAAAGGAAATGCTAATGAGGAAACGGAACTAGAAGGTATAGAAAAAGAATATATTAAATCTCTAAGGATTGGTGTTAGGGAAAGCATGCTTTCTAATGTACAAGGCTCAATATCAAGTTTAATTTCAACTGCGGGGAACTTAGCCTTAACTTACTTTGGAATCATGCAAGTTATTAATAATGAAATGACTCTCGGTGGAATGATGGCCTTTATGACATTAGCAAGTTATTTTATGGATCCTGTATCAAGACTTGTTAGTTTACAGTTGACCATACAAGAATCTAATATATCGATGAAAAGATTATCTGAAATCTTAGATTGTGAAACAGAACAAGATATAGAAACAAAGGGAAAGTCTACAGTTGCAAAGCTAATATTAAAGTATTATGAACCTGAAGAAGGAGAAATCACCATTGACGATGTTGATATAAATGAATATACAAATGAATTCAACAATGGATGAAGTAAAGGAAGCTGCAAAAGCAGCAGATGCTCATGATTTTATTAAAAAACTACCGATGCAGTATTAGACATATCTTGAGGAAGCAGGCAATGGACTCTCAGGTGGAGAGAAGCAAAGAATAGCATTGTCAAGAGCATTTTTAAAAAAGAATGAATTATATATATTAGATGAGAGTACTAGTAATCTAGACTTTGGGACTGAAAATATAATATTTGATATGATTTATAACAAATATAGAGATAAATCCATGCTGATAATAGCTCATAGATTAGCTACAATTAAAGACTGCGATATTATTATTGTTTTAGAAGAAGGCGAGATTATAGAGCAAGGGACTCATAAGGATTTGTTGGAGAAACAAGGAGAGTATTATGATCTTTGGCAAATGCACGGAAAAGTAGTTAGAAATGAATATGACTTATGATGGTGTACTAGTTATGCCAAATAATTATGTGGTTATGGATCAAGAGGAAATGACTTATGTTGATGGTGGAATTGCAGTAAACAACCGTTCTTGCAATAGTTGGGGCTGCTATAGCAGCGGGAGGAGCGTCTTATGGGGCAGGTACAGTAGTTGGTGAAAGACTGTATCATACAGGGATGACAAAGGCTGAGTGGAAAAAATACAAATGGCCAGTAAGACTAGTGACAAGTGCTTATGGAGCTTTCGGAATAGCTTTTATGCTAGGATTAGAAAACAAGTTTTATAGTAAGTGGGAATCAAAAAAATAGAATTCTAGTTCACACTTGATAGTTTTAACTTTCATCCACTAAAACTATCAAGTGTTTAAATATTAATTTAAATAAGTGCTAAATATACATTTAAATAAAGTGTAAAGTTGATATTATACCATATTTAATAAAAAAATTATTTGTTAGTATAATAGAATTTTTTCGTTTTAGAATTATAGATATTCTTTAATTAAATGCATTGTTTACGCTATTTATAAAAAAAAATGAAGACTATGAAGTTTCATAAAAGCCTAACATTAAAAAATAGAAAGGAGTATAATAATAATGAATCTATATAAATTTTTCTTTTTTGTCAATATAATAGTAATAATTCTGCTATCTATAACAGTTTATGGTTATAACTTAAACTTGGGTTGGTTTCTTATAATGATTGGATCGATATTTATAGAAGTTTCTGCTATTGTTTTACAAAACATAGAAAGGAAGAAAGATGATAGAAAAAAGAAAAAAACTTAATAAACAAATGAAATATTTAAATGCTCATTAAAATTAGTGAGTTATGACATTAAATAAAATTAGACTAAAGAATTGTACTTTTAAAAAAGGAAATAAGTAGAAAATGAATAGACTTTTAAATTTGACTTAGTTCATTTACACCTTGCATTATGGTTTCAACAATGATTACATAAAGTCTTTAGTTAAATTGTTAATGAATTAATACTTAGGGAATAAGATAGAAAATATAATTGTTATACACCTCTTATTCCAAATATAAGTAAGAATATAAATAGAGATTATGGAGTTGCTAAATTTACAGTAAGAACAGGAAACGATTGATATAATAATTTAGGATTATTATATCATAATGAAGGTGGACATTGCTTTTCAGGTAAAACAGCTGATATGAATTTTTTTAGAATCGATTTTTACATGTTAATTGAGAATACAATATTCAAGGAATTGCTGGACAGCGTTTAATTATGCCTAATTTTGATTGGATAGTATAAAATTATACATATGTTTTATATAATATGGGGGTGGTTTGACAAATTTGATATAACTACATAATTAAAATAAAAAATTCAAATAGTTCTAAAAATGTTAGCATAGTTATAAAAAGATGAGGAGGAGAATAAAATGAATTAACTTAAATATAGTAGTAACAAAACATTGAAACTAACTAATGTTTTGAGAAAAAGTCTTAATGAAGATGATTTAAACAATCTTGATATAGCGGTAGAACAAATAGAAAACTACATAAAATCAAAAGGTTCACAACCGATTGGTCCATTAATTTAGTATACAGTAACAAGTGAGGACTCAAATTACATAATGCCTTCTTACACAGGTGAGATTGTTGATAATTATATGGAGGAAGGAATGCTTGTAGAAAAGGGAGATATATTTTTCAGCCATACAAGCTGCAGAAAATGCAATTGCAGAAAGTGATATGCAAATAGCCTCAATAGACGCACAACTTTTAGCAATTAATAGTGGACAAAATGCATTTGCCACCACAGCATCAACTTCTGGAACTTTGCATTTGTTAGCAGATTATAAAGAAGGTATGGTTGTTCAGGCAGCATCAGCCGTTGCTACGATTACTCCAGAGAATAGTCAGACGATTATAGACTCTTACGTAAGCATTGTAGACATGGCAAGAATGCATGTAGGTGACAAGGTACAGATGGAGGTTTCAGGCTTAACACAGACTGTGTACGGAAATATATCAGGGGAAGTAAGTCAGATGGATAGTGATGTCACATCGATTGAAAGTGGAGAAGGTACAAATAATAATGCCTTTAAGATAAGAATTAAACCCGAATATACATACTTATTGAGTAAGTCTGGTTAAAAAGTCAATGTTTCCAACGGAATGGAAGTGGAAGCTAGGATTGAATATGACAAAGTAACATATTTTGATTACGTAATGGAGAAAATAGGATTTATGCTGAAGTAAATGATAAAGGACAATGTGAAAAAGAATAGAATGAAATCAATATTGTGTGTCTTGATAATTGCTGGGCTTATGTATTCTTTATTAATGAGTGTTCCTAACAACTTATTTAAGAATATCTTACAAGTTTCAGCCTCAGAAGTTAAGGTTGAAGATAATTTTGCTATAAACTCAGAAGATGGATTAATTAGTAATAAAGAACAATCTGGTATTGGAGATGAAAATTCGTTTCCTATTTTACCATCGGAGCTAGATTTGGGAGATTATCAAAAGGAGATGTTTGTTGGTGACACGCAATTGCTAAATGTAACAGTTGTTCCATCTAATGCTTCATCACAAACAATTTCATATAAGTCAATAGATTCAAATATAGCTACCGTTTCTAATAGTGGATTAATAGAAGCAGTCGCTAGTGGTAGCACCACAATAATTGTATCAAACGAAGATACAACAACGGCAGTTACTGTTATTGTTAATGACCATATTAAAACAAAAAGCAGTGAGAACACTAATAATGATTCTGACGGAGTATTTAAAGAAGGATATCCTATACAAGTAAGTGTGGATGAATATACATATATAGATAATGACATGTTGAAATACTTCTATCAAGAAAAGAAAACACTAACTATCAGTAGTGATGAGTATGCTATTAAGATTAATGGTGAAGATATTGTAAATTATCATAACAAATTTTGCACTCAACTAAAACTTACTAAAGAAGAAAATGGTTTTTCATTTATACTAAATGATGGAAACAACTTATGTGGTCCAATAAGTATTGAATTTAATGGTGATGATTTAAAAGGGAAATATTTATATTTGTATAATGAGGCTAAAGAGAAGTACTATCTAATTAATATTGATGATATGCCCCAGCTTAAACTTGATACAGCAGGTAAGTATATGATTACTGAGGTTAAAATAAGTGGGTTTACAGTGAATTGGCTTCTGCTAGCTTTAGGATCAATTGTTCTTATTGGATTAATTGTGGCCTATATAGTGACTAAGAAGAGTTATTGGGTTCTGGTAAAGGGAGATAAAAAAAAGAGGGAGGAAAACAATGTTTCAAATCTGTATATTAGCATTAATCTTTTTTACAATAGTATTAATTATAAGAGCATATATTTACTTAAAAAGAAATGAATTAAAATCTACAGCACCATTAATTGCTCCATTTTTTATATATTGTATAATAATTTTAATTTCAAAAGGTAGAGGGATGTTTTTAGAAAATCATTTAGACCAACAAATTTTCACCTTTTCATTAGGCTTCTTTTCTATATATTCGCTTCTAACAATGTTTTTGTTAAAAAAATCAAAAAGTGATTCTAAATAGGATTGAGTTTTAATATATGCACTTATTAATAATAAAAATGAGGGGAAAGATAATGTCGAATGTTAAAGAAAGCAAACACAAGTAAAAGAAATATAAAGAGGATTATACTTGATTTAATAGTTGGTTTTATAGTTGCGCTTATTGTGGATACAGGAAATCTAGTATTAGATATTCTTATAATTGCTTTAGCGTTAATATGTTTAGAATGCCTAGTGCTTTTAATAATGAAAAATAAAAAACAAAAAACATACCTAATTAATCTAAATTAGCCGGCTCATCTAAAAATGAACCGGCTATTATTTATAATAAGTAACTTCTAATAATCTTATTTTGGAACCCCAAACAATATTATCACTGATCTTGCCTCTAAATGGATGGTGTTATTCTCAACTTCAGCCATATCTTCAGAAGCTTCAATAATATCTTTGCCATAAGGCATGGCGGTATTTACAGACACTTTCCACGTATAAGGATCTGGAAGTTTAGGAAGCTCCAGATTATGTTCCTCCCAATGAGAATTAATTGCTATATAAACAATATCATCATACTCCATCTCTTTGCTGCTTCCAGCAAACATTACACCTAACACTCTAGTTTCGTGAGAAGGATTTAAGTACCAAGGTTCAACACCATGTTTACTAAAAGCAGGCAAGCCACATTTTGAAGGTTCAACACTGTTTCTAAGAACTGGGTGATTCTTACGAATTCTAATCATCTTTTTGAAAAAATCAAAGATTTCTCTATTTTCATTTATTAAATCCCAGTTTAGCCATGAAGTTTCATTATCTTGGCAATAGGCATTGTTGTTTCCGTTTTGAGAGTTGCCGAATTCGTCTCCAGCAAAAAACATAGGAGTTCCCTGGCTAGCGAATAAAACAGCTGCAGCATTTTTAATCATTTTTAAGCGAAGTTCTAATACCTTAGGGTCATCTGTTTTTCCTTCAACTCCACAATTCCAGCTGTGATTATCATCACTTCCATCTGTATTATTCCAACCATTAGCCTCGTTGTGTTTTTTGTTATAGGAATATAAATCATGTAGTGTAAAACCGTCATGGCAGTTGATAAAATTAACAGAAGCATTTTCACCCCTTATTGCAGGGTTATACATATCATGTGAGCCAGCAATTCTATCGGCAACGATACTAGCAAGCCCATCATCACCTTTTAAGAATCTACGTAAATCATCCCTATACTTTCCATTCCATTCAGAGAATCTATTATAAGAAGGAAAGGTTCCAACTTGATAAAGACCACCAGCATCCCAGGCTTCTGCAATAAGTTTTATATTTGAAAGAAGAGGGTCAAAGGCAAGGCTTTTTAGTAGAGGTGGATTATTCATTGGTGCACCATATTCGTCTCTTCCTAATATAGAAGCTAAATCAAAACGAAATCCATCTATCCTATATTCAGTAACCCAGTGACGTAAACATCCAATAATCATTCTTTGAACAACAGGATGATTGCTATTAATGGTGTTACCACAACCACTGAAATTATAGTATTGGCCATTAGGTGTCAGCATATAATAAACATTATTATCAATACCCTTATAAGAGATAAATGGTCCGTTCTCATTTCCTTCTGCTGTATGATTAAAGACAACATCTAGTATTACCTCAATTCCATTTTCGTGCAGTGTTCTTATCAGTGTTTTTAATTCTTTGCCAACACTTGTTCCTTCTTGGAATGAACCATAACTTGTGTTTGGTGCATAAAAACAAACCGGATTATAGCCCCAATAATCAATAAGCTCTTGTCCCTCATGAATTCTGTGATCAAGCATTTCATCAAATTCAAATATGGGCATAAGTTCAACAGCATTAATACCTAACTCCTTTAAATAAGGAATCTTCTCAATTATACCTGCAAAAGTCCCAGGTTTTTCTACATTTGATGAAGGATCCATTGTAAATCCTCGGACATGTAGTTCATAAATGATTAATTCACTCATAGGAATGTTAAGTTGAGAGTAACTTCCCCAGTCAAAATCATCTGTCACTATAGCGGCCTTATAAAAAACATCTTTATTATATTCTTCGCCCCATATTCTCTGTCCTGCAACTGCTTTTGCATATGGGTCAAGTAAATATTTCTTGCTATTAAATATTAATCCCTTTCTCTCATCACAAGGTCCATCCATTATATATGAATATTCGAAAGTATTAATATCCAAATCAAAAACGATCATGGAAAAAACATCACCGATTCGGTAGTTATCAGGAAATGGAATTATTATATATGGATCTTTTTCACCTTTTTTAAAAAGTGCCAACTTACAGGAAGTGGCATTTTGTGAATGTATAGTGAAACTTATACCACCGGGAATTATAGTAGCACCATCTAGGCGATAAAAGCCTGGACGAATCTTAAACCCCATATATTCGTCAACAGGCAATAAATTTTTACCGAAGACTTCTACGAAATCATCTAAATTAGCAATATTCATTATATTTCCTTCGTTTTTTGGAATTTGATCATTGTTATAAGACATAAAGAGCTCCTCTCCTATATGTATAGCCTAGATGTGTTTAATAAAAATTATATCATATAATTCATATTATAATAGAAGGAACGGTTATTCACATCTACTATCATATTTCTTCGGAGATTTTAAGGCTTCTTGTAAACTTTTAGAAGCAAGAACATCATTAATTTCTCCTCCAATAAAAAGAATGTACATACAAAAATACAACCATAAAACTAAAAAAATAATTGCGGCTAAACTACCATATGTGTTAGACATATTAGCCATATTATCAATATAAAAAGAATATAGGTAAGAAAAACCCATCCATCCTCCAGCTGCTACTAATGCTCCAGGAAGTTCTTCTGTAAGTTTCCCTTTTCTATTTGGAATGGCGAGAAAAAGTATTGTAAAAAAGATTATTAAAATTGCTAGACCAACAATAGCCCTTAAGCTAATAATAATTAAAGCAGTTTCTTTTATAATTGGAAAGACACTTCCTATCCAAATATATAGGCGGTTACCAAATACTAAAACTACAAGGGTAATAACTAATATTAAAGCAAAAACCAAAGTATATAGAGCTGATGTGATTCTAGTTTTAAAGTATCCCCTTGTTTCTTTAATTCCGTATACACAATTCAATCCCCTTGTAAGGGCAATGAAACCTCTAGAAGCAGACCACAAGGCAGTAATTGCAGTAATAGACATAATTGTAGCAGAACCTTTTTCATATGCCTCAACAACAATCCTTATAAGTATGGGGCTTATGTTACTAGGAAACATATAATCTACGATAAACATTACGTTGCTTTCTGTAATTGGTAGATATCTGATTAATGTCAAGAGAAACATAAGGAAAGGGAAAAATGAAATTAAAATAAATAATGTGGCTTGACCAGCATAAGCAGCCACATGATCTTCTCTTAACTTTCTAAAAAAATTAACAATTGTATGGAAGAATATTTTAATAGTCATAATAAAAAACACCTTTCTGAGATTATAGTATTATATGTACTAATTAGATATTATATTTAAAATCTTATTAAAGACATCATATTCAATTTAGATTTATAAATCAAGACAATAATTCTTTAGCCATTTTTCTTGACAAGAAACTTTAATGTGCTAAAATTAGACATAAGTAAAAAGCAAGGAAGGTGCTTGTAATCTAATTTAGGCTTTTGTTTACAAGAAAGATAATTATTTTCTAGCAGAGAGAGGAAGTCATGGCTGTAAGCTTCCTTAAGTTCAAATAATTATTAACATTCACACTGGAGCTGTATCTTTGAACTATAGTAGGAGATACCGTAAGCTGTACGTTACACAGAACTTTAAGAGCTCAATAAAATATTTTAATATTTTACTGAGAATTAGGGTGGTACCGCGGTAAAAACATTTCCGTCCCTTTATAATTAAGGGGCTTTTTTTATGTTTAAAATGAAAGGAGAAATTTATGAAAGACAAGCTAAAGAATATTGTTAGTGCTGCATTAGAGCAAGTTCAAGATTCTAATAAATTAGAAGAGCTAAACAATATTAGAGTAAAACTACTTGGAAAAAAGGGTGAGTTAACTAGCATTTTAAAATCCATGAAAGATGTGCCCAAAGAAGACCGTCCTGTCGTTGGGCAAATGGTAAATGAAGCAAGAACTTCTATTGAAGAAAAATTACAAGAAAAAACCAAGGAAATAGAGAAACAAAAGCGTCAAGCACAAATGGAAAAAGAAACTATTGACGTAACACTTCCAGGAAAAAGACCAAAGACTGGTCATAGGCATCCAAATACAATAGCCTTACAAGAGGTAGAGGATATATTTATTGGAATGGGATATGAGATTGTAGAAGGTCCGGAAATAGAATATGACTATTATAACTTTGAGGCCTTAAATATTCCTGCAAATCATCCAGCTAAGGATGAGCAAGATACATTTTATATTAATAATGATATTTTACTTAGGACGCAAACTTCTCCTGTTCAAGTGCGTGTTATGGAAAAAGGAGAACTTCCTATCCGTATGATAGCACCAGGTAGAGTGTTTAGATCTGACCAAGTTGACGGAACTCATTCACCAGTATTTAATCAAATCGAAGGAATGATTGTTGATAAAGATATTACTTTTGCAGACTTAAAGGGAACATTAAATGAGTTTGCTAAGAAATTATTTGGAGAAGATACAAAAACAAAATTTAGACCTCATCATTTCCCATTTACAGAGCCAAGTGCAGAAGTGGATGTAACCTGTTTCAAATGTAGAGGAAAGGGATGTCGTTTTTGTCAAAACACTGGTTGGATAGAAATACTTGGTTGTGGCATGGTTCACCCAAAGGTTCTTAAGATGAGTGGAATTGATCCAGATGTATATTCAGGGTTTGCATTTGGTGTTGGACTAGAACGTATAGCTTTATTAAAATATGAAATTGATGATATGAGATTATTGTATGAAAATGATATTCGTTTCTTAGAACAGTTTTAATAGGAGGTTTAAACAATGAATACACCCTTATCATGGATAAAGGCATATGTACCAGACCTTGATGTAACTATACAAGAGTATATTGATGCAATGACTCTTAGTGGTAGCAAGGTTGAAAGTTATAAAAAGCTTGATGAAGATTTAGAGAAAATAATAGTAGCTAAAATTTTAAAAATTGAGAAGCATCCTGATGCTGATAAATTAGTTGTGTGTCAAGTTCAAACTAGCAAGGAAGGCGAAACTGTACAGATAGTTACAGGTGCTAATAATATAAGTGAAGGTGATATTGTGCCTGTTGTTTTAGTAGGAGGACGTGTTGCAGGTGGACATGACGGGAAACTAACAGCAGGTGGGATAAAAATCAAAAAAGGAAAGTTACGTGGAGTAGAATCATTTGGAATGATGTGTTCTATTGAAGAGTTAGGAACTGATAGTAACATGTATCCAGATGCTCCAGAGGATGGAATCTATATTTTTAGTGATAATCCAGCCTATGATGACATAGAAATTGGATCTAGTGCTATAGAGGTGCTAGGTTTAGATGATGTTGTTTTTGAATACGAAGTTACATCAAATCGTGTAGATTGCTTTAGTGTTATTGGTGTTGCAAGGGAAGTTGCAGCTACATTTAAGAAGGATTTTTGTTTGCCAGCAATAAAAGAAACTAATAGTCAGGCAAATAATGATGATGCATCAAACTATATTTCAGTAGAAATTAAGGATTCTGATCTTTGCAGTCGCTTTGTTGCGAGAGTGGTAAAAAACATTAAGATTGAGCCATCACCTTTATGGATGCAAAGAAGACTTGCAGCTTGTGGAATTAGACCAATAAACAACATTGTTGACATAACCAACTATGTTATGGAAGAGTATGGTCAACCAATGCATGCTTATGATTTAGATACTATAGAAGGAAATAAAATTATTGTTCGCAGAGGAAAAGATGGAGAGAAATTTCAAACCTTGGATGAACAAATAAGAGATATAGATTCTTCCATGCTTATGATATGTGATGATAAAGCCCCAATCGGTATTGCCGGTATAATGGGTGGAGAAAATACTAAGATAACAGATGATATGAGTACACTTTTATTAGAAGCTGCTTGTTTTGATGGTACAAATATTAGGCTATCAGGTAAGAAATTAGGACTTAGAACAGAAGCAGCAGCTAAGTTTGAAAAAGGCTTAGATCCAAACACTGCAATGAAAGCAATTAATCGTGCTTGCCAGTTAATTGAAGAATTAGGGGCAGGAGATGTTGTAGCAGGAGTTGTAGATGCTTATCCTAATATAAGAAGAGAAAGTAGAGTTGCATTTGATCCAGAAAAGACTAATCATATTTTAGGTACAGATATTTCAAAAGAAACAATGATTGAATACTTAAAAAGAATTGAGCTTGAATATGATGAAAACACAGGAGAAGTTATTGTTCCTTCTTGGAGGCAAGATATTGAATCTCAAGCAGACCTTGACGAGGAAGTAGCAAGATTCTATGGATATGACATTATACCATCAACCTTACCTAGGGGAAGTGCAACAACTGGACACCTACCTTTTAGTTTACAAATTGAAAATATAGCTAGAAATGTAGCGGAACAGTCAGGCTTTAGTGAATCAATGAATTATTCATTTGAGAGTCCAAAAGTATTTGATAGATTGTTAATTCCAGAGGAAAGTGAACTTAGAAAAGTAGTAGTAATATCTAATCCATTAGGGGAAGATTTTAGTATTATGAAAACCACTCCCCTAAACGGCATGTTAACTTCCTTATCTAGAAATTATAATCGTAGAAATAAAAATGTTAGCTTATATGAAATTGCTAATATATATATCCCAAAAGAATTACCATTAAAAGAACTACCAGATGAAAGAAAACAATTTACTCTTGGAATGTATGGTGAAGGAGATTTTTATGATCTAAAAGGAATAGTAGAAGTGTTTCTTGAGAAAATTGGATTAAAGAGTAGGATAAATTATAATCCTGACACAGATAAACCTTTCTTGCATCCAGGTAGAAAAGCAGAAGTTATATATGATGGTAAAGTGATAGGATACCTAGGAGAAGTTCACCCGGAAGTAGCTGACAAGTACGAGATAGGCACAAGAACTTATGTGGCTGTACTTGATATACCAGAAATTATTCCATATGCAAGTTTTGAAGTTAAATATGAAGGAATAGCAAGATATCCTGCAATTACAAGAGACATAAGTATGACTATGAAGAAGGATATTTTGGCCGGTGATGTAGAGGAAGTAATCCAAGAAAAAGGTGGGAGACTATTAGAAAGTTATAATTTGTTTGATGTTTATGAAGGTGATCAAATAGAAAAAGGTTTTAAATCAATGGCATACTCCATAGTGTTCCGTGATAAAGATAAGACCTTAAAAGATGAAGAAGTTAATACACTAATGGAAAAGATACTAAAAGGATTAAGCAAATTAGGAATCGAGTTAAGACAGTAGATATAATTATAGTATTTCGTTTATAGGGGAGGCTAAAGAATGGCAGATAAATTACAAGAAACAAGTACAGATTTACTTATAATTGGATCAGGACCAGCTGGATACGTGGCTGCTATTTATGCTGCAAAGAATGGCTTAGATGTAATGTTAGTGGAAAAGTCTAAGCTAGGTGGTACTTGTCTTAATATAGGCTGTATACCTACAAAAACACTAGTAGAATCATCTAAGGTAAGTAATATGATGAAAAATGCAGAAGAATTTGGTGTTAAAATTGATGGTGATATTTCTACAAATATGAAAGATGTGATAAAAAGAAAAGACAGCATAACCCAAAGGCTTGTTTCTGGCATTGAGTTTCTAATGAAGAAAAACAAGATAAAAGTAATTTATGGCCAAGCTTCTTTTATTAATGAGAATACTATAAAGGTTGAGGGGGCAAGTAATTATAAGATAAAAGCAAAAGATATTATTATAGCCACAGGCTCTAAGATATCTAAAGTAAATATAGCAGGAATAGACTTGCCCTTAGTATTAGACAGTACAAGTGTGTTATCATTAACTAGTTTACCAGAATCCATAACTATTATAGGTGGTGGTGTAATAGGTATGGAGTTTGCCTTTATCTATAAAAACTTTGGTGTAGATGTCAATGTTGTTGAATTTATGGATAGAACTTTAACTATGGTGGATAAGGACATTTCTAGAGAAATTCAAAGGACTGCAAAGAGAAATAAAATTAAAATTCATACAAGATCCAAAGTCAGCAAAATACAAGAATCACAAGATGGAAAAGCAATAGTTACTTTTGAGAATAAAAAAGGTGAACAAGAATTGGTAAGTGATAAGGTGTTAGTTGCAATAGGCAGGGAGCCTAATATTGAAGGGCTAAATATTGAAGCTAGTGGAGTTTTACTAAATGAAAATGGAAAAGGCATTAAAGTAGGTGACACAATGCAAACAAGCAATTCGCATATTTATGCTATTGGTGATGTAACAGATATAATCCAACTAGCACATGTGGCTTCACATCAAGGAATTGTTGCTGTGGACAATATCCTGGGTAAGGATAGAAAGATGAACTATACTGCAGTTCCTAATGTGATATTTACTTCTCCAGAAATTGCAACGGTTGGTATAGGTGAAGATGAGGCAAAGGCCGAAGGTATAGATATTACAGTCAGTAAAATTCCATTCACTAGTAATGGAAAGGCACTAGCTATGAATGAACCAAGAGGCTTTGCTAAATTAATTAAAAACAACAAAACAGGAAAAATTATTGGTGGGGCAATAATAGGGCCTGATGCATCTGCTTTAGTTAGCACCTTAACAACAATAATTGCAAATGATTTAAGTTTAAGCCAAATTGATAAGACTATTTTCCCACACCCCACTACCAGTGAAATTATAGGTGAAGCAGCCTTAAATATGGGGATAGGTGCTATACATACCTAAAACTTCTAAAAAGCTCTTTACGTGGCTAGGTATTTGATTTATAATTATCTGGAGTAGAAATTAGCTAGGAGCATTCTATTGAAGAAAAAGAATGAGAAGTTAATTAAAATTGTATTTAAAATTATATTTTTTTTATATATTGTAGTTCTTACTTATTTTCTTTTCTTTAGTGAAAGATATGGTAGGGTAGATACACATACTGAATACAGATATAATTTGGTATTATTTAATGAATTAAAAAGGTTTATTACCTATAGAGAATCAATTGGACTAGAAAGCTTTATCATTAATATATTTGGTAATATAGGTGCTTTTGTACCATTTGCTTTTATGTTGCCTATTATTAGCGAGAACAATAGAAAGTTTTTGAATGTTACAGTAATCACGTTTTTATTTAGTCTTACAGTTGAATTGCTGCAACTTACTTCTAAGGTTGGAATATTTGATGTAGACGATTTGTTTTTGAATACTTTAGGTGGCATTTTTGGTTACTTTATATTCAAGCTTGTTAATTCAATTCGAAAAAGATTTTGATTGAGGTGCCAATATGGCAAGAAAAAGGAAATTAAAATTTTCAGATAAGAAACATTCAGTAAAAGGAGCTATAGCCCTTGTTATCAGCATGATTTCTATAATTTTGTTATTGTTTTCATTTTATTTATCAGCCTTAGCTAGTGGTGATGGAGGAGTAATTTTGGGCATTATAGGAACATTGATATTATTTCTTTCCATTATTGGATTTATACTTGCTTATCAAGGCTACAAAGAAAAAGATGTATACTATCAAGGACCAGTGGCAGGAATTATATTGAATGGAATTATGTTTTTGGGCTTATTTATTATATATATAGTAGGAATAATATTATAAACTAAGTAAGGAGTATTTATGTTATCACTAGATGACCAACAAAAAGAACGATTTAAAAAACAAATGGATTTTGTGTTGGAAGTTGATAAGTTAAAAAGCATTATAAGACAAAACTTTATAGCAGATGGATCAAGAAAAGAAACTGATACGGACCATTCTTGGCATTTGGCTATAATGTGTTTTTTGTTAGAGGAATATGCTAACGAAGATATTGACGTATTAAAAACCATGAAGATGGTTTTAATACATGATATAATTGAAATAGATGCAGGAGATACATACGCTTATGATGTAGAGGCCAATAAAGAAAAAAAGCAAAAAGAACTTTTAGCTGCAGAAAGAATCTTTAATATTTTACCAGAAGACCAAGCTAGTAAGATGAGAGTCTTATGGGATGAATTTGAAGAGGGTAAGACAGCTGAAGCAAAGTTTGCAAACGCCCTAGACAAGGTTCAACCAGCCATACTTAATGATGTTTCAGGTGGTAAGTCATGGAGGGAGCACGAAGTAGAAGTCTCACAAATAATAAAAAGAAATGAATTTACTGCGGATGGATCAAAAGTATTGTGGGAATATGTAGAAGAAATATTAGAAAAGAATATAGCAAATGGAAACATCAAAGAATAATAGAGGTATTACTTTATGAAATACTTAAATATTTTTAAAATAGAAAATGAAAACATTGAAGATAGATATACCTTAGCAGTAGAAAGAATTAAGTTAATTCTTCAAGAAGAAACTGTAAAAAAGCCATATAGAGATTATTTTACAAAGATGGCTTCTTTTCTTATGCTCATTGATAAGCTAACATCTTTAATTACCGAAGACAAGCTAAAGAACTTATCTTTAGAAGAGTTAAAAGAATTAAACCACAAATTATATGAAGATATATTGGAAGAAAACTACGAAGAAAGTTATGCTAATCCTAGTTTATCTGTTAGTTTGTTTGGAAAGAAACTTGGAAAGCTCTTCGCGTTTTTATATGCGGAACTAAGAGGTCTTATTGCAAGTGCATCTGAAGGTAGGAAGTTTCATACTACTTTGTATTTTGAATTATTTATAGAAGTATACAATTGTTTTGAAACAATGGGTGATTTGGCTTACAAACCTTCTAAGCATGCTATTCGTGACTTTATTAATGATAATAGTCACTATATGATGGATTATAGAATTAGAGAAGGCCTGGATCCAGAACTATCTTTTGCATCAGATATTATTATGAATTGGGATTTAAGTGATCTAAGATACTTATATCAGTTTGGAGAATATATTGGAGATAATGAGATAAAAATCGCCAGTTATTTAAATCAACTTCCAGAGAAAGAAGTTAAGGCTATGGCCTTTACATATGTTGATGGATATCAAAGGGGCTTTGATCTTGCTAATATTAGTTTAAATAAGAAAGAAACTGTGAATATACGTTATAACATTGGTTTTGAGAGAATGGTAAAACATGCAATAGAGTATTTTTCTAAAATCGGACTTAAACCAATTATATATAGGGCGGCAGTTCATAGTGTTAACAAAAGGCAACATTTAAAGATAGGTTATCATTCTATTGGAGCCAATAGGCAATATGATTATGACCATAGGTTTGATGAGGCATTACATTTGAATAAGATTTTCAAGGCTAACAAGCTTCAAGGATTAGAAATAGCATATGAAAAGTATAAGGATCTAGCAGCAGTTTATGCGGGTCCAGCAGTGATAGAAGTATTTGGAGAGAAAAACTTTATTCCTAAGAATAAAAAAGAGGCATTTTACTTAAGTCAAAGTCAAGAAAAACTTTCTGTAGAATATAGTCGAGATGCAGGCTTAATAACTAACAAGTATATAAAGGGTGATGAGACAAGCTTTACTATTATAGCTTATCCAATTCCAGAGATAGGGAAAGATTTTGAAGAAATCTTTAATCAAACAGTTAAGGTGAACACCCTCGATAATGAAACTTATCAAGATATACAACAAAAGATAATAGATGTACTTGATGCGGGAGATTATGTTAGAATTATAGGTAAGGAAAATAACAAAACAGATTTAAAGGTTATGCTTGCGCCATTAAAGAATCCTAAGAAAGAATCCAGGTTTGAAAACTGTACAGCGGATGTTAATATCCCAGTAGGTGAAGTGTTTACATCTCCGCAATTAAAAGGTACAGGTGGTATACTAAGTGTATCCAAGGTTTATCTAAATGAATTGGAGTATAGGGATTTAATAATAGAATTTAAAGATGGTAAAATTATAGATTATAATTGCAGCAACTTTGATAATAAAGAAGATAACAAAAAGTATATAAAAGAAAATATTATGTATAATCATGACACACTTCCTATTGGTGAGTTTGCAATTGGTACAAATACAACAGCTTATGTTATGGCTCAAAAGTATAACATTCAAGACAAGCTTCCAATATTAATTGCAGAAAAAACAGGTCCTCATTTTGCCATAGGTGATACATGCTATAAAATGAGTGAGGAATTAAAGACATATAACCCAGATGGAAAAGAAATTGTTGCAAAAGATAATGAAGTATCAATTTTAAGAAAGACAGAAATTGATAAGGCATATTTTAATTGTCATACTGATATTACAATACCCTATAATGAAATTAGTGAGATATCAGTGTATAATAAAAATGAAAGTAAAGTCTTAATTATTGAAGATGGAAGATTTGTATTAGATGGTACATTGAAACTAAATGAAGCTTTTGAAAACTAATTATTAATTACAAGGAGGATCAACAATGACAACAAGCAAGGAAGTTAGTAAGGTTGGTATTGTAATGGGGAGTGATTCAGACCTTCACATAATGGCGGAGGCAGCAAAAGTATTAGAGGAATTAGGAATAGAATATGATATGACAGTAATATCTGCTCATCGTATGCCAGATAAGTTTTTTGATTATGCTAGTTCGGCGGAAGATAAGGGATATAAGGTAATAATAGCAGGTGCAGGAGGGGCAGCTCATTTACCAGGAATGACTGCAGCATTATTCTCAATGCCAGTAATAGGTGTTCCGATTATGACAAAATCACTTGGAGGAATAGATTCATTATATTCAATAGTACAGATGCCATCAGGAGTACCTGTTGCAACAGTTTCAATTAATGGTGCTAAAAATGCTGGCTTATTAGCGGCAAAAATCTTAGCAACTTCTGAGCCAGAATTACTAGATAAGGTAAAAGAATATGCAGCAAAACAAAAAGAAAATGTAAACAGTAAAGATAACAAGTTACAAGAACTTGGATATGAGGATTACTTGAAAGGTATGGATAATTAAAAATGGATTATAAAAATGCAGGAGTAGATATTGAGGCTGGATATAAATCAGTTCAATTAATGAAAGATCATATTAAAGCAACCATGAGAAGTGAAGTTCTAACTAATGTTGGTGGGTTTTCAGGAGCTTTTTCCCTTAAAAACTATAAAGATATGGAAAGTCCTACGTTAATCTCAGGTACTGATGGAGTTGGTACAAAACTTAAAATAGCTTTTTTATTAGACAAACATGATACAATAGGTATTGATTGTGTAGCGATGTGTGTCAACGACATTATTTGTGCAGGAGCAGAACCCTTATTCTTTCTAGATTATATTGCTTGTGGCAAGAATGTTCCAGAAAGAATAGCTACCATAGTAAGTGGTATTGCAGAAGGATGTAAGCAATCAGGAGCTTCTCTTATAGGTGGAGAAACTGCTGAAATGCCAGGTTTCTACAAAGTAGATGAATATGATCTTGCAGGTTTTGCTGTGGGTATAGTAGATGAAGAGGATATAATAGACGGAAAAAGTGTGAAGGAAAAAGATGTGATTATAGGCATCTCATCTTCCGGAATTCACAGTAATGGATATTCTCTTGTAAGAAAGGTTTTTAATATGAAAGAAGAAACCCTTAATATATATCACGATTCACTTGGAGAGACTCTAGGGGAGGCCCTTCTTACTCCTACTAAAATTTATGTTAACGCCCTAAAATCTATAAAAGAATCTGGAATTAAAATTAAAGCTTGTAGCCATATTACTGGTGGAGGTTTTTTTGAAAATATACCTAGAATGTTACCTGAAAATGTGCATGCTAAGGTTAAAAAAGATAGTTATGAGATTCAAGCAATCTTTAATATGTTATCTACTGATGGTCAAATATCAAGTGACACAATGTATAATACGTTTAACATGGGTATTGGCATGATGCTAGTTGTAGCTCCTTCAGAAGTAGATGAAACATTGGCAGCAGTAAAGGCAGCAGGGGAAAAAGCTTATGCAATAGGTGAAATTGTTTCAGGAGAAAAGGGTGTAACTTTATGTTAAACATAGCCGTATTTGTATCAGGTGGAGGTACAAATTTACAAGCAATTATAGATAATATCGAAGATGGGACTATAAGTAAGGCGAGAATAGCTCTTGTAATAAGCAACAAAGCAGATGCTTATGCTTTAGAAAGAGCAAAAAAATATAACATAAAAACAAAAGTAATATCAAAAAAAGACTTTGAAGATAGAATGGATTATATAAATGAACAGCTTAATATTTTAGAAGAGTACAAGATTGATTTAATAGTTCTTGCTGGTTATTTATCAATTGTTCCTGAGCTTATTATTAAGAAATATACCAACCAGATAATAAATATTCACCCTTCTTTAATCCCAGCTTTTTCTGGCAAAGGATATTATGGTTTAAAGGTACATGAGGAAGTGTTAAAAAGAGGTTGTAAACTTACAGGAGCTACAGTTCATTTTGTAGATGAAGGGACTGATACTGGTCCAATTATCATGCAAAAGGCTATAGAGGTAAAAATTAATGACACAGCAGAAAGTTTACAAAAGCGTGTAATGGAAAAAGCAGAATGGATGATCTTACCTAAAACAATTGATTTGATTTCAAACAATATGATAGACATAATAGACAATAAAGTTTATATAAAAACATAAAAGGAGAGAATAATGAAGGTTTTAATCGTAGGTTCTGGTGGGAGAGAACATGCTATTGCAAAGACGGTGTATAAGAGCAATTATGTAAGAAAAATATATTGTGCACCTGGAAACGCAGGAATTTCAGAAATTGCTCAATGTGTTCCTATCGAAGCAAACAATTTTGACAGACTAGCAGACTTAGCAATAAATGAGGAGATTGATTTAACCATAATCGGTCCAGATGACCCCCTAGTAAATGGGATAGTGGATGTTTTTGAAGAAAGAGGACTTTTTGTATTTGGGCCTAGAGAAAATGCTGCGATATTAGAAGGTTCAAAATTGTTTTCTAAAAATTTAATGAAAAAATATAATATACCTACTGCAGAATATGAGGTGTTTACTAATCCTTATGAAGCACAGGCTTATATGGAATCATGTAATTTTCCTATAGTCTTAAAGGCAGATGGATTATGTTTAGGAAAAGGTGTACTTATCTGTGAAAGCAAGGAAGAGGCTTTAGACGGTATAAAAACAATTATGTTAGACAAGAAATTTGGTAGTGCTGGAGAAACACTTGTTGTTGAAGAATTTTTAGAAGGAAGAGAAGTATCTGTTTTAGCATTTTGTGATGGAGAAACAGTTAAAACTATGACAAGTGCTCAAGACCATAAACGTATTTATGATGGGGATAAGGGGTTAAATACAGGTGGAATGGGAACGTTTTCTCCAAGTCCTTTCTATACAAAAGAAATTGATGAATATTGTCAAAAAAACATATATCAACCTACATTAGATGCTATGAAAGCTGAAGAAAGGCCATTTATTGGAATAATATTCTTTGGGCTTATACTAACAAATGATGGTCCAAAGGTTATAGAATATAATGCTAGGTTTGGTGATCCAGAAGCTCAAGTAGTACTTCCAAGAATGAAAAATGATATTATTGATGTTATACAGGCTTGTCTTTCAGGGACTTTATCAAGTGTGGAACTTGAATTTGAAGACAACGCGGCTGTTTGTGTAGTGTTAGCATCTGGAGGTTATCCATCAGAATATGAAACTGGTTATAATATTTCTGGCTTAGGTAAGTTCGAAGATAAAGAAGATTACTTTGTTTTTCACGCAGGCACTAAGGAAAAACAAGGTAGCATAATAACAAATGGTGGACGAGTACTAGGTATTACAGCACTAGGGAAAGATATAGAAGAAGCTCACCAGAAAGCTTATACAGCAACCAAATGGGTTGATTTTAAAGATAAATATATGAGAACGGATATAGGTAAGCTTAGTTAATTTAAATTGCTTTATTTATAAAATCATTGCCTAGGGTGTGATCGGATACACAAAGAAATTTTATCCGCTTACATACTAGGTTTTTTTCTGTTGACATAAAGACGCACGACTGTTATACTAATGATAGAACAGATACAACTCATAGAACGGACTAGGAGGTGATGATTTGATTATAAGAATTGATTTTAACAGCGATGAGGCATACTATATTCAGCTATGTAATCAAATCATTTATGGAATAGCGAATGACAAGATTAGAGATGGAGATAATCTACCTTCTGTAAGACAAATGGCTGACAACATTGGCATTAACATGCATACAGTGAATAAAGCCTACACACTACTTAAACAAGAAGGATATTTAAAGGTTGATAGAAGAAAAGGTACAATAATATCAGTAAGTACTGATAAGAATGAGGCTATAGATGAACTTTATGATGATATGCGCATGTTATTAGCAAGAGCAGCATGTAAAGGTGTTTCTTTAGACGAAGTAAACAAGTTGGTAAAAAAAATTTTTGATGATTTTAAGAAGTTATAAGAATGATATTTGAAAGAAGGGGTAATTTATGTTATGTGAGAATTGTAATAAGAATGAAGCAACTATATATATTACAGAAACCGTTAATGGACACAGGGTAAGGCAACATTTATGTGCGAATTGTGTATCTAAGGCAGGAGCCATTTCTTCTAACATACATTCATCTTTTTTTGGGCCGGATTTATTATTAGGGAATCTTTTATCTACGATGCTTGGTGCTAGCAATTATGTTGACACTAAACAGCATTCGGCTAAAGAATTAAGATGTGATAATTGTGGAATGACATATTATGATTTTATGCAAAAAGGTAAGTTTGGTTGTAGTGAGTGTTTTAACAACTATGGAAATGTACTTGATGATAGTTTAGGAAGAATACATGGATCTGATAGGCATATAGGTAAGAAGCCAAAGAATTTTGTAGCAGATAGACTTGTCAAGGATGGCAAAGAAGAAATATCAGAACTAGATAAATTACAGGCCCAGTTAAATCAAGCAGTAAAAGATGAGAGATACGAAGATGCAGCACGCTTGAGAGATAATATAAGGGACTTAAGAAAAGAGGAAGGAGAAGGGAAAGAATAATGAAATGGTATGATGATAATGGAAAGAATAAGGATGTTGTTATTTCAAGTCGTATTCGTCTGGCAAGAAACTTAAAAAATTATCCTTTCTCATCAAAACTTTCTAATGAGCAAGCATCGAGTATAATAGAAGAAGTTAATAAAGGAATACCAAACCTAGAGAGTAAGTTATCAAAAAAGATTAATGGTTATAATATAAATAGCCTAAATGATATAGATAAGGAAGCTATGATAGAGAGGCATGTTATAAGTCCTGAGTTGGCTAATAAGAAACAAAGTTCAGGCTTGCTTCTATCTGAAGATGAAAAAATAAGTATTATGGTGAATGAAGAAGATCATTTAAGAATACAAACAATTACCAATGGAATGAACATAGATGAGGCTTATATCACTGCAAATTTGACTGATGATATTATGAGTGAATATCTTAACTTTGCCTTTCATGAAAATTATGGCTACCTAACATGTTGTCCAACTAATATAGGTACAGGACTAAGGGCTTCATATATGCTTTTTCTACCAGCACTTTCAATATCTAAGAGAATTGGCAAACTAGCAGAAGAGCTTAGTAAGTTTGGAATTACACTTCGTGGGACATATGGCGAAGGAACAAGGACAATAGGATATCTTTATCAAATTTCAAATCAAAAGACCTTAGGTAGAACAGAGGAAGAGATAATAGCAAGTTTAAATAAAATAGTTGAGCAAGTGGTAACACAAGAAAGAAATCAAAGGGAGTATATGATAAAGAATAGCTATCATGATATACAAGATCAAATATATCGTTCTTATGGAGTTTTAAAATATGCTAGGCAGTTATCAGCAGATGACACGCTAACATTATTATCACAATTAAAACTTGGAATGGATACTAACTTGATAAAATTAGAGAAATCTTGTGATATTTATGGATTAATGGTTGAAAGTCAACCTGGTAATTTACAAAGTAATGCTAAGGAAGAGTTTGATTTATCTCAAAGAGATAGATATAGAGCAAGTTATATTAGAGAGAATTTACCAGAGTTACGTTAAATAAGGAAAGGAAGGTTAATACAATGAACAATAAATTCACAGAAAGTGCAAGAAACTCAATAAATTATGCGCAAGAAATTGCAGAAAAACTTTCTCATAATTATGTAGGAACTGAGCATTTGCTAATTGGATTGTTAGGAGCAGAGGGAGTAGCAAAAGCTGTTCTCGAAAAAAATGGAGTAGATAAAAATAATATAATTGAACTAGTAAAGCAGCTAATTGCTCCTAATAACACAATAGAAGCGACTGGAGCAAGTGGTTTTACGCCAAGAACTAAAAGAATTTTAGATAATAGCCTTAGAGAAGCAATGAGGTTAAAATCAGCAACAGTAGGAACTGAGCATATACTCATAGCTTTATTAAAGGAAACTGACTGTATTGCTGTTAGACTTTTAAACACATTAAGTGTTAATATTCAAAAACTATATATTGAGATACTTACAGCTATAGGAGGAGATGTTCAAACTGCTAAGAGTGATTTTATGGCAAATAAAAACAAAGGGAAAGGGAAGAGTAAAAGTAATACGCCTACCCTTGATCAATATAGTAGGGATTTAACAGAGTACGCAAAGGAAGGCAAACTAGATCCTGTTATTGGAAGAGACTCTGAAATTCAAAGAGTAATTCAAATATTAAGCAGAAGAACAAAGAATAATCCAGTTCTAATTGGTGAACCAGGTGTTGGAAAAACAGCTATTGCTGAGGGGCTTGCTAATAAAATAAATGAAGGTAATATTCCGGAGATAATTATAGATAAGAGGGTTGTTACTCTCGACTTATCAGGGATGGTTGCAGGTTCTAAGTATCGAGGAGAATTTGAAGAAAGAATTAAGAAAGTTATAAGTGAAGTTATGGCAGCGGGTGATGTTTTATTATTCATCGATGAAATTCACACTATAATAGGTGCTGGTGGTGCAGAAGGAGCTATTGATGCTTCAAACATCTTAAAACCTTCTTTAGCTAGAGGAGAAATACAAATTATTGGAGCAACAACTATAGAAGAGTATAGAAAGTATATAGAAAAGGATGCTGCATTAGAGCGACGCTTTCAACCAGTTGTAATTGATGAACCAAGTGAAGATGAGTCTATACAAATTCTAAAAGGCCTTAGAGATACTTATGAATCTCACCATCAGGTTACTATTACTGATAAGGCATTAGAAGCAGCAGTTAAATTATCTGCTAGGTATGTAAGTGATAGATTTCTACCTGACAAAGCAATAGATTTAATGGATGAAGCGGCATCAAAAGTACGCTTAAATGCCTATGAAGCTTCTCCAGAAATAAAAGAATTAGAGCAAGAACTAGAAAGACTTAGTCAAGAAAAAGAAATTGCTATTAAAAAAGAAGCATATGAAAAGGCAGGAGAAATTAAAGATAAAGAAGAAGAAATCAAATCAAAAATTAATATATTAGAGACTAAGGCAGAAAAGGAAAGACAAAGTAATGAGCTAGTTGTTGGTGAAGAAGAAATTGCGGACATAGTTTCTAGTTGGACAAAGATTCCGGTTAGAAGGCTTGAAGAAGAAGAAAGCGAAAGACTTCGCAATTTAGAAGAAACACTTCACAAAAGAGTAATAGGCCAAGGAGAAGCTGTAAATGCAGTTTCAAAGGCAATAAGAAGAGGAAGGGTTGGACTTAAAGATCCTAACAAACCGACAGGTTCTTTCCTGTTTTTGGGACCAACAGGGGTTGGTAAAACTGAGTTGTCAAAAGCTCTGGCTGAAGCCATGTTTGGTGATGAAAACTCCATCATTAGGTTAGACATGTCTGAATATATGGAAAAACATAGTGTCTCAAAACTAATAGGTTCACCTCCAGGATATGTTGGATATGATGAAGGCGGGCAATTAAGTGAACAAGTAAGAAGGCATCCTTATTCAGTAATACTTTTTGATGAAATAGAAAAAGCTCATCCTGATGTATTTAATATTCTACTACAGGTTCTAGATGATGGACATATTACCGATTCCCAGGGTAGAAAGGTTAGTTTTAAGAATACTGTAATAATTATGACATCAAATGCAGGAGCACAAAACATTGTTCAGCCTAAGAAATTAGGATTTGCATCTTCAGAGGATCAAAATGAGGATTATAATTCAATGAAGGAAAGTGTAATGGAAGAGGTAAAACGTATATTTAGACCTGAATTCATTAATAGAATTGATGAAATAATAGTTTTCCATGTATTATCAAAGGAAAATATTAGAGAAATTGTTGACATAATGTTAAAAGAAATTTTTGAAAGAGCAGAAGACCATCTTAAAATTAAATTAGAGGCAAATAATGAGGTTTTAGATCATCTTGCAGAAATTGGACACGATAAGACCTTTGGTGCTAGACCACTTCGTCGTGCTATCCAGTCAGCTATAGAAGATAAGTTAGCTGATGAAATCTTACTAAATAATATAAAAGATGGGGATCAGGTAATGATCACATTAGAGGATAAAGAGATAAAACTTAAGCTAAAAGAACAAGCAGAGAAATAAAGAATAAATTAGACTTTTTAAGACATATATAGTATTATGATAATTATAAAATAGATACAAATTAAGTAACTTATATATTTAATAGGAAGAGGTTATTAATAAGTATTTAAAACTAGGAGGTCAACATAATGTCTATAGTTAATGAGTTAATTCGTAAGGAAGAAGATGGATCAATTAGCTTTGGCAACTATAAATTAGAAGAAAAATCAAAGGTAGAAGATTTCGAATATGAAGGTGATATGTATAAAGTAAAGACTTTCAGGGGAATTACAAAGCTAGAGCGTAATGGCTCATTTGTATATGAATCTGTTCCAGGGACGGCAGTTGAGGATTTTAAGTTTTCAGACAGAGAACTTACTTTTGTAGTTCAAGGCTATGAAGATACACAAGTTACTTTAGAATTAGAACCAGATAATAAGTATAGCGTATTTATTAATGACATTAACATAGGTAAAATAAAAACCAACTTAGGTGGAAAGATAGTTTTAAATGTTGAGTTTACTAATGAAAGCAAGTCTGACATTAGAATAAAGAAACTAAAATAGACTTTGTAATCAGGGGAACTATTTGGTAGTAATTTTCTACCCAATAGTTCCTTTTTGCAATTTAAAAAGAAAGGGAAAATAAGCTAATGGCAAAAAAGAAATCTGTTTTTTATTGTAAAGAATGTGGAAATGAAACAAGCAAATGGGTTGGACAGTGCCCTGCCTGTAAAGAATGGAATACATTAGTTGATGTGCCCAAAGTAAATAAAAGCTCTCTATCAAAAACTGATTTTCTTAACAGACCAAGTCCAGTATTACTTTCACAAGTTGAATCAAAAACTGATCAAAGAATAGTAACAAATATTCAAGAATTTGATAGAGTACTAGGCGGTGGAATAGTAATTGGGTCGCTAGTGTTAGTAGGAGGTGACCCTGGTATTGGAAAGTCCACATTGCTACTTCAGATGGGACAAAAACTAGCAAGAGAAGAATATAAAGTTTTATACATATCTGGTGAAGAATCTCCAAGTCAAATAAAAATGCGTGGGAATAGATTAGGATCTTTAGATGGGGAATTAAAGGTACTATGTGAAATGAATTTAGATATAATATTAGATATTATTCAGCAAGACAAACCAGATGTAGTTATAGTGGATTCTGTTCAAACGATGTACAAAGATGAAATTGGCAATGCTCCAGGAAGCGTAAGTCAAGTAAGAGAGACGACTCTTAGTTTAATGAAACTAGCAAAATCAACAGGGATATCCATATTTTTAGTAGGACATGTAACAAAAGAAGGCACTGTTGCAGGGCCTAAGATCCTTGAACATATGGTAGATACAGTTTTATATATTGAAGGAGATAAGAGTGCAACATATAGAATTCTTAGGGGTGTAAAAAACAGGTTTGGTTCAACAAATGAAATTGGCGTCTTTGAGATGCGTGAAAATGGATTGGTAGAGGTGAATAATCCATCAGAATATATGTTGTCAGGAAAACCCGAAGGAGAGCCAGGCTCTGTAGTTACTGCGTCTTTGGAAGGGACAAGACCTATACTTGTTGAAGTGCAAGCTTTAGTTAGTCATACAAACTTTAATTTGCCAAGAAGAACAGCAGCAGGCACTGATTATAACAGGGTAAATCTATTAATGGCAGTTTTGGAAAAAAGGCTTGGAATAACTATGTCGGATAAAGACGCCTATATTAATGTTGCAGGTGGTATGAGGATTACCGAACCAGCTCTGGATTTAGCTGTTGTTTTAACGCTGCTTTCAAGTTATAAAAACAAAGAATTAGAGAATAAAACCATAGCATTTGGAGAAGTTGGATTAACTGGAGAGGTAAGGGCTGTAACTATGGCAGAACAGAGAGTTGCTGAAGCGCAAAAAATGGGTTTCACTACATGTGTACTTCCAAAATCAAATATGGAAAATATAAAACAATCAAAGATTAAATTGCTTGGAATAAGTAATATATACCAGCTAAATCAGTTGTTTTAATAATAAACACTATCTTTCTTTATATAAAATTGAATAAAAAGATTGACAAAAGAGATATTCAAATGTACAATGTCTATACAGGTGACAAGACAGTCGCACTGAAAAGAAGAAGGAAGGTTTATTATGAATTCACAAAATAAAGTTAAAACAATGACAATAGCGGGGCTATTAAGTGCCCTTGGAATTTTAATACCAATGATTGCGCCTAGACTTATGTTTGAGCCTGCATCTTATACCTTAGCCAGTCATGTTCCGATTTACATAGCAATGTTTATATCATTGCCTGTAGCAGCTTTTGTGGCTATAGTGACGGGCATAGGTTTTTTTATAGGATTTCCACTTGTTGTTGCATTAAGAGCATTTTCTCATATTATTTTTGTAGTAATAGGCGCTTATGTATTAAGTAAAAATAAGAATATTCTTAACAATAAAGTAAGCGCATTTTTCTTTGTTTTTATTATTAGCCTTATTCATGCCATTAGTGAAGTTATAGTGGTAAGCTTGTTTTATTTGGGAGGCGAAGTTAGTGAGCTTTATTATGAAAAGGGGTATTTCTTCTCAATTATAGTGTTAGTTGGAGTGGGAACCTTTATTCATAGCACATTAGATTTCCTTATTGCAACCTTAGTGTGGAAGCCGGTTACTAAAATCGTATCAATTCCTGTTAATGTAAGTTTTAAGCAATCAAGTGCAAGTTAATTATGTTAATTTTAAAAGGAGATATTGTTTGTTTAGAATATCTCCTTTTCTTTGTGTAGTTTAAATCATATGATGTTTTAAAATGTTTTACTGTGCTTGATAGAAACCTTTGCTTTCCATGTACTTAAATATAGATTCGCCATGTTGCTGTTCTTCTTTTTGAATATGATTCAGGACACTGCGAATTTGTGGATCTCTAAACTCAAAAATTGCAGTATCATATGTGCCCGAAACATATTTTTCTGTAGATAATAAATCAGAGCAAAAATCCTTGTCTGACATTTGTGTCTGACTCATGTTAGCAAGAGAGTCATTCATGCTTTGTCCTGATTTACTACTAGCATTACTACTTTGATTACTAGTTTGACTTTGCCCACTATTTTGTGAAACCGTATTGGGTAACTGTCCATTTAGGAGTTGATTAATGGAATCTAGGTGGGAGTGTTCGGTATTAGCATGGTTTTGAAACAAACTACGAAGTTCAGGATCGCTAGCTAAGCCAGAGTAATTAGTATATTTTTTAATGCACATTTCTTCATGACTTTTTTGGTCTTGTAATAAACCTCTTTCTTTTTGTGTTAAATTGACTATCATGTTTTCACCTCCTATAAAGTAGTATTTTCCTAAAATCAAAAATTATCCATCAATTTTAGGATTTTACAAATTAATTATCTTGAAATATATTAATAATATGTTATACTATCTAAGTAATAAAAAAAAAGAATAAGCAGAGTAGAGTCATGTGCGTTAAGTGCTGGTTGAACGGGGAGTTGTCAATCGGACGAAAAGAACGAATTGCGATATATGGCTTGCATCCCGCTGCTACAGTAGGTAATTAAATATTTATTTTATATTATCTCTTATTGTAGTAAAAGGTCTGCAAAGGAGGTAATTTTTTTATGAGTAGATTTAAAACAATATTTAAAGATTCAGCAAAGGAATTTAAGAACATAAGATGTATTACTTTAGCAGCTATGTTAGGAGCAATGGCGGTTGTCTTAAGTCAATTTACAATTGTGATTTCAGACTTTTTGAAAATAAGTTTTTCTTTTCTACCTAACCGAATTGTATACTATCTTTTTGGCCCATTTGTAGGTATGCTATATGGTGCTGCGATGGACATACTTACATTTATTGTAAAACCAACAGGACCATATCATCCAGGATTCACAATAAATGCAGCAATATCAGGCTTGATATTTGGTTTAATTTTATATAAAAAGCCCTTAAGTTTATCCCGTATATTTGTTGCATCAACTATAAAAATGATTATAGTAAATATTATACTAAATTCTTATTGGATTTCTACTATTACAGGTAAGGCATTTATGGCTATAATGCCAGTTAGAATTACAAAAAATATATTGTTGCTTCCAGTTGAAGCTGTATCCTTGTTTTTAGTTATAACGGCTCTGAAATTAACAGGAGTCTTTAAAGTCCTATCAACAAATAATAATAAATAATAAAATGACGCGATATGGATTTGATATCATATGAAAATCAAGAAATGAAAGGTGATAGGAATGAAACCATTAATAGCTATTCCATTGGGAGATCCTGCAGGAATAGGCCCTGAGATAGTAGTTAAGTCTATTAATAATAAGCAAGTATTTGATGCAGCTCGTTGTGTAATAATAGGAGACAAAAAAGTAATTGATAATGCTATGGAATTTACCAATATTAAACTAGAGATAAATCTTATTAGTAAGCCTAGTGAAGGTATTTTTGAAGAAGGAATATTAAACTTAATTGATTTGGATAATGTTAATATGGATGAATTTAAACTTGGCCAGGTAAGTGGAATGTGTGGTAAGGCAGCTTATGAATATATTAAAAAAAGTATTGAACTGGCTAATGCTTATGAAGTAGCAGCTGTATCAACTACTCCAATTAACAAGGAATCTTTACAGGCTGGGGATATTCCTTTTATAGGACACACAGAGATCTTTGGAGAATTAACCAAAACAGAAGATCCACTTACGATGTTTGAGGTTCGTGGGATGAGAGTTTTCTTCTTGTCTCGTCATGTATCTTTAAGAGAAGCTTGTGATTTAGTTACTAAAGATAGGATTGTAGACTACGTTAAAAGGTGTAAAGATGTACTTAAGATACTTGGAGTAAAAGAAGGTACTATGGCAGTTGCTGGTTTAAATCCACACAGTGGTGAAAATGGATTATTTGGATATGAAGAGGTTAATGAAGTAAGTCCTGCTGTAGAAGAACTTCAAAAAGAAGGGTATGATGTAGCTGGGCCAATTGGGGCAGATTCTGTGTTTCATATGGCACTACAAGGGCGTTTTAACAGTGTACTATCTCTTTATCATGATCAGGGACATATTGCAACAAAAACTTTAGACTTTGAAAGAACTATTGCAATAACAGGAGGGATGCCGATTCTTAGAACATCTGTTGATCACGGTACTGCAATGGATATAGCTGGCAAAGGAGTTGCTAGCGAAGTAAGCATGGTTGAAGCTGTTTTACTAGGAGCAAAGTATTCACATAACTTTACGAAGTAATTTCATTTAAAGTGAAATTAAAAGGACAAGTTAAATAGATTGAGTAATATCAGGCTCCAGGAGGGTTTGGAGCCTGATGCTAAAGTTAATTATTCAAAATATTTGTCTTTATCTTTATCTTTTTTACATGGTTCGCAAAGATCATTAGAATTGTGAAGCACTCTTTCTCTACCAGTATTAGCCTTGCTAGCTATAATTCTAAATCTATCAAAGTCATCATCCAAGCAAACTTCAAATTGGTAATATCCTAGGCAATCAGTTACAGTGTGAGCAACGCCCTTATATTCAATTTTGCCATGACAACAACAAGACTCAAGAAGTTTAACTAAGGCATTATCGACTGGATTGCCATCACAGTCTTTTATTTGACCCCATACTCTAATACAACATTTTTTCTTGTTTTCGACTAAAATATCTGCTCTTACTTCTGAATCAGATTTATTCAAGTCTAAATCTATAACATTCCCTTTAATGTTTTCGCAAAAATCAGTTTTGTATTCGCACTTTAATTCCTCTGTCATATTTTTATTCTAAGATGTATTAATTAAGAAATACATCGAACCCCTTTCTATTATGGTTATATATTAATATATTAAACAAAAAATTATATGTTACAATTTGTCGAAAATCATTTATATAGTCATTATAGAAATTATAAAACTTAAGAAAATATTAAGATTGTAAAAAATTATGTATTTTTGATTGCTTATGTTATAATAAGTAAGATTATTGTCGTAAAACAAGTAAAGTTTAGTCAGTAAGATAATATATTTATAAACTAAGAATTTAGTGGTAAAATGGAAGGACTTTATGGGAATGATTCAAGTTTGCCAAATTAATAAGAAATATGGAAAAAAAGTCATTTTATCTAATATAAGCTTTGAAATAAAGTCTGGTGAAAGCCTTGCAGTTGTTGGGAGAAATGGAACAGGCAAATCCACCCTAATAAAGATTATGGCAGGAATAATAAAGCCAAGCAGTGGGACTCTTTCTTACTTTGGGGATTCCATATTAGAGAATAAAAAACTTTTCAGAAAGTATTGTGCTTATGTACCACAAGATAATGCCCTAATTGAAGAACTCTCAGTTATAGACAATTTAAAGTTATGGAGTGGAGGAAAGAGGCATTTAGACCGCGATTTTTTAGACAGGTTTGAACTTACTGAAATCTTATCTGTAAAGGTAAGCAATTTATCAGGAGGAATGAAAAGAAGAGTTAGTATTGTATGTGCAATTAGTCATTTGCCTCCGGTTTTGTTATTAGATGAGCCAACAACAGCTTTGGATATTTTCTACAAAGACGAAATACATAAGATATTAAAAGAATACAAAAAAGATAAGGGCATAGTAATATATACGACTCATGATGAAAGAGAAATAATTGAAAGTGATAGAACGTTATTATTAAAGGATGGAATGTTAAAAGAACTAAATCATAAAGAAAAAAGAATTGAGTCTCTTCGCAATTTGATGATGAATGATTAGTTTTTATAATAAATATATATATATAAAGGGAGGAAATAAGATATGAACGACAATTCAAATAATGATAATTTTGAATTCAACAAGGGAGAGTCAGAACAGACAAGATCTTACGAAAACATGAGTGGCGTTTCGTTTGAAGGTAATAACTTTCAAGGGATGTCATCACAACCACCAGAGAAAAAAAGGGGTAAGCTTGCCAAGATTGTTATAATAGCAGCTACTGCAGTTGTTTTAATTATAGTTGCTGTATTTTTACTTATCAAGAGTGGCGTATTCTTAAGTAATCAAGGTAAAGTAGCAAAGGCAATAACAAACACACTTAAATCAGGCAGATTAGCTAAAAGTTTTGATGGGATTCCAGTCTTAAAAAATGAGAAATATACAGCAACTTTTGATTTTGTAGCGGATCAAACATCAATAAACATTACAGCTAAAAATACAAAAAAGAAACAAGCAGCTTCATTTACGATGGATATGGGTGCTTCCAAAATAGGAATGGATGCCATAGCAGATGGTTCTGGATTTAGCTTGGACATACCGTTTTTGGACATATTATTTGTTTATGATAATAAGAAAGAAAAAAGTGCCTATTTCCAATCATTACTTGATGAAGCGGGTATAGATATTGATGAGCTACTAGAGAGTGCTGATAGTAAAGACACAGCTATTGATAAAGAATTGCTAGAAGTTATTGAAAAAGAAGAGAAAAATATTGAATTTGTAGAAATAGACAAGAAGGAATTTGAAGTTAATGGAAAGAAAGTTTCTTGTGATGGATATTCTGTAACAATCAAAAAAGAAACTATTCAGAACATTTATGAAGCCGTTAACAAGTCATACCAGCAAGAACTAGGAATGGACGATTATCAAGATGAATTCATGGACCCTGCTTATGGCTTAGACGGTATAGAATCAGATGTTATTATGGATTTTTATATCTATGATAATAATATAGCAGCAGTAGTGACTAATGTAGTAGACAATGACGTATTCACTCTTGAACTTAAGGGAGGAGAATATCCAACCCAAAACATGATGTTTAGTTCATCAAATGAAGGTGTTTTATTTGAAGTTAAGGGTGAGACAACAGGATCTAAAGAAATTACGGAATTAATTGTTGACAGTGAAACAGCTCTTAAGTTAGATTATGACAATGACCTTGGTAATTATGAATTAGAAGTTTATGATTCTTATAGTGATTTATTAGCCAAAGGTAGTATTAAATCAACTAAGAAGGAGTTTACTTTTACGATTGATGAACTTACATATGATGATGAAAATGTCTTTTATGGAAAGTTTAAGATTGTAGAAGGAGCTAAAATAGAAGACTTGAATACTACTAGTCAGAAGTTTGACCTGAATACACTTGATGAAAGTGACATGGAAGTTTTATCAGAGAAAATTCTTATGTTTTTTATGGGGCAACAATTTTAAATGAATATAGCAATATTTATAATTTCAACGGATTAAGCAAATGAAAGAATATATTACGTATTTAAAATTAGAGTTTAAGAGAAGTATAACCATACTACCTACAATTATAGGTAGTATGGTATTTATGCTTCTTTTTATTGTGGGTATATCTGTTTTAATCAGTAACTATATATATAAAAGCAATTTATTTGAGCCTATTACTGTAGGAATAGTTATCCCTGAAGATGAGATACAAGCAAAAAGCATAGCTAGATTAATCAGCACCATAGATAGTGTAAATAAAACAAGTGAATTTGAGTATATGTCTGAATTAGAAGCGCGTTACAAAATAGAAAGAGGAGAACTAGAAGTTGCAATTTTATTAGATCATGAATTTTTTGAGACAGTATATGCAGGTTATAATGCACCAGCTAAGATATTATTTTCAGAGGAATCAAGCCTGAATTCAGAAGTCTTTCTAGACTTATTAAATGCTGCAGAATCAATAATTAGAACAACTGAAGCAGGGGCCTATTCAATAGCTGATTTGAGAACTTATTATGAAGCAGAGACTTCCTGGTCAGATGTAGCAAGCACTTCTTTTATTCAATATTTAGAGACAGCACTTATGCGAGGCGGTTTGTTCTCCGAAAACATATTGTCATCAATAGGTAACTTATCTTTTTTTCAATACTATGCGACCTTATCCTTATTATGCTTCTTATTAATGAACGGTTTAAACTACGGATATTTATATGCTCCTAATGATAAATCAGTAGAGCAGCGTTTAAGGTTTATTGGGATAAGCAACTTTAAAATTACTCTTACAAAAGTAATAATACTAAGCTCTAGCTTGTGGATTTTTTCGATTATAATATATTTATTAGGACTTTTACTATCAAAGCATATGGAGATATCATTACTTACCTTTGATCTTGGAATTTTTATTAAGCTAATACCAGTATTATTTTCAATTGCAACATATATACATTGGACATATATCTTATCAGGAAAAAGAAATCAAGGTGGCATCTTATTGTTTTTTACTAATTTATTTATGATTATTTGCTCAGGTGGAATTATTCCTCTTGCTTATATGCCTAAAGCAATAGAAAGTATAGCTAGATATTTGCCATTTTCTTATTGGAATCAATATATAGCAAAAGCGGTGTTTGATAGGCTTTCTGCTAAGGATGTTTTACTAGCAATTTGCATTGGTTTAGTTTTTATATTATTAGGAGAAGTAAAGTCGTGGAAAGATATTTAATCTGGTATTACCAAAACTTAAAATTAAATATTAAAAACAAGTCAACTTATCTTCAAATTCTCTTTATGATATTAATAGTAATTATAATGAGTAATATAGAGATTCCATCTAGTGAAACGGTAAAAATATTACTATATAATGAAGATGGAGTTATGGGAGACGAGCTTATTGAAAAACTTATAAATGCAGACACAGTATATGAATTTGAGGAAGAAAACAATCTTCAGCAAATGGAAGAGAGGATTTTAGCTGCAGATGCAGAGTGTGGTTTTTTAATACATGAGGGATTTGAAGAGCAGATTATATCTAATAAGCATAGGCATTTAGTAAGCATGATAAGCTCAACTATGACAACAAAGGGTGAAGTTGCAAGAGAAGTCTTCTATGCACAATTCTTTCAATTATATAGTAAAAAAGTATTAGAAGATTTTGTAGAGACACATTTTACAGACACTACTGAGATAGAAAATAAAAGATTGTTAGAAGAAGCGCTAGAAAAAAACAATGAGTATTTGGCTGGGGATCGTTTATTCGAAATTCATTATGAAACTATAAGTCCAAAGTTTTCTGATAATAATCAATTAGAACTTAGTAAAACCTTTCCTATAAGAGGAACAATAGCTTTGTTTTTGTTTTTATTGATACTAATAAGTAATGCTAGGTCATTAATGAGCAAAACAGATAGTTTTGTAAAAACATTAATTAGGTCAGAAAAAAACATATATCTTATTTTAAAAAACATTTCTTCTGTTAGTCTACAGAGTTTTCCTGCTCTTGCTTTGATAATGATCTATGCAGAACCTAAAAATATAATATATGAAGTAATAATGCTTATTCTTTACTTGCTAGTATCTAGTCTTTGGATAATGCTTTTTGGAAGTTTGTTTAAGAAAGTTACAACTTATTATGCATGGATGTTGACAATTTTATTAAGCAACATTATTGTCTGTCCAGTGTTTTTTAACCTATCAGAATATGTTAAAGCGATAGCTGTGATACAATATATGTTCCCATTAGCTACATATTTGCACTTTTTTAATTAACTTTGAGATGTTGCTATAATTTAGAAGAAATGATAAAATAATGTTTGATCCAGTATTGATAGAGCCATAGAAGAGGCGGACAAATTCTCTCAATCAGGATGTATACTGCCACACATTGACGCACTTTTGGACTACATTGTTAAGCACAGAACTCAATTACAATCGGGCAATATTATGTTGTTAGGCTATAGACTAATGGTTGAGGGGCGAAGAAATGAAGCCGTTAAGTTGGGCTTATCTATTTTGAAGATTTTCGATACTAATCAGAGTGATGATTTTAAAGAACCTATTAGAACACTGGCTTTATACGATGAATTTTCTTTTTATGCTGGATTTAATATGAAATCCTGGGAAAGAGGAAATGAAGAAGTTTTTCTAGCAATCAAAAAAGTTTATGGCTGGGGTCGCATACATCTTATTCACATGTTGGAAGCAGATACTGAGGACATGAAATTATGGTTGTTGAAAAATGGTGTTCAGAACAAAGTAATGCCTGCTTACTCTGGATTAGATTGTTATGAGAAGACTGATTTTATTTCTTATTTAAAGGAGCCGATAAGCTATGATTTATATAGTGGAATGTCAGATATCATCTCTGCTTTACTAAGTGAGGAACCGGTAGCTGGTATCTCTGCAATTGATGAGAGAGAAGAACTTTTACAAATATTTGTAGATACTACTTCAAAAAGAACAGACTTGCAAGCGACAGATTACGGCACGATTCTAGATTTGATAGATTATTTGGAAGAAGAAATCCATGTGCCCTTGCTTTATGAGCCTTATGCTTTCCGAGCTGTTATGGAGAATTTGGAAGAGAATGAGTGGTGGGCAGTACAGCTAATTGGGGATGATTACAGTGTCGGATTGAGGATAGTGGAAAGTCTCTAAAAGAAATCTCACCTGATCTTCATTCCTATTTAGCTGAGATGGTAAAAGTTAAGGAGTATGAAGAAGGCTTAAAAAGTCAAATGATAGAAATACTTGACGACAGATATCCTGACGAATAAAATAATGTAGAATAAAATTTATTAAAAGTGTATTGAAATGATTTCGAAGCTTTTATATATAAGGAGAAAAGATGGAAGGTATAATGACAATCAAAGAATACCGTTATTTAACTGACGAAGCAAAAAAGATTCGATTCGAAGTTTTTATAAAGGAACAGGGTTTTACCCAGGAACTTGATGAAATCGATCAAAGAGCTATTCACCTAGTTATGTTTGACCAGAAAGAAGCAATTTCCACATGTAGAATATACTATAATAATGTGCAAGATTCATATGCTGTAGGAAGGCTAGCTGTCTTAAAACAGTGGCGTGGAAAAAGTATTGGGGCAAGACTACTTAATGCTGCAGAAGAGTGTATTAGAAGAAAAGGTGGTAAAAGCATAATCTTGTCAGCACAGCTTTCGGTTTTTGCTTTTTATGAAAAACAAGGATATAGCAAACAAGGAGAGGTTTATTATGATGAAGATTGCCCTCATGTGTGGATGAAAAAGCTATTATCTTAGAAATTCAAATAAATCATAGGAGAATACATATTGACCATTATAAAGTGGAACAAGCACAGCATTTATATTTGTTTTTTTATCTCGCTCGACTACTGGAATTAAAACAGAAGCATTAAGAGCTATTGAAAAAGAAAAGTAGATTACGTTACTATATCTTACTGCATGTAGCTGATTATTCATAATACTATAAAAACCACAAAAAGGTTAAATTTATTCTTCAACAATTACAATATATTTTGACACAAAAGACCAGAAACAAGCAAGCCTCTAGAAACCATAATTGTTCTAGAGGCTTATTATAATTATGTAAAGTTTTTATGATGTTATTAAATAAATTCTTGTATTAGTTTGTTAACTACATCTGCTTTTGTCTCAATATCAAGTAATGGAATATCTGCTGATAATACTTCATTTTTCTCATGGAAATTTGCTTTATCTTCTTTGTATAAGATTCCAATTGGAATGGAATCTGCTGTCTCCATTGTTCTTTCCATAGCCACCATTTTATTATAAGGATCATAATCTTCCTCTAAATGATAAACTCTCTCCTTATAATATTTAAAGGTATTTACCTTATTAAAACTTGGACAAGGTTGAAGAATGTCAACTAAGGCGTAACCAGGATAATTAATTGCTTCTTTCATAAGAGCAACAAGATGTTCCTTATCTCCACTAAAACCCCTAGCAACAAAACCTGCACCAGAGACTATAGCTAATAACAGTGGATTAATTGGCTGATTGTTATTACCATCAGTTTGAATTGCAGTAACATGCCCAACTGCAGTAGTTGGAGAAGCTTGGCCTTTTGTTAAACCATATATTTGGTTGTCATGTACAAAGTGGGTAATGTCAACATTTCTACGGATATTATGTATAAAATGATTACCACCCTCACCATAGGAATCCCCATCTCCTGTATTCACAATTACAGTTAAGTCTTTATTAGCGATTTTTGCTGCTATAGCTGCAGGAAGTGATCTTCCGTGTAAACCACAAAAACTATTAGCACTGATATATTGTGGTGTTTTTGCAGCTTGGCCAATACCAGCGGCCATAAGTACTTCATGTGGTTCTTTACCTAATTCTTCTAAGGCAGTTTTTAAGGAATCTAAAATTGCAAAGTTACCACATCCAGGGCACCAGGCAGTTTCATATGTATTAAAAGTAGTCATTATTAGTAGCCTCCCTTCAAAACTTCATCTACTATCTCTTCAGCAGTTATTTGACGGCCATCATACTTTAATATACTAGATGTACAGCTTATTCCTGTTACTTCTCTAATAAGTCCAGCAAGCTGTCCTGTAGCATTTTGTTCTATATTAATTATACGTTTTGCAGTAGTAGAGATTTCTTCAAGTTTTTTTCTAGGTAAAGGATAGATATCTCCAAAGACTAGTGCGCCATATTTATTTGTTTCTGTATTATTTAATGTCTCTATAGCTTCAATTATAGGTCCATATGTAGAACCCCAGCCAACAAATAAAGTTTGACAATCTTCATTTCCTAAGAATATTGGCTCTTGTAATTCTTCTTCGAGTTTTTCTAGTTTCTTCATTCTTTTATCAACCATTTGTATGCGTGTTGTGGCAGACTCAGTAATCCATCCTCTTTGGTTATGTTCATCACTATCTGCAGCAACAAGGTGTTTTGTTTTCCCGGGGATAAGCCTAGGAGATATTCCGTCTTCTGTGTATTGATACCTTAAATATTCGCCGGAGATATCTTCTTCATTAGCTTGGTTTTCCATTGTAATTTTACTGAAATCAAAGGGCTTAACAGTTGAAGTTCCATCTGCTAGATATTGATCACTTAATATTATTACTGGAATCTGATATTTTTCTGCCAAATTTAAAGCTCTAGCAGTTTGATAAAATGCATCTTCCTGATTTCTTACTGCTATAACCATTCTAGGAAATTCCCCCTGAGAAGCAGAAATAACAAATTTCAAGTCACTTTGTTCGGTTCTAGTAGGCAATCCAGTAGCAGGTCCTGGTCTTTGGACATTTACTAAAACAACTGGGATTTCAGCAATTCCTGCAAGTCCAATAGATTCTACCATTAATGAAAAGCCTCCACCAGAAGTTCCAGTCATTGCTTTTGCCCCAGCATATGATGCACCTATTGCCATATTAGAGGCAGCAATTTCGTCTTCCGCCTGTTCTACAACAATTCCGGTCTCTTTACTTTTAGAAGCCAGATATTCCATAATAGATGTAGCAGGGGACATTGGGTATGCAGAATAGAACTTTAAGCCACCAGCGATAGCACCCAAGGCCAAGGCGTCGTTACCAGAAATTATCATATAGTCTTGAAAATCACCCTGAAGCTTTGGAAACTTACTTTCGACATTATTATATCCTTGTTCTATGGCTTCTATATTAATCTTTATGAATTCTTCCCTTAATGAGGACTTCATAACTTCCTCAGCAGTATCAATGCTTTCTCCAAAAAGCTTAAGAATTACACCTATTGATATACTTCCTGCGACTCTTGGATTGCCAATATTCTTAGCCATTTCATTCATATTTAACCTTATAGCACGAGAATCATCAGTATTAATGCTTGTATCGCAAAGTATAAAGCCATTGTCCTTAAGCTTATTCTTATGTATTGATATAGTCTCTTCATTTAAGGCAATAATACCATCAAGGACATTGCTATGAGAGTTGATTGCCTTATCAGCAAAACGAACAGTAGAGAAGTTATGTCCACCACGTACTCTAGACATAAAGTCTCGAGTTGTAAAAACAAAGTAACCGGACTTTTTTAGAAACTTCTCTAACATTGCAACTGTAGTTTCAATACCTTGGCCAGCTTCGCCACCTATTAATAAGTTATACATATAAAACCTCCTTATAATAAAATTAAACCATTAACAAAGCATCTAAATCTAAGACCTCTATCCTTTTGTTAGAATGCCTTTTTATATATCCGGCATCTACTAATTCAGTTAGTTTTCTACTAATTGTTTCAGGTGTTGTACCAAGATAAGAAGCCAGATCCTTATTTGACATAGGTAGTTCGACCATAACAGAATTTTCATTTTCTAAGCTTTCTGCAATGAATAGTGCAATTCTTGTTTCTACCTTTTCTGTTGCATGCCTAGTTTGTCTTTTTTCTGACTCCTCAAGCCTGTTAGAAAGCTCGTCTAATAATTTTAGTGATATTGAGGGGTATTTAATTAGAAACTTCTGCAAATCCCTTCTCCTTATGGTGCATAATTGGGTATCCATTGTGGCCTCTGCAAACCTTTCATAATAGCCCTCTCTAAATAAAGATAATTCGCCAGTAAATTCTCCAGGGTTTAAGAAACTAAGGACCTGCTCTTTTCCTGACTCCGAAAGGCGATAAAGCTTAATTCTTCCTCTTCTTACTATGTATAGAGTATCGGACTTTTCTCCGGCTCTGTAAACAAGTTCATTTTTCTTATAATTAACATGTCTGACGGCTTGCATAATTTCATTCATTTGGTCTTCTTCTAAATGATTAAATATAGGAACTAAAGAAATACAAGATGCTCCACTATGATTATCATCAGAGTATTTGCTTGAATTTTGATGCTTATATTTTGGAATCATTTTTATATACACCTCCTTAATTTATTATTTGTTTAAATAATAAATTTGTTACTACTTACACCATATATTAGACTTAATATATTTGCAACACAAAAATCATCCTGTTATATGTATTTATATAAACATATAACAGGCTGGGATTAATTTAAATCTGTTTTACATACTAATTTTTTCTATAATTTTTCCCATCTTTTCCATTGCCTCTGTTATGGCAGCGTTTTTTTTCTTCCTCGTTTGTTCCGGTTCCATCAACTAATAATTTTTCAAAATGCTTAATTCCAATAAATTTCATTATGTCTTCAATATACTCTAAACCTTTATTCATAATTGGTCCTACCATAAAAGGAATCTTGGCACCGGAGGACTGAATGTAAACAAAAGTTCTTGGCTTATCGTCTAAAAGTCCTACTGGCTTTTTATCCTTTTGTGGAAAAGCAATTGTAAGATCCTCTTGTACTATACAGTCCAAGTATTCCTTTAAGGGAGCAGGAAAAGACAAGCTCCACATTGGGGCTGCAAGGACATAAATGTCTGCAGCTATAAACTGATCACACAAATCTTTAATTTTTTGAACTTCCTTTTGTTCTTTGTCAGGTAATTTACCAGCAGCTTCATCATCTATAATACAATTTCTTCTTTGAAAATATTGATATTCTAATCTTGGGATATGAGTGCTGTATAAATCCAGTTCCTCAAGAGTAAAAATCGATTTCTTTTTCATAAGAGCTTCCACAAAGGATCTTCCAACTGTCCGACTTGCTGATAAATTTTCAGGTTTTGAATTGACTGTGATATATAATATTTTTTTCATAACAAGACACCTCATTTATTTTTATTTGCTTAAATATAGTATGCTACTATTTCAAATAAATATAAAAAAATAAAATATAAAAAATAATGAAAATATACATGTATCAAGTATGTTTGTACCATACTGATAGTATGGTATAATATTAGGGATAAAAACATTTGTAAAGGAAGGTGTTAGAAATGCCAAGATTACCAAGTTGTCCAAAGTGCAATTCCAAATATACATATGAAGATGGAAATCTTTTAATATGTCCAGAGTGTTTTCATGAATGGATACCAGCATCTGAAGCAGAAGCGGAAAAAGAAGAAAAAGTAATAAGGGATGCTAATGGAAATATATTAAGTGATGGTGATACAGTTACAGTAATTAAAGATCTAAAGCTAAAAGGGAATTCATCAATCAAGAGAGGAACAACAGTTAAAAATATAAGATTAATTCATGATCCAAGCGATGGTGAACATGATATTGACTGTAAAATTGATGGTTTCGGAGCTATGTACTTAAAGTCTAGTGTAGTAAAAAAGATATAAAGCAAAAATATGCGATTTAAACATTATTAATGTTTAAATCGCATATTTTTGTTTTACATTTGTATATTTAAGAATAACTTTAAAAACTTCATTTGTCATGACTAACAAAAATTTCTTAGGGCATAATAATCTTAGGTTTGTAATTTGAGATTATAAAATATAGCAAAGAGGTTAATGACAATGGATTCAGGGACAAACATCGAAGTTAACAATTTAAGCAGTGACATAAACGAAAACAAAAGAATATTTCAACAGCAATTACCTATTAATGCCAGCTTCGATATTATAGGTAGAGATTTGATTGTTGGAGATAAAGATGCTTATCTAATATTTATTGATGGATTTGCAAAAGATAATATTATGCTCATAATTCTAGAAACTCTTCAAGATATGGGAAATGAAGAGATTAAACATGATATTATTACTACTTTAATGAAAGAAAAAGTAGGCTATATTGAAGTGGAAAGTTTTACTGATATTGAAGAAGCAAAATCTATGCTACTTGCTGGTGCTGTTGTTCTTGTGATTGATGGAGAAAATACAGGAATTATAATAGATGCAAGAGAGTATCCAGCAAGAACTCCCGCGGAGCCTGATTTAGAAAAAGTCACTAGAGGTTCAAGGGATGGTTTGGTTGAAACTGTTATATTTAATACAGCTTTAATTCGCAGAAGGTTACGGGATCCTAATTTAATATTCGAAATAACAAATGTAGGTAAACGATCTAAAACAGATGTAGTTATTTCTTATATTAAAGGAATAGCAGATGATAAACTGATTTCTGAAGTAAAAAATAAAATAGACAAAATTGATACAGGTGCACTAGTAATGGGAGAAAAATCATTAGACGAACTTTTAATAAAAAAGCATTGGTATAATCCATTACCCCAAGTCAAGTTTACCGAAAGACCCGATGTTGTCGCAGCACACTTAATGGAGGGACATATTGCTATTATAGTTGATACATCTCCTAGCGTAATGATTCTCCCTGTGACTATGTTTCATTTTACTCAGCATGCAGAGGATTATTATCAAAATATTTCGGTAGGAACTTACTTAAGATGGGTTCGTTTTCTTGGAATGATTTGCGCCCTTATCTTACCACCTTTATGGTACTTATTAGTGGAACATAAAGAAATCTTACCTGAATTTCTGCAATTCATTGGACCAAAAGAAAGTGGTAAAATTCCTATAATCATTCAGTTTTTTCTGTTGGAATTTGGTTTAGATTTGCTGCGACTATCATCTATTCATACACCTAGCGCACTCACTACTTCCTTAGGAATTATAGGTGGTTTGTTAATTAGTGATTTAGCAGTATCAGTTGGTATGTTTGTGCCAGAAACTGTATTATATATGGCTCTTGCTGCCATAGGAACATTTGTAACTCCAAGTATGGAATTCTCAATGGCTATCCGTATGTTTCGGTTACTTTTATTGTTATTGTCAGGTTTGTTTGGCTTTCCAGGCTTTTTTATAGGATTATTATATACATGTATTGTCACATATAGAACCCATTCATTTGAACATGGCAAAAAGTACACTTGGCCACTAATTCCCTTTGATTGGAAGGCATTATCTCATATATTATTTAGAATGCCTATTCCAGATTTAAAAAATGAAGACAAATAAGAAAGTTATTTTTTAAAAACAGTTGACAAAAAGTGCTTTTACGAATATTATAAAGATAATCTTATAAAAGCGATGATAAAAGAAAGTAGTTGTGAGGAATCTATCAGGGATTGTTTGTCATAGACTGAAAGCAAGCATTAGAGAAATCATTACGAAGTTCCTTTTTGAGCTACAGGCTGAATTAAGTAGGCTGTGTCGTAATCCTGCGTTAAAGGATAGAATATCAGATGTCTAATCTCGTATTCGAAAAGCGTAGCATTTGCTAAATTTGGGTGGTACCGCGGAAGAGCATATATACCTTTCGTCCCTATACATATAGGGATGGAGGGTTTTTTTAATTTAAACATGAAAGGTGGTAATTAAATGATTATAGTATTAAAGAATGGAACCTCGAAGGAAGAAGCATTAAAAATTACAAATATGCTAGATAAATTTAACGTAAAGGTTAATCCAATAGTTGGTGAAAGTACAACAATTTTAGGGCTTGTTGGAGACACCACTTCTTTAGATATTCAATCCCTTTATTTAAATGAGAATGTAGAAAAGATAATGAAAGTTCAAGAACCGTATAAGAAAGCAAATAGAAAGATGCATCCAGCAGATACGGTAATTGATGTAGGTGGAGTTAAAATAGGTGGAAAAAAACTTACAATAATGGCTGGACCTTGTTCAGTTGAAAGTGAAGAACAAATAACCCAAATAGCTAAGAATGTTAAAGAAGAAGGTGCTCACATATTAAGAGGAGGGGCATGGAAGCCAAGAACATCACCATATGCTTTCCAAGGCCTAAGAGCGGATGGCTTGGATTTATTAAATAAGGCAAAAAATCAAACTAAAATGCCTATTATATCAGAAATCACTAATCCAGCTCATATAGAAATGTTCATGGAGATGGTGGATATATTCCAGGTAGGTGCAAGGAATATGCAAAACTTTGAGATTTTAAAGGAATTGGGTAAAACAAACAAACCAGTACTTATAAAAAGAGGATTTGCAAACACTTATGAAGAACTTCTAATGTCTGCAGAATATGTTATGAGTAGCGGAAATGAAGATGTTATACTTTGCGAAAGAGGTATCAGAACAAGTGAAACTTATACAAGAAACACATTAGATATAAGTGCGATTCCCGCATTAAAGAAGTTAAGTCATTTACCAGTTATCGTGGATCCAAGCCATGCATCGGGTATACATTGGATGGTAGAACCTTTAGCAATGGCAGCGATAGCAGCAGGGGCAGATGGTTTAATTATAGAAGTACACAATGATCCTAAAAATGCCTTATGTGATGGTGCCCAATCATTAACTTATAAATCCTTTAAGGAAACTATGGAGAAATTACGTCCAATAGCTGAGGCTGTGGGTAGAGAAATATAAACTATAAAATATAAAGCTCCTTTTAAATAATACATTATACACCAAAATAAACAATTTGTGTTATAATTGGAGATGGGTTATAAATTTATTACAAAGGAGAAGTATTATGGAGTTTAAATATGAAGTAACAGAAGAGGATATGATAAAGGGCACTTTATATAATGTGAAGAATTCACCGGAAAGAAAAAAGTCTTATAATAGGGCTAGGTATTTATTGCCAGCCATGGCGGGTTTCCTACTGTTTAATTTCAATAAAATCACCTCGGTAGATAATAAGCTATTTTGGGCTGTTTTTGCCATACTATTTGTTTTAATATGGATAATCAGGTTTCCTAAGTCTTATGAGAAACAAATTAGAAAAATGATGAAGAAGATTAAAAAAGATAAAGGTACAACATACATTGTATATAAAGAAACTATGATAGTAGAAGAGAATAATATAAAAATTATTAGTGAAAATTCTAGTAATGAGATCTCAACAGCAGAAATAAAAAAAGATAGCATAAAAAAAGTAAAAGTTTATGATGATATGATACTTATTTATAACAATAGCTTTGATCCTCATATTGTTTCAACAAGAAACTTTACTGAAGAAATTAAAACTGAACTTTTAGAAAAACTGGGAAGTAAATAAATGTGAATATTTTGAAAAAGATTATAGAGAAGCCTAGAAGGAAGTTATTATTTTTCTAGGCTTCTCTGGTACATTAATCCTTTAATATAAGTTAATTAAAATGCTCTATTTTTATATTTTTAGGATCACTAAAATTAATAATTTCTTCCCGGCCACCAATAAAATCTCCTTCGTATGTAACCTTTACCTTAATTCCTTTAACTAACTCTCTGATGGCAGCTTCATCCATATCCCCTATATGTACATATAATCGAATTGTTTCCTCATGGCTTGAAAATCTCCATGCTGGTCTAGATTTAACTATGTCAGAGGAAATAGAAAACAACACATTTTCTTCATAATTATCAAGTTCAAAAACAACAGCTTTAAAAGAATTAACATTAAAAATACTTCTGTTTGTAACCTTTAAAGTACAATTAATAGTTATGTAGTCTTCTGGATTATCACTAGGTAGCTTATCTTTGAATGAATGTATAATAAATGTTGTTCCATCTTCTTCTTTAACAAAATCATTATTTAATGTATTCTCGGCAAAGAATCTTATCTCTATTGGTTTTACTTTAAGTGGTCTCCAAATTTGTGTGTAGAGAGCAATGCCTAATATTAGTATTAATATTAATGAGATGTTTATTATTATTTTTTTCTTTTTCTTCATTTTTTATCTCTCCTAATAAGATAGTAATAAATATTTAACATTAAATTTAATGGCCACCTAATATTAACATTTTGTCAGGTAAATGTAAATACTTTTAAAAAGTTTTAAAATAAACTACTTTTATATTGACAATTATAAAAGTAGGTAATATATTATATTTATATATGTAACATATTACATAATTTAAAAAGTGTGGTTACTGAAGCTTTTAAATTTAGATAAAGACTTAAACTTAGGAGAGTGAATAAAATTGGATAGGTACAAAATGTTAGAAGGTATTGATACTAAAAGGGCCTTGTTTGGTACGTTTTTCGCATTTGATAATAGGCTACAAACAGCAGGAGATGCTTTTTATGAAGAAATCACAGTAAAGCAGTTCTTTCTATTAATTGCCTTATATCTATTTAGAGGAAAGCATCCAACAATAGGAGAGTTATCTGAAGTAATGGGAAGTTCCCATCAAAATGTTAAGCAACTTGTTAATAAGCTTGTAAAAAGTGGACTTCTTAAAACTTATTCTGATCCACAAGATAGAAGAAAACTAAGAATAATGCATACTGAAAAAATGAAAGATTTTAATGAAAAATATAGAAGTAAAGAGATAGAATTCTTAGACAAATTCTATGAAGGTGTTTCAGATGAAGAAGTGAAAGCAACATTTAATACCATATCAAAAATAGAAAATAATCTTATAAATATTAGAAATGAATATAAGTAAAAGGAGCGAATTTACTATGATTGTTATAGTTTCTGATGACAAAAAAGAGAATATTGGCAAGTCTATTTACGATTATTTGAAGAAAAGAGATATTGAAGTAAGTTTTATATCTGCTAGCGAAAGAGATATAAAGCCTTGTTATGGCTGTAATGGCTGTGTAGACAAAACGTACGGCAAGTGTATTTTTAGAGATGATATGGATCAAATTCTTCCTATTCTACTAGAAGGGGATATTCAAATCTTTACTTCACCTCTTGTGTGGGGAGGATTATCATATGATGTTAAAAAGATATTGGATAAGACAGCTCTTATTGGTGATAGATTTTATAATATAAATAATAAAGAATTAGTAAAAGGAAGCATTAGTAAAAATAAAAAGACTTTGGGAATAGCTGTTAGTGATCAGTTATCTGCAACAGAGGAAAGTGATTTTGAATACTTCATTAAAGAATTAGGTATTATTACAAATGTTGACTACATAGCAAGGGTCGTAGAAACTTCAATAACAGAGAGTGAATTAGAAAATTTAATCAAGGAGGTGCTTGCATAATGAATTATTTAATAATTAATTTAAGTCCAAGAATAAAAGGCAGTAGCGCAATGCTTACTGAGTATTTTGCTGATAGAATTCGTGGAAATGAAAATATTGTAGAAAGCATAAGCCTCTATAAGCATCTTAAGGATATTGATAAAGTTTTAAATAAAATAAAAGAAGCAGATTCTATAATTATGATTGGACCATGTTATGTCACTTCATATCCAGCTGATACAATCAACTTGCTAGATAAAATGTCAGGTGAAGAAGGAATCCTTCATGGTCAGAGCCTGTATGGCTTTATTCAAGGTGGAATGCCTTACGTACATACTCATGAACATGGAATTAAATTATTAGAAAGTTTTGCTCAAAAAAGGAATGTTAACTTCAAAGGAGGTTTTGTTATGGGAGGTGGAGCAGCCTTAAATGGTCAGCCTCTAGAAAAAAGCTTAGGAGCAAAGAAAATAGTCCCTGCAGTGAATACATTTATAGAGCATATTAAGAATGATGAAGAGGCTCCTAAGGACTTATATAAGAATGCGGAGATGAAAATCCCATATCTAATTACAAAGATGATATTAATGATGATGAATAAGAACATAAAGAAAGACTTAAATAAAAGGGGTATTGACTATAATCAAAAAAGTCCATATGCCCAATGAGCGAGAAGTCCTTTTTATAAAGAAAAACAACTTAAAAGGAGAAGTATTATGGAGTTAAAGTATGAAGTAACAGAAGAGGATATTATAAAGAGTACTTTATATAGTGTGGAGGATTCACCGTCTAGAAAAAGGAACTATATCAGGTTAATGTACTTATTGCCAATTGTAGTGAGTTTGCTGCTATTAATACTTAGTATAGCCACCTCATTAAAAGGCACAATTTTATGGGTTGTTTATGTCATACTATTCGTTTTATTATGGATAATCAGATTTCCCAAGTCTTATGAGAAGTAAATAAGAAAAGATATGAAGAAGATAAAAAAAGACGAAGGTGTATCGTACTTTATATTTAAAACCACTATGATAATAGAAGAGGAGAATATAAAGATTATTATTGAAAATTCAAAAAATGAAATTTCAACTATGGAAACAAAAAAACATAACATAAAAAAAGTAAAAGTGTATGATGATATGATACTTATTTATAAAGATAGCTTTGATCCCCATATTGTTCCAACAAGATACTTAACTGAAGAAACTAAAATTGAACTATTAGAAGAATTAAAAACTGAATAAAAGTGAGTGTTTTGAGGTGAAATCACAGAGAAGCCTAGAAAAAATTATTATTTTTTCTAGGCTTCTCTAGCATATTAACACTGACAATTTTTTATGGTATTATGAAAATACTAACAAGGCATAACAATATCATAAAGAAAAACAACTTAAAAGGAGATGCTTAGAATGAATATCGGAATATTTTCTAGAACTTTTGAAACAGCAGACTTAGAGGAAACTTACAAGAGAATGATTGAACATGGCATTTACCATGCACAATTTAATTTATCTAATGCTGGGATGCCAACTTTGCCAGAATATTTAGATGAAGAAAAAATAGAAGAGATTAAGAATATAACAGATAGTTACAATATAAAATTAGAGGCCTTATCTGGGACCTTTAATATGATTGATCCAGATGAAGATGCTAGAAAAAGGGGATGTAGTCAATTTGAAATTCAGTGTAAAATTGCTCGAATGCTTGATATTCCTATTGTTTCATTATGCACTGGAACGAAGCACCCGCATGATAAATGGTTATGGCATGATGATAATTTAAAACAGTCTTCTTGGGACGATTTATTACGCTCTACAGAAGCAATATTAAGGTTTGCCCAAGATAATAATATTATTTTAGGTGTTGAGCCAGAGATAGGTAATATTATTAATACTCCACTAATGGCACGTAAGTATCTAGATAAGATAGGAAGTCCTAATATAAAAATTATTATGGATGGTGCCAATATATTTCTTAAAAATCAAGTAGCAGATATGAAAAGAGTTTTAAAGGAAGCCTTTGAGATTCTTGGAAAAGATATAATCTCAGCTCATGCAAAGGATTTTTATTATGATGAAGATATTGAATTTGTGGCAGCAGGACAAGGGATTCTTGATTTTGATTATTACCTTACACTATTAAAAGAAGTGGATTATAAGGGAACTTTAATTATGCATGGTCTAACTGAAAAAGATGTTTCTAAGAGTAAGATTTTTTAAAAGAAAAAATAAAAGCAAATAAAATTTAAAGCATTTTGCAAGGTTAATAAAAAATTAGTGTATAAGTTTATGAGGGTTTGGAAGGGAGGCTAAGACTTGAAAGACCAAAAAATAATTGATTTGATTATAGAGGGAAATGAAGAAGGTTTTACTAAACTAGCAAACAAATATGAGAAGTTATTATTTTATATAGCAAAAGGTATTCTTGGCAATCGAATAGAAGATATTGAAGAATGCGTTAATGATACCTATTTAAAGTTGTGGAATAATATAGAAAAATACGATAGCGATAGAGCTTCCTTAAAGACGTATTTAAAAATAATTGTAAGAAACACTGCAATAAATAAATTACGAGATTTAAGTAGGCATGAGAACAATCAGATATCAGATGATATAACAGATATTGCAAGGTATTATATAGATAACAATCAAAGTGTTGAGGCCCAAGTCTTTAGCAAGGAAAATTTGAAAAAGTTAAATGCACTAATTAAGGATTTGTCGGCAAAAGACCAAGAAATCATTATTAGAAAATATTTTTATTTGCAATCATCTAAATATATAGCAAAGAGAATGAACATGACGGTTTCAGCAGTAGATAGTAGGACGTCGCGAGCAAGGAAGGACTTACAGAAGGAATTTGAAAAAGAAGAAGAGCTTATTATTTAGAAAGGATGATAACATGGATGAAGTGAAATTAATTGATATGATGTCATATTTAGACCCAGACCTACTAGAAGATGATTATATTGAGAATGATATTAACAAGTTTAAAAAATTATTTAATCAATTAACAGATAATGATTTAGCTATGCCCTTTAATCTAGGAGTGCGTACCCTAACAAAAGTTATAACCATTTTCATAGCAGCTATTCTTTTGTTAATAGGTATAGTGGTCTTTATTGTCAAGAAAAAGAAAGGCTTTAAACTAAGAAAAAAGGTTCCAAAGATAGGTAAAAAGATATATAGTTTGGCTACAAATTAAAAATATTAATGATAAAGGGAGAAAAGAAAAATGTTTGAGAAACTTAAACCAATGATTGCAGAGCAACTAAGTATAGAGGAAAGCGAGATTAATTTAACATCTTCATTCAAAGATGATTTAGGAGCAGACTCACTAGATTTATTTGAAATGGTTATGGAGATTGAAGACTTATTTGATATTGAAATACCAACTGAAGAGTTAGAGAATATGGATACTGTGGAAGATATCATTAAACATCTAAAAAGTGAAGGAATTGAATAGTTTATGAAGAGTAAGATATGTGATTTGCTTGATATAGAGTTTCCTATTATTCAAGGGGGCATGGCATGGGTTGCAGAGCATAATCTGGCAGCAGCAGTTTCTAACGCTGGTGGTTTAGGTATTATTGCCGCGGGCAATGCCCCTATATCTGTAGTTAGAGAAGAGATTAGAAAAGCAAAAGAATTAACAGACAAAGCTTTTGGGGTGAATATCATGTTGATTTCACCAAATGCAGCTGATGTTGCTCAGTTAGTTGTAGAAGAGGGTGTTAAAGTAGTAACAACAGGAGCAGGAAGTCCGGAGAAGTTCATTCCAATGTGGAAGGATGCAGGTATAAAGATTGTTCCAGTTATCGCTTCTGTTGCTTTTGCAAAGCGAATGGAAAGAAAAGGGGCAGATGCAATTATAGCAGAAGGATATGAGGCAGGTGGTCATATAGGTGAACTTACAACTATGACCCTAATACCTCAAGTTGTTGATGTTGTTAATATTCCAGTAATTGCAGCTGGAGGTATTGGAGATGGAAGAGGACTTGCTGCTGTAATGGCACTAGGAGCAAGTGGAGCACAAATAGGAACTAGATTTTTGCTAGCCAAAGAATCTATTGTTCATGAAAACTATAAGAAGCGCATAATAGATTCAAAAGATATAGATACTGTTGTAACAGGAAGGACTACTGGTCATCCTGTGCGTGGTTTGCGAAATAGTATGACTAGGAAATACCTACAGATGGAAAAGGAAGGAACTAGTTTTGAAGAACTAGAGACCCTTACCATAGGGAAGCTAAGAGATGCAGTAATTGATGGTGATGTGAAGAATGGCACTGTTATGGCTGGTCAAATTTCGGGATTAATTAAGAAAGAGCAAAGTTGTAAAGAAATAATTGATGAAATTATGGGAATGAGTGAACATAAGGAGCAAATATAGGATATGACTAAAATTGCATATATATTTCCTGGTCAAGGATCCCAATACATAGGCATGGGAAAAGACTTTTATGATAACTTCCAGGAAAGTAGAATGGTTTTTGAAGAAGCCTCCTCCATATTAGGGATAGATATGAAGGAGCTAATTTTTAAACAAAATGACAGGATAAATATGACGGAATTTACCCAAATATCCCTTACGACAACATGTATAGCACAAGCGAGAGTAGTTGAAAAGCTAGGAATTAGACCTGATGTTTGTGCTGGGCTTAGCCTAGGAGAATATCCTGCACTTATGACTGCAGGGGCAATGTCTTTTGCAGAAGGCATAAGCCTAGTCCAAAAAAGAGGTTTTTATATGGATAATGCACTTCCTGAGGGAATTAGTAAAATGGCAGCAATAATAGGACTTTCAGGAGAAAAGGTCTTTAAAGTTTGCAATGATACAAAAGGACTTGTAACAGTAGCAAATTATAACTGTCCTGGACAAGTGGTTATCTCAGGAGAGAATGCAGCAGTAGAGAAGGCAAGTGATAAACTAAAAGAAATTGGAGCTAGAAGAATAGTCTCTTTAAATGTGAGTGGAGCTTTTCATTCACCCTTACTAAAAGGTGCTGGAGAAAAACTTCTAGAGGAACTAGAGACAGTTTCAATAAAGGATCCAACTATTCCATATGTATCAAATGTAACTGGAGAATTTATTTATGACAAGTCTAATATAAAAGAGCTTTTAAGTAAGCAAGTATACTCTAGTGTTAAGTGGCAACAAAGTGTTGAAAATATGATAAATGAAGGAGTAGGCACATTTATAGAGATTGGACCAGGAAGAACACTTTCTAAGTTTGTCAAAAAAATAAACTCAAACTGCAAAGTAATAAATGTTGAGAAAGTAGAAGATTTAGATAAATTACAGGAGGAAGTTTATGCTTAAAGGGAAAATAGCCTTAGTAACAGGGGCTAGTAGAGGTATTGGAAAAGAAATTGCACTTACTTTATCTTCTTACGGTGCTACAGTAGTAATTAACTATAATGGTTCTAAAGAAAGAGCGAAAGAAGTGCTAAATGAAATCAAAAAAATTCAAGGAAATGCGATTATTTATCAAGCTGATGTATCAGACTTTGAAGCTGCAAAAATCATGGTATCTGATATAAAAGAACAGTTTGGGCGCATAGATATATTAGTTAACAATGCAGGAATCACTAGAGATAACTTAATACTAAGAATGTCAGAAGAAGAGTTTGATGATGTGATAAGAATTAATTTAAAGGGAACATTTAATTGTGTAAGAAATGTATCTCCACTTATGTTAAAAAAACGATGTGGAAGAATCATTAATATTTCTTCAGTTGTTGGAATAAGAGGCAATGCAGGGCAAATTAATTATAGTGCTTCAAAAGCTGGTGTAATAGGACTTACAAAATCCCTTGCAAAGGAACTAGGATCAAGAGGAATTACTGTAAATGCAGTAGCACCTGGCTACATTGATACTGAGATGACACAGAATTTAAAAGATGAGTGGAAAGATCAAATTAAAGAACAAGTACCACTTAAAAGGTTTGGTAAGACAAAAGACATAGCAGAAACAGTAGCATTTCTAGCATCTGACCATAGTTCCTATATCACTGGTCAAACAATTCAAGTAGATGGTGGGCTAGGAATATAAGTAGAGAAAAGATATCTAAGCTAAGTGAAAGGAATATAGGCATGAAAAGAAGAGTAGTTGTAACAGGAATGGGAGCCGTTACTCCAATAGGAAATGATCTTGAAAGCTTTTGGAAAAATATTAAGGCAGAAAAGATCCCTTTTAAGCCCATCACTAATTTTGACACAAGTGACTATAAAGTAAAATTAGCAGCAGAAGTAGAAGGTTTTGACCCAAAAGAATATATGGAAGCAAAGAGAGCTAAAAGAATGGAGCCGTTTTCTAGCTTTGCTGTGGCTGCATCTATACAAGCTTTGAAAAATTCAAAACTCGATTTAGAAAAAGAAGATAGAACAAGAATTGGAGTATCAGTTGGTTCAGGAATTGGAAGTCTTGCAACATTAGAGAAAGAGCACACAACTATACTAAACAAAGGACCTAGGAGAGTTTCCCCTCTTATGGTTCCTATGATGATATCTAATATGGCAGCAGGCAATGTGGCCATTCAACTAGGACTTAAGGGCAAGTGTATTAACGTAGTTACTGCTTGTGCAACTGGCAGCCATTCAATAGGTGAAGCTTATAGATATATTCAGTATGGAGATGCAGATGTAATTTTTGCTGGAGGTACAGAATCTACTATAACTCCTACAGGCATTGCTGGATTTAGTTCCTTAACGGCATTAAGTCCATCAATCGATCCTAAGAGAGCATCTATTCCGTTTGATAAAGATAGAGATGGATTTGTTATGGGCGAAGGGGCTGGAGTAGTAGTTTTAGAATCTCTTGAACATGCTTTAGCAAGAGATGCAACTATATATGCGGAAGTTGCTGGATATGGTGCAACATGTGATGCTTATCACATTACTTCTCCATCAGAGGATGGTGAAGGGGCGGCAAGGGCCATGCTTCTTGCAATCAAGGAAGGTGGAATTTCACCAGAGGAAGTTGACTATGTCAATGCACATGGAACGAGTACACCTTTAAATGATTTATTTGAAACAAGGGCTATAAAGATGGCCTTAAAGGACCATGCCTACAAGGTTAATGTAAACTCAACTAAGTCCATGACAGGGCACCTTTTAGGAGCAGCAGGAGCTGTAGAATTTATTGTGTGTGTAAAGTCAATATTAGAAAATTATATACATGCAACAGTTGGACTTGAAGAGACAGATGATGAATTAGATTTAAATTATACAAAAGAGGCTGAAACAGCAAAGGAAGTAAACTATTGTTTAAGTAACTCCTTAGGATTTGGAGGACATAATGGTAGTTTACTAATCAAGAGATATGTCAAGTAACATATTAACTAAGAATAATAACAGTTAGGAGAAATAGCCATGGAAATGGATCAAATTATTAGACTGGTTCAAGAAGTATCGAATTCCAATTTATCATCGTTTAAGTATGAAGAAGATAATTTTACTATAGAATTGACTAAGAATAAAAATGCTAATCAAGAAGCTTATCAATCCTTAGAAGAACTAAAGAAGGCTGATTTAACCAAAGAAGATAGCTCTACCGGTGTAGATAATCTTGACAAAGAAGATGAAGATAATGACAAGTTTACGATTAAATCACCTATAGTAGGTACATTTTATGCATCTTCCTCAGAAGATGGTGATCCATATATTCAAGTTGGAGATAGAATAAAAAAGGGTCAAATAATTGCTATTGTAGAGGCTATGAAGATTATGAATGAAATAGAATCTACAGTTGATGGAGTTGTAGAAGAAATACTAGTAGAAAATCAAGATATAGTTGAATATGGGCAAGCATTGGTCCTTGTAAAATCGTAGATTGTTGTGTAAAGAAGATTGTAGCAAAAGGAGTATGATATGCTAGATATTAACCAAATAAAAGAAATAATTCCTCAAAGAAGTCCGTTTTTGTTAGTAGATAGGATAGATTTATTAGAAGAAGGGAAACGTGGGGTTGGGAAAAAATGTGTATCCTATAATGAACCATTCTTTGCAGGACATTTTCCACAAGAGGCGGTAATGCCAGGAGTTTTGATTATTGAATCACTCTCCCAAGTAGGGGCTGTAGTTTGCCTATCATTAGAAAAAAACAAAGGAAAAAATGCTTATTTTGCAGGAGTTAATAAATTTAAATTTAGAAACAAGGTTGTTCCTGGAGATGTAATGACTTTAGAAGTAACTTTAATTAAAAACAAAGGGAACATAGGAATAGCAAGTGCAAAGGCATATGATGAAGAAAAAGTTTTTGCAGAAGGAGAGTTAATGTTTGCCATAGGGTAAAACTAGGAGGCTTATTTAATGATAAATAAAATTTTAATTGCTAATCGTGGTGAGATTGCAGTAAGAATTATTCGTGCTTGTAGGGAAATGGGAATAAGTACAGTTGCAGTTTATTCAGATGTTGACAAAGAGGCGCTACATGTACAACTAGCAGATGAAGCTATATGCATAGGAACGGCAATGGCCAAGGATAGTTATTTGAAAATGGATCGAATCTTAAGTGCAGCAGTTGCAACAGGAACAGATGCGATTCATCCAGGGTTTGGATTTTTATCAGAAAGCTCAAAGTTTGCAGATCTGTGTAAAAAGTGCAATATAATTTTTATAGGGCCTAGTGCTAATGTGATTTCAAAAATGGGTGACAAATCAGAAGCAAGACAGACTATGATTGCAGCAGGAGTTCCTGTAGTTCCAGGTACAAATAAAGCCATTACGACAAGTGAAGAGGCCATAGAAATAGCGAATAAGATAGGTTATCCCCTTATGATAAAAGCAAGTGCTGGTGGCGGCGGAAAAGGAATGAGATTAGTTAAAGACAGTGAATCATTCCTAGCCTCCTTTGAGGCAGCAAGACAAGAAGCGAAAAATGCATTTGCTGATGATAGACTTTATATTGAAAAATATATTCCAAATGGTAGACATATAGAGTTTCAGATACTTGCAGATTACTATGGGAATGTCATTCATTTAGGAGAAAGAGACTGCTCTATCCAAAGAAGGCATCAAAAGTTGATAGAGGAGGCTCCAGCCCATGGAATAAGTGGTGAATTAAGACAAGAAATGGGAGATATAGCGGTCAAGGCAGCTAAGCAAATTAATTATACAAATGCAGGTACAGTAGAGTTTATTTTAGACCAAGATAATAACTATTATTTTATAGAGATGAATACAAGGCTACAGGTAGAGCACGGCATAACAGAGATTGTTACAGGCATTGATATTGTGAAAGAACAAATCAAAATTGCGAACTTGGAAAAACTAAGTATTAAGCAAGAGAATGTGAAAATACAAGGTCATGCTATTGAATGTAGAATAAATGCAGAAAGACCCAGAGAAAACTTTTTGCCTTCTCCAGGAATTGTTACAAATATTCACATGCCCGGTGGATGTGGAGTTAGAATAGACACAGCCATTTACAACAATTGTCTTATTCCGTCAACCTATGACTCATTGATTGCTAAATTAATTGTATATGATGATAATAGAGAAATGGCAATTAAAAAGTTAAGAGGAGTATTAGGTGAGTTTATTATAGAGGGTGTTGAAACAAATGTGGACTTTTTGTTTTCAATAGTTAATCATGAAAAATACAAAAATGGAGATGTAGATACTGGCTTTGTTGAAAGATTCTTGGATAGTTTAAGAATGGAGAAAATATGCTAAAAGACATGTTTAAAAAAACATCCACCTTACAAAGAAATGCTAAAAAAGAAACTCAAATACCTGATGGTTTGTTTCAAAAATGCATAAGGTGTAATGAAATAATATATACAGGAGATTTAATTGATAATTACAATACTTGTCCTAACTGCAATCATCATATTAGAATAAGTCCTAGAGAAAGACTTAGTATGATATTAGATGCAAATAGCTTTGTTGAGTGGGATAAAGATATTGATATGGTAGACCCTATAGAATTTCCAGATTATAAGGATAAAATTAAGCATATTAAGTCAGTGACTGATTTAGATGAGGCAGTTATAACAGGAAGAGGGAAGATATATGGCAGGGAAGTAGCAATTGGCGTAATGGCATCCAACTTTCTTATGGGAAGCATGGGAAAAGTTGTTGGAGAAAAGATTACTAGGTTAATTGAGGAAGCCACAAGCAAAAGAATGCCACTTATTATATTTACTTGTTCAGGAGGAGCCAGAATGCAAGAAGGAGTAGTTTCTTTAATGCAAATGGCCAAAACTTCAGCAGCATTAAAAAAACATGATGAGCAAGGTTTGCTTTATATATCAGTTCTTACAGACCCAACTACTGGTGGAGTTATGGCCAGCTTTGCAATGTTAGGTGATATTATTTTGGCAGAACCAGGAGCACTAATAGGATTTGCTGGTCCTAGAGTTATTGAACAAACCATTGGTCAAAGGTTGCCAGAAGGATTTCAACGCTCAGAATTTCTTTTGGAGCATGGATTTATTGATAAGATTGTAAAAAGAAATCAAATGAAAAAGGTATTATCTATATTGATTAGAAGCTGCTAATAGAAGATATAAAAGATCAGGAGTTGTATAAATAATGGAGAAATTAAGTCCGTGGGATAAGGTTAAATTGGCCAGAAAAACTAATAGGCCTACAAGTATAGATTATATATCAAAAGTATTTGATAGTTTTATTGAGCTTCATGGTGATAGATATTATGGTGATGATGCTGCTGTAGTAGCAGGTTTAGCAATGTTTAATAATCAAAATCTTACCCTTATAGCCCAGCAAAAGGGCAGAAATATAAAAGAAAATAAAAAACAAAATTATGGAATGCCTAAGCCTGAAGGATATAGAAAGGCAATGCGTTTAATGAAACAAGCAGAAAAATTCAATAGACCTATTATATTACTAATTGATACTCCAGGAGCATTTTGTGGTATCGAAGCGGAGGAAAGAGGGCAAGGTGAAGCAATTGCTAGAAATCTATATGAAATGTCAGCTTTAAAAGTTCCTATCCTTTCAATTGTTATAGGAGAAGGTGGAAGTGGAGGAGCCTTAGCATTTGGAGTAAGTAATGAAGTTTGGATGCTAGAGAATTCAATATATTCTGTAATATCACCAGAAGGTTTTGCCTCAATAATATGGAAAGATGGAAAAAAGGCAGATGAAGCAGCAGGCTTACTTAAACTTACTGCTCATGACTTAGAAGAGCTTAATATAATAGAAAAAGTGATAGAAGAGCCTGAAGAACTAACAATAGAAAATATGGACAGTGTTATAGAAGAGATTAAAGAGGGAATCGAAGTTTTTTTGAATAATTATACGAATATAACTAAAGAAGAGATTGTTGCTTCTAGGTATAAAAGATTCCGGAAAATGTAAGGAGAAAAGGAAGTATGTATAAGCCATTAGTAATAGGAGATTTAAAAGCAAAGTTACCAATTATTCAAGGAGGAATGGGTGTAGGCATAAGCCTAAGTAATCTAGCTGCAACAGTGTCAAAGCTTGGAGGAATTGGCGTGATGTCAACAGCCCAAATAGGTTATACTGAAGCTGACTTTAGGAAAAATCCTGAAAAAGTCAATTTGAAAATGATAGGTGAACATATTAAAAGGGCTAGAAAGATTGCACCTAAGGGAATATTAGGAGTAAACATAATGGTGGCAATTGAGGATTATTCCTTACATGTAAAAGAAGCTATAAAGAATGGTATTGATGTAATTATATCTGGTGCAGGCCTACCAATAGACTTGCCTCAAATTGCAAAAGGTTCAAAAACCAAGTTAGTTCCTATTGTGTCTTCTGTCAAGTCTGCTAGTGTACTTTTGAAGATGTGGGATAGAAAATCTAAGACTACTCCTGATGCTGTCGTAGTTGAAGGACCAAAGGCAGGAGGACATCTAGGATTTAAACCTGAAGAACTAGAAGATGATAGTAAAGCTATGGATAGCACAACCTTTGATACAGTAATAAAGAAAGTCATTGCTTTATTAAGAGAGTATGAGGTAAAATATAAGAAGACAATCCCTCTTATTGTAGCGGGTGGAATAAATACAAAGGCAGACATGGAACATGCATTTTCACTTGGTGCTTCTGGAATTCAAGTAGGGACAAAATTTATTCCTACCGAAGAGTGTGATGCCAATATCAGATATAAGGAAAAATACCTTAATGTAGATAAGGATGATTTGCTAATTATCAAAAGTCCAGTAGGAATGCCGGGTCGGGCAATAAAAAACAAGCTAATAGAAGAAACACTAGAGGGAAGAATTCCAATAAAAAGATGTTCTCGTTGTATTAAGACCTGCAATCCAGCGACAACACCTTATTGTATTACGGATGCCTTGATTGATGCAGCCAAGGGAGATGTGGAGAATGGTCTACTGTTTTGCGGAGCTAATATAGAGAAGCAATCTAAAATAAGAACAGTAAAAGAAGTTTTGGGAGATTTCTTTTCATAAGGTAAAAACATTGACTTCTAATGCAGTATGTGTTACTCTCAACTAAATTAAATAGTTATCTTCAGGGCAGGGTGTAATTCCCTACCGGTGGTATAGCCCA